>NZ_CP065511.1:0-732500 GCF_022811925.1 Cytobacillus oceanisediminis | reverse complement strand
CCTTCCGATACGGCTACCTTGTTACGACTTCACCCCAATCATCTGTCCCACCTTAGGCGGCTGGCTCCAAATGGTTACCCCACCGACTTCGGGTGTTACAAACTCTCGTGGTGTGACGGGCGGTGTGTACAAGGCCCGGGAACGTATTCACCGCGGCATGCTGATCCGCGATTACTAGCGATTCCGGCTTCATGCAGGCGAGTTGCGACCTGCAATCCGAACTGAGAATGGTTTTATGGGATTCGCTTAACCTCGCGGTCTCGACCCTTTGTACCATCCATTGTAGCACGTGTGTAGCCCAGGTCATAAGGGGCATGATGATTTGACGTCATCCCCACCTTCCTCCGGTTTGTCACCGGCAGTCACCTTAGAGTGCCCAACTGAATGCTGGCAACTAAGATCAAGGGTTGCGCTCGTTGCGGGACTTAACCCAACATCTCACGACACGAGCTGACGACAACCATGCACCACCTGTCATCCTGTCCCCGAAGGGGAACGCCCTATCTCTAGGGTTGTCAGGAGATGTCAAGACCTGGTAAGGTTCTTCGCGTTGCTTCGAATTAAACCACATGCTCCACCGCTTGTGCGGGCCCCGTCAATTCCTTTGAGTTTCAGCCTTGCCGTACTCCCCAGGCGGAGTGCTTAATGCGTTTGCGCACTAAAGGGCGGAAACCCTCTAACACTTAGCACTCATCGTTTACGGCGTGGACTACCAGGGTATCTAATCCTGTTTGCTCCCCACGCTTTCGCGCCTCAGCGTCAGTTACAGACCAAAGAGTCGCCTTCGCCACTGGTGTTCCTCCACATCTCTACGCATTTCACCGCTACACGTGGAATTCCACTCTTCTCTTCTGCACTCAAGTTCCCAGTTTCCAATGACCCTCCCGGTTGAGCCGGGGCTTTCACATCAGACTTAAGGAACCGCCTGCGCGCGCTTTACGCCCAATAATTCCGGACAACGCTTGCCACCTACGTATTACCGCGGCTGCTGGCACGTAGTTAGCCGTGGCTTTCTGGTTAGGTACCGTCAAGGTACCGGCAGTTACTCCGGTACTTGTTCTTCCCTAACAACAGAGTTTTACGATCCGAAAACCTTCATCACTCACGCGCGTTGCTCCGTCAGACTTTCGTCCATTGCGGAAGATTCCCTACTCGCCTCCCGTAGGAGTCTGGGCCGTGTCTCAGTCCCAGTGTGGCCGATCACCCTCTCAGGTCGGCTACGCATCGTTGCCTTGGTGAGCCGTTACCTCACCAACTAGCTAATGCCGGGCCATCTGTAAGTGATAGCCGAAACCATCTTTCAGCTTTCCCTCATGTGAGGGAAAGAATTATCCGGTATTAGCCCCGGTTTCCCGGAGTTATCCCAGTCTTACAGGCAGGTTGCCCACGTGTTACTCACCCGTCCGCCGCTGACTTCAGGGAGCAAGCTCCCATCTGTCCGCTCGACTTGCATGTATTAGGCACGCCGCCAGCGTTCGTCCTGAGCCAGGATCAAACTCTCCATATAAGAGTTGATTAAGCTCATAAATTGTCTTTTCAAAAAAGACTAAAGAATTAACGTTGACGTTTCTGTTTTGTTTAGTTTTCAAAGAACTAATGCGATAACTTCTTTCGAAGTGACAACGAAATTTATCTTATCATCTTCTCTTTAAGAAGTCAACAATCTTTTTTGCTTTTTTCTGTTTGATGTTCAAACAGTTTTGAAAGCTTATATCTGCCGCCGCTGTGTGGATACCTCTAAGCGACAAAGACTATCTTACAATAATATAGACCCAGTAGTCAATACCTTATATAAAAAAATCGCATGCGCAATAATTTTTTCTCACACATGGCGCGCATACAGTTTTTCTTCTTTAAAGAATATACCTTTTAGCCCAATCTTCAATAATGTTTAGCATTTCAGCGCTCAGTGGCTTTGAAATACTTCCTTTATAAATTGACTTCAGCTTTATCATAGAAGTTTCTTCTTCCTGGTCCCTAAGGAGATGGTTCATATTCGGCACATTATAGCTCTCAGCCGGGCCATTCACTTTTTCAGCAAAAAGATGCACATGCTCAGGATTTACTTGAACATCTTTCTTCCCGGTAATTGCAAGAACTGGACAGGTAATCGCGGCCAAATCTTCTTTTATATTATATTGAAAATGCTCTCGTGCCCATTTTGCATTAATCTTTGTAAATCCTTTTTTCATCACCGTCTTCTCTGATTCCATCAATTCATCGAAAACCTTCTTTTGTTTGGAGACAGCAGTTTTATGAACTTTTAAAGCACGAAGAAGAACACCATTAACCCCCTTCATCTCTTTAACTTCCTCTTCCAGCAGTCTTGCTTGTAATTCAGAAGCCTTTCTGACATTATCCGCGTGACCGGCAAGCAGGATAATTCCCGCAGCATCTGCCTGCCCATTAATAGGAGGAATTAAAGAGCACCCCTCGCTATGACCCAGCAGAAAAATTCTTTCAGGATTGATTTCCGGCAGCTCTCGCGCCGCCTTCACGGCGGCTATCCCATCATTAACTAAATCCCACATTCCTGTTTCATAAAAATCACCTCCGCTCACTCCTGCTCCCCGCTTATCATATCTGAGAACTGCCACCCCAATGGAAGCAAAAAACTCAGCAAGCATCTTATAAGCATTCATCTGCATAACCTTTGCATTGCCATCCCTGTCAACTGGACCTGAGCCATGAAATATAACAACAAGAGGAAGCTTTCCTTCTGACTCTTTCGGAAAGCTCACTGTTCCCTTTAGATTTACATCTGTATTAAAATCAGCCTCACGTTCTTTCATTATCCATCACCCCTATGCAACGACTTTACATATAAGACGCTTACTAATAAATAACGTTCAGTTTTTTATTAAATTTTTTAAGGCAATACTAATTGCAAATCTTATTTGCAATAGAAAGGGGGGGGTTTCATGCCAAAGAAAGCAGCTGCAGAAGCCAGGGATGATGAGAGCAAAAAAGATACAGAATCATCAAGCGCAAATGAAAAAGGTGAAAATGAAGTCAGCAAGCTGAATCGGATGTTAGCTGCTGTCTTGAATTATCTATCGGATGATGAGGTGGAAGAAATCGATATCGAGTATTTGCTTGCAAATACGGAAGGCCTTCGGGAATGGTGGGACCGATACAGGGAAAATAATAAGAAACAAATCGAGGAAGAAATAAAGAAATCACTTGGCTCATTAACGCTTGAGGAGCTCGAGAGTATCCGCGAACAAATAAAGAGTAAGTAGCTCTGCCACAAAAAAAGACTCGTTTGCCTAAAGCATACGAGTCCTGGTTTTTTTTATTGTTCCACAAGCTCTCCGCCTGTTAATTCAATATGTCCTTCCCCCCAGTTGCACATCGCATCCAGGATCGGGCGAAGTGACCATCCGTAATCTGTTAAGGAATATACGACCTTAGGGGGAACCTGATCAAAAACAGTGCGGTTTACAACGCCATCCGCTTCAAGTTCGCGAAGCTGCTGAGTCAGCATTTTTTGTGTAATCCCAGGCATAAGGCGCTTAAACTCGCTAGTTCGCTTTTCCCCTTTAATTAAATGACACATGATTACAACTTTCCACTTACCGCCAATCACATCTAATGTAGCTTCTACCGGAATATTGTAAGCCAACTTCATTCCCCCTCTGTTGTTTATAGGCACTAAAAAGTACCTACATTACTTTAAAGTGCGTACTGTTCATTTCGAATCATGCCATCCATAATAGCATAAGGAAGCATAAAACAAAATGGTGAAATTGACCATAGGTTACTTTTTAGTGCCTGCATTACTTTAAAGTACGTACTGTTCACCATGTTTGGCATGCTCCATAATATCTTTCATCAAGACAGTATGGCTATGGCGCCTGGCTATGCTTTCTTTGCTCTGCCATTACTTTAAATAAGGAGGATTCATTGCTAATGAGTTCTATTGCTATAGATACACAAAAAGAAAAAGGCGGCACACCAGCCCTGCTTGCACTCGCAATCAGTGCATTCGGAATTGGAACCACAGAGTTTGTTCCTGTTGGGCTGCTGTCGACCATTTCAGGTGATTTGGGAATTTCCATTACATTGGCCGGTTTATTGATTTCCGGCTATGCCATGGGAGTTGCCATTGGAGCACCTGTACTAACTGCTTTGACCAGTAAAATGAACAGAAAGTCTCTGCTCATGTCATTAATGGTTTTGTTTATCATCGGAAATTCCGTCGCAGCCCTGTCCACCTCTTTTCCCCTTTTGCTGGCTGCACGTTTTATTACAGCTTTTTCACACGGCATCTTTTTCTCAATCGGCTCGACTATTGCCGCTGATTTAGTTCCTGAAAACAAACGCGCCAGTGCGATAGCCTTTATGTTCACCGGTTTGACTGTCGCAACCGTGACAGGCGTCCCGCTCGGAACGTTTATCGGGCAGACATTTGGCTGGAGGGCCACATTTTGGGGAGTGGCGCTGCTTGGGGTAATTGGAATTATCGCCAGTGCCATACTTGTTCCTAAAGATCTTAAACAAGCACCAGCTTCCAGGTTCAGTGAACAGCTGAAAATCTTAAGCAGCGGAAAACTGCTTTTAGCTTTTAGTATTACCGCACTTGGATATGGCGGAACATTTGTTGCTTTCACCTATCTGACTCCGCTTCTCGAAAATGTAACAGGTTTTAGCGCAAAATGGGTCAGCATTATTCTGCTTGCTTACGGAGTGGCCGTGGCGATTGGCAATATTCTTGGCGGAAAAGCTTCTGATAAAGATCCATTAAAGGCATTGTTTTGGATGTTTGCTCTGCAAGCCATTATTCTGGGCCTGCTCACCTTTGCAGCACCTTTTAAAATTATTGGGCTTATTGCTATTTTTCTAATGGGCTTATTTGCTTTCATGAATGTGCCAGGCCTTCAAATTCTGGTGGTAAACCTGGCTGAGAAATATGTTCCTTCTGCTGTCAATGTTGCTTCCGCTTTAAATATTGCAGCTTTTAACATCGGAATTGCCATCGGCTCATTTGCCGGGGGACTGATCGTCGACTCTATCGGCTTAATTCACACACCCTGGATTGGCGGAGTAATGGTGCTTGGGGCCGTATTTCTGACGGGATGGCTAAAAAAACTTGAGAAACAAACTAACTAATTAAGGAGTGTCTTATATGAATAAACTATCTTTATCAAGTACTGCAGCACTTGCAAATGGAGTTAAAATGCCTAGGATTGGCCTTGGTGTATTTAAAGTGGAAAAGGAAGAAGAACTATTAACCGCTGTTAAAGCAGCAATTGAAATTGGATATAGAAGCATCGACACAGCTTCCATCTACGGCAACGAGGAATGGGTGGGAGAAGCCATCCGCCAGTCTGGTCTTAATAGAGAGGAACTTTTTATCACTTCAAAAGTGTGGAACTCTGATCAGGGCTATGAAGCAGCGCTTAAGGCGTTTAACACCTCATTGGAAAAAATGGGACTTGAATATCTTGACCTTTATTTGATCCATTGGCCTGTTGAGGGGAAATACACAGAAACTTGGAGAGCACTGGAAGATTTATATAAAGAAGGTAAAATCAAAGCGATTGGCGTCAGCAACTTTCAGATCAGCCATTTAGAAAATCTATTGAAAACAGCTGAAATCAAACCAATGATTAATCAAATTGAATTGCACCCGAAATTGGCTCAAACTGAACTTCGTGACTTTGCTGCCAAACATGATATGCACATTGAAGCGTGGGCCCCACTAATGCAAGGCGGATTATTCGAAAACGAGGCCCTGACTGAAATGGCTGAAAAACACGGAAAATCCATTGCACAAATTGTCCTAAGGTGGCACCTGCAAAACGGCATTATCGTCATCCCTAAGTCAACAAAACCTCATCGCATCAAAGAAAATGCAGGTTTATTTGATTTTGAACTGTCTCAGCAAGACATGGAATTGATTGATTCTTTAGATGAACATTTACGCGTTGGACCAGATCCCGACAATTTTGATTTTTAAATAAAAGAGACGAGGAGCAGCAGCAGGCTCCTCGTCTTTTCTTATTTGATTAACGAATTGTCTGCCTTAAAAGCGGCAATGTAATCTCTATTAAAGTACCTTCACCAATCTTGCTTTTATATACGATGCTGCCATGATGCTGCTTAATGATCTTGTGGCAAATCATAAGTCCCAGGCCAGTCCCTTTTTCTTTTAATGTATAAAAAGGTTCACCCAGTCTCGGCAGAAATTCGTCAGGGATTCCGCAGCCCTGGTCCTGAAAGGAGACAATACATCCCCCCTCATTATTATCCTGGAGGGAAATCTCAATATCCCCTCCTTTATCCATAGCCTCCATGGCGTTTTTTAAGATATTCAAAAAAACTTGCTTGATTTGATTTTTTTCACATGAAATTAAAAAATCACTATCTGCATAATTCAGCTTAAACTGGATACCGTTCATATTTGCCTGAGGGGATAATAACTCTACTGTATTCACTATAATATCCGTTAAATCAGCCGTGTCCATTTGTATGGCCTGTGGTTTTCCAAGCGAAAGCATTTCAGTGGTGATATTTTCAATGCGTTCCAGTTCGCTAAGCAGCAATTCATTAATCTGGCTATTATCGCTCCTATAAAGCTGCAGGAACCCTTTGATGGTTGTAAGCGGGTTTCGGATTTCATGGGCTACCCCGGCTGCGAGCTCCCCGACAATCGATAATTTCTCAGACTGCAAAAGAAATTCCTCTGCTTTTTTCCGCTCAGAAATATCCCTGCTGATCATGACAACATGCTCGATTACACCCTTTTCACCTTCAACCGGCATACAGCGTGACTCAAATTCAATCCAATGGCCCTCTCTGTGTTTTAGGCGGAACTCCATTGTCATTCGCTCATTATTTTCGAATATCCTTTGCATGCCTGCCTGAAAATTATCCGCTTCATCCGGATGAATAACAATATCCACTTCCAGCTTTTGCACCTCCGGCACTTCATATCCTAAAACAAACTCATGTGATGGTGATAGATAACTCAAACTGCGATCCCTGTCCATTACCGCAATTAAGTCTGATGTATTTTCAGCGATCAGCCGGTATTTAGACTCACTTTCTTCCAGCGTCTTTTCCATCCGTTTTTTTTCTGTGATGATTCGTATCAATCTTTCATAGGATTCAATCAGCAAACTCCCAACAATGACACCAAGACCCACAAACAGAATATATTGAAGATGAAAAATAGGGCTGTCCCTAAAAACGTTAAAAATTATCGGTACCGTTATAATATAAATGACACAATATACACCATATAATATGGCCGTTTTTCTAACCGCCTTAAGGTGGCGGCTATATCTATGTACGACTGTAAATGCAATCAAAATAAGCGATAATCCTATTATGGCTGGCAGCCAATTCTCACTGTTTACAAGCCTTGATACAAGGGCAATTATTCCGGTAATAAACCCTGCCCCTGGCCCCAAATAGGAAAATACCAAAATCAGAATGGCGTAACGAATATCATAGGAATAACCCTGCTCGTTAAAAGATAAACCCACAAGAATGGCAGAAATAACTCCTGCATACAGGCCGCCCAAAAGATGCAGGTCCTTAAGCGGTTTATGATTGATAAATGAGCGGAGAATTAAAGGCACACTGACCAATAATGAAAAAATGGAGAGATTAACAATGTAGTCTAATAGTATCAATGAGGCTCCCACCTATTTTGAGAAATTCTTAATATTCTTTCTTTATCATAAACCAGAGGTGATGACCTTTCCACTACTATTTTAGGAGCCTCTAAAGGATATGCTAGAACTGATTTAAAAAGGGCCAATCCCTGGAAGGATAGGCCCTTTTTCGTTACACTTTCTTCACAAACTCCGACTTCAGCTTCATGGCGCCAAAGCCATCGATCTTACAGTCAATATCATGATCCCCATCCACGAGGCGAATATTTTTCACCTTGGTGCCAATCTTAATAACGAAAGAAGTGCCTTTCACTTTAAGATCTTTAATGACTGATACTGTATCTCCATCAGTTAGTACATTTCCATTAGAATCCTTAATCACCTTTTCGTCTTCAAGACTGTTGGTTTCGGATTCAGCTGTCCACTCATATGCACACACAGGACATACAAATAGCGTACCGTCCTCGTATGTATACTCTGAACAGCATTTCGGGCAATTAGGCAAGCTAGACATTTCGTTTTCCTCCATTGTTCAGCATTTTTTTCCGTTTAGCCATAAATATGAATATCATGAAAGCTGCAATAATAACGAATGCTATTAAAGTATATAAGATATATGTTGGATCTTCATTCACATCCTGTGGAATAAACCGATTGGCAATAGGTCCCACAGACAAAAACAGGGGAATTATAATCGTAAACCATGTTTTTGTATAAATAGCAGAAACGATAAATATAACCGCACAAACTGCCACAATCACATTATTCTGAAAGGGTGTTGCTGTAAAAATCGGTTCAAACCCCTGTTTCTGATTCCAAAGTAAAATCATAACCATTAAACCTGTCATGGCTACACTAGCTCCTAAAAGGAGAACTGCACTCCACTTGGAATGAAGAAATTTTGGCAGCACTCTGAAGATCAGAAGGCTATAAGCTCCCACTGCAATTGATCCTGCGATGATGGCGATCCAGAGCATACCTTTGGATAATGAAAAGTTCCCTTCAATTGCAGGACCTACACTGACATAGGCACCCAGCAAAAGAATCATCAGCGGCACCAGCCCTGCCATCTGACGATAATCGGTACTCATTGATTCTCCGATGCTTTTCATATATTGCTTTGGGCTATCCCCGATAATATAAGACACATCTTTCCCATCGGCTTCAGCTTCCATTAAATGCACTTCAAGCTCTTCTGTTATTTCATTTATTTCATCATCGTTTTTCCCTTTTGACATCAGGTAAAAACGAAGCTCTGTCAAAAACTGTTCAGACTCTTTTGAGACCATTCTTCATATCCCCCTTTTATTCAATACATTGTCAACAGATGAACTTACCTGCTCCCAGCGCCCAATAAATAGCTCCAGCTCCTGCTCGCCTTTTTCAGTTAATGTGTAATATTTTCGTTTAGGTCCAGCTGTTGACTTTCGCAAAGTAGCACTGATCAGCCCTTCTTTTTGCATACGCAGAAGCAGCGGATAAATGGTGCCTTCGCTCAATGAGCGAAATCCATATGACTCCAATTTCGCTGCCAATTCATACCCATATATCTCCCCTTCTTTAATTATGGCTAATAAACAACCGTCCAGAATTCCTTTTAACATTTGCGTGGTATCTGACATTGACCTTACTCCTTCCACTACCTTGTATTACAAGATAATCACCTGCAGTTAAATACCTTGCAATACAAGATATACTCTTACTATAACTCTCACTATATTGTAATGCAAGGTATTTTTATAAAAAATAGGTGATTTTTTACTCTAATCAATCAAACGTTTGATTGAACTATTTTTACTGCCATATCGATTGTTTTTAGCCGAAGAGGGAATAATAAGTTAATGTGGACCAGTGCCTGACCATTGGCCCCCGTTTTATCCAACGGCCTTATCTAAAACTTATGCTTAAACACATTCTCAATTATAAACTTAAATCTCATATTAGTTGAGATTGATGCAGGCAAAAAAAGGGTAATTAAAATAAGAAAGAGTTATACTGTTATTAACGAGCTTAAGGCTGTTTTGAAAGTTCCATTCCATACTGATTTCACCTAAGAAAAAGCGGAATTAAACATTGGAGTCTTATTTTGTCATTTAAGGTTTCCGCCCTCCAACCGAAAAGGAGCAAATTTTCACAGCTTATCCCTTGACAAAAAATATATCGTATATGATAATTATTACCGAATTAGAATTATTATTAAATAGTTCGCTATTTAATTAATAATCATATCACTCAACCAATTAAGGAGGAATTTAATCATGGCATTAATCGGTTCAGAAGTACTACCATTCGCAGCAAAAGCTTACCATAACGGTGATTTCATCGATGTTACTGAAGAAAATTTCAAAGGAAAGTGGAGCGTAGTATGCTTCTACCCAGCAGACTTCACATTCGTATGCCCTACTGAATTAGAAGACCTTCAAAATGAATATGCAACTTTAAAAGATATGGGAGCAGAAGTTTATTCTGTATCAACTGATACTCACTTCACTCATAAAGCATGGCACGATAACTCAGAAACAATCAACAAGATTGAATACGTTATGATTGGTGACCCTAACCAAAGAATTTCCCGCAACTTCGAAGTTCTGAACGAAGAAGATGGACTGGCAGAACGCGGAACATTCATCATCGATCCAGATGGCATCATCCAAACTGTTGAAATCAACGCTGGCGGAATTGGCCGTGACGCAAGCCAGGTTGTAAGCAAGCTTAAAGCAGCTCAATATGTACGCAACAACCCAGGTGAAGTTTGCCCGGCTAAGTGGAAAGAAGGATCTGAAACACTTAAGCCAAGCCTTGATCTAGTAGGTAAAATCTAAGGAGCACGATAATCATGTTACTTGATGCAGATATAAAAGCACAGTTAGCTCAATATCTTCAGATGATGGAGGGCGACATCCTTCTAAAAGTCAGCGCTGGATCAGATAAAGTATCCAGCGACATGCTGGCTTTAGTAGATGAGCTATCCAATATGTCCTCCCACATTAAAGTTGAGCGTACTGAATTACAAAGGACGCCAAGCTTTAGTGTAAATCGTCCAGGTGAAGATACTGGCATTACCTTTGCCGGCATTCCTCTTGGACATGAATTCACTTCCTTAGTGCTTGCTCTGCTTCAAGTTAGCGGAAGAGCACCTAAGGTTGATCAGAAAGTCATCGATCAGGTGAAGAAGATTGAGGGCGAATATCGTTTTGAAACTTATGTCAGCTTAAGCTGCCACAACTGCCCTGATGTGGTACAGGCTCTTAACGTCATGAGTGTTCTTAACCCTAATATTTCACACACAATGATCGATGGTGCTGCTTACAAAGAAGAAGTAGATGCTAAAGAAATCATGGCAGTGCCGACAGTTCTTCTAAATGGCGAATCATTCGGCAGCGGCCGGATGTCCCTTGAAGAAATTCTGGCGAAAATGGGAACAGGACCTGACGCATCAGAATTTACAGATAAGGGTCCTTATGATGTGCTTGTGATTGGCGGCGGTCCAGCGGGATCAAGCGCTGCAATCTATGCGGCACGCAAAGGCATCCGCACCGGCATCGTTGCTGAACGCTTTGGCGGCCAGGTAATGGATACTTTAGGCATCGAAAACTTTATCAGTGTGAAGCATACAGAAGGCCCTAAGCTTGTTGCAAGCCTTGAAGAACACGTGAAAGATTATGGCATCGATGTCATGAATCTGCAGCGTGCAAAGAGACTTGAGAAGAAGGACCTTGTTGAAATCGAACTTGAAAACGGTGCTGTTCTGAAAAGTAAATCAGTCATCCTTTCAACTGGTGCACGCTGGAGAAATGTCAACGTGCCAGGCGAAGCAGAGTTCAAAAACAAAGGGGTAGCTTATTGCCCTCACTGTGATGGCCCTTTATTTGAAGGCAAAGACGTAGCGGTTATCGGCGGAGGCAACTCTGGTGTAGAAGCGGCCATTGACCTTGCAGGGATTGTTAACCATGTAACGGTTATCGAATTCAATCCTGAATTGAAAGCAGATGCCGTTCTGCAGGAGCGTCTGAACAGCCTTCCAAACGTTACGGTTGTCACAAATGCTCAGACAACTGAAATTACCGGAACTGACAAAGTAAACGGTATTTCATACATGGATCGTGAGACAGAAAAACAACACCATGTTGAACTGCAAGGTGTATTCGTCCAAATCGGCCTGGTTCCTAACACAGATTGGTTAGGCGACCAGATCAAGCGTACCCGCTTCGGCGAAATCGTTGTGGACAAGCGCGGTGCCACAAACATCCCTGGTGTATTTGCTGCAGGAGACTGTACAGACAGTGCCTACAAGCAAATCATTATCTCTATGGGATCCGGCGCTACTGCAGCTCTTGGTGCGTTTGATTACCTGATCCGAAATTAAGTTTTTACTCAGCAAAACGTTACGATTACCTATCATGAAACGTTTTGACATGTTACCCTCCAATCACATAAAAAGCCGCTTCCTGCCTTTGGCAGGAGCGGCTTTTCTTATCGTGAAAAATCAATCAAACATTTGATTGAATTCCGAAAAAGGCTGTTCTAAAGCTGATTTATAGCAGATTTTCAAAAGTGGCATCATAGAATATACAAACTTTAACAGGAGAACCACCATTGAAAAGCAACTCAAAGTAGCAGCAGCCATTATTGAAAACGACCAAAACGAAATCCTGTGCACTTCGATCTCCGCTAATGTCACAAGTAAATATATGGGAATACCCTGGATGAAAAGTCGAACCAGGTGAGGATCTATTCTCTGCTTTAAAAAGAGAAATTGATGAGGAACTGGTGAAATAGAAACAGTTGAGCTGTTCCATGAAAATATCTATGAATATGGAAACATTGTGATTAATCTATTCTCCATCAAATGCAGGATTGTTGAAGGCACGCCAACTCCGAGAAAACACTCCGAAAATCTATGCTCATTAAAGTGGGCACCTCCGGATATGCCGGATGTTGAAAAGCTGATGTAAAGAGAAATAGGATTTTCAATTGCAACCTTTCCGGAACACCCTTTTTATATGTATGCAACAACACCCTCCCCTCTCTCGTGACACACAGCTTAACATTGTCTGCATGGTACGTTGCTGTTCTTCTGTTAGAAACGGATTGTAATGAACAATCTTTTACATACCCAACAAGTTTTCTTTTTTTCCTCCCCGTCCGGTATGGTAAAGACCTCCTGATGATGGTATTCTTTTAGGTCCCCGCAGTTCTCTCAGCGGCTTTCTTGTTATAGACCTTCTACAATTCAAAATATGCAGACAGGCTCTTTTTGGTATAGCAAGATTTCTATAGTATACTGGCCGACTTCTATTGATAGGTAAATGGAAATAAAATTGCCACAGAGCGTGGAGGCTTACACTTTTTCACATCTCCTTAACCTTCCCCCGGTTGTTAATCTTTTTCCGCTAATATTTTAGAGTTCCGTCTATTCAAATAAATATAGAATGCATACTATGTTTATAGAATTAGATATTTTAGGAGAGATTAAAATGCTTGATCAAGTTTCCATCCTTATTCCCTATAAACCAGGTGATAGACAAAGAGACTTAAATTTTGAGTGGATTATAAACTTTTATCAATCAAAGATGCCTGAAACAGAACTGTGTATTGGTATATGCAACGATAAGGTCTTCAATAAATCAAAAGCTGTTAATTCGGCTGCTCAACAAGCAACACGTAATATATTCGTTATAGCTGATGGGGATATTGTGTACGATCCTGCTATCATAGTTGAAGCTGTTGAATTACTAAATGAGAATGCTTGGATTATTCCATTTAGTAAAGTTGTAAACCTTTCCAGCAAAGACACAAAAAAATTATTAAGACAAAAACCAAATTGGCCGCTTAGTGTTAAATTAAAAGACTTTCAAATTGAGAAGTATTATAAGAATTTCGCAGGAAAATTAAATGTAATCACTCGCAAAAACTTTTTAACTGCATACGGATTCGATGAAAGGTTTAATGGATGGGGTGGGGAGGACGATGCATTTTGCTGTGCTGCCAATACTTTATGTGGAAATTTCAAAAGGATTGATGGAAGAAAGGTTTACCATTTATGGCATCCACATATCGGTTGGGAAAATTCCCCGAATAAAGAGGAAAATCTAAGATTACTTAAATTGTATAAGAAAGCAAACGGGAACAAAGATCAAATAATGGATCTCATATTATCGCGGGAGTCTTAAGAAAAAATCCATTCGGAACATGATACATTTAAAGCTTGAAAAAACATTTTTTATTTACACACTTTTATTTAATCAGAAAGGGGGAATAAATTTGTTTATCTCTGTTGTGATGTCTGTCTACAATACAGAAAAGTATGTAAAACAAGCGGTAGATAGCATCCTTCTTCAAACCCACAAAAACTTTGAATTTATTATTATTAATGATGGTTCAACAGATAACACCAGAAAAATATTAGATACTATTGAAGATAATCGGGTTAATATTATTCATTTAGAAAAAAATCATGGTGTCGCTTATGCTCGTAATCTGGGGGTTCAGGCAGCAAAGGGTGAATGGATCGCTGTACAGGATGCTGATGATATAAGTATGCCCTCGAGACTGGAGAAGCAAGCTGAATTTATTGAATCCCATCCGCATGTCATTGCTGTTGGCAGCAAGATTGAATGTATATCCGGTAAACCTGCTGTATCAAGAAGAGTTACAAACGGTATTAGTAACTTCCATAATTCTCTTCTGACTAATGATGATCTTCTTAAAGAACGGTTTAGGTCTTGTCCCCTATCACATGGCAGTTGTATTTTTTCAAAAAAAGCCTTTGAAACCGCCGGAAGATATGATTCTAAATACCGGCTGATTCAAGATTATGATCTATGGCTGCGCATGTTTAATATTGGTTCCATTGAAATTGTACCTGAAGTTCTCTATTTATATAGAGTCCACCAGGGCTCGTTAACGAATCATAGCAGAAATGCCTTTTGTATTGAAATGAATCAAATATCAATGAAGTATATTTGTAAATTTTATTTTGGCCAAAAGGTAAAAAAACCAATATTTATAGTATTTGGCCCAAAACAGCATTGTAAAATTTTTAGAGATCATGTTGTACGATATGGAAAGTTTAAAATACATCAATATGTGTCCTTTAAACATTATAAAGATTACTTGGATTCCTCTTACCAGAAGTTTAGGAATGAAACTGTTGACGGAATTATTGTCCTGGATCCCCATAAGGGTCCCGAATGCAAAGAAACATTGTCTTATTTAGAGTCAAAAGGGATGAATTATAATCAAAACTTGTTTAGCCTATATAATATTCTCGAATTATAAAACATCAAGGCTTTTTGTTTGATATATTACAAAGGGCCTGGGCAGAACCACCTTAAACTACGAACTAATTTTATTTGATACTCCAAATCAGGTTGGAACTTGCAATCTGAATGCACAAGAGAAATAGAAAAGCACATGTGCATACATTAATTAAATTCTATGGACAGGCACCTCCCTTATCAAACACGAATGAAGACCTAGCACTTTTTTTCTAAAATAGTTTCTTCCTCATTGGACCATTAAGTTAAAAACCAGTTTCCTTATAAATCAGTGAAAGCCAAAAGCCCAATCTCCAAAAGTCAATAAACGATAATATATCAGCCATACTAGTTTCGTTCATCATAATCCAGAATAAACTTTCCCCGTTTCTATTTGTTCAGCACAAGCAGATTTTTCAGCTCTTTAATAGATTAGAAAATAAATTTGTTTATTATGAGGTGTATGGTATGCCGGATTTATAACAATGTACCCTGGTTCGATGAAAATATATACCTTCCTCAAAACCTAACCCTTTAACCTATAAAAACAAAATGAAAAATAAAGTAAGGAGATTTAGTAAAATGAGTGAAACAGCCAACAGTTCGTCCGGTCAATCCAATCCAACATGTTCGGTAAATAATAATCCTCCCAATACAAATACATTTAATCCAATAATCAACATTACAACAGCAGGAATAGCCGGACCTCTTACCACCGCAAACAACGCTTTAATTGGACTAAATACTACTACTTCAGTACAACCAAATACTCCGATTCCTTTAGATACGAACCAATTAATTAATGGAAGTGCAATTTCACACGCATCTCCATCCCCAATCATTAATCTGGAACCAAACCAAACTTATCTTGTCGAATACTCAGTACATGGAACTGCACCAAAGGGAAGTGGAGTAAATGCTGCACTCCGTTTAAATCAAAATACAATAATACCGTTTAGCGAAGCAACCAATGATTTCAACTTCGTTTCACCTACTGAAGCACCAATGGGGGCCACTGGAGGAGCAGTCTTTAATACAACAGGCAACAGCCTCAACACACTTGAAGTTTTAAATCTAGCACCTACAGGGCCAACAACCTTTGTAAGTAACCCACCTTTCTTTAGAGCTGTAAGTTTGAGAATAGTTAGATTATCTTAGGTGTAAAAACTTTATTCGCAATTTTTAAATTCAGCACCTGATCCCATCTCGTTAAAAAATTTTCGCATTGAGGGTCAGGCACTATAAATTTTGATAGGGCACGTTTATTTTTTGCATATTGAGTTTGGTATGGTATTGAAGACATGAAAAAGCAAAAGTTCCCCACAAGCCTTAGAAAATGGGGAACTTTTTTCAATTCTCCTTTCAAGAGGACACCGCCCAGAATCATCCCCCTCCTACCCTTCAATTCACCGCCATCCTCCCCAGTGGCCCATTCTCATCAATAATATCCTGCAGATCATAAACGGAAATCGGAAACATCGGAAATCCATAGGCATATGGCGTTATTTCATAGAGCTGAAAATAGATGATCAGTGCTTTGTCTGCTATATAAAAGTCCTGATCAGGCCTAATGGCTTTAAAATCTACAAGCAGCGGAATGTCGCGCTGTTTAATTTGAATTGAGATCAGCTCAGTCAGGCGTTTTACATAATCACTGCCCGGCTTAAATAAATCCTTTAAGGAAACCTGCTTCCCCTTTTGCAGATCAAACGTCAGAGATTTTATAACCGTCATACCATGTGCCGCATGATAATGATACACGTAATTGGATAAAGACAGACTCAGGACGTCTCGCTGATTATTTTTAATCTCATAATATCCATATAAGTCTACTACTGTCGTATCCATGGCCCCTGTTTGCTGGGTGATGAGCTGCTGATTCTCCTTCACAATCGTGCTATTTATAAGATCCTGAAGCTGCCTGTTTTGCATCCCAGTCACACGGGGGTAATAGACCACTTTGGTGGGTCCGGTGCTGATCGTCATCGTTTTGATGCCTGCTGGAAAGTTTATTGCCACAGTAATCCATCCTTTTTGGGTTTTTAACTATCCTATTCAAGTTAGGGCATATTGGATCACACCTCTTCCCAAAAACACACAAAGCCAGCTCCTGCTGCTATAATAATTCTGCAGCAAAAACTGGCTATTTTAAAAGATATCCTTCACTTTTTTCCGCGGTTCCTAAATCGTTTCCGCCAATCTCCAAATCGCAAATTCCTGGTTATTATGTTTTTCTGCTGCTGTGGGTACTCCATTCGCTGCTTCTATCACTTTCCGATAGATTTCTTCTCCGATTTCTTCAATCGTGTTCAAACCATCAATGATTTTCCCTGCATTCACATCGATATGTTCGGACATGATCTCGTACAGTTTTGGATTTGTTCCAATCTTTATCACCGGTACAATCGGCGAACCGGTCGGGGAGCCTTTTCCCGTGGAGAATAGCACAATTTGCGCTCCTCCTGCCGCAAGCCCGGCTACCGACTCCACATCATAACCCGGTGTATCCATAAAGATAAATCCCTTTTCGGCTGGCTTTTGAGCGTAAGCCACTACTTCCATTAAAGGAGAATTGCCGCCTTTTTTAATACATCCCAATGATTTTTCTTCAAGTGTCGTTAAACCGCCGGCCATATTACCTGGGGTAGGATTTGCGGATCTGATATCTTCACCCGTATCCCTGATTCTCATCTCATAGTCCTTTACAATTTTCAGGAATTTCTCTCCTACTCCTGGATTTACAGCCCGATTGGCTAATATATGCTCCGCTCCGATTGCTTCTGTTGTTTCGGCTAAAATACTAGTGCCGCCATCTCTTACAACCGCATCAGAGCACACCCCGATTGCAGGGTTTGCCGTTATTCCGGACCAGGCATCCGATCCGCCGCATTCGAGGCCAATCGTTAATTCTGTTATATCAGCTGTTTCTTTTTGCTCATTCCGGCTTCGTTCCATTGCTTTTTCAAGCCATAGTTTTCCTTCATTAAGGACGACCGATATGGACTGGCCCTTTTGAAAAGTAATCGCATGCACATGGTGGCCATCCTTCTTCAGCGCTGAAACAATTTCTTCAGCAGGGTCACCCTCTCCCATCCCCAAAAAAAGTGCGGCGCTGACATTTGGATGGCCAGCTGTCCCTCTAAGAGTTCGGATCGTCTGTTCTAAATCCTCTGGGTATTGGGCTTTTCCTGCTTGATGTGCTACAGGAATTACACCCGGTACAAGCTGGGCCATTTTCTTCGTAAGACCGGCCAATTCACCAACCGTATTAATAACGATTACATGATTTCTTACACCAATACTCCCGTTTGCCCGGCGATATCCTTCAAATGTTTTCATCGCTGCTGCACCTCCATAAGAGCACTCAATCGTTCCTCTTCTTTTAATCCGCGGACATTGGAAACGTGAACATAGTAACCAGGACTAATTTCTTCCGTTGAGATACCCATGCATTCCCCATATTTAATGATCTTACTGTCTTTTGGTATAAAGATAGTAGCAATCTTATGCCCATACGGGATATTCTCTTTGATTTCGATTGCTTCATTTTCGCCCTGTACTGCCAGGAATTCGCCCGGCTTTATGCTTCTGAGTGCAACTGCTACATTGTCTTTTCTGTCCAGCTTGATCGCATTGTATTTTTGGCTCATCATACTACCTCCATTCCTGTCATTAAAATGTTGTACCTATATGAGGAATAGAGAATTCCCCTAATTCCAGTTTTTCCAAGCTTGTTTGTTTTCCCGAGCAGATTTCCAGCAAATCGGCTATAACAGCTTCCGCCTGATCCGAAACCTCTCCTTCGCCGACTCTAAAATCAACAAGCTCGTCAAAATAATCATCTTGATTTTTAGGTGTTATCGTCATACATGGCAAAGCGGCTGAACCGGTAAGTACCCCCCTGCTGCTCACAATCATGACTATATTGCATCCGCTTGATGCCATATTTGACAATGCCTCAACAATATTTCCCGGAACGGTGATCAGATGCACGCCTCTTTCGGCAGGAATCTCACTATATCCAAGCAAACTCTTAATCGGGCTGGTGCCTGTCATCTCTGCTTCAAGAACTGCTTGTGACCTTTCCTTTTCGGAAAATCCCTGATAAGCAGGGGCTTCAGTGCTTATCTCTTTCCAGCGTTTCCGCTGCAGCCCTTCTCCCATTACCCTCAATCTATTTTTAACCTCTTCCCTTGCAGATCGTTCTGACAGAAGTCCCCCTGCTGGCTCTAAAGTTTTAGAGAGGCCCATGATGACATTGGCCCCATTATGGACCAATCTGTCAACAGCTTCTCCTATTACTGGAGCCACCTTAAATAAGGAGTCTTCATCAAGGTCAGCTGTTAAAATCCCTACTGTCAGTGAAGATAGCGGCATACGCTGACGCTCTTGGCCTGCTGCTTCTCTTGCCCATTGCTCAGCTATTTCGACACCTTTCTTAATTGTGTTTTCTCCTCCGGCCATCTGCTGAATTCCTATACCTTTCACAGGCTTTGTATCCGGTATGCTTTCAAGCAGTCCGCTGATTTGATTTGTTTCACAGCCCAATCCGACAAGAAGAGCTGAGTGCAGATTCGGATTTGAGGAGATGCCAACGAGCATGTTCTTAGTTAATTTAAAATCATCTCCAAGCTGCGCACAGCCATTGCCATGAACGAATGGAACCGTACCGGGAACCTTATCCGAGATTTCTTTGGCTACGACACTGGAACAAACAACTGAACAGATAATCCCAATGTGATTTCTAATTCCTACAGTTCCGTCTTCTCTGATAAAACCTTCAAAAGAATATTCCAACACCAAACTCCCCTTCCACTTACAGGAATTATATAAAAATTACAAAAATTTAAACAGCAGCATCTTCAATTGCTGGATCATGTTTTGCTTTTTGGTTTCCTTCAAACGATTCCACTTTTCCATCAATGCCTTTTTTCTTTTGATACTTATCCGCAAGAATTACAGCGATTGGAACAAGTAATGCCGTACTGATAGTCGCGATCGAAATTTGAGCAGAGGCAACAGCTACTAAATCCTGATAAACCTGAGCCTCGGCTGCTGTCATTAAGCCAGATCCAGCTGCAACCGATGCAGCCGCTGCAATGGCAGCGGGCGTTGCTACTGCATTGCCGGCAGTCGAAGCCTCTGCCCAAGGAGCGATATAACTTTTCTCCCGGAAAAGCTTGAATGTAAGCGCCATTGCTCCCCCTGAAATAATTACTGTCATTAACGCCAGGACAATCCCGGCTCCAACCACTTCCGGGTCAAAGAAGCTTGCCAAATTCATGCCTGCACCTAATGCGAAAGCAAAGAAAGGAATGACAAGTGTTTCACCTGCTGCCAGGAAATTTCGGATTTCATGGTCAAGGTTGCCTAAGATCATCCCAATTAAAATTGGCAGAAGAACAGCGATAAATGCAATAAGCGGGAAGTTAGCCCCCATTAATCCTAAAGCCATTAAGGTGAAAAACGGTCCATCGTTCAAAGAGAGAACGGCTGTAGCTCCTACATCCGAACGATTCCCATACTGCCCTGTCAACGCTGCATACATCCCTCCATTGCCATTTGTCATCGCTGCGATGATTGCCATGGTTGATAAACCAAGGAACCCGTTCACCGGATTTGACATTACACCCCAAAGCATTCCGATAAAAAAACCAGCCAAATACTTCGATGTTGTTAATAGCACACCCTTTTTTAAAGCTTTTCCCCCCACTCGGAGATTCATCTGGCTTCCTGCACAGAACAGGAATAAAGCACACAGGGTTAACGCACCATCTTTAAACAGCGCCTGCGTGAAGCCCCCTATTTTCAAAAATTCATAGTTTCCGTCCGGAGTAGGCGCTACACCTAAACCTTTTAGCAAATCCATAATAAAAGGAAGATGAAGCTGATCAATTGTATTTAATAAGGCTCCTAACAATAATGGCACAACCATCAGACCGCCTGGAACTTTGTCAATTGTCTGCTTGATTTGCATCTTAACACTCTCCTTATTCATATTAAAAATGTGATTTCTATATATGAAATCGTTTACAATTTGTTTTAATATAGCGGCTCTTAAGATGAGTGTGATATTTTTCATAAAATTTGAAGTGAACCTTTTTGAATATGGCTGCCAAATGAAATCCCCAAACAAAGGTGAGAGAATTACTTAGAGGTTAGCTGTGGATTTTCGTAGTTGTCCTGTTTGTGCAAAGAGTTATTTTTTTCTATTATGTTAGATAAAGTTCCGATGTTCTCAATTGTAATGGATATCTGATCCCCTTCTTTTAGCCATACTTGCGGATCTCTTCCCATGCCTACGCCCGGCGGTGTACCTGTAGCAATTAAATCTCCTGGTTTTAATGTCATCGATTGAGAGAGGAAAGAGACAATATATGGGATCTTGAATATCAAATTCTTCGTATTGGAATCCTGCATGATTTCATTATTTAAACGTAAAGAGATATTCAGATTATGCGGATCTCCTGCTTCATCCTTTGTTACGACAGCAGGCCCAATTGGCGCAAATGTATCTGCTGATTTTCCACGCGACCATTGGCCATCAGCAAATTGAAGATCCCTGGCACTTACATCATTCATAATGGTATAGCCAAAGATGTAATCCTCTGCCTCTTCTTCAGAAACACATTTTGCTTCCTTCCCAATAACAATTGCCAATTCCGCTTCAAAGTCCACCTGGGTGGAGTTGACAGGAAGTTCAATGGCATCACCTTCCCCGATGATGGCATTTGCATATTTTGAAAAAATAACTGGTGATGCTGGCGGTTCCAATCCTGTTTCTATGCAATGGTCAAGGTAGTTTAAACCGACACAAATGATTTTTTCGGGCTGTGTAATAGGAGCCAGTATTTCCACATCTGAAAGGGGCAATGATACATCCCTGTCATCCAGATCCAGTTCATTTTGCTCAAGCAGTGCCTGGATAGAAGGAAGAATGCTATCGCTCTGTTCAATAATCTGCTTTAAATCCCTCGGAATTTTCAATTCTGAGAAACTATCAATCTTGGTTTCTAAGGCATTTAAATCTATTATATGGTTTTCTTTTAAAACACCAATACGTGTCTCTGAGTCGATTCGAAAAGCGGCAAGTTTCATTTAAACCTTCTCCCCTTCTTTTAATTTGCTGCAGCTGCAGTGATAATCTTTGCAATTCCAAGACCTTCAGCGCCTAGTTTTGAAGTTTTGGCTTCAGGATAATAGCGTTCAATCATCTGAACACCGATAGCCGCCCGGCGTACCCGTTCTTGTACAAGAGAAATATTTGTTGCTTCCCACTGCTTACCGGAAGGATACACATCCGGGTGATTACGGAGACCAAATTTAATGTACACAGGTGCTAACACACGGATAATTTCCGGGATTTCATAGTATCGGAGAAAACCGCCAAAGTTGTCTGGAACCTCAACATATAAATCAATTGGAATATCAATTGCCTGGCGGATTGAGGCTAGTTTTGGCAGGGTCAGTGCTGTAGGAACGTTATAGGTTCCTGCCCCCAGATCTTGCATAAGTTTGATCGAAACCGGGTTAGCTGAGCCCATTTGCACTGATACTTTTACGACAAAATCCTCAGGAAGCTGACCTGCTTTTTTCATTTCTTTTGTCATTAACAGCAGGCCCTCATCTGCTACTAATGCACCTCTTAGACCTAATCGGGTACCCCTTTTTAAGTCTTCCATTGCGTAAACAAGCTGGTCTGCACCTTCATGGCGCAATGCCTGAGACTTCCCGGCAATAGTTAATGGCCCCGAACTTATATCCCAGGTTCCCCGCGGTCCCACAAACAGACTAAGTTCTATCCCTCTTTCTGCAGTCATTCTGCACATTTCCAGAATCTCATCATCTGTTTGCAGCATGATACCGCTTCCTTGGGATATCCGATGAACAGTGATGCCATAACGGTCAATCTCTTTTAACGTTTCTTTTAAAGCAGCCGGGCCTTCTACACTCGGCAGTTCAATTCTGTACTGTGCACCATCTGGAAATGTTTTGTTAGAAGAAGGCAGTTCCGAAAAGTCTGTGGATGGATAACCTAGTTTTTCAAGTAATTCTCTAGATTCTTTCATTATTTGACCCTACTTTCGTTTCAATAGTTTGTAAGAGTGCTGTTACCTTATCTGACAGTTCCTTAGGATATATATCAAACGGAGGGCGATTGCCTGCATTAACACGAAACCACCTTTGGTGCACCGCTTCTTTCACTGCAATAAAAAATGATGGGCAGAGCGTGTAAATATCCATTAAATGTGATAATTTTCGGTGCTGCTGTTCGGCCTTTGCCAGATTGCCATTCCGGTATTCTTCATATAAACTGACTGAAATTTCAGGAGCAAAGCTGGCTGTTCCATTTATGCTTCCTGCCGTTCCAATCATTTGGCCCGGCAATAAATGCTCATCAAATGCGGTAAAAACCATAAAGTCACTTCGGACCTTTGTTACTTCCTTGATCATCTGGCGAATGTGGACAAAGTCATTTATAGTTTCCTTAATCCCGCATATATTCTGGTAATCTATCGATAATTTTTTTACAAGGTCTGCCGAGAGCGATTGTCCGCTAAGAGAAGGGATATTATATAAAATGACTGGCAGGGATGTATTTTCAGCAATAGCTCCATAAAAACCATATAGCTGTTCTTCTGAAAGCGGCCAATAGTACGGGTTGACTGCAAGTACTGCATCTGCTCCCTGTTCCTCAGCAAAAGTGCACAAATTAAGCACTTCGCATAAAGCTGTATGGCCTATTCCCACCAAAACAGGAACCCGTTGATTAATATGCTTAGTCATTTCTTTTACATATAATTTCCGCTCCTCCATGGTTAATGAGGTAAATTCACCCGTGCTGCCCATTAATAAAATGCCATGCACACCCTCGTTAATTAACTCATCGAGATATCTTTTGTTTAAGTCCAAATCCAGGTTTCCATCTTCATCGAATAATGTAACAACCGGCGGTATGATTCCATGAAACCGCATTCATTCTTCCCTCCAATCAATCCTTATCATTTGAGATGGCAAAGCAGGGACAAAAATCCCCTGGCTTTACCGGCATTATCCTTTTATAAATACGGTTTTAATAGCAGTAAAGAACTCCTTTGCTGCTTCTCCCTGTTCACGGGATCCTGTACTCGATGCTTTCATCCCTCCAAACGGGGCCTGAAGCTCTACTCCAGCACTTTCAGCATTGATGCGGACAAGGCCTGCTTCAATCTCATCAATAAATTCAAGGAATGAGCTAATATTGGAAGTAAAGATGGATGCACTTAAGCCATACTTTGTATCATTGGCAATTGCGATTGCTTCTTCTAAATTAATTGCTTTTATAAGAGCAATAACTGGACCAAAGATTTCTTCCTGTGCGATGGTCATCTCAGACTTTACATCTTCAAAAATAGCCGGAGAGATAAAATATCCTTTTTTAAGCTCTCCTCTGGTCAAAGCCTCTCCTCCGTATACTAGTGAAGCACCCTCACTCTTTGCCAGCTCAATATATTTCTTTACTGTATTAAACTGACTTTCGCTTGCACAAGGTCCCATCCAGATTCCTTCCTGCATGCCATCGCCTACGGTTATCTTTTTTGTTTCTGCAACTAGCTTTTCTTTAAAGTCATCGTAGACATCCGCTTCAACAATTACGCGGCTGGAAGCTGTACATTTCTGACCAGTAGAACGAAATCCGCCGCTGATTACCGCTTCAACAGCTGCATCTAAATCAGCATCTTTCGCAACAATAACTGGGTTCTTCCCCCCCATTTCCAGCTGGAATTTGATTCCGCGAGCCGCTGCTGATTTAGCAACACCTTCGCCAACGGTTTCAGACCCTGTAAAGGAAATAGCATTTAGCAATTTATGATCAATAAGAGCCTGGCCAATAACAGCACCTGACCCAGTAATAAAATTAAGAACTCCTTCTGGAAGCCCGGCTTTAGCAAAGCACTCCACTACCTTCGCTGCAGTTACAGCAGCTTCAGAAGCAGGTTTATACACAACAGTGTTCCCATAAATCAAAGCAGGAGCTATTTTCCAAATAGGAATAGCAACAGGAAAATTCCAAGGAGTAATAATGCCTGCCACACCCAATGGCGCCCTTTTTGTGAACATAAGAGCATCTTTATCTGTTGATGGAATGACATCCCCTTCCTTTCTCATCCCTTCTCCTGCATAATAACGGAGGATAGCAATCCCTCTCGCAGTTTCCCCTTTTGCTTCTGGAAGTGTTTTTCCCATTTCCCGTGTCATTGTTTCAGCTATATCATTCAGGTTTTCTTCCAATATGTTTGCTGCTTTGTATAAGAACTGCCCCCGTGCTGCCTGGCCAAGCCTTCGCCACGCTTTTTTCGCCTTATGTGCTGCCTGAACTGCATGCTCGAGATCTTCACGGGAAGAATTCTGCACGATCCCTACTACCTCATCTTTATTTGCCGGATTAAAACTTTTGATCGATTCCTTCGTTCCTGACTCTACCCACTCGTTATTAATAAAATTTTGATAGACTTTCTCTTTGATTTCAATTTGCATCCTTTCTCCGCTCCTTTTTAAGAATTATTCAATCATCTGTTTCTGATTGCCCGTATAACCGGCATATTGGGATAACCGGTTTGCGAGGTTTAATATTTCCTCCTTCGCTGCATCCTTTTTCTGCTCCCAGCTATTCGTCATCATTGTAAAACTGACTCCTGCAATAATATTATTTTCGTAGTTATAGACCGGCGCAGCCACACAATGAAACCCTAGTGAGGCTTCCTGGTTCTCGATTGCATAACCATTCTTCTTTGCTGCATTGACGTTTTCATATAGATCGTCGATATTGGAGATTGTAAAAGGTGTCTTCTTCTCAAACTTGCTGCTTGGAAATATCTCCTCTAGCTCATTTTTGTCATATTGAGTCAGCTGAATTTTACCGATCGCAGAGGCATATGCCGGAAAACGCATGCCGGGATCTGTTACAAGCCGGACTCTTGAATCCCCTTCCATTTTTCCTAAATAAACAACGTTTCCTTTCTCTAACATTCCCAGCTGGATATGCTCATTTATTTTTGAAACAGACACGCTAGCTTCCTTATAAAAGGACTGCAATATATTGAACTGCTTAAAGTACGCGGCACTTAGCGCACCCAAAGCAGGTCCAAGTGAATATGTATCCCCTTCCTCCTTCACAATCCAACGCAGGGTTTCTAACGTATTTAACAAGGAGAATAAAGAGCTCTTATTAATACCCAGCTGCTTGGATATGTCGATCAGGCGCAATTGATTGGGACGCTCGCCAATGAGAGCTAAAATGTTATTTGCCTTTTCTAATGCTGGAACCCAATATTTTTCTTTCATGAATATCTTTCACCTCTAAATGGTTTATTATAATAAACCAGGTTTTAAATTTTAAACCTAAACCTAGTTTAACATACTAATTTAAATTTTCAAATAATTTGTTCAATTATTTTTTCTAGAAAAAATTCGTTAAATTTTCCTTTTGCTCTGAAAGAATACATAATAAACTTTAGGGCGATAATGTAAAATTCACTAATAATTATCAGTCAGTATTTTCTCCCTTCATTATTAATAATTGTAACAGGAGCCTCAAAACATGGATAAACACCAAACCAGCCTAAAACCATTCATTTCACTCATACTATCAACAAAAATACCAAAGACTGCCCTCATCATTGGTTTAACAGCCAGTATTTTAACCACATTGACTGGCCTTCTCGTACCGCTGCTGACCAAAAACCTGGTGGACGGTTTTTCTGTTGAATCTTTAAGCGTTCCACTCATGGCCGGAATTGGGGCAGCCTTTATCGTCCAGGCCATCATCAGCGGGATCTCTATCTACCTGCTCAGCTATGTCGGCCAAAAAGTGGTGGCACGGCTTCGGTATCGGATGTGGATGAAGCTCATAAGGCTGCCGGTCAGTTATTTTGATAAGCAATCCAGCGGCCAGACTGTTAGCCGCGTAGTTAATGATACTAGCATTGTCAGGGAGCTGATTACCAATCACTTTCCGCAATTTATTACCGGTATTATCAGTATTATCGGTGCAATTATTATCCTGCTTGTGATGGACTGGAAAATGACACTGCTGATGCTCACTTCTGTTCCTATTACATTGGCAATTATGATTCCACTCGGCCGAAAGATGGCAAAAATATCTCGGGGCCTTCAAGATGAAACTGCCATCTTTACCGGAAACATTACCCAAACACTCGGTGAAATCCGTTTAATGAAGTCTTCTACTGCAGAACAAAATGAAGAAGAAAAAGGATTGGATGGCATAGACAAACTGCTTGGCTACGGTTTGCGGGAAGCCCGCATTTTTGCGATGATTGGCCCGACTATGTACCTGATCATGATGGTTGTTATCGTCATGATCATCGCCTATGGAGGCATGCGTGTGGCCAGCGGAACGATGTCAACGGGTTCTCTTGTAGCCTTTTTGCTGTACTTGTTCCAGATTATTATGCCAATCACCTCATTTGCGATGTTTTTTACTCAGCTGCAAAAAGCGAAAGGCGCCACAGAACGGATCATAGAAATTTTGGAGGAGCCGTTAGAAGATGGACAAGACGGCATCGAAATGGATATCAGCAGCAAGCCGATTACAATCGACAATGTCTCTTTCTCCTATAGCGCAGAAGAGAGTGTTCTTGAAAATATCTCACTGGAAGCCCAGCCAGGTCAGATGATTGCACTGGCGGGTCCAAGCGGAAGCGGAAAAACCACCCTGTTTGGTTTGCTTGAACGATTTTACGAGCCAGCTGCTGGTGAAATTAAAATTGGCGATACACCCATCCAGCAGATTTCCCTTAAATCCTGGCGCAGCCAAATCGGCTATGTTTCACAGGAAAGCGCCATGATGGCAGGTACGATCCGTGAGAATTTATGCTATGGACTGGAAAATCCCGAAAGCATTGCGGATGAAGAATTATGGGAAGTTGCGAAAATGGCTTACGCCGATCAATTCATTGCCGATTTTCCAAAGGGGCTTGATACAGAAGTTGGTGAGCGGGGTGTGAAGCTTTCCGGAGGACAAAGGCAACGTATTGCTATAGCGCGGGCTTTCCTGCGCGACCCTAAAATATTGATGATGGACGAAGCTACCGCCAGCCTGGACAGCCAATCTGAAGGCATCGTCCAGCAGGCCCTTATCCGCCTAATGGAGGGCCGGACAACTTTCGTCATCGCCCACCGCCTTTCCACAATTGTCGACGCAGACCAAATTGTTTTCATCGAAAAAGGCCAGGTCACAGGCATCGGCACACATTCCGAATTGACACAATCACATGATTTATATCGTGAATTTGCCGAGCAGCAGCTTGCATAAGATGTGGCCAGTCTATCAAAGACTGGCCTTCTTGATTTTGCCCCCTATTAAAACCGAAATCTTATGATAAAATGTGACAAATTATCCATATAAACAAGAAGGTGAATTCCTTATAATGGAATTAAGATCTCAGTTAGTCATGCCAATCCAAAAGGAGGCTAAAGACTATGCCATCAGATCACACACTTAACATGCTTGAAACATTGAAATATTATTGTGACTCTCAAATCACTCAGACCTTTTCAAATGACAAACAGCAGGTTTTATCTGTCTGTTATTTGAAAAACAATCACTCTTTTGAAATTACCTACACAGAAACTAATATAAAGAAAAATTTCCGCCACATTGAATCAGCAGCAGAAGCAATCGAAAAAGCTTTAAGGTGATTAAGACATCCTTAAAGCTTTTTTTGATTGTTCTCTTTCATGTAATTTGCGAGATGCAGGATACCACTCCAAGCATCTTTTCATTTAAGGGGAAATCATACTGCAGCCTAAATCAATCAAACGTTTGATTGACTTTTTTCTGCCTGTTATAAGGCTTTCTCAGCCTGAAGAACTCTCGTAATTTCCTTGCTGTCTTTTGTCAGTATGTCTTTCACATTTGGTCCAAACCATTCCAGGGAAGCATCCATTTCTATCAAATTCGAAGCTTCTCTTAAGAACATCCTGTAATCTACCGCTCCTTCAAATAATGAAACCATGCCTTCCCTGCTGCCCGCTGCTGCATAGACATTATTAGGAGCAAACACGCCAAGCTGGGAGCGGGACTGAATATTTTTAAAATGAAAGTGCGAAATATATGACCGCAGCTGTTTTAGCGCAAAGAGCGGGTCCACTCCTGATTCCCATATATGAAGCACATCAAAATTAACCCTTAGCGCTGAATGGCCCGTTTCCTCAATGAGCTGAAGCGTGGAGGATGGATTGTCTGTCAGTGTATTAGGATGCGTTTCAACCAGAAGCATCTGTCCTTCGGCTTCAGCTATTTTGCAGAGCATTTTCATGCGCGAAACCAATTCGATTCTTTCCAGCCTGCTGATATCCGCACTGCCTTTTGTCCCGGCAAACGTCCTTATTTTCTTCGTTCCCCACCTATGCGCCAGTGCACATAATCTTTGCATTTCTGTCATTAAAACCGGAAGCGGCGCATCAAGAGGCAAATAGTCGCTCAGCATGGTCGTTTCAAGATTATAGGAACTAAGCCACTCACTGCCATAATGAATATCTTCCGCCAGGTTTTTGGCATGCACACCCCATAGTTCTATCCCCTGGAATCCATTTGTCTGGGCATAGTGTGCGATTTGGTCAATGGACTGAAGATGATGCCGGAATGAGATGGTGCAGAGAGATAGCTTCATAGAATTGCCTCCTTAATATTTTGGGATCGCTGCAGTTTAATCCAGGCTTCAAAGCTTTTCTGCAATCCCTGCTTGATTTTAAACTCCAGGATATTCAGTTCATCCAGTTTTAAAGAAATTTCATTTTTTAAACCCAGGTTTCCTGTCATGGCAAGCTTCATCGCCCGATATTGGATAACCGTATATCCTTTTACGAGCTTCTCAATTTCATTACACCAGGCTTCAAAGCCTTCCTCCTCATACCCAAGTGAATCCCAGAAAAATGCAAAAGCATGTTCATAGGCGTATTTCCGGATGGCGAGGACAGGGAGTTCCCTTAATGCGAATGTCAATCCTGATAGAGGATAGTTTTCGCTTCCGGATGAATATAGATCGACAATCTTTCCAACAGCATCAGTCATTGGGTTGCAGTCAAGCTTAATGCATGTATTAAAATATGCCTCCACTGTTTCTGCAGATGGGGGAATGATATTGGCTGCATCAAAGAAATATCCCCCTTCAGCAGAAGGATCCTCAATAGCTGCCAAAATCCGCTCCTTCGGCAGACTTCCTTCCCAGCGGAAGTCTGGATCATACATAAACCATTCCTCTTCGTTCCCTGTCATTTCCAGCATCACATAATGCGGAAATGGACTTTGATGAAACTTATTCTCCCTTTCAGGCAGCTTGGACAAATCCAGCATCACCATTACATACTGTTGGTGCTTCTTGTTCTCAAGCAGGCTCAGAAGCTTGTTTATATTTTCCTGTTTGCTGCGTTTTTCGTCATACCATCTATATAGCTTAATTCCATACAGCATTTCATACCATTGGTGGAAAAAATCATGGTCGATCCGTTTGGAATGATAGGTCAGAACTCCATTATCCAATACATCGAAATCAGCATCCCATACTCCGAAATAATAAGGTCTGTGATCGGCCCCTTCCGTTTTTTTGACTGCCTCGCATACACAGCTCACAAAACAATGGACTTTAATCATAAGAAGCCTCCGCTGTGACAGGCTTCTGCAGGCGATTCAGAAAGTCGGCCAGGCTTCCTACGGTTCTGAAATCTTTTGGCACCAGCATTTCATCCGGGATATCAAAGCCAAGATCCACTTCCAAATGAAGAATAAGCTGCAGGATCATGATGGAATCCATATATAAATCTTCATTTAAACGGGCATCCTCATGAAAGGCTGCCATCGAAGGCAGTTCTAATTGATGCTGCATAATATCGTATAAGGCCAGTAAAATTTCTTCTCTTGTCATGCCAGCACTCCTTCTCCCAGCCTTTTCCTGCTGATTTTGCCATTCGGGAGCTTTTCGATTTCTTCTGTCTGGATAAATTCCATCGGGATTTGGTAAGGAGCGAGATATTCCCTGCACCACTCCCGCAGTTCCTGCTCCTCTATAGGCTGGGTGCAAACATACTGTGCACAGACTCTTTCTCCGGAAAGCGGATGGATTTTTTTATAAACCACTGCTTCTGCAATTCTTGGTTCTGCCATCAGGACATCTTCCACCTCTTGCGGATATACGTTCAATCCCGCTACATTAATGGTGTCATCCATTCTTGCAAGAAATGACAGGACACCGTCTTCCACATAGCCAAGGTCCTTAGTAAAGATGGTTTTTTCAGAATCACGGATGATAATTTCACCAGGGTATTCTCTGCTTCCAGCTTCAACATTAACATGAGGAAGCGGATAGCCCATTTCACGGGGGTCACTTACATCCGGGTGAATGGCCACACACCCTGCCTCCGAACATCCATACTGCTGAAGAACCCGGTTTGTAATACTCTTTAAAGATTCCAGCCAGACGGATGGCATTAGGGTGCCCGATGTCATCACACAATCGAACCGCGCGCCATCACGAATCAGAAGTGTTAATGTATGCAAAAGCGCAGGAGCTCCATAGAGAATATGCTTCGGATGTTCCTTTATTTTTTTAAGCACATACTTAGGGTTCATATTTGACAGAATGACCGGTTCTGCACCGCGCCTTAAGCTTGCAAATACGCCGCAGATCAGCCCATATGAATGAGTAACCGGACAGGCAACAATAGAAGTTGTCTGATGATCTGCCGGCAATACAGAAACATAGCTTTCCAGTTCAAGCTCGATGCAATCCCAGCTGCGTTCAATACATTTTGGTGCACCGGTCGTACCCGAACTCATTTGGACCAGGACACCTTCACGGGCATTTTTTTGTTCTGACAGCTCAATCGGTGTATGAGTATTTCCGTAAAGCAAGATATGGCTTCCAGCCGATGAAGCCACTCGGATTGCCCCTTCTTTCGGCACGGAAGGATGGATCGGAACAATGGATCCCCCTTTTCTGCGTACAAATAAACAAAGAGCGAGCCATTGAAACACATCCGGCATACAAACAGCTAATCTTCTATTCCCGCAATCTCTTAAATGAGGAGTGTTTTCAAATTCTGTATATTGCTGCTCAAGGTCATCTAATGTATAGTATTGATCATTTACAAAAAACATCTCAATTCTCCTTTTGATGATTATCTTAAAGTGAAACTTCAATCAGTGGGGTGCCTTCCCCCACTGATTGTTAGTTGAGGCCCACAGGAAGTGGGTCACAAAGACGTTGCCACAGGATGTGGCGTCCTTAGTCTTTGTTCTTCTTTCGGGCCTTTACGGGCAGTTGGACTCCCAATTATCACCCTTCGATTCCTCTAAGTCTTAAAGAGGGAGTCTTACTGCCCGTTAGACTGCGATAAAGAGTTTTTGACATAATGGCGAAAACCGCCTGCCTCTTCTTTTTGAACTTTTCTCTTCAGCAGTGACTCCGCATAAATTACCGGTGCAGTATGCTGCAGCAGATAATTTCGGAATATCAATTCCGGATAACAGCTCAGGTGCTCCGTTAAAGCTTCTCCTGTCAGCTTCCAAAATTGCTGCTCGCTGAAGCCATATTGCTCTTCAAGTACATAGGACAGTTCAGACAGATGAAAAACAAATAATGTATCCATTGCCAGTTCTCTAAGCGATTCAATAGAAGACATCCAATAATACTGATCTTCCCTGCCTTTTTTAAATTGGTCATGAATGCCCGCAAAGTCTGGAATACGGCTTGGCTCCGCCAAAAAGTCATCGCAATACTCAACGCTGTCATGAAAATCTCTCAGTGCGACACGTGTTGGCCAGCCGTCCTTATGAAGAAGTATCATATTCTGGGCATGCGCCTCAACAGCAATTCCATGCGCGGACAGCAAATGCCAGACAGGAACCACACATACTTCCACAAGCCTTTTCAGCCATTTTTCAATTCCATAGCGCTTCAGCCATTCGTCAATAAACAGAAATCCGTCCCTCTCCATTAATGGCAAAGCCGTACAAGGCACCGCCGCTTCATCTTCTTCCATATAAAGCCGGATGCTCTCTCTCCATATAGCTCCGAGCTTTGCGCAAGGTTCTTCCTCCCCAGGTTGATAAGCAATCCCTGCGTATTCCTTAAGAATGACCAAAGAAGCTTCATCTTTTAAAAATGGATCTCCTTTCACTGTATCTGCTATCCATTTGGAAATATGGGGTGCGGCACAAACAGCGTGTGTGTCCAAAGTTCTTAGCGATGAAGTGTTCACCATATTCATCGATAGTTTCACATGAGCTTTTTCTGGATTTGTCATATTCCATAGAGTACGGACGGACTGTGTTGACCGATAAAAATCTCCGCTGCTTCCCAGAAGCACTATATCTGCATCAGCATTTGCAAACTTCACCTGCCAGGGGTGAATGGGCAGAAATGTGTAGTCTTCAAAGGTTTTGCCGATATGCTGCAATTCAGCAAGCAATTGCCCAAACATTGAAGGGCCAAGTTCCCGCTCCCAGAAGCTTTTTTCATCTTCCAGCAATTCTATTCTGGCATTCATACGTCTGACAGCTGCCCATTGCAGCTCGAAGAACTGCCTTGCTTCCGGCCCATATGCCGCATGATCCCCAAGTGTAAATCCGCTTCTCGCCTTATAGCAGGGGTGGTAGGGATGCCCTTCCCATATCTCTGATTCCAGTTCTTCATAGCTGAAATTTCTCCTGGAAATATAATGCAATAGATGAGTTTCATTCCACTCACTCAGCAGAATGGTTTGTTCCAGCTCATTAATAAGCTGACTCCTTTTTTTCGGATCTGCAATAAGGTCTTCAGCCAATTCCTCAATGGTGGTTTCTGTTCGCGAGCCATCATGGTGGACGGAGCGAATGCTTCCTTCTATTAAACGAACACGGTCAAACGAAGCAATTTTCCCCTCACAGCAGTATGTTCGCTCGTTTCCGAAAATCGTAAAATGTAAGTGCAGATCTTCTGGCCGGTCAGCCGACTTGGCATAATCCATTAATCCTTCAAAAATGATGGCCTCCATGAGCTGCCTGATTACTCTTCTCTCAAAAGTTTTAGACAATGGCGGATGCAGCTTCAGCATAGGTTTCCTCCTTCTTCATGGTGGCCAATGGATTTGGCAAATAAGTGTAAACCGCTTGTTCGTTCTTTGCCATCAGCTCATCAACATCATGAAAGCGGGTTAAAAGATTGGCTTTATACGATAATTTCTCAGATTGAAGAACATGCCGAATGAAATCTTTCCCCTGTCCAGACAGCTCTTTTTCCAGAGAGCAAAGCTGGTTTCGACACCATTGGATTAAACGGTCCTCACTGATGAGACCATCCTGCCCAAGTCTTGAAATGACTGAAAAAAGCTGATTCATAAACAGATAATACGTAAATCTTTCCTGAATGAGAGCATCCTCATAGAAGAGCTCCGGGCATTCTTCCAATTCAGGCAGCAGTTTGCAAAGGTTCTCTCTATGGAGATTTGATAGATAATATCCTTGATTATCCCGGTAAAAATAAGTTTCCGGGTATCCGGAAGAAAGGTCCAAAACGCTATTCTGCTGATGAGCCTCTAACGCCAGCCCATGTTCATCATATAAACGGATGAGAGGCTCCATTGCACATTTCCAATATTTCCGGAACCAGTCCATGCTGACATCCCGGATATTACGAGATTCTCCCAAGGCTATCCTCTCAATGGTTCGGTGCAGCCTTGAACGAATGCCAGGCAAAGGATCCTGAACCAATGCCGCAATGGAAGTTACTCTCTTCTGTTTTTTTTCCTGAAATGGATTAGATCGCAGTATAACTTCAAAGCCTGATTCCTTCTGACCAGGAAATATGGCAGTAATATAGGCTGGATCATCAATCATCCGGAAAACCGGATGTTTTTCTGTAAATCGGATTTTCTTTATTAACTCCGCCATGACGGTGCCTGCCCTTAACTCATGGAAGCGATTCTTCCTTAGCGAATTTGTGATTTTTACCGGGACCGAAAACTTATACATCCACTCCTCTTCAGGATTGTAAACAGTCCTGATGGAAGAAGTAGCTGAATAATCAGGCCCCATACTGCCAAGGTCCTTTATAAGGTTCTTCTCTATTGCCTCTCTGACATACTCCTGCTGCAAAAGCCATTGGGCCTGAAGAGGGTGCATTGGAATGAGGCATTCCTTTTCCGGAACAGTAAGGTGCGGCATTGATTTTCTTATCGATTGAAGGATAATTTGACTTGCAGTTTCCTGGTCATTAGAGGATTCTTTTACCATCTCCCGGTCAATTTGGAAATAATGGAGCTGAAACTGCCCCTTTAATTCTGGCGCGTAGCTTGGCTGCTGCCATCCAGTCATTCCTTGCCTGCTTTTCGGTGTAGGGTGAAGCCAGTGCCCAAACAGGAGCGATTGCTCTGCTTCAATGAAAGTACAATCTTCGGAATACAGGCTGTCCTCATCATTCATTCTCGCTTCAATATATGCCGCCATTGTTTGGTAGCTCTCAATCACCCTCAGCACAAGTTCATCAAAATGGGATGCAAGTTCATGACAGCCATTAGCTTTGGCCATTAAATGCATCTCATGGATAAGTGTAATCATCATCGGCAGTCTATCCTGATGAATCCATTCCCGCCGATTAGAACAATATTTAAGTGCATGACCGATTACATGTCTTCCTGTTCGTGAACGGTAAAGGACTTCGACAGCGAATTTAACGGACTGACCAGATAATTCTATTTCTGCTACCGACTCCCCTGAAAGAGGGATGGATAGCTGCTGTTCCTGAATCCACTCCCTGCTTTCCATCCAATGCCCGCTGTCCACTTCCCGCAAATAACTATTAATAAAAGCTTGAAACGTTGCATTTTCTGCAATTTGTTTGGCTGAATGATGCATAATTCCATCCTTTCACCGAGTCTTTAGACCTAGTAATTGATAACCATTCTCAATAACAGTTAAAAAATTTGATTCTTTTCCATGAAAAGAATCAAGATAATGGAGAGGACGGGTGCAAATCCCGGCCTCCCTCCTTAAATTATTCGCTTAATAGAAGCGATTCAATTTCTTTCAAACCTTTTTGGCGCTCAATCGGATCCCAGAATCCCCAAGTAGTGGACAGAGTATGTACGTTGTCATTCTGAACAGCCTTCAGGCTTTTCCAAACTTCACCCTGAGTGACTGAATCGTAAAATTCACCGCTGTTAAAGAAAGTAAGGTCAATTATATTGTCAGGATTATATTTTGCTAACCCTTCAATTGAGATATTCTCGCCAAAATCCTCTGGAAGGTTTTCAGCTGGAGTTAATTTAAGATCATCAAATAATAATGAGTTGGTTGCGTGGTTTGTCAGTCCAAAAACACGAATATCTTTTTTATTGATTGCCACTGCCATGAAAGTTTCTTCTCCTGTTTTTTCACGGACACGTTTTCCGATATCCTCTGCTTCCTTCTCCAGGTCTTCAATAACTTTCTTTCCTTCGTCAAGCTTGCCTACAGCTTCTGCAACTTTCAGGTGATCTTCCTTCCAGTCACCGCCAACTTCAACAACAACTGTTGGGATGGTTTCAGAAAGCTGATCATAGAGAGGCTTATAGCGATCACTGATGATAAGAAGATCCGGATCAAGCTTCACAATTTCTTCTGAATTAATTTCATCGGCATATGGGAGCGCCTTAACACCTTCAAGCTCCTTCGTTAAATGCGGCGGGAACTCATTATCGTATGCCATTACCGCATAAGGCTTTACCCCTACTGATACAAGCGATCCTTCCCAGGAAACATGTGAAAGCAAAACTACTTTTTTCGGTTCTGCGGGCACTTCTGCTTTTCCGAAAAGATGTTCAACCGTTCTGGTTTCCTCTGTCTGTTCTTTCTCTTTCTTTTCAGCTGCTTCTGTAGAGGCCTCTTCACCTTTACCGCATCCTGTTAAAATTAATAAAAATAACATGAAAACAATGCTCCATGGAGCACAAAACTTCTTCATGGATAATTCCTCCTAAGCAATAATGAAATTCATTCTCAATGATAATCATTATCACATTAGCTTAACATGGACTTTTACAACTTCTTACATGGACAAAACGTACAAACTTACTTTCCACTAAAAATAGGGTCCAGCTGAAAAAACAGCTGGACCCTTGTTCGCATTAATTAAGCCTTAAGTTTTGCTCTCAGCAAATCGTCCGGAAATACCTCAAGCATTTTCTTTCTCCCAAGCGGTCCCCAAGGATCCCACTCATGGCTGTCAGGATAGTATACTTCACCTGTTTGGACAGCACGGATCTTATTCCATTCAGGAGTATGAGCAGCTCTCCAAACATCTCTTTCATGACTCCATAAGATGAGAAGCTTATCAGGATTGAGATCAGCCACATCCTTCAGGTCTGCAATCCGATATCCTTCAAAATACAAATCAGGATGAGGCTCAAAACCCAAATTCTGAAAGAACAGATTGAGCAGAGCATGCCCGCCCTGTCCGTAAAGACGGATTTCCTCCGGCCGGATCCAAATGACTGCCCATCTGCCTTTTTTCGTTAATGGACATAGCTTATCCCTTACTTTACATTCAAGGCAGTGGATGTCTTTTTCTATGCATTCTGCCCGGCTTGTACATCCTACCATAGAAGCAATTTCGTAAAGATACTGCCGCCAGTCCGGCTGCAGCTGTATATGATGGACCTTCTCCTGCTGTGAGAGAAGCACATTTTGGAGCTGATAATTATGTAAAGGCGTCTTTATGATTCGATCAGGCTGAGTTAAGAGAATATCCTCTGGCTGAAAAGGCTTTTCTGCATTAAGGAGCATGGTGCCCTCCAATTCTTTTTGAAGATAGCTCGGCACTCCATTGCTGGCAGGATAAACAGTTGGATAGGATGGCGCTGCAACAGGCTGTACACCCAGCGAAAGGAGATGGTCCTGCAAAAAGAGCTGACTGACCACCGCAATTCTTTCATTAGCCCTTTTCATAAATACAGATGGCGGCAAGCCTGCTTTCATTTTAAAAAGACGGCTGAAATAAAATTCATCCTGCATTCCGATTTGCAGGGCCACTTCTTTTGCCGTAATCCCTTTCTTCTGCAGCATCAGCTGTTTGGCTGCTCTCATTCTTTCTCCATTTAGGAATTCCTTCGGCGCCATCCCGGTTCGTTTCCGAAAGGCCCTGGTAAACGAAACTGGGCTCATGTTTGCTTTAGATGCCAGCTCTGCCACAGTAACCGGCTGGGACAGATTATTTCTGATCAGGTCCACTGCCTCTTCAATCCCGTCTACTTCTGTCTTGTCTGTCAGAATAGACATCATATTCCACAGCTGGGACTGAAATCGGCACTCAGCAGAAATAGATTTTTCTTTGTTCCATTTCCTCAGCTCATCCCACAAGGGCACCATCTTTGGTGGCTCCTGATTAGCCAGTATCCCGGAAAGAAATCTGGAAAGCACATCTTTATCCTTTGCCCAGGTGAGTATATAAACCGTTAACAGGTCTGCTGATGCGGAGGTAATTATGCCACACTCCGAGAAAAAGCTGCTTTTCCCCGCCTCTATCTTCAGCTGGCGGTTTTGAGTTTCGATTGTGCCTCTCCCCGATGAAATATAAATAAGTGTAAAATCATTGCGATTTTCATTGATGGTTTTCGACAATCCCTCTCTTAAGCTTGATACTGCAATTTTATACGGTCCAAATTGTTTGCCGCTCAGCATATACAAAAAATACTCCCTTCTTTTTCCTTAAATAAGAATTGACAAAAGCTGTGAAAGGATAGTAGATTAATTACGATTATTTAGAACGATAACGATTATCATTTTCACTTAAAATTTACATAGAAAAGGACTGAATGTAATGCCCAGAACTGAAGCTGACATAACAGAGCACATGCGGCCTGTACACCAAAAATCTATTAAATGGGGCCTGGCAGGAATTGTGCTGGTGCTTATCGGGCTGCTTGCATCGATTGGGCTGGGCGCAATCTGGATTCCCCCTTCCGTGGTGTGGGAGTCATTTGTCTCCTTTCAGGGAGGCCAAATTGAACATCAGCTTATCAGAGAAGTCAGGCTTCCCCGGGCGTTGACCGGGGCACTTATTGGCGCAGCACTGGCTGTAGCCGGCACCATTATGCAGGGAATTACACGCAACCCGCTGGCAGATCCCTCCATAATCGGCATTACACATGGAGCGGGCCTGGCCATCGCAATTGCACTTGCCTTTCTTTCCGGCGGATCATACTGGGTTCTGCTCATCTGGTCATTTGCAGGTTCCGCTGCTGGAGCCTTGCTTGTATTATCTTTCTCCATGCTTTCAAAAGAGCGGATATCACCTGTCACTTTGACACTGGCAGGCGCAGCATTAAGCACCCTGTTCAGCGCTCTTTCAACTGGCCTCGCCCTTTACTTTCAGACTGCCCAGGACCTGAGCTTCTGGTTTGCGGGAGGTCTTTCAGGAACACAATGGCGCCATGTGTATATTTTGCTTCCCGCCGTTTTTTTAGGCTTGCTCCTGTCCCTTTGGATCAGCCGCTCCCTGACAATCCTAACCCTCGGAGAAGAAGTGGCTGCAGGGCTTGGTCAATCTCAGCAGAAAGTCCGCTGGATTGGGCTTGCAGCAGTTATACTATTATCCGGGGCGGCCGTTTCCATTGCAGGAGCTATAGGCTTTATCGGACTGGTGGTTCCCCATATAGTCAGGCTATTGATTGGATCTGACTACCGCTCGCTCATCCCGCTTAGTGCCATTGCGGGTTCCTTGCTTCTTGTATTGGCAGATATCGGGGCACGGATGATCAACCCGCCGTTTGAGACTCCTGTCAGTGCTGTAACTGCACTAATCGGTGTTCCATTTTTCTTATATTTGTCCAGAAGGAAAAGGGGGTATATGTAATGGATTGGAAACAGGCTTTACTCCAATCGCGGGGCTGGATGGCAGCCTTTATATTCCTTATCCTGGTCACTTTTGTCCTTAGTCTCTCGACTGGAGTGATGCCAGTCGGAATGAATGAAATTATGGCTGTTCTCTCAGGCAGCGGCACTCCGAAGCAGGAGCTCGTGCTGCTTCAGCTAAGATTGCCAAGAATGATCATTGCCCTTCTAATCGGAGCAGGCCTTGCTCTTTCCGGCAGCATCCTTCAGGGACTATCCCGGAATTCCCTGGCTGATCCCGGCATTCTCGGCATTAATGCCGGTGCCGGTTTAGCAGTTGTTCTCTCAATCTACCTGTTCGGGCAATCGGGTGGAAGCCTTATGGCTAAACCGTTCTTCCTTCCCGTATTTGCTTTCGCCGGAGCACTTGCCATTGCAGCTCTGATCTACCGATTTTCGTGGAAAGGCGGAATAGACCCGGAACGGCTTCTCCTCGTTGGCCTTGGATTTAATGCACTATGCGGTGCCTTGCTGCTGATCCTGCAGCTGAAAATGGATCCAAAGGATTTTCAGCAGGCTGCCATTTGGCTGACTGGCAGCATCTGGGGTATTCAGTGGCCGTATGTATGGGCACTCCTTCCCTGGATTCTTGTTCTGATGCCGATCGCCTTTATAAAAGCAAGAACAATGAATATCCTTCAATTCAAAAAGGAAGTTTCTGTTGCACTCGGCTTAAAAGTCGAATCCGAACGCCGGCTGCTTCTCTGTCTTTCAGCGGCTCTTGCCGGAGCATGTGTAGCAGCTGGCGGCGGAATTGCTTTCATTGGACTCCTGGCGCCACATCTGGCACGACGCCTTTGCGGCCCCAACTACTTCAGCAATTTGCCTTTATCTGCACTAATAGGCGCAGCGCTTGTTCTCATTGCAGATATGATAGGGAAAAATCTGCTTGCGCCTGCTGATATACCGGTTGGTATCGTCATCTCAGTCATTGGAGCTCCCTATCTGATTTTCATGCTTCTCACCCGGAAAGGAACGGGATTGAAAGCTTAATAGATATCAATCACATAAAAAATGCCCATTCAAAAATCCCTTTATGAATGGGCATTGCAATTATTTAATTTCTGCTGGCTCACGGTATTGCTTCCGGCCCAATGAATGATAGACATCCTGACGGCTATCAATAATATATTCCGGCTTCGGTTTGCCGCGGTTTGCCTTGTGCCCAGCAATATGTACATCACTTGTTTCCCACACCTTCCAGGCTTCTTCCGATTCCCAGCGAATCATGACTGCCACTTCTTCATCCCCGCTGCGCTGTTTCTTCTTTAAAACATTCAAATCAATGAATCCAGGCTGTTCTTCGATTATTCCTTCCCCTGCAAAGCGCTCGACTAAATTATTGGAATGGCCTTCTTTCACCGTAATCGTTTTTAATTGAATAAACATACCTGTTCCTCCCCTGCTTCTTTTCTGTTATTATAATTGATAACGATTTTCATTTTCAACTATTTTAAAAAATAGATTCATTATTTTATTAATTTATAGTATGTTTAGATTATCGAACTAATCAGAAAATGAGGCTCAATTATGTGGAAAAATAAAAATGTATGGATTTTATTAACTGGGGAGTTTATAGCAGGGCTGGGCTTGTGGCTCGGTATAATAGGGAATCTCGAATTTATGCAGGAAAAGGTTCCTTCAGATTTTCTAAAGTCGCTTATTTTGGCAGGCGGATTGCTGGCTGGAATTGCTGTTGGACCATGGGCAGGAAGAATAACTGACCAAATCAGCAAGAAGACGGTCATGCTGGCATCTGGCTTCGCCCGGGCATTGAGCGTTGTTTTTATGTTAATAGCCATACAAACCGGGTCAGTCTGGTGGATGGTTATTTTTCTGGTATTCCTGCAAATTTCGGCAGCCTTCTATTTTCCAGCTCTGCAGGCTGCCATTCCGCTGGTTGTGGAAGATAAGGACCTGCTGCAGCTGAATGGAGTCCATATGAATGTGTCCACCCTTTCGAGAATATTAGGTACTGCTTTAGCTGGCGTTTTGTTAGTTATCTTGCCATTATCAATGCTTTACATCGCTTCGCTTGTCGCTTATCTGATTCTCTTTATAATCACCTTTTTTATGGATTTTGAAGAATCCTTCTCAAAGGAAAGCACAGGAAGAAACTCAAGCAGAGGCAGCGGAGGATTCAAGGAAGTATTCCCGATTATTCAAGGTCTGCCCATTGTGTTTATGACATTGATCCTAACCTTGGTTCCGCTTCTGTTCCTTGGCGGATTTAACTTAATGGTCATTAATATCAGTGAGCTTCAGGACAGCTCATCCATTAAAGGCTTGATCTATACGGCAGAAGGACTCGGTTTCATGCTTGGCGCGTTTATTGTCAAACGAATCAGCCAAAAACGTTCTCCTTATGCGATCCTGTTTTTCTTCTCCTTCATCATCGGCCTATCACAGCTGCTTCTGTACTTTGCGGATGTGCCTGTTCTATCTATCTTGGCTTTCTTCATTTTTGGGTTTGCCGTCGGCTGTTTCTTCCCGACTGCCGCCACCATTTTTCAAACAAGAGTGCCAAAGGAATTTCACGGAAGATTCTTCTCCTTCCGAAACATGCTTGACCGTGTGACTTTTCAGATTGTCCTGCTTCTGACAGGATTCCTGCTGGATGCAGTCGGCCTTCAGATAATGGTCGTGATCTTTGGAATACTGTCGCTGATCATGACGGCAGCATTCTTTGCTAAATTCAAGCAAATAAGGACAGAGGTTCAGGTAAAAGAAAAGATCAGTACGTAAGAAAACCGGTCCACATCGTGTGGGCCGGTTTTTCGCTGCTATTTCGCCTTAATTCCAGGCGTTTTTTCAGTTTTTGTGCGGATAGCCTTGTTTTATATGCGGATAAAATTTTTTCTGTGCGCATAACCCAATTTTATGTGCGCATAAAAAAATTTATGTGCGCTTAGCCATTTTACCCTAGTGCACCAGCTGCTTCACCAATTCCCGATTCCGTTTTTTAAAGACATCATTATGAGAAGAAACCATCGCAGCTGCGGCAGCATCCGGTTCAATGTACTGCTTCGCTTTGTTTACTGCATTGGCAGCATCCTGGAATGCCCCGGCAATTAAGTGAAGTTTGCCGTCATGCTTTAGGATATCCCCTGCAGCATATAGCCCTTCAACTGACGTTTCGCTGTTTGCATTGCCTGCAATATAGAAGTCTTCGAGCATTTCAATATTCAGATTGCTATTTTTTAAGAGTTCCGTATCCTGTTCATATCCATGATTAATTACTACTTCATCAATCTGCAGATAAGAAACTTCGCCCGTTTCATTATTGGTCAATTCCACCTGTTCAATTTCCTCGTGATTTCCGCCGGCAATTAATTTTGTGATGGACGTATGGTTAATGCAGATAACCGAGCTATTCATCAGCTGTGAAACCTGAGCTTCATGTCCAGTCAAAGCATCTCTCCTGCAAGTAATGTATACCTGCTTGGCAACTGGCTCCAATTCATTTGCCCAGTCTACTGCAGAGTTTCCTCCGCCGGAAACAATTACAGTCTTATCCTTAAAATGTTTAAGCGATTTGACTGTATAATTCAGATTGGAAACTTCAAAACGCTCTGCCCCTTCTATCTTCAGTTTCTGCGGCTTTAGAATTCCGCTGCCAACTGCGACAATGACGGTTTTTGAATAGTGCTCTTCTCCAGAAGAGCCTTTTAAGACAAATAGACCATCATCATTTTTGGCAATGGATTCTACTTTTTCATTAAGAACAACTGTTGGATTAAACGTTAGTCCCTGCTCCACCAGCTGTTCGATCAGCTTAGCTCCCGGAGTCGGAGTCAGGCCGCCCACATCCCAGATCATTTTCTCCGGATATACATGAATTTTACCACCCAGCATCGGCTGAAACTCAATCAGCTTTGTTTTCATTTTCCTTAATCCGCTGTAGAAAGTGGAATAAAGACCCGCAGGTCCGCCTCCAATGACCGTCACATCAAACACTTCAGCATTTTTCATTTACCGTTCACTCCTATAACCAATTACTATTGATTATCATTCTCACTTCAACTATACGACCTTTCTTCTCCTTTGACAATGAAATTTTTTTCTGAATACTTTCCTTTAAATACTATTGACATAAAAATCAGATAGACTTATAGTAAAAAAGAACCGATACTGATAATCATTATCACTAGAATATATTCTCAACTAAACGGAGGTTACATAATGGTCCGCCTATATACAGATGGCTTGAACATTGGATATAGTGAACGCTTGATTGTGAAAGACCTTAGTGTCCAGATTCCCGATAAAAAGATCACTACCATAATCGGCCCGAATGGCTGCGGAAAATCAACCCTTTTAAAAGCGATTACACGAATAATTTCTCATCAATCAGGCACTGTCATTTTGGATGGCGAAAACATTTCAAAGGAAAATACAAAGATCCTAGCTAAGAAAATGGCGATTTTGCCGCAAACACCCGAAAGTGCAAGCGGTTTAACAGTTGGCGAACTGGTCTCATACGGACGCTTTCCTTATCAGAAAGGCTTTGGCAGATTAACGAAAAAGGACTATGAAGTTATTGATTGGGCTCTTGATGTTACTGGAACAATGGATTTCAAATTTCGCCCGGTTGACGCCCTTTCCGGCGGCCAGCGCCAGAGAGTCTGGATCGCAATGGCTCTTGCACAGGAAACAGACATCATTTTCCTTGATGAACCGACCACTTACTTGGATATGGCCCATCAGCTTGAAGTTCTTGAACTTCTCCAAAAGCTGAACCAGGAACAGGAGCGCACCATTGTGATGGTCCTTCATGATTTAAACCAGGCAGCCCGTTTTGCTGACCATATCGTTGCATTAAAAGATGGTGAAATTGTTAAATCAGGAAGCTATGAGGAAGTCATTACACAGGATGTCTTAAGGAAAGTGTTCAATATTGATGCAGTCATCGGACGCGACCCCCGCACTAACAAGCCAATGTGTATTACTTATAATTTATTAAAAGGAGAAAATCAACATGAAGAAACTATTGATCCCGTTTACGATCTTGCTGCTTCTGCTTATTAGCGCCTGCGGCAATACAGAGCAAGGAGAATCCAAAGAAGCAGAACCAAAAGAAGACAAAAAATCAGGCACCTTTACTTATGAATCTGAAACTGGACCGGTTGAAGTCCCAGCTGATCCTAAGAGAGTTGTCCTCCTTTCCGGCTTTACAGGAAATGTAATGCAATTAGGCGTAAATATCGTCGGTGTGGACACATGGTCCAAGAATAACCCTCGTTTTGAAGAAGAATTGAAAGATGCTGAAGAAGTATCTGAAGATAACCTTGAAAAAATAATTGAATTAGAACCAGACTTGATTATTGCATTATCTACTGTAAAAAACTACGATAAACTTAAGGAAATTGCACCAACTGTAACTTATACATGGGGCAAATTAGATTATCTGTCACAGCATGAAGAAATCGGCAAGCTTCTTAATAAAGAAGAAGAAGCAAAGAAATGGGTGGCCGACTTCAAACAGCGTGCCGAAACAGCTGGTGAAGACATCCGTGCAAAAATTGGAGAAGATGCAACCGTTTCTGTATTTGAAATCTTTGATAAACAGCTTTATGTGTTTGGCGATAACTGGGCTCGCGGAACAGAAATCCTGTACCAGGCAATGGACTTAAAAATGCCTGAAAAAGTTAAGGAAATGGCTCTAAAAGATGGCTATTACGCTATTTCTACAGAAGTCCTTCCAGAGTATGCCGGAGATTACATTGTATTGAGCAAATACGCTGAAGCTGACCATTCGTTCCAGGAAACTGATACGTACAAAAATATCCCTGCTGTAAAAAATGATCGAGTCTTTGAAATGGAAGGCAATGGTGCTTCCTTTAGTGATCCAATTACACTTGATGCACAGCTGGAATTCTTTAAAGAATCATTTTTAGGAAAGTAATACCGCAGGAGGGATTCTTAAAATTAAGAATTCCTCTTTCCTATTTAGAAATGCGGAAGCGCCTTGCCCACGAATTGAATAAATTCTGTTACTTTTAGAAGCGGAAGGCTCCCGCATGTCAGCTGGAGCTAGGCAGTTTTCGAAGTTTAAGGCAGTTCTGATTCCGATCCCATAAAGAAAGATGAGAGTACAATGACAAAAGATGCTCAACCCTTCATTCCATTTATCTATAAACTCGCTGCAGGCTTTGTTATCTTTTCCGGCATGTTTGTGGCTGCGTGTGTGTTTGGAGCTGCGGATGTCACGGTCAGAGATGTTTGGCTGGCGCTTACTTCCAATGCTTCCGGAGAAAAAATTTCAATTATTCGTGAAATCCGTCTGCCGCGTGAAATTGCTGCGATCTTCGTTGGAGCTGCGCTTAGCATTTCCGGGGCCATTATGCAGGGAATGACAAGAAACCCTCTCGCCGATCCAGGCCTGCTCGGATTAACGGCCGGAGCAAATGCCTCACTTGCATTAACTCTTGTGCTCATTCCCTCAGCTAATTACATAGGGATTCTGTTCGCCTGTTTTATCGGTGCAGCTGTCGGAGCAGGGCTGGTTTTCGGCATAGGCGCCATGAAAAAAGGAGGTTTTTCTCCTATTCGGATCGTATTGGCCGGAGCCGCGGTTTCTGCCTTCCTTTTCGCAATAGCCGAAGGAGTTGGCATCTACTTTAAAATTTCAAAAGAAGTCAGCATGTGGACTGCAGGCGGAATCATCGGCACATCCTGGAGCCAGCTGCAAGTGATTGTCCCGGTTATTTCCATCGGTATTCTTGTTTCGCTTTTTCTGTCCAAGCAGCTGACTATTTTAAGCCTAAATGAGGAAGTAGCTGTGGGTCTGGGGCAAAATACAACTCAGGTTAAGACCATCCTTTTCATCTTAGTGACCCTGCTTGCTGGCGCATCGGTTGCACTGGTCGGCAATATGGCTTTTCTAGGGCTGATGGTGCCTCATATTGTCCGTGCTATTGTAGGTACCGACTACCGTTTTATTCTTCCCATGTCCGCACTCACAGGAGCTGCTTTTATGCTTCTGGCCGATACACTCGGGAGAACCATCAACGCTCCTTACGAAACACCGGCAGCGGCCATTATCGCCGTTATGGGGCTTCCTTTCTTCCTGTTTATTGTTCATAAAGGAGGTAAGGCGTTCTCATGATTCAGCCAGAGTTAGTAAAAAAACAGCGAATTTTAATGGCCGTTTTATCAGCACTTATTATTGTTACCATTGTGATTGGAATGGGATTAGGCTATGCCTCCCTTTCATATGACCGATTGATCCCGACTATTATGGGACAGGGCACATTTAAAGAAGAATTTGTGTTATTTTCTATTCGCCTGCCGCGGGTATTTATCACCGTCTTGGCCGGCATGGCACTTGCATTATCCGGTGCCATTTTACAAGGGATTACACGCAATGACCTGGCGGATCCAGGCATCATTGGCATAAACTCCGGTGCCGGGGTTGCTATAGCGGTATTCTTTCTGTTCTTCCCGATTGAAGCTGGCACATTCATATACATGCTGCCTTTATGCGCATTTTTCGGCGCTTTACTTACTGCAATCCTCATCTATGCTTTTTCCTATAAAAAAAGCGAGGGGCTTCAGCCTGTAAAGATGGTGCTGATTGGGGTCGGATTTTCCATGGCGCTTTCCGGTGTCATGATTGTCCTGATTTCTTCAGCGGAAAGAGAGAAAGTCGATTTCATAGCTAAATGGCTATCAGGGAATATCTGGGGAACGGATTGGCCGTTCATCTGGGCACTCCTCCCCTGGCTTCTTCTGCTTATTCCATTTACTTTATATAAAGCAAATCGCTTAAATCTATTAAGCCTAAGCGAGCCTGTCGCCATTGGAATAGGGGTATCCATTGAAAAAGAACGGATCACCCTTCTCCTTACAGCCGTTGCATTGGCCGCTTCAGCTGTGTCTGTAACCGGCGGAATCGCCTTTATCGGCTTAATTGCACCGCACATGGCTAAAGCGCTTGTTGGACCGCGGAATCAGCTTTTCATTCCAATCGCTATTCTTTTAGGAGGATGGCTTCTCTTATTCGCCGACACGCTTGGCCGGAACCTCGTAGATCCGGACGGCCTGCCAGCCGGCATAATGGTTGCGCTGATCGGTGCTCCATATTTCATGTATTTACTGTTAAAAAAGTAGCCGATTCAAAAGACGTGTGTTCGCACGTCTTTTTTTCTTTTTGAAATGTAATATTAATATACTAATTTCTCAAAGCCATGTTTCTTCATACTTTTTTCAGGGCAATAGAAACAATGTATATTTGGAAAACTATAGCATAGGAGGAATTTAGATGTTTTTTCATGTAAAAGAATTGCAATTTGAAGCAAAGCCGGAACGACCGGATCCCGTTTTTGCCAAAAAGCTTCAGGAATTGATTGGCGGCCAATATGGTGAAATGACGGTTGCCATGCAGTACATGTTTCAGGGCTGGGCAACTCGTGGAAATGAAAAGTATCGCGACCTTCTGCTGGATATTGGGACTGAAGAAATTGGACATGTGGAAATGCTCGCAACAATGGTTGCCAGACTAATGGACGACGCCCCTGTTAATCAGCAGGAAGAAGCAGCAAAGGATCCAGTGGTAGGATCGATTATGGGCGAAATGAACCCGCAGCATGCCATCGTCTCCGGATTGGGTGCACGTCCGACTGACAGTGTAGGGAACCCTTGGATGGGTACTTATATTACAGCCAGCGGAAACTTATTAGCAGATTTCCGCTCAAACTTAAATGCAGAGTCGCAGGGCCGGCTGCAGGCTGCACGTCTCTATGAAATGACTGATGATAAGGGTATTAAAGATCTGCTTTCAGTTCTGATTGCCAGAGACGCCTACCATCAAAACCAATGGGCTGCTGCGATTGCAGAGCTTGAAGAAAAAGAAGGCCTGCTTGTCCCTAGCACCTTCCCTCGTGAAAAAGAACGCACAGATATCTCTTACACACTCTACAACCTTTCAGCAGGCGAAGAAAGCAGCACAGGCAGATGGGCGCAGGGCCCTGCTCTTGATGGCCAGGGAGAATACAAATATGTAAGCAATCCGAAGCCTGAAGGAGACAAGCCTATGCTCAAGCCTGCACCTCCAAGCCTTCATAATACATTGCCGATGGATTAACAATAGATTTAACAAAACAGGCTGAAGCATCAGCTTGTTTTGTTAGTTCAATCAAACGTTTGATTGAACTGGACATCGTTTTCCTCTTTTATATCCACCCTCTGCATTGACTTCCTTCAAGTTTTTTATATGATAAAGTAATCTCAGTTTTAATTTTGGATGTTTATAAATCTAAATTTTATTATCCTTACATTCACTCTGAACATTAAGGTTATCCTCACTATAAAAGGGGAATGAAAATAAGTGATTCACCCGCTCGAAAGGACTTAGTTTGCATGATCTATTTTTTTACCGCAGTGATTATTATATTTATCATTTATGCAGTTCTTCCCACTTTACTCATACGTTCGCTGAATTGGGGAATTGTAAAAGAAATAACGGAACCACATTCCATTGCTTTAACCTTTGATGATGGTCCTGATCCCCAGTATACCGCAAGGCTTCTGGATGTCTTAAAAAAGCATGAAGCTAAGGCAGCCTTTTTCATTGTCGGGGAAAAAGCAGCCAAACATCCATTGCTGCTTAAAAGGATGCAGGCAGAAGGGCATACAATTGGCATCCATCATTATCGGCATATCTCAAGCTGGATCCTTTCACCGGGATCTTTAAAAAAACAGCTGGAGCAAACAAAACAAGTTATTGAAGAAACGATTAATGAAGAAGTCTATTTCTATCGTCCGCCATGGGGCCACTTCAATTTATTTACCCTCTGGATGGCAAGGAAGTATAAGATTATTATGTGGTCGGGCATTTTCAAGGATTGGAAGATCAAACAAATCAGGGACACCCTTACAGAGTCGTTAGCAAGAGAAACCGTACCTGGCCGGATTTTTCTTCTCCACGACAGCGGTGAAACTCTTGGCGCTGACTCCAGTGCACCTGAATATATGATTGGCCATCTGGACCAGTATTTGCAGCAGGCAGCACTAAAAGGGATCCATTTTGTTTCTTTAAAAGATGGATATCAGGGGCATCGCATATGAGTACTGAAACAATTATTGAATTTATTTCGTCCTACGGTTACTGGATCATCTTTTTATTTTTATTTTTCGGGATTGTCGGCATTCCTGCTCCGGAAGAATCGCTATTATTCCTGATTGGCGTGTTAATTGGAAATCACAAATTAAGCTTTGCCGAATCTGCTGTCTGTGCAGAAGCAGGTGTGCTGCTTGGAATGCTTTCAGCCTATTGGATCGGAAAAAAAGCAGGTACGCCCTTTCTCAAAAAATATGGCAGATATATTGGGATCACGGAAAAGAGATGGAATACCGCCCAGAAAAAATACATGGAAAATCATCGTTTCATGATCTTTGCAGGTTTTTATATGCCGGGAATACGTCAGATAAGCCCTTACTTTGCCGGCATTTCAAAAGTCCCTTTTCATCAGTACCTTCTATATTCTGCAGCAGGCTCTCTTAGCTGGGTGCTTCCTATAATTGCTGCGGGATACTTTGCAGGAAGCTTATTTGATATAAATCCTGAATATGTGCCATATCTAGGGATTGTGTTATTAGTTGTATTCGTAATCTACATGCTCTTTAAATACGCAAAAAATAAATTCAAGTAAAAGAAAGGAGGGTATTATGAAAGTTCTCCTGCTCCCATTATTTCAATTCCCCACGGGACATTCAAAAGTTGCCAAAACACTTCAGGACCATATTCAAAGCCAATATCCTGATGCGGAAATCAAAATAATCGACTTTCTTTCCTATTGCAGTGATAACCTTGAAAAGCTGGTCTCAGGTATATATTTAAAAGGTTTCCTGGAAGCCCCTTTCCTTTACAGGGCATTATATTACACCATTATGTATAAGCAGCATCCTTTTAAATTGCAGCCTGATTTACAGGTTCTATCCTATTATTTTGAAAGAAAAATGCAGAAGTTCCTTGATGAAGAAAATCCGGATTTAATATTTTGCACTCATTCTTTTCCATCTGGAATCATCAGTTCACTAAAGCAAAAGGGACGATACCGGGACATTACTGCGGTGAATGTTTACACGGATTTTTTTATAAATGATATATGGGGAAAACGGGGAATTGATTTTCATTTCGTTCCTCATCCCGAGGCGAAGGAAAAGCTTATCAGAAAGCACCATATTCCTGATGAGCAAATTTTTGTAACAGGGATTCCGGTTCATTCTGCCTATCACCTCCCGGTTCCATTTAAGAAAGATAACCGGATACGCCATATCCTGGTTGCAGGAGGAAACAGCGGCTTAGTAAACTGTGATTTTCTTGAAGCTATGCAAAAGGTTCCCCATATTCGATTTCTGATTCTTTGCGGAAATAATGACGAATTATATAGCTCACTCCAAGCACTTGATTCAAAGCAGATCGAGCCCATTGGATATATTGATGACCCTTATGAAATGAACCAGCTATATAATAAAGCGGATGCTATTTTGACCAAACCAGGAGGAGTTACAATTAGCGAAGCACTGCAAAAGAAACTTCCGATTCTGGTCCATACCTCACTCCCCGGGCAAGAGGAAATCAATTTGGACTATTTGCTTGACAAAAATCTGGTGACTGTCATTAATAACAAACAAATTGTTGAACAGCTTAATAATGAAGAAGCTATACTTAGTCTAAGAAAACACATTGATGCCTATCTGGCAAAAGTCACTTGCCCATTGGAATATGCCATTTTCATTTCAATTAAAAGCACCGGCAGAAAAACGCCTGAAACCGTTCATTCCATAAGAGCCATCCCAACTATAAAGTGATACTTCGATCAGCGGGGCTTTAGTGGCAGTAAGACCCCGATAAATAATTTACAGCCTGGAATCTCCAGGCTGTTTTCCATTTCAATCAAACGTTTGATTTAATTATTTACTCTTAAGGTATAGGAAGTAGATAAGAACTTTTGCTTAACGTACATGCCCTTCTTCAATCAGCGCTCTTACCCACCCGATCCCCTCCTCAACCATCTCTTCCCGAGGGTTCGTGTGTGGAGTGTACTCCATGACAAAAAATACTTCCTCACATTCCTTTGCTAAAAAATCCATCAGCTTCTTAATTTTATGATGACTGCCATCATTCTCATGAGATGGATGCACAGGCACCCAAATATATTTATCGCCCTGGTATTCAACATTATGTAAATGAACGACTCTCACAAACTCGGACCATTTTTCTATATAATTTATGGCCTTCTCCCCTGCGGCTAATATATAATCCCCGATATCAACACAAAGGCGGAGTCCGTATTTCCTCCATGCCTCTACAGGAAAACGGTCAAGATATTGAATTCCTGCTGGCGATTGCTTAAATCCCAATTTAGGTTCACACACAATCATAATCCCATATTTTCTCTGAAGAGCACTAAGTTTCTTGAGTCCCTCCTCAATGATCTCTGCCGGATTCCCACTGGTTTCTTTTTTAAAGTAAGGGAAATGCACCAAAATGTATTCAGCTCCAAGCAGGGACATCCTTTCCACTTCCGCCTCAAACTGAAACCAGGCTTCCTCCGGATTCATACTGATCTTTTCCAGCAGATCGTATTTGCTTTGTCCCCGGAAAAGAGGCGAATGAAGACCAAAGCTTTTGTTTGTTTTGCCCAGCATTTCAATAAAGTAATGAAAGGATTCCTCATCTTGAAATTCACCTATCTCAATATGCGGCAAATGACTTTTAAAAAGTTCATGAAACAGCTTGCTGTCTGACAAAATGACACTTCCCGATATCCCTATATGATGAGCCATGATATCCCCTCTCTTATGTATTCTTATAACAATCTTATCATACCTCCATGCAACTTATTGGAAAATAATACCGTCTAATCATTAAAATACATGAGGTGACTTTTATGATTAAAAAAGTGTTGGCTTCCATAATCGGAGTACTGTTATTATTCATTCTTTTTTTCCGAAGTGGAATCATTCTGGATTCCATCAGCATTCATTTTGAAAATCCTTTGGCAAAGAAAATGGCAGTGCCTTCTGATTATTCACAGGCCGATTCAAATCAAAACGGCATTGCCGATCCACTTGATATGGTTCTGACAGCCAGAAAAGAAGTGGACCAGCGCACGCCATATAAAAGTGCCTACTATGTGGGAGGCTATCCGCCTGATGGCGAAGGTGTCTGTACAGATGTGATTTGGAGGGGATTCCAGGGGGCTGAGGTAACCATAAAGGATCTTATTGATCAGGATATCGCCGAGAATACCGACTTGTATTCAAGAGTAAAGGGCAAGCCGGATCCGAACATTGATTTCAGGAGGGTGCCAAACCAGAATGTCTTTTTTAGCCGCTTTGCAAAGTCATTAACAACAGAGCTGATTCCAGGAGATGTTAAGAACCTTCAGCAATGGCAGCCGGGTGACATCTTGGTTTTCCTTTCTCCTAAATTCGACCATGTTGCAATTATATCTGACAAACGGACGAAAGATGGCATTCCATACGTCATACATAACTCCACACCATTTGCAGCAGAAGTAAAACTATCTTCTTTTAAGACTCCTATTACCGCTCATTACAGATGGGATTTTGAAAAAACGCCTGCGCTGCCATAAAGCAGATGCAGGCGTTTTTCTTATTAAATAAGAAAGTATAAAAACATCGCACGACCAAAAGCGACAGCTTTTGGGAGGATGTGGGTCATGCAGACGTTGCCACAGGACGTGGCGTTCTTAGTCTGCGTTCCTTTTTGAGCGAGGCGCTTGCGCTTTTCTTATCTTACTGCTGCCGGATTGCCCGCCGGCCACTCTTCGCAGGTATAAGCCATCTCCCAGAAGCCAAGCTCCAGCTGGCAGCTTTTTCGGAAAGCGTCCTTCATTCGCTGCCTTTCTTCCGGTGATGCCGCATCAGCAAGCTCATCCAAACGGTTTCTCATATTCATGGTCACAGCCTCGACCCTTAAATTTGCATAAAAAGAGATCCATGGATAAAACGGATGGTTCTCATCAGGCTCATATTGCTTCATGAGCTCAAGCCCAATCTCCCAATAAGTCCATGGACAAGGCAATAATGCAGAAAGGATTTCACCCATGCCGCCTGTGTGGGCATGATACATCATATGCTTAACATAATGATCAGCTGTTGGCGGGAGCGGATAACCCTGCAATGCTTCGTAATCCACGCCAATCTGCTGGCAAAAATTATGGTGGGGATGTACTTCGCTGTTCAATACAAATTCTATTTGCTGATTAAAATAAGCAATATCCTTACGCTCTGCTGACTTTGAAATGGCAATCCCATAAATATGCATGAACGCATTCAAATACTCAAAGTCCGCTTTAATGTAATGGGCCAGCGCCTCTTTCGGCACATCCCCTCTCCCGATACCCTGAACAAATGGATGTTCAAATATCAGCTGAAACAAATCTTCATTTTCCTTGCGCAGAATCTCTGAAAAAGTCATAAAAAATAGCCTCCTTATTAAATTCAGAAGCTGCCGGGGAAAAAGCATGAGGATATATAACGAGGTCCTCACCGCTTCCCTGCGCTGGCATTATCCAGATCAGGTTCCAAGGGACAAAGGAAAAGCTCCTTATCTCAGCCGTAGCGCCCCTAGCAGTTTTCTAACATTTTTTAATTTTTTTACCGATTGTCTAACTTGTCGTTTTTCACTCATAAATTTTGGATTTCGTCCATAACTCTTGAAAATCGCTCATAAATTTTTGGATTTCGCCCATAACTCTTGAAAATCGCTCATAAATTTTTGGATTTCGCCCATAACTCTTGAAAATCGCTCATAAAGTCAGATTGCTATGCTGCACTCCGCTTATCTGCTTACTCAACTAGCTTCGCCAGCCCAAAATCATCACATATTCTGAACCAAATTCTTCTCTTTAACCTTCGCCAAAACCATCCAGCCTATGGCCGCACCGGCAATGCTGCTGACCAGGAATGGCGGTACAAAGAAGAATGCGCCAGCTGCGCTCCCCATGAGAACCTTTGCGTATGGGACTGCAAACAATGCACCGATTATGCCGGTACCTACCACCTCACCAACAGCAGCCCATATTTTCCGGCCGAACTTCAAATAAAGCACACCTGCCAAAAACGCACCCATCATGCCGCCTGGAAACGCAAGCAGCGTCCCGAATCCAAGCAAATTACGAAGCAGGCCAATCATAAAAGCCACGGCTGCTGCAGGCAGGGGTCCAAGCGTCACCGCTGCCAATACATTTACCGCATGCTGGACCGGATAGGCCTTGGCTACACCTGCCGGAAACCAGATCAAATGGGATCCCAGTGTCCCAATTGCCACAAATAAAGCCATCGTAGTTAACAATCGGGTTCTGTTCATCTAAACCTCCTTTCTAAAGGGGCGCCTGATTGCTTATCAGGATGAGAAGTATGTATACAAAAAAGCCAGATTCCCATAAGGACCTGGCTTGGTTTAGTATATGAATCGACATATAGTCAAATCCTACTTCCCTCCGCTGGCATTAACCAGATCAGGTCCATAAGAGTCAGAAAGCTATAACGCGCTTTCCTCTCAGCCCGCACATTCGGGGCACCCCTAGTAGTTGAATAGATATTTAGTTTGATAAGCTATCTCAAGCATAACAAACTATTCCGGCACTGTCATCAATCTTTTTGCTTAAATACTTTTCTTGATGCAATCGATTAAGCGCTCTTCAATTTCTGCTGCGAAGCTTTGAACAGATTCGTTTTTGATTAGTTCAATCATGCTTGTCGGCTTGGGCATGCCAATTTTTGTTTTGCCTTCATCTTCATACACAACAATTTTACAAGGCAGGAAGTAGCCGGCCATTTTATTCTGTGTTAAAACGCGATGTGCTTCATTTGGATTACATACCTCTAAAACATGGAAGGCCTCGTTATATTCCAATCCTTTTTCCTGCAGCTTCTCCTGAACGTTAAACTGCCATAAAACTCCGAACTTTTCTTCCTTCAGACTTCCCTCAAGTGAGGATATTGCTTCTTCAATCGATTTTTCGGTTTCAACTGTGTAATCGAACATGACTGCATCTCCTTTAATGTCGGCATATTAATCATGTACCCCTATAGGTATATTAGTAAACACAGTCTGAACTGTCAACTGACCAGGCTTTTTTTAAAAAGATGAAAAACTATCGAATTAGCTGCAGACCTGCCAGCTCTTTTAGGCTCCCCACCCCTGCCAGAGACAGCGACACTTTCGTTTCTTCAATAAAGTTGGCAAGCACTTTTTCAACCCCAGCCTGCCCGCCAATGGCCAAACCGTACACATACGGCCGTCCTAGGCAAACTGCGTCGGCTCCTAATGCCAGAGCTTTGACAACATCTGAACCGCGGCGAATGCCACTGTCAAACAATACTGGAATTCGTCCTTTGACTTCCTTCACGATCGGTCCCAGCGCATCAATCGCCGCAATTACCCCATCAAGCTGCCTGCCGCCATGATTAGATACTATGATTCCGTCTATCCCTTTTTCAACGGCCTGCCTGGCATCTTCCGGATGGAGAATACCCTTTAATAGTATCGGCAGACTTGTTTTCTCTTTTAACCTTGCAATATGCTCCCAGCTCAATGTTGGATGATGGATATTATCAAGGATTCCCTGAACTACATCATCGTCATGGAGAGAGGCCATAAAGACAGAATCGCTCTCATAATTTGCTTTTCCATAGCCAAGCTTTAACGGGGAAAAATTGTTTCTTAGATCCGCTTCCCTCCATCCCATCATCACTGTATCAACTGTTAACACAATGGCTTCATATCCTGATTCCTGCGCTCGGCGCACCATACTGAACGCAGCATCTTCATAATTGGACCAATATAATTGGAACCATTTTGGGCTCGCGCCTGTTGCATTAGAGATTTCTTCAATGGAATAACTGGATACCGTGCTCTGGATAAAAGGTATTCCAAACGAAGCTGCTGCCCGTGCAGATGCAAGCTCTCCCTCACTGTGTTCAAGGCGCTGCATTCCAATAGGTGCCAGGAAAACTGGATAAGGATACGTTTTTCCAAATAAATTCACACTTATATCCGGCACTGAAACACCTCTCAGCATTCTCGGTACAATTGAGTATTTTGCAAAGGATTCAATATTCTTTTTCAGCGTTTCTTCTCCTCCGGCTCCTGATTGGACATAGCCAAATCCGCCAGCTCCCATCACTTTCTCTGCTTCTTCTTCCAGTTCCTTAAATGAAATAGGAAAGTTTTCTGCGAAACTAATATTCTCTACTTTTGCCATATTCAGCCCTGCCTTTTTTTGAATTTATTGAAAATAATAACACTTTTTTAGATTTTATGAAACCATGTAATAAAATCATAAATTCGCAATAATGCAGCCTTTCCTATACAAATTAGCCGCGATAGGCAGGGATTTCACAAAAAATCGGGAATAAACATTTTAACCTTAATGAAATTGGAGTGTACAAAATGCTAATTAAACAGCCTTTTGATGAATTTCTGAAATTCCATTACGAAAGAGTCAGTGAAAGCAATATGAAAGTCACTTTGCCAATCCAGCCGCTCTTTATTAACAGCGCGGGGCTGGTTCATGGAGGCATTATTTCCACTCTTGCGGATGTAGCGATGGGGAATATATTCGAGCCGGATGAAAACCAGATGCAATCCGTGGTGACGGCTGATTTAAAGGTCACTTTCCTAAAGGGGGCGACAGGTGAATTTCTTATCGCTAATGCTTACCTTGTGAAAAGAGGGCGCACCCTCAACCATACAGACTGCCTGATTTATAACGACCAGGATCAGCTGGTTGCCAAAGCATCGGGAATCTTCGCATCTATCTAGAGTGATTGATCCTATCGTTGCCTGAATAGTTTCGCTGACAGCGATAGGAGGAACCATTTTAAGACTACGGACAATCCTCATAGTTTCTTTTCTTCTTCTTTTTATAAAAGTGAGATACACTGTAAAATACCCCTATCACAACCGAAACGACTAATAAAAGCTGTGAGGCAGATAAGGATAATGCATGGGCCAAAGAAAGAGAGTAAGCCAGCAGCAAGGAAGTTGCCATTTTGGAAATAGAGGCAATTCCCAGGAACTTTTTAAATGAAACCCCACCCATTCCTGCTCCAACACAAATGATTTCATCTGGCAATATCGGAATAACAAACAGCAGCATTAGTATAGTGTTCTCATTTTTTTCCATGTATTTTTGGTATTTTATCAGATGCCGTTCCTTTATAAACCTCGATACAAGCTTTAACCCTCCTATCCTTGCAGTCCAGAACATAACAATAATCCCGGAAATTGTTCCTGTAAATCCAAGAAAGGCAGCGGCAGCGGGACCGAAAACGGCACTTCCGGCAGGCAGTGTTACGGCTTCGGGAAGCGGCAAAAGAATGGGCTGTAAAAAGCAAACCAAGAAAAAGATGAGCTTCCCTTCCGCCTCATATTCCCTCAGCATACTCTCGAGCCCATAGGCATCAGTCAGAACGAGTATCTTTGTTAAATAAAAGGTAATAAAAACAATTAACAGCAGACTGAACATAAACATCAGTGCCAGTCTGCTGTATTTTAATCGAGACCACTTGCCTGCAGCAAAAAAGTAAAAATCCAACACTAATATGGCAGCCATGCCTGTAATGATAACCCATTTATAAGCCGGCAAAAGTGTCGGCATTAAATTAAACAATATATACAACGCTAATAAAATGATAAGCCCATGCAAACTAACTTCAATTTTTCCATTCATACATTTTCCCCTTCTTGCTTTTCTTAACTATAGTTTAGAAAAGAATACAAGGAGGATTAAGCTCCCTTGGCATTAAAATAATCTAAGGCCAGAGACTTATATTAAAAAAGCAGGGCATATCCTGCTTTTTCTAATACTCTATCTCATCATAATCCTTAGGCTGCGGAACAGGCTGATTTCCTTCATGTTTTCCAAACTCATTGACAAGCTCCCTCTCCTCTTTTGGGCCTTGAGCCTGTTGTTTATTTTGCTCATCTCTTCTGGTCAATTCATTTGCTCCTTCCTTATGGTTCTCTAAATTAATATGTACCATTACTTGCATTTCACGCATATATAGAAGGATTTTTCCGGCCCTTTGTAAAATAGGTAAAATAGCAATTGAAAGGAAGGATTAATATGTTGATATACCACAAAACGGAAGATTGGATCCCAATGGAAAACTGCTGAGTGCATGCAACGTGATTCATAAAGGTTGATAAGGAAACTAAGCCCCAAGCCCTATCTCAATTTACTGCTCAGGCTGATAGGGACAGCCTTTTTCCCTTGCTACACTTATAAAGTGATTTAACAAGGAGGGAAAAAGGTTGAAAAAGATGGGAACAAAAGCAGCCAGATGGCTAAAAATTCTTCATATCGTTCTGGTTTCCTTATTTTTCGGAGGGATCATGAGCTCACTCGTTTTGAATTTCAACATGAAGTTAGCTGCTTATGATCAAACATTGGATATGTACCAAAACGTGGTGGCTATCAGCGACTATATTGTGCGGACTGGTGCTGTCGGCACATTACTGGTGGGCATTATTTATGGCTGTTTTACAAATTGGGGGTTTTTCAAGCACAGATGGGTAACAATTAAGTGGATTTTATTTATTATCCAAACTATTGTCGGCATTACAATTGTCGATGAATTAATGGTGGAAAATCTGGCCCTGCTTGAAGCAGAAGGCAGCAAGGCGCTGACAAATCCTGTTTTCATAGATAATCATACTGTTCGACAGTATGCCGTCTACTTTCAAATTGCAGTCACCCTTTTCATTTTTGCGATATCCGTCTTGCGTCCTTGGAAAAAGAAAAGGCAAAAATAAAGCTGGCAGCCCATCCCGACTATCATTTTTAAACCAAGCATTTCAATCATACGTTTAATTAATAAGAAGGAGATTCCCATGGTAAAATTAGAACCTTTTACAGAAAAAGATTTCGATTTGCTCATCAGCTGGATCAGCACACCGGAATTAATGGTTCAGTGGAGCGGTGCCCATTTCAAATTCCCGCTTAATCATGAGCAGCTTGCTAAGTATGTTAGCTCTGCGAATCTGGAAACCAGCTCGGAATACATCTACAAAGTTATGGCAAACGATGAAATCGTCGGTCATATTTCCCTTGGCAGGGTTGACCGTGTCAACGAAACTGCGAGGATTGGCAAGGTTTTCATCTGCCCCGCAGCACGGGGGAAAGGGTATGCTTCAGAAATGATTCATCAAATCCTGAACTTAGCGTTCCAAGAGCTGAAATTAAATAGAATCAGTCTCGGGGTTTTCGATTTTAATCTGCCTGCTATTAAGATTTACGAGCAGGCAGGTTTCCAAAAAGAAGGACTTCTCAGGCAGACCAATAAAGTTAGAAATGATTATTGGAACTTGATAGAAATGAGCATCCTGAAAGCTGAATGGCAGGCCAGCGCCGGGCTAAGGGGTATTCAATCAAACGTTTGATTGAATTATCCTCTACATAAAAAAACAGGGCAGATATACTCCGCCCTGCTTGATTTAGCTTGCTTTTTCTTCAGCTGGCACTTCCTGTTTTTCCTTGGAAAGGAACCATCCAGCTAATGCTATTCCAATTAAGACTACATAAAAAGTAACTTTCCATTCGGTCGACTTGGCAAATCCTTCAGGCAGGATCGCCAGCGCCGGATGGGACATTGTATAGACAGCCAATTTGACACCAACCCAGCCGACAATACCAAATGCTGCAACCTCAAGTCCAGGTCTCCTGTGAAGCAGATCTACAAAGAGGTTTGCAGCAAAACGCATAATGATCAATCCGATCATACCGCCGGCAAAGATGACAAAGAACTTTCCGCCGTCAAGTCCACCTATATGGCCAAGTCCTGAATCCGGAAGAGCCACGGCCAGAGCGACCGCTGCCAGAATGGAATCTACAGCGAATGCTATATCAGCTAGCTCAACTTTAAATACTGTCAGCCAAAAACCAGATTGTTTCTTTTCTTTCGTTACTTCTGCTTCTTCCTCGCCTTTTTTCACAAGAAATTTTCTTAATATGTGATTAGCCGCGATAAACAGAAGGTATAGCGCTCCAATGGCTTGAACCTGCCATACATCTACTAAATATGAAATCGCAAATAACGATCCAAAGCGGAAAACAAACGCTCCAGCCAACCCGTAAAATAAAGCTTTCTTCCTCTGCTCCTCCGGAAGGTGCTTAACCATAATCGCCAGCACCAGCGCGTTATCAGCAGCCAATAAACCCTCCAGCGCCACAAGCAGCAGCAATACCCATCCATATTCAAGTATTAGTGATAATTCCATCTAAACACCCTCCCTTATTTCACCTTTGTGTATTTTTCGTCTAAACGTTTTTCAATTTTAGCCAGCAATTCTTGATCTCTCAGCAGCTCTTCTTTGTTTTTTTTAATTAATTCTGCAAATGATACTTTAGCTTTTTTCATCTTGGTCTCCTTTCCTTCTATTTTTTAAGTATTGAAAGCTTCGCACTGTTTCCCTGCAGTTATGTCGATTGAGGATTTCCATTGCCAAGCTATATCGGGCAATAAAAAAACCTCTACCAGCAAGCGGTAAAGGTTTCAAAAAAACAAAAAGACCTTTACCCGAAACAGGCAAAGGTCTTGCTAACAACGTTAAGGTTGCCAACAAAGCCGGGAGCTCTTAACTCCGAAATGACGACTCTGCTGTAAAAGCTACTCCCCTTTAGGAGAAACTATTCAACTATACGTTAATCATATTCTATTTTTCTTAAGTCGTCAACCCTTATGCAAATCGGTAATAAATCAGAATGAATGTCGCAAGGACGAAAATAAAGTTCAGGAATACAAACACAAATTGATCAGCCTTGGTTTTATGCAGCTTAATAGGCGGGTTATAGAAAGACACCCCTTCAATGATGAAGATAATCAGCACAATATGGATCATAAAATGACCGATTACTTCTGTCATTCCAAACAGCATCGTGGTTGTGATAAAAATAACCGTCACGACGAAGCCAACTACTCGGTTAAGGATCCCTACCACTAGAAGGTAACCGACAACAAACTCAATGAATGCAGCCATAACAACGAATGCAGCCGGTGCAAAGCCGAATGTGGGAACTCCGTGATTGGCTACAATATCGAGAGACATGCTTGGATATACCCATTTTTCGACAGCCACCCAGCATAAAGATAAACCTGTGCCTAAATACAGGAATGGAAATCCAACCTTCTCAAGCTTCGTGCTGCCGACCAGCAAGACACCAATAATGGCAACATAATATCCATAATCAAGCATATGGAAGATACCATTCTGAAGGGTAACGTACATAAATAGTCCTAGTAAAATAATGGCTCCGGCCTTTGTAGAGATATGATGCGGAATAAGCAGAAAGCCAATCGCTGCCCAAGTTAGAATCATTGCAATCGTATTGGTTAAATGAAATTCAGGCGCAAATAATGTTCCATTCGTCACCTGGATTATTAAAGCAGCTGCTGTACCATACTTAAGGATATACCTGCTGTATTTGCGGAATCCTGAGAGCCAGTCATCAAGCTTTTTAACTTTGCCCCATTGCGCTGTCCTTGGGATAATCAATGTCAGCATCGCAAGTACAATCGCAGCTGTCAGTGCCAGTCCCATAAATAAAGGCGATAATATATTTTCAATCGTTTCCTTTTGAGGTGTCACATTCGTGAACCATTTCACATGAGCACTCGTAAAAAAAGGCGTCATGACTAATCCTGATATTAATAAAAGCTGAAATATTTTTTTCATGATGATCGCGCCTCCTTGAACTGCAGTTAAAAATTATATAAACAATATAAGTACAGTATTAATATAATATACCTCCCTATACTGTGGATTATTCAAAAATGAACATTATGTGAAATGTTTCACATAATTAAGATTAAAAACAGGCGAATACGCATCGCCTGTCTTCACCTTCTTAATTATCTTTTTTTAAAGCCGAAAGCACTGGTTTTTTCTCTTCATTCTTTACCTCATCTGACACTAAATCTTTTGCGGCACTTTTAAACTCCGTTAAGGTCCGCCCAAATGCCCTCCCGATTTCGGGAAGCTTGGATGGCCCAAATATGATCAATGCAATGACAAGAACGAGAATTAAGCCTGGAATGCCAATGTTCGATATCATCTTCTCACCGTCCCTTTAATGTAATACTTTTTCACGCTTTTTCTTAAGCTGCTTTTCATGTGCCCGGGTATGGGCGCGATGGCGGTCTTCCTCCACCTCAGCAGATATTCGAACTCCCTGAGGTACAGCTGAAGCCGAAACCTGTTTCAAGCCAGCCTGATCTTTTTCAAAAACAAAGGATGCTCTCGTTGAAATATCCGCCCCAGGCTCTGTTACGAAAGGAAGAACCCGATAATCTGCACGCCATTGCTCTGGTGTTACCTGGCAGCGGACATAGCCTCTATAATTATTAAAGAACTTAATATGCGGATTTTCTGCAAGTGTCTTTTCCGTATCCGCTCTCACATCTGATCCGTTTCCACCTGATGTGATAGAGGTTCCGACAAATTCGGCCCCAATCAGCTTTGCATTTGGATCATTATAGTCTGTTAGAATATTGGAAGCCCAGCTTGCATGAACATCCCCAGTCAGAACAATTAGGTTTCCCATATTGTTTGAAGCAGCAAAATCAGCCAAACGCTGCCGGGCAGCAGGGTAACCATCCCATGCATCCATGCTCAACTTCGGCGAGGCAATTGTCCCGAAATTTCTCTGGGCAAAGAACACCTGCTGTGCAAGTACATTCCAATGCGCTTTGGAGCTGGCAAGATTGCTTTCAACCCATTGTTCCTGTTCATTGCCAAGAAGAGTGCGGTTTGGATCAAGCGACTCCGGCGTATGTGGCTTGCTGCCATCACCATTTGCCTGATCATCCCGATATTGCCGGGAATCAAGCACAAGGAATGACGCTAGGCTGCCATAGCTGAATTCCCTATACAGCTGCATACCATCACCATTTGGCATGGAAGATAGCCGGAGCGGCATGTGCTCATAGTATGCCTGATAAGCGGCAGCACGGCGTTTAATAAATGCTTCAGCTGACTGGCCTTTTTCCGGAATCCCTGCTGCATAGTTATTTTCCACTTCGTGGTCATCCCAAGTTACCACCCAAGGGAAAGCAGCATGAGCTTCTCTCAGATGTGGGTCAGATTTGTACTGAGCATGGCGGTTCCTATAATCTTCAATAGAGATAATTTCCGGTCCGCTATGGTGGCGAACATTTCCTGTTGGTGAAATATATTCATTTGGCCCATATTCATATATGTAGTCGCCAAGGTGAATGACAAAATCCAGATTTTCCTTTGCCATATGCTGATAGGCTGTAAAAAATCCATGTTCATACTGCTGGCATGAAGCAAATGCAAATGATAGACCTGATACTTTGGCACCTGCAGCCGGAAGCGTCTTTGTTTTGCCGATGGGGCTTAGTTCATTTCCACATTTAAAACGATAATAATAGACAGTGTTCGGCATTAAGCCTTCTGCCTCCACATGCACAGAATGTGCCAAATCCGGCACTGCAATTTCTGTTCCGCGATTAACAACTTTACGGAAGTGTTCATCTTCAGCAAGTTCCCATTTGACTGGCACAGCATGATTAGGCATCCCGCCTCCATTAAGCGGATCTGGTGCAAGCCTTGTCCATAAAACCACACTGTCCGAAAGAGGATCTCCTGATGCAACACCGAGCGTAAAAGGATACTTGCTGAACTTAGGAGCAGCATCAACCTTTAGATTGCCCATACCTAATGATTGCGCCATAGCCAGGGCAAGCGAAAAACCGGCAATTTTCCCTGCACCAGATAGAAAGCTCCGGCGGTCAATGTCCCTCTTCAAGTTCTCTTCATTAAACTTCCTGATTAAATCATCAATTGACCTCTCATTGTTCATTTTCTTCACCTCTTAATTCAATCTGGATTCACATTTGATTATAAGAGGCTTTTTTTAAAGCAATATGAAGATGTGTAAAGGAGAATGACAATACCTCTGCCTATTTTATCAGGACTTTTGTAAGGATTTGGTTATTCATTCAACCTATAATCCAGACTTGCAGCCAAAATGCCTTTGTACCCCTGTATCATTTGTCCCAACTATTTTTACAATATATACATAGAATATTAACGAATCCTGTCAAAATCTTTTAGTTTACTAATCTATAAATAGTGGTTATGATGATAGTTATAATCTTGAAAAGGGGTGAGGGAATGAAAAAAATGAAGTTAATGCCATTTTTAATGCTGTCTGTATTTTTAACCTTCCTCATCACCCAGTACCCTGGTGTCCATTTTAATGATATTCCAATGGACCAAAGCAAAGCGGTAACTGTTTCGGACTTTACCGAGAGTTTCCTATTAAAAGATGATCCTAAAAAACATATCTTTACACAGGATATGATTTCTTTAGCCATCACAATCCTAACCATTATCCTTTTTATATACAGTGCCCTGCACATCATCGCCCGCAGGAAAAGGATATTCTATACTCCCATCTTCTACGAGGCGAATTATGTAATCCACACTCCTTAATTGTCCAACAAAACAATTAAAGGAGGAAACGAATAATGTGGATTCGATTCTTAATGATTGGGTTATTTTCATTAACAGCTTCCAGCCTGTTCTTTTATCAGGGAATGGAAATGTATCATGCTTTCACAGATTTCTTTAGACAAAAATAAGAAGTTGGCGCCCAGGGACTCCCTGGGTGTTTTTAGTTTTTTCTATCAACAGGAACTACTTATCTGCATTAGTTCCCTTCGTCCCCTCATTAGCTCCCTTCGTTCATTCCCTGCTCTTCCCGCAGGCACTAATCCTCAATACATCTCCCGCCATTTTCACTTTTTAACTCAGCTCATAAAAAAACACCCGGCCTGTTTTATTCCCAGGCTGGGTGTTCATTCTTAATGTGCTTTTGCATATTTATCGTCTATCTTCTTTTCGATCTTTTCAAGCTCACGGCTATCTTTTAAAAGCTCTTCTTTATTTGCCTTAATCATTTCAATCATTGATAATTTTTTCTTTTTCATTTCTGCTCACCTTCTCTCACGATGTTCGTAAACTCTTGGATGCTGGATCTTTTTTTTTGACAGAGCATGTTGTCTGTCACCTAAAATACAATCGTCTTATTTCCATGCACAATAACTTTGTCTTCCACATGCCAGGCGACTGCCTGGGCTAGAACCTGTCTTTCCACATGACGTCCTGCAATTTTGAGATCCTGTGCAGTGTGGCGGTGATTAACCCGCTGGACATCCTGCTCAATGATCGGGCCTTCATCCAAATCATTCGTTACATAATGAGCTGTTGCCCCAATCAGCTTGACTCCGCGGTTAAACGCCCGTGCATAAGGATTGGCTCCCACGAAGGCTGGCAGAAAGCTATGATGGATATTGATAATCCTATTTGGATATTTGGAAATAAAGCTCGGCGAAAGAATCTGCATATATCTCGCCAGTACAATGAAATCCACTTTTCCATCCAGCAGCTCCACCGACTTTTGCTCGGCTTCAGCTTTAGTGTCAGGTGTAATCGGAACATGATGATAAGGTATTCCAAAACCCTCCACCACTTCCCTCATGTCGGGATGATTGCTGATCACCAAGGGAATATCCACTTCAAGCTCCTTCGACTTCCAGCGCCATAGCAGCTCCAGCAGACAGTGATCCATCTTAGAAACAAATATGGCCATCCGCTTGCGCTCGCCTTTGCCGCTCAGCTTCCACTCCATTGAGTATTCCCTGGCCATTTCAGGCAGATCCTCTTTCAGTTTTGAAAAGGACTCATCAAAATGATTCATATCGAATTCAATCCGCATAAAGAAGATGCCTGCCAGCGGATCGGTTGTGTGCTGGTCAAAATGGACAATGTTAGCCTTATGCTCCAGCAGGAAATTGGAGACTGTGGAGATAATGCCTGGCCTCTCAGGACAGGATATCAGCAATGTCGCCCGGTTTGCGTTGATATTTGTATTCATATAGATTCCTCCATCTGCATTTCCCGAAGCTGCCATCCATATAAAAAGGACAGAAAAAGGCGGCTTCTTCATCCCCCTTCTCTGTCCTTTTACCTGAGAGTTTGACCCCTTTGGTGTCGCAAGATTCCTGCGCGCTCTCCAGAGATGCGTCTGACTGCGGTCTGTCTACCTGAGAGATTGGCTTCAAGGGTATTTTTGAAGCTTGCTCCTTCGGTGGCTATTGAATGCTCTCTCCCGCAGCCGTCATTCGCTCAATATTTTTGTTATTTTCAGAATAATACATTATTTAAACCGTGTCAATCGAACTGCGTTTCTTTCACAAAATTGCCACAATTATAACCAACTATTTTCTTTAAATTCCGATTAATAATTTGCTTTTGAATAAAGGGCGGAAAAAAAAAGCCTGAAGACAATGTCTCCAAGCCGTTTTCTATACAGCCGCTTTCGGTTTCGGCTCCTTTTTTTGCCAAGCAATCGTGATAAACAATGTAACGATCAATAAGGCCAGACCGAGAACAAACGGATAGGTAATCCGCACATCGTAAAGTACACCGGCAATCGTTGGCCCAAGCACGTTTCCAATACTCATATAAGCATTGTTCATACCCATCGCAAATCCCTGCTCATTGCCGGCCATTTTTGAGATTAGCGTGGTTAAAACCGGACGCAGGATGGAAGTAGCAAGGAAAATGATCAGCGAAATAACGAAGAAAAGCGCATAGCTGCCTGCAAACAGCGAGACAAGGAATCCTGACGCTGCAACAGCTAAAAAGATATTCAATACCTTTCCTTCTCCGAATTTATTAACCACCCGATCAACTACAAATAACTGAACAATTACACTAATGACCCCCGTTGAAGTCACCATAATGGCAATTTCCTGGGGAGTAGCAGCAAACTCATTATCAAGGTACAGCCCCAGCACAGATTCATACGCCATTAGCCCAAAGCTCATCACCAATGTAATGACAAGCGGAATAAAATAAGGCTTCTTAACAGACATTGCCAGCTTCTTGACCATTGGTTCCTCTTCAGGCATCTCTCCTGGCACGGTCTGCAATGTGCTGCTTTCTTTGAGGAGCACAATTGAAAAAATAACAGCCACTAGAGATACAAGTGCTGAAATCAGAAATGGCATTTTCAAGCCGAAGTCTGCCAAAAATCCGCCAATTCCAGGTCCAACAACAATTCCAAGTGACATCGCAGCTGAGACAAGGCCATTTCCTTTTGCACGCTGCTCCATGGTAGTAATATCTGCAATGTAAGCAAAAATAGCTGGAATCAGCAAGGCTGCCCCAATGCCTCCAATGACACGTGAAAAGTAAAGCAGCCAAATGGAATCTACTGCATAAAAGACAAGCATGGATAAAGTCAGACCAGCTAACCCGTAAATAATCATCTTTCTGCGTCCGTACTGGTCAGCCCATTTCCCCGCAATGGGAGAAAAAATCAGCTGGGCACCCGCAAAAATGGCAATCATCAGGCCTGCTGCCGTTCCCCCCTGATTAATGGATTCCAAATAAGCCGGCAAAATCGGAATGATAATCCCAAAGCTTCCGATCGCAATAAACATATTGATCATCAATATGATCATCTTTTTCTTTTGATCCCCTGACATAGCGGATACCCCTCCTTCTATATGTGAAAAATTTACATTATTTTTTTCGGCACGCTAAATAGCTTATAATGAGACGGGCTGCTTTGTCAAAGGAAAAAAAAGAGAAGCTCCAGCATGTGCTGAAGCCCCTTGTATTTACCCTTTAAATTTGTCCGGGAATTGCTTCACAACCGCATCAGAAATGGCATCTGCCATCATGATAATATGCGTTATTCCATCATCAATCGAAACAATTCTTGCATCCCAATCCTTAACCAGGCTTGCTGTTAAATCATCCGTCACTAATTCAAGATGCGTGTATAGCAATTTTTTTACATCTTCATTTTTTAAATTAGGATTGGCTTCGCTTAGAAAAGCAGCGATATCATCGGCATTGCGATACCATTCTTTGTTCAGCTGATTCACTTTGGCGCCTTGCCCGCTCTTGGCAGCTTCAACAATATCTCCTGCAATAACGATATGCTCCTTAAGCAGCTCTGTAAGCTTATTTCCTGCAGCATCTCCATAATAGGGCTTTATCGAATTGCCGATGTCCTCCTGTTTTTTCAAGAGCCTTGCCAGAACCTGCTTCTGATCCTCTGCCCCGGCTGTTGTAGCACTTGTAATATAATTGCTTGTCCATAATACATGGTCGATCCATAATCTGCGGAATTCATTTTCAAACTTAACCTCTGATTGGGTGATACACGGTTTCTGTGCAGCTGCATTGCCCGGGGCTGCCAGCATATTCAGCGGCATCAGCAGCATTATTAATAAGATCAGTAATTTCTTCATATCCTTTTCTCCTTCCATATTGAAAAAGTTTCCTTCTTATTTTGATTATCTTAAGATTTTTCATTCAAAAAAATAAAGCTCGAGGTTTATGCCTCCAGCTTTTCAATCAAACGTTTGATTTATTTACCTTATCTTGCTGTAATAGGAATTTTATTGTACTTATTTGCATATAAAGCATATTTACTTTCGGATATTGTATAATTATCACACCACTGCTGCCGCAGCAAAGAACTCATTGTAAAGCGCCTGTACCGCGCGTTTTTCATCCACTGCCTGTACGCCAAACATCATGCTCACTTCAGATGAGCCCTGATTGATCATTTCCATATTTACTTTCGCTTTAGCGAGGGCTTTGGAGGCGCGCGCCATTGTTCCGATGTTTTGGCGCATCCCCTCACCAACCACCATGATAAGCGACAGGCTGTGCTGGATTTTCACCTCATCCGCGTGAAGTTCATGTTGAATGCGGCTCAGTATTTCTTCCTCCATACCATCAGTAAATTGGTTTTCCCGCAGAATAATGGAGATGTCATCAATTCCTGACGGCGTATGCTCATAGCTGAGGCCATACTCTTCCAAAATGGTCAGCAGCTTCCTCCCGAAGCCGACTTCCCTGTTCATTAAGTATTTGCCGACGTATATGCTGCAGAATCCCTGATCACTGGCAATCCCGATCACAGGTCCGTTTGTATTATCGCGCTCGTTCACAATCCTGGTGCCAGGAGCAGATGGATTATTCGTATTTTTAATCTGCACAGGAATTCCAGCCCTGAATGCCGGCACAAGCGCTTCATCATGCAGGACTGTAAAGCCTGCATAGGAAAGCTCCCGCATTTCGCGGTATGTCAGTTCTTTGATTTCTTTAGGCCTTTCCACAATAAATGGATTGACCGAATATACAGCATCCACATCTGTAAAGTTTTCATACAAGTCCGCTTTGGCTGCCCCAGCCAAAATGGAACCAGTCACATCCGATCCGCTTCTTGAAAATGTGAACACCTGCCCATCCCTGCTATATCCAAAGAAACCTGGAAAAATGATAATCCCGTCCTCTTCCCTTAAGGAATATAGATTCACATATGCCTCAGGAAGAACCTGTGCATTTCCGGGCTCCGGGCTTACAAGCAATCCCGCTTCTTTCGGGTTCACATACCTTGCTTCCACTCCCTGCTGCTGAAAATAAGCTGCAACAAGCTTTGCGTTATTATCCTCGCCGCTCGCCTTGATCAGATCCATAAAAACTTCAGGATCATCTGTATCGCTGGAGAGCCTTGTAAAAAGATCCTCCCTGATTATATCTTTAATGTCCAGACCCAGCTCCAATTCATCAGCGATTTGGCCATACCGATCCAATACAGCTTCAGCCAAGTCATCTGCTGCTTCCCCCTGAATCCGTTTCTCTGCACATGCGATTAATAAATCAGTAACCTTATTATCTGCTGAAAATCGCTTTCCAGGAGCCGAGACGACTATTATCTTCCGCTCTGGATCAGCATTTACAATATTGAAAACTTTTTCGATTTGCTTTCCGGATGCTAAAGAAGATCCTCCGAACTTCACGACTTTCATCCTGACATCTCCTAATCTCTGAAAATTTAATCTTTATTTTACTCTTATCCGCAAAGAAATCAAGAGAAAATTCTATCTGAAAAACACATATGTTCACCATAAAAATACACAAAGGTATATAAGTATATTAAATATGATTAATTTGTGTGATTATATCGCTTTATAATGTTATTTCAGAAAACCAAAAGAAAACGCTTACAATATTAAGATTATTTTATGCCGGTCTGCCGGATTACCCAAAGCAAAAAACTATTAATATTATGGTTTTCCCCTTTCCAAAACGGGGTATATGTTAAGGATATTTATATAAAGAATTAAATCGTAAAAACACGGGAAGGGAAAAAGTCTATGGGAATCCTAGTTGTGGACGATAATCAAGCCAATTTGTTTGTTATTCAGCATATATTAAAACGCGCCGGGTATAAAGACCATTTAACGTTTTCTTCTGCAAAGGATATGTTTCAGCATCTTCAGGGATATTCACCTTTTTCAGCTGATATAAAGGCAGACATTATCTTAATGGATATTATGATGCCGGAGATGGATGGAATTGAAGCATGCCGGCGGCTTCAACAGATTCCACATTTAAAGGATATACCGGTGATTTTTGTAACTGCACTGGAAGATTCAAATAAGGTAGCAGAAGCTCTTGATGCGGGCGGAACTGATTATGTTATGAAGCCCATAAATAAAACGGAACTGCTTGCCCGGATTCGCGCTGCTTTAAGACTTAAATATGAAAAGGACTGGCATAAGGAGCAGGAAAATAAAATCAAGAATGAATTGGATTTATCCATGCAGGTTCAGACCAGCATGCTGAGCGAGCCGATTTATCATGAACATACACTGTTAAAAGCGTCCTACCTCCCAGCCAACAAACTTGCAGGGGATATGTATTACTGGCACCAAATAGATGAACACCGCTTTGCAGCCATTCAGCTAGACATGATGGGCCACGGAATTTCAGCATCCCTTGTATGCATGTTTATCTCTTCTGTTCTAAGGGATGCCATCAGAACATGCAGCGATCCTGAATACGTCATGAAGGAGCTAAACCGGTGGATGAACTCCCTTAATCAGCGCAATCAGCGGATTCCATATTATTTTACAGCCATTTATCTCGTCCTTAATAAAAAAGACAAAACAGTCGAGTATGTAAATGCTGGACATCCAGCCGGATATGCACTCACAGATAAAAAGGAAATGGTCAGCTTATCCAGCAATATGTGTGCAGTAGGCTTTTTTGAAGATATTACGATACAAAAAGAAACAATTCCCTATATAGACTCCATCCAGCTGCTCTTGTTTACGGACGGAGTGGAAGAAGCAGTGGAGCAGAATAATCTTAACCCTTGTGAATATCTTCAGCGCTTCGCATCCTTCCATTGGAATGCTGCCAGAACAGCGGAACCAATCGATATGATTCTGACTAAACAGCAGCAGGCAAGCGCTGATGATGATATGTGTGTTGTTCTGGTTCAGGCAGATTAGGGTGTATACATAATATTTTCGCAAAAAAAACAGAGTGCAGTCCCTCAAATAGGGTCTGCACTCTGTTTTTATATAAAGATAAGAATGTGAATTTTTTGAACTTCGAGTATTGTCTAGCTCCAGCGCCTACCCCCTCGAGGTCACAAGCTGTCTAGCTGCGGCTCCTAGGGACTCGGGGTCATACAAACGTTGCCACAGGACGTGGCGTTCTTAGTCTGCGTTCCTTTGTGGGCAAGGCGCTTCCGCTTTTCTTATGCAGGAGCGATCTTCCTGAAAATCTTTTCCTGCAGGTTGATTTCTTCAAATACAGGCACTTCCATCCTCAGCGCTTCCTTGCTTCCAAGTCCCAGAAACCCTCCCATGCTGAGGCTTTCATTAAAAAGATTAAAAACATGGCTTTGCAGATCAATATTAAAATAAATCATGACATTACGGCATATAATCACATGAAATTCATTAAAAGAACCATCGGTCACCAGATTATGCTGCGCAAAAACCATTCGATCAAGCAGGGATGAATTCAAATAAGCTGCTTCACAATCGGTTGTGTAGTATTCGGAAAATGATTTACTTCCGCCTGCCATAATGTAATTCTTTGTATAGAGCTGCATTTTTTGCAGAGGAATCATTCCGCTCTCTGCCTTTTTTAGCACTTTTTCATTGATGTCTGTGGCATAAATTTTAGTTCGTTCCCCCAGACCTTCTTCTTCCAGCAAAATAGACATGGAATAGGCTTCCTCTCCAGTCGAACAGCCAGCATGCCAAATTCTGATCTCAGGCAATTCTCTGAGCATCGGAACAACCTCATTTCGAAAAGCTTTAAAAAACGAAGGGTCCCGGAACATTTCCGTAACATTGATTGAAAAATCGCTCAGTACCTTTTGCAGATACCCATCTTCATGTATTACCTTCTCCGTAAGACTTGTAATATTGGGCAGCCGATCCCTGCTAAGGCGATTTTGGATCCTCCTCGCAATAGAAGAGCGCATATATTGCCGGAAATCATACCCGGATAAACCGTAAATGGCCTTTAAAAGCAAATCTATCTCTAATTCTTCCTTTTTCAATTCTATTCATTCCTCAACTTTCGAGAATAAAATTATGGTGACAGTGTCAGTATGTCAGGACTGGTGCCCCCCAGGTTCCATCTATGAAAGCCACACCCTCATAACGGACAGCAGCTGGTCCAGTTTTAATGGCTTGCTGATATAATCTGTTGCACCAGCTTCCATGCACTTTTCCCTATCGCCTTTCATTGCCTTGGCAGTAAGGGCAATGATTGGAACATCCTGATGCCTGTCCAGTCCGCGAAGCCTCTTCATGGTTTCATAACCATCCATAACCGGCATCATAATATCCATCAGCACAATATCAACCTTTTCTGTACCCATTATTAAATCCAGGCACTGCATGCCGTTTTCTGCTGTAAGGACATTCATGCCTTCTTTATTCAAAGCATTTTTCAGCGCATAAATATTTCTGTGATCATCATCTACGACAATGACTGTTTTATCTTTAAGCTCGGTACCTGTATGCTGATGCTCTGCTTCACTAGTCCCTTCAGCAGCTGGAGGTTCTGCTGCCTCAGACACTTCCTCCATAGGTTCAGCGGTTACAGCAGCTTCTTCAAAAGCCAGCGAACCTGCCTCTATTTCAGGCATGCCGTTTGGCAGATTCGGAATGATCAGTGTAAAACGGCTTCCTTTTCCTTCTTCACTCTCCACTTTGCAAATGCCGCCGAGCAGCTGGGCAAATTCCTTGGAGATGGACAATCCCAGGCCCGTTCCGCCATATCTTCTCATCGTAGCTCCATCAGCCTGCTGGAAGGCTTCAAAAATCAGCTGCTGCTTTTCTGCTGGAATGCCAATGCCTGTATCCAGCACTGTTATTTTAAGCCAATCGTCTGTATAGGTGGATAACGGCAAACCAAAGAAATCGCTCTGTGCGGCTTTTTCAAAAGTGACTGCTACTGAACCTTCTTCCGTAAATTTAAATGCATTTGACAGGAGATTTTTCACAATTTGCTGCAGCCGCTGCTCATCGGTATTGAATACAGGCGGCACTTCTTCCGAAGAGCTTACAGTAAACTCAAGGTTTTTATGCTTTGCCACTTGTGTAAAATGCTGCTTCATACGCTGCGAGATTTCGTACATATTGACTTCCTCAAAGCTGATCTCCAGTTTTCCTACTTCTACTTTTGAAAGATCCAGAATATCATTGATCAGGGTAAGCAAATCCTGTCCTGATGTATGAATAACCTTGGAAAACTCCTTCTGCTCCTCAGTGAGGATTTCATCCGGGTCTTCTGCCAGCATCTCTGATAAAAGCAATATGCTGTTAAGCGGCGTGCGCAGCTCATGAGACATATTTGCCAGGAATTCTGACTTATATTTTGAGCTTAAACTCAGCTGTTTTGCTTTTTCCTCCAGCTCTTCCTTGGCAGCCTGAAGTTCTTCGGATTTCATTTCCGCATCTCTGGAGCGCTCTTCAAGCTGTTCATTAATCATACGCAGCTCTTCGGATTGACTCTGCATTTCTTCAGATTGCGCCTGCAGCTCCTCCGACTGGGACTGCAGCTCTTCAGCCTGTGCCTGCAGTTCCTCTGTCTGTGCCTGAGATTCTGCCAATAAGCGTTCGATCTCCATTCTTCCTGAAATATTCGTAATGGCTATTCCTAATGTTTCAATTACTTTTTCCAGGAGCTTGATCTGTGCATCAGTGAATGGCCTCAAACTTGCCAATTCCACAACTGCCACGACCTCGTCTTTGAGCATGACGGGTGCCATCATGATGCTTTTCGGCCTGACATCTCCCAAACCAGTTGATAGGACCTTGTAATCCTCAGGAACATCTTGGAGGAATATCGTTTTCTTATCCCTGACTGTTTGCCCTGCTATTCCTTCCCCGGCAAAGAAAAAGTCTCTTCCTGCATCTTCCGCCCCATCTGCATAAGCAGCTTGTTTTTTAAATACAGGTTTGCTTCCGCTGTCATCTTTCACATAAATGACTCCGAGATTGGCTCCGGAGGCAGGTGCCAGCCTGGAAATAAAATCATCTGCCAAATTCGCTATGGCCACATGCTGGCTATAGATGCTTACTAACGCAGCAGCCTGGCTTTGAATCCAGTTCTGCTCACTGATTTCAGCCGAATAGCGCTGTTCTTTCTCGTAATAGTTCTCGAGTGAATCAGCCATAGAGTTGAAGGCTTTCGCGATTTCACCGATCTCATCTTTTGTTTCGATATTCAGCCTTGAAATGGAAGAAAGGTCTTGATAATCAATATCCTTAATCCCTTTTGTAATTAAGCTGATGCTTCTGCCTGTGCTTCTGATCACCCAAACCGTCACTCCGACGATTAAAATAATGGCTATTGCAACCGCAGCAACCAAAGTCGATACTAACTGGCTATACGTTTCATTTGCACTTTCCAGCGAATCAGCCATGATCGATTCCTGATACTCTTTAAATTCAGCCAGCTTTACTAGAAGAGAGTTTCGGTTTTCCCTTTCATCCCTGTACAGATCTTCCAGGGAATTCACATCTCCGCTTCCCATTAATCCAATAAAGCTGTTTTGCATTTGGGCATATGATTCATAAGCCTGTTCTACTTCCTTTAATAGCAGGCTGGATTTCTGTCTATTTAATTCATTTTCCAATTTCAGAATCCGGGTTTGTATCCCTTCATGGTTTGCCTCAATCAATTCAGCCGTCATGGCTGGATCGGCCGATTCTATGTCGGTGAGCACACTCAGCAGCTGCTGATCTGTCTGGTAAAAAAGCTGTCTGATCTCTGTAGCCTGGTTTACCTTATAATAGCGATCCTCCACTATTTCCAGCATGTTTGCCTTCATTCCATTCACCATAGACAGAATGACAAACATCAGAATAAACATAAAAAATACGGTTAGGCCCAAACCCATTATTTGCTTTCTCTTAAAGCTCACCTGTTCTCTCCTTCTTTCCCCCAATTTTTCTTTATCTTTGTTTCCGTTATCAATTTCATGTTCACGTTTATGAGTTTAAGATTTTAATAGACTAGCTTCTTTACCCTTATTCGTTATAAACCAAACCTGTTTTTCTATTTTTTTTCATAAAAAAAAGGAAGGAAAACTCCTTCCTAATGTTTAACGATATTCCTTAACTCTTTCCCCTGCTGAAGTCATCCATTCAAACTGGCGGAGCTTCAGGTCAAATAGTGTCAGAGGATCCTGGTAAATCTCAGGATTTTTGCGCATATCGCTTAAAGCTTCTTTATTTTCTGCTATGTCCGTATAGGTCTCTTCAACCGTATGATTTAATACATCGAACGGATTTCTGAAGAACATTTTAATATCCCGTTCAAGCGATTTCTCGAAAAGTTCGAACTGCTGCATGAATTTATTGGTGATGAATTCTGCGATCTCGCTATAGTCTTCATGTTCAATGAACTGTTTATATTTATTATGGAGCATGGTTTTATTCTGCTGAATCGCACCAAGCAGCTTGCCTGCACTCTTCAGCAGGAACTGCGATGGCGAAAAGCGGTTTAGAATGTTGGCCTTTTCCAGCTGAACACTTCCCCGCGTCATTCGATCCGCGTCGCGGCGCCAGTCATCCAGAACCCTGAAGTCACAGTCCAGCGAGATTTTCTCCTCGCCATATAGCTCATTGAAGCTTTCGCTCATTTCATCCAGATATGCCTGGCTGCTTCTGAACTCTCCTTCACTTTCAGCAATCCACTCCTGAATGGACACATGGAAATCCGGCAAAACCGTCTCTTCAATGTATTCATGTACCCGATTATTCATTTCGTCATTGAGCTCAGTGTGGATTTTTCCAAAATCACTGTCTTCAGTCACCATTTCTGAACAATTCCGAAGCAGTTCCGGAATCTTTTTCTCAAGATCCTGTCTCATTTCATCTTTAATTTGGCTGTAGGACTTTTTAATCGTCCGGATCTTCTCTTCTTCCATATCACTCAGCTGATTGTTGGCACCCTTAAGCTTTGTTACCATTTCTTCGTTCCATTTAATAGTATCAATCAAGCTGTTTTCCATCTCAACGCGTTTTTCAAGAAGGAATTTGATCGATTTTTTAATATAGTAAAGAACCTTTGCTGTACGCTCTTCTTTCCGGTTCCGTCCATCCATCATCGACTTGATAAAGACTGCTAAATCATTCAGCTGGCTTTCGCTTTCATAATAGGCGGAGAAAGCAAACACCTTTGCTTTTGGAAAATAGGTATGAACACGGGACTGGGTTTCATCAAGAAGATCCATGGCATCCTGGCTGTCTGGAATCCGGTCCATTTTACTGAGAAGGAAATGAATAGGCAATTCCGGAGCCTGTTCTCTCATTCTCACAGCAAGATCCAGCTCTTTATCTGTCAGAGGCGAATCCGCATTCAGGACAAACAGCATGCTGTCTGCAAAATGGAGATATTGGAACACACCATTCCTGAACTTACTCTGCCCCGCAAGACCTGGCGTATCTATGACAGCAAGTCTATTATTCTGTAAAAAGGCGAGAGGCATTCTGCAGCGGATAAGCGTCTGCTGGCTTTTTTCTGCGCTTTGCCTAAAGTCCTCAAGGTCAGAAATACTCCGCACTTCCTCGTCCGTAACGGCATGAATTTCCGCTTCATCACTATCCTTGAAGAGCACTGAAGCAGAAGTGGAATCTCCCATCAGCTCTTCACCGAGAAGAGTATTCACAAACGAGGATTTTCCATTTGAAGCCGCACCGGCAATCAGCAAATGCCCGGCATCCAAATCAAGGAGCTCACGGACCATCCATTCAAAGCGTTCACCCATCAGCACGCCCTTTTCCTTCGCCCATTTCATGACATTTTCAAATAGCTTGAAGCTTTCCTCAAGGCCATCCTGATAGCGGACAGAGCGATTCACAAGGCCTTCTGCCTCGCTGACAGCTGAAGAATCAATATTGGACGGGAAAATTTCGCTCCACGCCAGCACTGCCGAGGCTGAAACAAGGGAATGCGAAGGTGCAGCTATTTTCACCCAGTTAGTTATATGATTCGGTATCAGGTGTGATAAGTCCCGGATTAGATGCTTACCGCTGATTAGTTCAAAATAAGTATCCTTGTAAAGCTCGGAAAGCAGGCTCCATGTATGTGAGCGCCCTGGCTCCATATTCAGGAGAAGATGGTTATATTCTTTCAGCCATGAGAAATACAGATCTGTTTTCTTGTAGCTATTCCACAGAGCCGCTGATAAACTTTCAAAATGAGCCTCGTCCACACGGTACAACACCGAAAGCGCCTCACTGAAATAGTTTGGCTCCATTTTAGCTGTACGCCCCTGTGCCACATACGAGTGAAGAACTTCAAACCAGGATAGGGATTCCGTCCTGATTGCTTCATTGACAGCCAGTTCCACCGCATTTCCCCAATCGCTGTGTTCTTCAAAGAATCCGCGTGCCAGATCGGTCACATCCGGATAATCCGGATTTAATCGGACCGCATCTTTAATGGATTCAACAGCCAGTTCAAGCTTGCCGCGCTGTATGTAAAGTGAAAACAGCTGAAGGAGCACTTCGGTTTTTAGCACCTCTGAATCTGTTTCAATGGATTTGTAAAAGTCCTCTGCATTTGAAAGCAAATCCAATTCAAAATAGGCATCAGCCATATTTTTCTGTGCCCATGGCGCCAATTCATTCGGAATGCTCTCCCATTTAAAAATGGCCGCTTCATAATCTTTGTTAAGGAAATACACCTCACCCTGGGCGAAACGGATATTGGTTAAATCGGGCACTTCGTTCTGCTGCTCAGCCACATACAGTTCACCCAAAACCCTGATCGGATGTACATTTTCATTAGATTCCATGAAGGTCTCATAAAAGGTTTTGCTGATTAGCTGCTTCTCTAAAGTCATCTTGATCCCCCGCAGTGCTATTTTTAAAAGTGCGCCAAAGGCGCCGGCTTTTAAAAGAATTTTATTGAACAGCCTGCTGATTTCCTAATTTCATAGGGCTTTCTCAGCATGCTTTTATAAAAAAACGCATAATGCGCCAATTTTCATCCTTTATCCTTATATTGTAGCAAAAATTTTTCTGCAAAAAATTTCATTTCTCTATCATTTTTGAAACATTACTGTATTCCTGTGTAATATTCTTAATAGTTGGAACCAGCTTCTATTTATTAATACCACCCCAAATCAAAATAAAAACTGGCTGACAGAAATATATATTCCTGCCTGCCAGTTTTCATTCTTCATTAAGAGGCTTGCTGCGGGCGGGCGGCTGAGCGCCGTCTGCCATAGAGGATTGTAACAGCCATGCCAAGAATCAGGAACACACTTGATATTTGGAATAGTGCTGCCGTTTCCACAAACTGTGCAAGCACCCCAAACACAAGGCCGCTTAGTCCAATGCCAAGGTCTATGGATGAGAAGAACATTCCATTTGCCACACCCCGGCGGTTGGGTGGTGTCATCGACAGCGTCCATGACTGCAGAGTAGGAATCAATGATCCAAAGCCAATTCCGAACAAAATTCCGCTTATGATAATAAACAAATTCGAATGAGCGAAAGAAAGTACCCACATGCCGATAAAGGTCAAGAACGTGCAAAGCAGTACAAGTCCCTTTGGCCCCCGCTGGTCAAACCACTTCCCGGCAATCGGCCTCGATAGCGATGCCATGATCGCATTGAACAGGTAGAAAAGGAAAATCTGATCAATGCCGCGCTCTTCTCCAAAAATAACGATGAACGTTACGATGGAACCATACCCAAATGTCACAATAATCGTAATAAAGGCAGGAAACCAGCTGGATTTTTCGATTAAAGAGCCTAAGTAAGAAAATTTCAGATCCTCTTTCCTTGTTTCCAGAACAGCTGCAGGCGTTTCGTAGCGAACAATGGATAGGAGCCCAATAGCAATTACGCCAAGCACACTCGAGATATAAATAAGGTTGGTAAAAGAGGTAATCTGATATAGATAGATTCCAAGACTCGGAGCGATGATCATCCCGATCGTAACGCTGAGGCCATAGTAACCCATTCCCTCTCCAAGACGGGAATTAGGCACTACATCTACAGCTGCTGTCCCGTTCACAGTAGTTGACCATCCCCAAGCGAGCCCGTGGATGAATCGGAACAGCAGAAAAATCATCACCACGCTTGACAGCGGATAAATAACCGTTATGGCCAGAAGCGCCGCTGCCCCAATCAGCACCAGCTGCTTCCTTGCTCTATATTCAAGCATGAATCCGATGAAAGGCCTGCTCAAAACGGCTCCAATCGAAAACAGCGCCGTAACCAGCCCAATTTCAAGACCAGTTGCTCCTATGGACTTTATATATGGAGGCAGTGTTGGAATCAGCATCTGAAACGACATAAAGACAAATAAATTCCCGACCATCAGCATAATGAAAGACTTTGTCCACAAAGTCTCTTTTACATCCTTTATCAACTGCATCCCCCGCTTTCCTTTTATCTCTAGAATAAATCAGTTAATTATTTCGCATCACTAAATACTACCATAACTGATTGGAAAAAGGAACGGGAATTTGCACTACATCAAGGGATAGAACTTTATTGAGACAATGAAAATCTCCTATTAAAGTCCATAAAAAAAGGAGCCTGATTAAGCTCCCCTCGTCACCCCTGAAGACTGCTTGTTTCCAGTACCCGCTGCAGAAAATGCAGTGTTTTTTCTATAATGATTTCCTGATCGTTATCCAATGTTGCCACATGATAGCTGTTGTCCAGGGTGACCAATTCCTTTGCAGCTGATTTAATGCTGCTGTATATTTCCTGCGAGTTGGAAGGAGGAACTACATGATCTTCTTTTGAGACAAAAATCAGTGCCGGACATGTCACTTTCCCTAATTCGGCTTTGACCTTCTTCATCAGTTCTGTAATTTCACCAATCGATCTAACCGGTGTCTTTTCATAGGCAAGTTCTTTTATATCAGGGTTTTTAATGTCTGATCCAATTGCATCAAGGAAGCGGACATCCTCCAGGCTGGCTGCTGCAGCCATATCAGGAATCTCTATAGCTGCATTAATCGGGATAATTCCCTTAATCTCAGGATATTTCTCGGCCATATACAATGTCAGGGTGCCGCCCATCGATAGACCTGTAACGAATATCGTACTGCAGCGCTCTTTCAGCCACTGATAGCCTTCTTCAACAGAATGAATCCAGTCCTGATAGGTGGTTGTTTCCATTTCTTCATAATGAGTGCCATGTCCCCTCAGCCTTGGAGCACAGACCGTATACCCTGCATTTGCATAAGCTTTCCCAAGGGGACGCATACTTTGAGTTGAACCGGTAAAGCCATGCGAAACCAAAATCCCAATCTCATTTCCTTCAAAATAAAAAGGTTCTGCGCCTTCTAAAATAGGATACTTCTCAGACATGTTCCTTCCTCCATTCAATAAGTTATTTCCTATTAAGAGATATTCTTTTCCCATCCCTCTATCCCTCCTTATTTGAAAGTATTTAACATTTTTGTAAAACTTCGCATCCAGTCTTCAGAAAAACTTTTTTTCCAGCATCGTCTTGTTTATAATAGATAGAATGAATAAAGAAATAAGCAGCATTGCCCTATAAACAAAAAGCAGGCATTAGGAGCGCAGCTAAGGGAAGTTTCGCTTTATTTTCCTTCCCGATATTATTAAAATAAGTACTAACTACATAAACAGAAAGGCTGATACCGGTTTGGAAAACAATTCAAATTTTATACGAACGATTATTAAAGAGGATCTGGAGTCGGGAAAGCGTAAAGAGGTCATTACCCGTTTCCCGCCTGAGCCGAACGGTTATCTTCATATCGGACATGCCAAATCGATTGTCATCAACTTCGGCCTGGCAGATGATTTTAGCGGCAAGACGAACCTTCGTTTTGATGATACGAACCCGCTTAAGGAAGATCAGGAATTTGTGGATGCCATTAAAGAAGATGTTAAATGGCTTGGCTATGAGTGGGAGGAGCTTCACTTTGCTTCGAATTACTTCGAGGAAATGTATAACCGTGCAGTTCTTTTAATCAAGAAAGGAAAAGCTTATGTGGATGACTTAAGCCAGGAAGAGATCCGCCAATACCGCGGAACGCTGACAGAGCCTGGAAAAGAAAGCCCATACCGCAGCCGTTCAGCTGAAGAGAATCTTGATTTATTTGAACGCATGCGTAAAGGTGAATTTGAAAACGGAGCAAAAGTTCTCAGAGCAAAGATCGACATGTCATCACCGAACCTGAACTTGCGCGATCCGGTTATCTATCGTGTTTCACATGCAACTCACCACAATACGGGTGATACTTGGTGCATCTATCCGATGTATGCTTTTGCCCACCCGCTTGAGGATGCAATCGAAGGAGTTACCCATTCCTTATGTACAACCGAGTTTGAAGATCAGCGTCCGCTATATAACTGGGTTGTCGCAGAGTGTGAAATGGAAAGCACACCGCAGCAAATCGAGTTTGGCCGCCTGAATATTTCTAATACAGTTATGAGCAAAAGAAAACTGAAGCAGCTTGTGGAAGAGAATTATGTTGATGGCTGGGATGACCCGCGCATGCCGACGATTTCCGGTCTAAGACGCAAGGGCTATACTCCAGAAGCAATCCGAGAGTTCGTAAAAGAAACGGGTGTTTCAAAAGGTTCCGGTGTAGTGGATGAGGCCATGCTTGAGCATTATGTCCGCGAAGACCTGAAATTGAAAGCCCCTCGTACGATGGGTGTGCTTCGCCCATTAAAGGTTGTGATCACGAACTACCCGGAAGATCAGACTGAAATGCTTGATGCGGAAATCAATCCAGAAAACCCGGAGATGGGCATGCGCCAAATTCCTTTCTCGAGGGAGATTTATGTAGAGCAGGACGATTTCATGGAAGATCCGCCGAAAAAATATTTTCGCCTCTTCCCTGGCAATGAAGTACGCTTAAAGCATGCATATTTCATCAAGTGCAACGATGTCATCAAGGATGAGGATGGCAATGTTGTTGAGCTGCATTGCACGTATGACCCTGAAACGAAGAGCGGAACAGGTTTTACCGGCCGAAAAGTAAAGGGTACGCTTCACTGGGTGGATGCAAAGAGTGCCATTCCGGCTGAATTCCGTTTATACGAGCCATTGATTCTTGACAAAGATGCCGATCAGAACGCTGAGGCAGACACTGATGATGCTGCTGAAAACGAAGCTGAAGGAAAAACGTTCCTTGACTACGTGAACCCGAACTCACTTGAAATTGTTCATGGTTTCATTGAACCTAACATGAAGGATGTAAAAGCCCAGGATAAATTCCAATTCTTCCGTCACGGCTATTTCAACGTCGACCCGAAACACACAACAGCAGAAAAACCTGTGTTTAACAGGATTGTATCGCTGAAGAGTTCATTTAAGTTAAAATAATCCATAGGCTTGAGGGATTCGTTTCCTCAAGCCTTTTCTGCCCGTTAAAGTTACTTTTATTCATAAACTACCTTCCCGCTTAAAAGTATGGTAAGGTGTTAAAAGTAAACATTTACATAAGGAGGAATAATATCATGTCAAACCAGCATGACCCAAATACATTACCGCCGAAAACATGTTCAGTAGACCGCATGGTGACAGTAAAAGAGGACATTGAAAAGGTTCTTGCAGGAAAGAAAACAGCTACACGCCGCAATGGCCGCTATGCTGATGTCGGGGAAATCATGACACTTGAGGGCCAGGATTTTGCTGTTGAAAAAGTTTATTCCCAATCTCTAGGAGAGTTAACAGATGAGCATGCCCGCCAGGAAGGCTTTGAAAGCTTAGAAGACTACAAACAATCAATCCTTTCTATGCATCCGGGTATGCCTTGGCTGCCGCAAATGCGTGTATGGGTTCATGAATTCAGCGCAGTGAAGAAGTAATCTGCCAAGATGGACATTCTGTACCGAATACTGCTGTATATTCATGTCAGCAGTGCCATTCTTTCTGTAGGGCCGTTTTTTGTTCTGATTCCAATCGTCAATAAATTGGAATCGGTTCAGCCAGGGGTTCAGCAGGCATACATAGGCATCTTCAGGACATCCGTGCGCCTTGTCAAGCATGCGGGACATGTACTTGTAGGCTCGGGTGTCCTTCTTATCGTGAACAGCCACTGGGACTGGACGACATCCTGGATCGTTGCGACCCTGGCGGTGATGGGAGGCTCAGTCTTTTTTCTCGCCCGGGCCTTTACTCCCGTTCTGAGGAAATTTGATGAGCCCGGAGCAGATCAGCATTTCCTTATCAGAAAGCTTACCCGCTCTATCTGGATATACCTTCTTCTTTTAATGCTCATGCTCTGGTTCATGGTGGCCAAGCCTGTGCTTTGGTAGAGTTAGCTAAAAACAAGCGCTGGAAATCCGCGCTTGTTTTTTTGATGCCATTCTGCAGCATGCCTTTCGAATTCGCGGTTATATTCGAATTTCCGCGGATAAATCCAAATTTTGCGGTTATATTGAATTTTTTCGCGGATAAACGGAATTTACACAGGCAATAAACTCTTTATTTCAAAAACCTTTCGGGAAAATCTGTCATGATTACTTCGACTCCGGCCTTATTTAAAAATCGGCTGCGGGTTTCATCATTTATGGTATATACCCGCAGGGGAAACCCTGCTTCTTTTGCTTTCCTTCCAAACTCCGATAGAGCAAACCCCTCTTCACAATGAATGCTGTTTGCCCCGATTTTTTTCGCCATTTCGAGTGTGTTTTCAGGAATGCCTTCAATTAAATAGCCCGTCTGCAAAGTTGCATTCAAGTCCCGGACTCTCTTCAGACTCTCTGCATTGAAAGATGATATAATGACACGCTGTTCCAATCCATATTTTAGGATAAGGTCAATAACCTTTTCTTCCATCCCGGGATATTCAATCAAATCATTTTTCAATTCAATATTAATCAGCAGTTTGTTGCCGTCCATAACTGCCCATTGAAAAAGCTGCTCCAGATCCGGGATTGTTTCGCCGGCATTAACATCCCCAAACCAGCTCCCTGCATCAAGCCGCAGAATTTCTTCCAAGGTCATGTCCTTTATATAGCCGGTGCCGCCCGTCGTTCTGTCCACCGTTTCATCATGAATGATCACCAGCTTTCCATCCTTAGCCATCTGCACATCCAATTCTATTCCATCTGCCCCTGCCTCCAATGCAGCCTGGAAAGCGGCCATCGTGTTTTCTGGAAAATGTCCGCTGACGCCGCGGTGGGCAAAGACTTTCGCTCTTTTATTCAAATTATCTCCTCCTATGACAATAACGTCATTATTAATAAACTATTCTACGCCCGGCCCCAAAACCATTTTTTCATCCTCAGATTAGCCGCTCAAGTTTCACTTCGCAGCCAATTCCCTTATAATGAAGACTATGAAACTTCTTTCTTCTCTGAACGTATAAAAAGAAAAGCGGAAGCGCCTTGCCCACCCCCGACCCTCGAGGGGGTAGGCGCTCCTCCTAAAAGCCAGCGCTTTTAGTCGTGCGATGATTAAGCTGTCGAAGCGCTCCTTGTGGAGCTAGACAGTTCTCAAAGTACAAAGTTATAAATCCTAAGTATAAAAAACATAATAGGAGTGAAATCTGTGGGAGTTCGATTGAGCAAGGGACAAAAAGTAGATTTGACCAAAACCAATCCTGGTTTGCAGGTTGTGGTGGCAGGATTGGGCTGGGATGTCAGCCATAATCAATCGCAATATGACCTGGACGCTTCAGCATTTTTAACAGGTGCATCCGGCAAAGTGCAAAGTGATAGTGACTTTGTGTTTTATAATAATCCATCCGGCGGAAACGGATCGATCCTTTACAGCAGTGATAACAGAACTGGTGCCGGTGCCGGGGATGATGAGCAAATCCGCATCGAGTTAAATAAGGTGCCGCAGCATATCCATCGAATTGCTTTTTCTATTACCATTCATGATGCCCAGATGAAAGGACAGAACTTTGGACAAGTTTCCAATGCCTATGTGAGAATTTTTAATGCCATGACAAACGAAGAGCTTCTCCGCTTCGACCTTGGTCGCGATTTTACTGTTGAAACAGCCATCGTCGCTGCAGAGCTATACCGTCACAATGGCGAGTGGAAATTCAATGCTATTGCTAGCGGATTCCAGGGCGGATTAGCTGCCCTTTGCCGCAATTTCGGCGTTTCCGTAGATGATGAGCCTGATTCAAGTCCGCAGCCGTCATTCAGCCAGAATCAATATCAGCAGCAAGCCCATTTTGGACAGCCAGCTCAAGGATTCAGTCCACAGCAAAACCAGCAAGAATTTAGCCAGCAGGCTCAATCAGGCTACAGCCCGTTGTCCTTTGGCCAGCCTGCCTACAATCAGGCTTCTTATAACACACCACCTTCGCAGCCATCTTCATTTGGCGGGCAGACAGGTTTTGGGCAGCCGGTCCAGGCTCAATCCTATACTGATGGAAATATTGCCTGCACCCGCTGCGGATCCACTAACATCCGCACCGGCCAAAAAGGATTTGGCCTTGGAAAAGCGGCGATTGGAGGACTCATCCTTGGGCCTGTAGGACTTCTTGGCGGCTTTATTGGAAAAAATCAGCTGAAGCTCACCTGTAATTCCTGCGGCAATTCATGGTCGCCTAATCAGACAGATTACGCACAGTGGGCCAATGACCAAAAGCGCCGTGCCCAGGAGCTGTTTACACGATTCAAGAGCCAGGATGTCCTGGACGCCGTTGTAGCTTCATGCGCTCTTGTCGGCATGGCAGATGGCAGGCTTGATCCATCTGAACGCCAAAAGATGGTCGAGTTTGTAAACAGCAGCCAGGAATTAAAAGTGTTCGATACACAAAAAGTGATACAGCAATTCAATATGTTCGTCCAGCGGATTGAGATGGACCCGATCATCGGCCGGGCCGAAGCCTTCAAAGCAGTTGGCCGGGTAAGAAATAAGCCTGAGATTGCCCGCCTTGTAGCCCGTTATTGCATAGCGATCGGTTATGCTGATGGGAACTTTGATCAAAATGAAAAACAGGCTGTTACAGAGATCTGCATGGAACTCGGATTAAACCCTCATGAATTCCTATCTTAATATGTGAAATTCCTCAGCTCTGCCAAAATGCGGCAGAGCTCTTTTTGCATTTATTCCCTCATCCTCCTGAATATGCCGCATACAAAGTTCACATGCGGGTATACTCAAAAAGATAAAGGCCCTGTTATTTCTAAAATTACTAAGGAGGTAATATCCTTGAAGGAAAGTTCATCTACTGAACGCTATATGCCCATGACTTCCTCCACGAGCGGAATGATTGTTAATGAAGCGGATGGAGTCTACTGCCTGACAGTACAGATTGTGAATGTTTGTTTTGTGCGAATATCAGAAAAGCCTGGCGACTGGGTTCTAGTTGACGCAGGCATGCCAAAATCTGCAGAGAAAATCATTGATGCGGCGGAAGAACTCTTTGGAGAGAATGCCAGACCGAAGGCCATTATTCTTACACATGGCCACTTTGATCATGTTGGTGCAATTATCGATTTGGTTGAGCGCTGGCAGGTTCCTGTATACGCTCACACACTGGAAATGCCATTCTTAACGGGACAGCAGGATTATCCAAAACCTGACGCGAGTGTTGAAGGCGGACTTGTCGCAAAGATATCTCCCACTTTTCCGCATGAAGGCATTGATCTCGGAACCCATGTTCAGCCTTTACCTGATGACGGAAATGTTCCCTATATGGAAGGATGGAAATGGATTCACACACCAGGTCATACTCCCGGCCATGTCTCCCTATTCAGAGAGTCGGATCGCGTGCTGATTGCAGGTGATGCTTTCGTAACAGTGAAGCAGGAGTCCTTATACAGTGTGCTCACCCAGGAACAGGAAATCAGCGGCCCGCCCCGCTACCTGACAACTGATTGGGATTCTGCCCGGACATCCGTACAGAAACTCGAAGCCCTTCAGCCAGATGTCGCCATCACAGGCCACGGCATTCCAATGGCTGCCGCTGTATTAAGGGAAAGCCTCGCCAAGCTCGTAAATGAATTTGATGAAATTGCCGTCCCAGACCACGGAAAATATGTAGACGGAGAACGTTAGAAAAAAAGCAAGGTTCACCAAATCGTGTGGATCTTGCTTTTTTGATGTTTAAAACAATCAAAAAAAGGAAGAGTATAAAAAAACAATTTTAATGTTCAGGAGGTTCATATATGCATCTTGAAAACTTTACAGGACAAAAAATTCAAATAAAATTCAAGAACTTTCCAAATGATCTCGTCGGCTCCATCACAGGCATTTATCAGCCCGATGAATGGTACCTTGTTAAACTGATCAAGACAGAAAGCATGGGAATATGGGTTGAGAATCCTTGCTTCAAACGTACTATGGTCAAAGAGGAAGACGGTACCGACATCCCGGAAGAACAGCAAAAGGAAGAAGATTGCGTCACCCATTTTCTGATCCGCTGGGATTATATCAGTTCTGTCATTACCTTCCCGGATAAACAGACACTCGGTGTTGATAAGAAAGCAAAATTAATAGGTTTTCAGCCCTCTTAATAGATAGTAAAGCTCCCGGTTCCAGCTTCCGGGGGCTCTTTTGTTTTCGTATCGCTCAACCTAAACTAACTTATTTATCGTATTATGGATTTGATTGCTATTCTTCTGATTTCTATGCTATTTTTCATTTTATTAGAATAGTTCACATTTATAGTTTTATAGACTATGATATATTTACAGACTTTTCAAAAAAATAAAAATTGGAGGATCACACACATGTCAAAAAGAACCTGTATCGTCACACATGATCTGGAACCCTCACAGATTGATAAAATTAAAGAAATCATCCCCGATTGGGAGCTCATTTCCGGAAAAGATTCAGCAAGCTGGCACAATCAGATGAAAGAAGCCGAAGTTATCGCCGGCTGGAAAAAGGAACTAAAAGAGATGGTCCTTGAGGGAAACAGCAACCTCCGGTGGTTCCAGTCCTGGAGTGCTGGGGTCGATTCCCTGCCCCTGGCAGAAATGGAATCACAGGGCATCCAGATTACCAGCGCAAATGGCGTACATGCTAACCCCATTTCAGAAACGATTTTCGCATTAATGCTTGGGCTCACCCGCAAAATCCATACATATGTAAAAAATCAGCAAGCTAAGGCATGGCACCATTCTGGAATGAAGCTTGAAATTCATAATAAAACCATCGGCATGATTGGCACAGGAGCCATCGGGAAAGAAACTGCCAGGATTGCCAAAGCATTCGGCATGAAGGTGATTGGAGTTCGGCACTCCGGAAAACCTGAAGAGTATATAGATGAAATGTATACCTCCAGTCAGCTGAACGATGTGCTGCCTCTATGTGACTATGTTGTGGTCACACTTCCGCTTACACAGGAAACACGGCAGCTATTCGGAGCCGAACAGTTTACCCGCATGAAGGATTCTGCTTTCTTCATCAATATCGGCCGGGGTGAAATTGTAAAAGAGACAGATTTGATTGCCGCACTGCAGAACGGTCAGATTGCCGGTGCAGGGCTGGATGTATTTGAAAAAGAACCGCTTTCTGAAGACAGCCCTCTATGGGAACATGATAATGTCATCATTACTCCGCATACTGCCGGATCGACGGAACACTATACCAAGCGTGTGATTGAAGATATATTCATTCCTAATTTGAAGGAGTACATAAACAGCGGTACTCCTGGCATTAATCAAGTAGATTATAAAAAGGGATATTAATAAAGAGGGCCTTGCAGCATTCGCAAGGCTCATTTTTTATAAGCTACGATATAAAACCCTTCTTCTTCCGACCACTCCGCACAGAAGATATCTTTAATATTATGGCAGCCTTCTGTTTTAATAGACTCCCTCAGCCACTCCCCATCTTTCCCCAGTAATTTAAGGCCGTCATCCACTATTTCTCCTTCATCAATCAGTAAAGTTGAAGGATTCTTTTCCTTCACCTCAAGTTTCATGATTTCAGGAGTGACAGGCTCTTCTTTTTGGTATTTCATTACACTTAATCCGCCATTGGTCTCAAGGTAAGCGTATTTAACTTCATTCATGCTGAATATTCCTTTTTGGCGCAGCATTGTTCTCAGCTGTTCCATTTCAAGATGGTTTTTCTCCATCTCCTTCACATTCAGCTTGCCATCCTTGACAAGGACCGACTCCCTTCCCTTTAAAATCGTCCTGAATATATTTTTCTTTTTTGCCAGAATTTCAATAATGTAAATAAATGCTCCCCATAATAAAGCCGAATAGATCACTTGAAGCGTTGTTACTTTTTCATCATAAATGGTTTCCTCAATAATCCCTCCAAGAACAACCGCATAGACAAAATCAAACGGAGTTACCTGTGAAAGCTCCTTCTTTCCAAGAATACGGGTTACAGCTAACAAGGCAACTAGTCCAACAGCCATTTTTATTGTTATTGATAAATACATCAATGCTCCTCCTCTCTCTATAGCCTCTCTATTCCCCTTACCAGACTTTGAATACACCTTTTCCCCTATTCCACTTTTTGCAAAAAAAAGTGATCTCTATGTCAAGAGACCACTTTACATATACTGGCTATTTTCTTTTCTCCGCTTCCTGAATACTAAATCCTCCAATGCTCCAGATCCTGAAAGGACACCTCCCACAATAAGAACCAGCCCGAGCATATGGTTTATAGTGATTACTTCACCAAGAATGAACGCTGAGCCTGCCAATGAGAAAAAGGTATTCAGGTTCAAAAAAATACTGGCTTCTGCAGGCCCGATATTACGGATGGCTGTGTTATAAACCATATGGCCGACAGCTGTTGCCAATACGGCAGATGCTGCAAATGCAGCCCAAACATAGGCTGGGGCTTCAGTTATACCCTTAAGTCCGCCGGGTTCCATAATGCTGGCCATTACAAAAAGGATCACTCCTCCAAAAATCAGCATATAGCCTGTCAGCAATCGCGGATCAAGCGTTTTCGAAGCCTTGCTGATTACAATGAAGCTAAGAGCCTGTGAAAGAATGGACAGGAACACAAAGAAATCTCCCGGAGTTAAGCTCGATATCCCTTTATTCCCTGAAAGGACAATAAAAGTCACGCCTGCACCGCCAAGCAGAAAACCTATAACCTGAATGCCTGTAGGCTTATGGCGCAGCAGAATGGAAGACAGTATGGCTGTCAAGAGCGGACCGGCACCTAGAATAAGCCCCCCATTCACTGCACTTGTTCCCGTTAGGCCTATAGCCAGAAAAAGATGGTGGCTGACAACACTTAAAAGGCCGCCAAATACAATGTACGAGATTTCCCTCAAGCTCGGCTTTCTCACTTTCCCCATTATGCTTAATATCAAAAACACGGTTATACCCGCAGTTAGTATTCGCAAAGAAGTAATCGAAACCGGAGGAAAATAACTGACAAGAATTTTTATAATGCTGACATTCAATCCCCATAAAGCCATGATGGAAGTGAGGAGAATGTATGTTTTTATGTTTTTCACATCGATCCTTCTTTCCAGAAAATCCAAGTTCATAATTTGTATCATTTTATCATATTTCAAATGGGAATATGTCTTTTTAAAGCTTTAAAATATGAAAGTGTCGGGCATGAAAAACACCCTTATGGACAAAATAACCATCAGCAGAAATAAGGGAGGGATCTTTTTGTCACCCGATCAAGATAAGTTCTTCAACAAAATCGTTGCAATTCAAGAAGATCTGACCCATCAGGGGATTGAATACTGGCAGCAATATTCCCACCTTGGCACCTGGCAATTTTGGACTGTCACATGTCTGCTCATCCTGCCCTTGGTGCTTGTATATTTTAAAATTGACCGAAAGCTCATTTTTCACATCGGCTTTTTTGGGTTTGCTGTTCATGTCCTTTTTTCATATGTGGACACAGCAGGAATCCGCTTCGGTTTGTGGGCCTACCCTTATCAGCTGCTCCCTTTCATACCCAGCTTGTCATTAGACGCTGCCATTATCCCTGTCACTATTATGCTCGTGTATCAATGGACCTTAAAAAACAAAAAAAATTATTACCTATATGCTCTTTTAACTGCATTGGGATTCGGATTTGGCTTCAAGCCCTTGCTTGTCGCACATGGTTTATTCCAAAAATATAAATGGGTTAATTATATTTATATATTTCTATTTACATTACCCTGTTCCTGCTGGCCTATTGGCTTACCAGGTTTTTTCGGTGGATGAACAAGCGTGAAAAACGCAAAGAAACTGTATAATAGCAAGAGCAGCCTCCCATCAAAGGAACGGCTGCTCTTCTGCTTATTTTACATCTAACTCGTGAACCATTTCAGGTGACGCTTTCATTTTATGCTGATTTTTCGGCCTAGGGCCCATGTTATCAAAACGTGCCTTATCATAAATGGCGGCACCCACAATTTCCGCTACATCCTGAAGTTTTTCTTTGCTGATTTTATCAATTGTATCTTCTGGAGAATGGTACCATGGCTCAGTTGGACTGTGAATGAATAACGCGGCTGAGATGCCCGCTTCAGCAAATGGCACATGGTCACTTCTGCCGCCCTGATATACTGGTGTCGGCTCACCGTTCAGCCTTTCACTGGATGCTTGTGAAAGCTCTGTTACAAGATTTTCTTTTCCATCCAAAGTCATCATCACTAAATCGCCTGCATCCTTGCTTCCCACCATATCAAGATTAAAGTTTGCAATAGTTCTGCTGATTTCATCCTCAGAAAGACTGTTAACATAATGGTAAGATCCGATCAATCCCAGCTCTTCTGCTCCAAATGTCACGAAGCGGATTTCTGTATCTGTCGGAGTATCCTTGAACACACGTGCTAGCTCTAAGGTCATTGCTGTTCCGGAAGCATCGTCATTCGCCCCAGGCGCCCCTGCCACAGAATCATGGTGTGAACCAACAACAATAATGTCGTCGTTTGCTTTCTTTTTGTTGGTTGGTTTCTTTGTGGCAATTACGTTGTGGGAAATTTTTTCTCCTGCATCCGCACCTTCAATGGATAGGGAAGCTGATAAAGCTTCACCGCTCTCCAGCAATGCAAGAATTGCCTCCCCTTCTGCTTTTGACAGGGCTAACGCCGGAACATATTCTTCATTATGAGCTCCAAGCGTGCCGCTTAATGGACCCTCTGCATTATTAAAAATAATCACTCCGGCAGCCCCTTTTTCAGCTGCATTTAAAACTTTCTCGGCAAAAGAAATGGAGCCGCGCTGGATAAGCGCAATTTTGCCTGTGAGATCAACGCCTTCCAGTTCTTCCGGTGTGCCCAGCCCAGCAAATGCCAGCTCTCCACTCACATCCCCATTGACTGAATAGGTAAAGGATCTTGGCTGCAGTTCTCCTTCATAGCCATCAATGGTCACTTCCATACTGCTCGGAGGAGTATATCCATAAAACGTGAATGGCTGAATCTCTGTTTCATAGCCATAGGATTCGAATTGGCTTTTAATATACTGAACAGCGTTATACTCCGATTCTGTACCGGCTACACGCGGGGTTTGTGAAAGATAATCAATATTATTATAGATATTTTCTGCATTAATTTTATTGACTACCTTCTTATCGAATACATTTACCGGCTGAGTCTGTTTAACGTCTGCTGGATATGCAAAAACTGCCTGTGTTCCAATAGCTCCAAAGATAAGAGTTGAAGCTAATGCCACTTTTAAAATTGGTTTTCTCATCTAGTACCTCCAATAGAATAATAGATTCCGCTCATTAAATTTTATAATGTTTCGAAAACTATCATAAGGGTACAAGATACTAGAGTGCAGTAGGTATAAAAATCTATATTTTGGTTTTATTGTTAATTTTAGTAAATACCTAATAGGAAAAATAGACAAAAAAAGAAGGCTGCCCCAGGTAAGCCTTCTTTCCCTTCTATTTCATTATATCGTGGTCCACATAACGCTCGCCGTTCAATTCACTAATTACGTTAATCGCAACTTTTGCACCGTCTCCAGCTGTAATGATTGTATGGACGCTGACTCCTGCAACGGTTCCGGCTGCCCAAATGCCATCGACATTCGTCTTGCCGTCAGCATCAACATCCAGAATCGTTTTAATGCGCGGCTCGGTGCCTGCTTTAGTCTTTAAACCAGCTTTTTCTGCTAAATCAGTTGAAAGACCCGCAGCTATAATTATATGCTTAGCTGAATATGATTTTTCTCCTGCTGTTACAGTAAGACTTCCTTCAGCTTTTTCAATGTTATCAACAGTTCCTTCTGCGATCTCTGCCCCAAACTTAGCAGCTTGCTTTTTGCCTGTTTCGATCAGTTCTGGTCCAGTGATTTCCATAACGCCATAATGATTTTCAACCCACGCCCGTTTAGTCATGCTTTTATCATTATCCACAACCACTACCTTCTTGCCCGCTTTTGCAGCAAATAGCGCAGCACTTGCACCAGCAGGGCCTGCACCCACAATTAAGATATCAAACATCCATACTTCCTCCTTTAACACATTATTTACTTATAGTTTATCCAAACTAATAATCATTGTAAAATAATGTGATTCAAGGAAAATTGTCCTATTTAATCTTCATCTTTGATATCCCGATCCTCAGGTATCGGCTCATTTAGTATTTCTTCCACCAGCTCCCTGTATTTTTCCACCTGCTTTATATGGGCATCAAACTGTTCCTTATATATTAAATACTGTTCTCCATCATAAATGGCGCGTATTTTCTTTTGCTGAATCAAGCTTTCTACATATGACTCAGGGTAAGATAAATATTCTGCGGTTTCTTTAATGGTAAGATACATGCTTGTTCTTCCCTTTCTAATTCCTTATAATATGGCTTTACTAATTTCTAGGCACTAGAAGACTCTACTAAAATCATATAGAATAGAAACTGTAAATAATTTGTATATGCAACTTATATTCTTTTATTATACAGCGAAAAAATACTTATTTGACTGAATTCCAGCTCTTTTTTTCAGCCAGATAGAGAACAGGAGAAATATAAGCTAATGAATAAAAAAAAGGTATTGGGCTTATATGTAATTATCAGCCTTATTTGGGTATTCGGAACGAACTACCTTTTGCATATGCTTGAGCCCTCTTCTCTTGTCAGTTTTCTTTTTAGAGCAAAAGAGTTTCTGTACATTATCGTTACAGGCTGGCTGCTCTATTATTTTATTGGCAAAAGAGATGAGCTCAGTGCCTCGAGGGAAGATGAAAAGCGCCTTTCCACTTTAATCAATTCCATGGTTGACTTTGTAAATTTTAAAGACGGACAGGGCCGCTGGATTGAGTCTAATGAATTTGGACTTAAGTTGTTCAATCTTGAAAATGCCGATTATAAAGGCAAGAAGGACTCTGAACTGGCCGAGTACACTGATTTTTATGCAGACGCACTTCGCTACTGTGAAACTTCAGATGAAGAAACCTGGATAAACGGTAAAATTACCCGCATCGAAGAAGTCATTCCTTTGCCTGACGGAACAGAAAAAACTTTTGATACGATTAAAGTGCCGCTCTTTCATGACGATGGAAGCCGAAAAGGACTGGTCATTATCGGCCGGGATATTACAGAAAGAAAGCATGTGGAGAAGCTTCTTGCCGAAAGCCAGCAGCAATATAAATCCTTGTTTGAATATAATACTGAAATTGTCTTTATGACTGACCTTCATGGCACCATCACTAAAGTAAATCCCCAATTCAAAGCGGTGACAGGCTACAGTCCTGATGAGACATTGGGTAAAAGCATCAATGAAATCATACCAGCTCCTTATAAAATGAAGGCCATTGAAGACTTTACAGGCATCCTTGAAGATAAACAGCCGAAAACCTGTGAATTTGAATTCAATCATAAAAATGGCAGCCAGCTCACTATTCAATGCACCGCGCTTCCGCTCATTGTGAACGGTCAAATTGCCGGAATCATCGGCTATGGAAAAGATGTGACAAAGCTTCGGCAAGCTGAAGAAAGATTGCGCCGCACCGAAAAGCTTTCTGTGGTTGGCGAGCTGTCTGCCAGTGTTGCGCACGAAATCAGAAATCCGCTGACATCTTTAAAAGGCTTCGTGCAGCTCATGCAGCTGGAAGATGAAAAGCATCAATTCTATTATCAGATCATGCAGGAGGAGCTGGACCGGATCAACCATATTGTTGGAGAGCTGCTGCTCCTTGCCAAGCCTCAGGATATTTGTTTTACAAAAGCGGATGTTCAAAAAATCCTTTTTAATGTCATTTCGCTTTTGAAAACAGAAGCCAGCATGCACAATGTCCAGATAGAATTTCTATTAAAATCGGATGTGTATATGATTGAATGTGAACCGAATCAGCTAAAGCAGCTTTTTATTAATATAATAAAAAATGCCATTGAAGCATCAAGAGATGGCGGTAAAGTAACGGTTACACTGCAGGCGGAAGACCAGCAGATGACTATCCTGGTTAAGGATGATGGCTGCGGCATGTCGGAAGAACGCCTTAACAGGATCGGTGAACCTTTCTATTCTTCGAAGGAGAAAGGCACCGGCCTCGGACTTACAGTCAGCTTCAAAATTGTCCAATCTCATAATGGATCCATTTATTTCAATAGTGAAAAAGGGAAAGGAACAGAAGCTGTCATCAAGCTGCCTATAAAAAAACAAACACCTGCCCCTGAAGCAGGATTAACAGTTTAAAAAGCAAAGAGCGATTTCAATCAAACGTTTGATTGAACATCGCTCTTTTTTTATCCCTCTAATTTCCCTTAATCTCCAGCAGCTTCTGTCTCAAATCATTTTCCATATTGGCCAGGTCGTGTTCTGCCTGCCGGCGTTTATGGCGGCCCTCCTCCTGGATTCTCAGGGTTTCTTCAAGAGTGGAAATCAGGTTCTCCTGTGTTTTCTTTAACGTTTCGATGTCGACAAGGCCCCGCTCATTCTCACGTGCCGTTTCAATTGTATTCATTTTCAGCATTTCTGCATTTTTCAAAAGAAGATCATTAGTTGTTTTTGAGACCTTCTTCTGGGCTTCGACGGCATGGCGCTGGCGAAGCAATGTCAATGCGATGGCCACCTGGTTTTTCCAAAGCGGGATGGCCGTCATGATGGAAGACTGGATTTTTTCAACCAATGCCTGATTGGTATTCTGAATCAGACGAATCTGCGGTGCGCTTTGAATCGTTATTTCACGGCTCAGCTTCAAGTCATAAAGGCGTTTATCCAGGCGGTCGGCAAACTGCATCATATCGTTCACTTCCTGGAACTTCATCTGGTCATTCGACTCTTCTGCCTTCTTCTTCAGCTCGGGAATCTTCTTTTCATGAAGCTCTTCAAGCTTCAGTTCACCTGCTGCAATATATACATTTAAAGCATGAAAATACTCTTTATTATTTTCGTAAAGCTTATCTAACATGACAATGTCGGAAAGAAGTGCATTCTTGCTCCTTTCCAGTTTGACGCTGATGCGGTCGATTTGAGCACCCGTTTTTTGGTATTTGGATAGGACTTCCTGAACAGAACCGGATATCTTTCCAAACATACGCGCAAAAAAGGATGATTTCTCCGGCCTCAGCTCATCCGGATTCACATCATTGAATTTCTTCATCAGATCATTGATGATTGTTCCCACTTCACCAACGTCCTTTTTCTGAACATGCTCGAGCATTGTATGAGAAAACGATAACAGCTTTGATTGAGCCGGTGTTCCGTATGAGATCATCGCCTGGTGATTAGCAGGATCGATTTGCTTTGCAAGCTGATAGGCTTTTTCCCGGTTTTCTTCCGGGATCACATCGATCAGTCTTGTCCGCTTTTCCGATTGCAAGGGTGAGGAAGCTTCCTCCTGCTTTTCCCCAAAAGGATCTGCCATCAGATCATCCAATAAATTAGTGTTTTTTAACAGGGACGGTTTTTCTTCGGTCATTTTAATCTCCTGCTTTCATCATGAATTCTTGAATCTTTTATCTTCTCAATCGAATTCTTGGCAACATCAATTTCAAGATGAAGCTGATCAATATCTTCAGCTATAACCCTGTGAAGATCTTCCTCCACATGATGGGTAAGTGCATCAAGTGTACGTCTGGTCTCCTGTAGGGACTGATCCAGTTCACGCGATTTTCTCGGCTGGGAAGACAGAAAGACATACTTTTCCGCCAGCTCCACCGCGGAATCCAAATGGGAAAAATAAAACTGCTCGGCCTGATAAAAGCGTTTTGGCTCACTTCTGGTCAGTCTGTAAATCCTTCTCGTCACCCTCATGAACTCCATGCGCTGCTTCAGCGTCGGGAAGTGACGAATCGAGAACATCGCTTTATGCAAACGGGTTATCTTGCGGCGCGCCTCATCAAGATTTCGCTTAATATATTGGTATTCCCTTTTCGTCAAACCATGCTTTTTCAAAAAGCGGCGGCGCTGAATCACTCCCCCGGCCCAATAAGTAAGAAGCCCGGCTCCAGCACCATATATCCCTGACATAATGAAGGTTTGCCCGAAAGCAAAGTAACTTGCCAGCCAAACACTGACAGACAAAGGAACGGCCGTCAGCAAACGAAAAGCAAATGCTAAAAAGGAATTCATATTTATCGACTCCTACTCATAGTCCTACTTATTTATACGTTATTTATAAACCTAAAGTTTCATCCACAGACATCTTTCCGCAAAAAAGGCGTACATCCTTAAATCTATTAAAACACTTTTAAAAAACTTCTCAAGTTATACGATACAAAATAACACGATTGCCCGCCATAGACCACAAAAGTAATCCTTGCTAAGACCTGAGACGTATATTTATCTGCAAAAAAAGCACCTGCGGAAATTTCCGCAGGTGCTTTCTGGCTATTTTACAGCCAATGCACGCTTGCCCATTGCATTGTAAATCTTAATGAACTTCTCTTTTGGCATTTTCACATCTTTCTTAACTGCTTCACTGTCATTAAAGTAAACATAATCTGCATCCACACCGGTTACGACAATGCAGTGCAATGGTGTCGGTGCGCTGATCGTTTTGCCGGCAGGCGTTTTCCAGCTTCTATTATTCGGCATTTCATGGCTGATTGTAAACCATGCCAAAACAGGGTTACCCTCTGAAACAGCCTTTTCTATTTCTGAAAAATCTTTTCCGGTCAGATTTACACCGCCTGGACGATACTGATCAAGCAGCTTTTTCAGCGGTCCCGGGTTTATCGTATGGCCGTTGCCAAAAGGTGTCCCGACAAACCCGACATCAGGATCCCCCCAGGTTTTAATAGAACCATCCGCATTTCTTACCAGCTTGGTTGAGTCATATGGCATTTCTTTTGCAAGTGTTGTTTTGCTGACATTCACTCCATAAAATTTCAGTGCCATGGCAAGAGAAGTCACTTCACATCCGCTTGGCAGCTCCGGCCGCTGGGCAATGAGCGGTACATTGATCCTTGCCTGACGGGGATCACCAGCTGTCACATAATCACCGCTTACATACCCCGTGCTTCCGTTGTAGGAAATTTTATACCAGCCGTTGCTTTCCTTATGTATGACACTTAATACTGATCCGTTTTTTAAAAGGCCGACACTGCTGTAATTTAATCCCGGACCTTTTCGGACATTTAATGATGTAGCATCCACCCGGTAAAGTTTTTCATTTGTTTTGACGTATTGGCCGCTGACATAGCCTGTATTTCCATTATAGTTAATTTTGTACCAGCCGCTGGCAAGGCGTTCGATTGCCTGTACACCGCTGCCTTGGGGCAGACTGCCGATCCGATCATAATTTGTTCCGGGACCGGAACGGACATTCAGACTGGTCGCATCCACTGTGTAAGTATAGGAAGCCGCTTCTGCCACTGCCTCGTTTGAAAAGCCTGGAATTGATGGTGAAATGATTCCTCCTGCAAAAATAGCAGCAGCAGCAGTCCCTTTTAATAAAGCTCTGTTTCCATATGAACTTTTTAAAATTGCCATATACTTTCCTCCATATCCCTAATTTATTTCTGTCGAATTTTGCAGACTACTCTAAAAATATAGATTCAGAAACTCCCAGTCTACCTTTTTGGGACTGGAAAAATATTATTGATTCTATTGAATCAGCTTATCTGATGGAGTCAGTATATTTGGCATCTGCATATCTTCCTTCTTCATACATGCAATTGAGTGGCCAGAGCCAGTAAAAAGTCGATTTTTTGTTTATTTATAAGAAATACAGGGAATAAGCTCTTATACCAATTTACTTACACCTTGGAGGAAACATAATGAATAAGCACTATTTTTATATAGTTATTTTATTAATAGGATCGATTGTATTTCCTTCTTCAGGATTTACAGAGGATCCGTTTGGACAGGAAAACAAGGTTGTGCTGATTTCCTTTGACGGAATGAGAAATGACCTGACAAAAGAGTATGTAAAGGAAGACAAGCTTCCCCACATTAAAAAACTTATGAAGAATGGAGTGGCCGCCAAGGATTCCGAAACCGTAACCCCATCGCTGACCGCCCCATCTCATGCGGCAATAGCTTCAGGTGCAGCCCCGTCGGAGACCGGCATGGTCAGCAATAAGTGGCAGGATCCCCATAAGGAATTGGCAAATGGAGAAAGCGCCTTTCATCATCCGCTCGATAAAAGCCCGCTTTGGGCAGAAGCCAAAAAAAACGGCAAAACAACTGCCACAGTGCTGTTTCCCGGATCAAATCCTGATGCAGGAACACAGGCTGATTACGCAGTCTATTATGGCGAAACCTGGGCAGAGAGTTCTCTGGATAAGCTTCAGTTCAAAAAAGCAGAGAGCTGGAAGCACACCGAAAGCAGCTTTAGCCCTACAAAGGAAGCTATATTGAAGCTGCCATTAAAAAAAGCAAAGAATAAAGAACTTTATATATTGGCTTTAGACACTTCAGATGATGGAAAGACCAACTATAACCGCTTCATTTTTTCGGAAAACCGTTCGGCAGACCCCAAAGATGTCATTGTCAATGCCAATGAATGGGGGTCAATTCCTATTGAAGCTGATGGCGAATCTGCAGGATTCTGGTTTAAGCTAAAAATTGACCCTGGCCTTGAGAAAGCAAGCATTTACCGGACAGCCGTTACGTCAGCCCTCATTGAAGGCCCCGACGGATTTGAAGAGGAGCTGCTTTCAGAATTCGGCTTTTTCCCCGTCCAGGATGATACAAAGGCTTTTGAAAAAAAGTGGATTACTAGAGAAGAGTACGAAGAAATCAGTTCACGCTTTGTCAGCTGGGCAACTGATGTGTCTCTTTATATTAAAGAAGAATACCAGCCGGATTTGCTGATGTTTTATACACCGCAGATTGATCATGAATCACACCACTTTCTGCTGACAGATCCGCAGCAGCCTGGGTATTCAGAGGAAAATTCTCAAAAACATAAGAAATACATTGAATGGGCATACAAGCTTTCCGATGAAGTCGTTGGACAGACATTGGATAGCCTTAGTGAAGAAGACCACCTTCTTGTTGTATCCGACCACGGCATGGAACCAGTCCACACCATCCTTGCTCCAAACACTCTTTTGAAAGAAGCAGGCCTTTTAAAGACAGATAAAAAAGGAAAAGTGGATGAGGAGAACTCCAAAGCTATGGCTGTAGCCAGCGGGTCAGCTGCACAAATTTATCTGAATGAAAACCTCACTAAAAATGAGAAGGAAAAGGCTGCAGACCAAGTAGAGAAACTCTTTAGCGAGTATAAAATCAAGCCGGAGTTTCAAACGAAAATCCTAAAAGGCTATTTTGGTGCAGCAGGTGATTCCATTGTGCAAGGGCAATTCAGCCATTTTAATCAAACAGCGAAGCAATTTTTCCATCACCTTTTTAGAAAGGAAGAAAAACCTTATCAGATTGCCTATGGAAATAATAAAGAGAATAAGCACCCTAACCAGGGAGACATTTTGCTGCTTGGTGCAAGGGGCTATATGATGGGAAGCAGCCTAACAAGTCCCCATATGCCGGCAATTGAACTCGGCAGCCACGGCGGCAATCCTGATCGGAAAGAACTCAGGGCCGTATTCTTTGCACACGGTCCTTCTTTTAAAAAGGACAGCTGGATTGGCTCGATTACCACACTGGATATTGCCCCAACTGTCTATAAGCTGCTGGACATACCTGCTCCGGACTTTTTGGAGGGTGAAGTTCTAAAAGATGCTTTAGATTTATAACACTGCCTTGCTATGTGCTGCAAGGCAGTGTTTCATTTTTGAAAATAAAAAACCCACCCCTATAGAGATGAGCTGTACACACTATATACAATCCAATTCCACAATCACCGTAGTGCCTTCACCTATAAGACTTTCGATGGCCATCAAACCTTGATGCTCCTGAATTATCTTATTGCTGACTGTGAGCCCCAAACCGATTCCTTTATCTTTTGTCGTATAAAATGGGGTCCCAAGATACTTCAGCATTTCACCATCAATGCCTGCTCCTTCATCTGCAAAAGTAATCCTTACACGCCTGCTCTCTATTCTTTCAGCACTAATATATACATTTCCGCCATTTGGCATAGCCTCAATCGCATTTTTTAAAAAGTTCACAAACACTTGCTTGAGCTGGGGAGGTGAACATAATAGCATGATATCATTCTCACGATGATCGAGATGGATTTGAACATTGTGAAGCAGTGCCTGCGGATGAAGTACGTTAATCGTACTTTCAAGAATTGACATTAAGCTCCCTTTCTCAAACTCAATTGCCTGGGGTTTTGCCAGGGACATGAACTCATTGACAATGATATCAATTCGATCAAGCTCTTCCATAATAATGGATAAATAATCATCCTGTTTTTCCTGATTAACGCTGGATTGGAGCAGCTTTGAGAAACCTTTTAAGGAAGTCAGCGGATTCCTGATCTCATGTGCAACCCCTGCTGCGAGCTGTCCGATAATGGATAGGCGGTCCAAGTTACGTAAAGCCGCATCATTATTTACTCTGTCTGTTATGTTTCTGCCTACTGCCACAAATAATTCAATCTCGCCTTTATCGTTTAAAATTGGAGAAATGCTTGCCTCTACGAAAACGATTTCGCCATTAATCGTATCCATCTTCATTTCAAGGATCTGAGGCTCTCCCGTTTCCAGCAGCTTTTGACATACCTTGCTAAACTTTTCTCTCTCCTCCTCGGAATATATGACAGTGCCGCAGGTCTTCCCAACAAGCTGCACCGGCAAATATCCCAAAGCTTTTTCATGAGATGGAGATGCATAAATCACCGTTTGATCTTTTGTGAAGACTTTGATCATATCTGTCGTATTCTCAGTAATCAAATCGTACAGTTCCCTGGTTTTTCTTAATTCCCTCTCCATGCTTTTAAACTCTGTCATATCCCGGAATATAGCCAGAACGGCGATGATTTTACCCTTGGAATTTCTGAAAGGAGAATACGAAACCGATATATCCAGAACCGAACCATCCTGATGATAGCGCTGTGTGATCACATTGCTGTAAACTTTCCCCAGCTTGACCAGTTTTATAATATCCTTCACATCTTCCGGGTTCTGAAAATCGGTAAACTTCCTGCCAATAACTTGCTCTTCGGTATAGCCAAAAATCATCGTATACATATGATTTACCCTTATAAAACGGTTCTCCATATCAATGATGGCAACCCCATCTGCCGTGCAGTTCAGGAACAAATCGAGCAATTCATCAGGATTGGAATAAATCGATTCACCATCATTTCCAAGTATCGGGAAATCATTGACCAATTAGCTCACCCCATTTAATAACTCTATAAACTATATTTTACAGAATTATAAGAAAAAAAGCATGGGGATTCTTTAGAGAACCTAAAAAAGCAGCTTCCCTATAAGTCAGCTGCCCTCTCTCCATTCTAATCCCGCGACTGCTTCACAATGCATAGTCTGAGGGAACATATCCACCGGCTGCACTTCGATGGTCCTGTACCCGCCGTCCTCCAAAATACGCAGATCCCTTGCCAATGTTCCCGGATTGCAGGATACATAGACGACTTTCTTTGGCTTCATGCTTAAAATGGTTTTCAGTAGAGCTTCATCACAGCCTTTTCGCGGCGGGTCAACTACTAGCACATCTGCGGTGTTCCCCTTTTTATACCATTCAGGAATTACTTCTTCTGCTTTCCCCACTGCAAATGAAGCATTTGTCATACCGTTTAGGTCAGCGTTTCTTTTAGCATCCTCAATGGCTTCCGGCACGATTTCAACACCGAACACCTCTTTTGCTTTCTGTGCCAGGAAAAGCGAAATGGTGCCAATTCCGCAGTACGCATCGATAACCTTTTCTTCTCCGCTCAGATTCGCATATTCCAGAGCTTTATCATATAAAACTTTCGTTTGCTCCGGGTTTACCTGATAAAAGGAGCGGGCGGAAATCGCAAATTTAATATCGCCAATAAAATCATAGATCACTTCTTCGCCCCAAAGGACTCGTGTGACATCTCCCATGATCACATTCGTCTTCCTGGAATTTACATTATGGACGATGGATTTAACACCTTCAATGCTTGATGCAATCTCTTCCACAATCTTTTGCTTATGCGGAAGCTCGTTCGTCCTTGTGACAAGGACAATCATTACTTCGCCTGTCGCAAGCCCATAGCGCGCCATCACGTGGCGGAGCTCGCCTTTATGCCTGCCTTCATCATAAGCGCGGACACCATAGCGGCCGCAAATTTCCTTTACCTTTTGTACAACCTCATCATTTTTTTCCTGCTGGATGAGGCATTCCTTCATATCAATGATCTGGTGGGTGCGCTGCTGGTAAAATCCGCCGATCAGTCCGCCTTCCTGCTCGCCAATCGGAACCTGCGCTTTATTTCTGTAGCGCCACGGATCCTTCATGCCGAGAACCGGATGCACCTTGACTCCCTCAAGCTTCCCGATTCTTTCCAGAACATCTCTGACCTGTTTTTCCTTGGCGAGAAGCTGGCCTTCATAGCTCAGATGCTGCAGCTGACATCCGCCGCACTCCTTATAAATCGGGCACGGTGCTTCTACTCGGTATGGGCTGCTTTCATATGTCTCGATCAGGCGCCCAAATCCATATCCCTTATTCACCTTAATCACTTTTACCTTTGCTCTCTCACCGGGAAGCCCATACGGCACAAATAGCGGGTAACCGTCCACCTTTGCAACTCCTGCCCCTTCATGGGTCAAATCCTCAAATGTAACATCTATATAATCATTTTTTTGCACCGGTAATGTTCTGCTCATCATTTTCTTCCTTTTCAGCTTAATTCCGTGACCTATTTTGACTAGACAGATTGTATCACAAAACAGGGCTAAATACGAAATGGATATGGTACAGATTCTGAACCTGCATACCCTTTAGCTTACCTATTTGCAAAATCTAACCGTTTATTAGCATATTTTCCAGTCTATTTACAGAATCACCCTTCTATTTGCAGTAAATAGTATTCTATTTACATCGTTCACAATTTCATGAATTTTAAAATAAAAGCCCGCTCTGTTATAGAGCGGACTTCCTATTATTCGTGGGAACTTTCCCAATCGGTCGGGCGGTCTTCTTCACGAATCTGGTCAATTGGGACAAATACTTCCAAATGCCTGTACAGGTTTACGAATTCAGCAGGAAGCAGCCCGCCAAATTCACCGTCAAGATTGAGCTGGACTTTCTCTTTGGATTGTACTTTGATGCGGTTTGCCTGCGTATAGATGACGTTCGGATCTTTTACATGTTCGCCCCGGACAGCCATTGTCGCGATCCGGATAAAATCAGCAAGGTTAGTTTTCTTTAATATCAGCAAGGAAAATAGCCCGTCATTTATACAGGAATCCGGAGCTAGCTTTTCAAACCCGCCTACTGAATTTGTCAGACCGACAAGGAAAAGCATGGCTTCACCTTCAAAGATTTTCCCGTCAAACTCGATGCTTACTTCGGTTGAACGGAAGGAAGGCAGCATTTCGATTCCCTTAAGGTAATAGGCAAGCTGGCCAATCATTGTTTTAAGCTTGCTTGGCACCTCGTAAGTCAGCTCTGTCAGCCTTCCGCCACCAGCAATATTAATAAAATATTTTTCATTTATGCGGCCAATATCGACAGGTATGGTATCTCCTTTTACAATGATATCAGCAGCCGCTTCCACATCTCTTGGAATATGGAGCGCACGGGCAAAATCATTGGTTGTGCCCGTTGGGATAATGCCGAGGCGCGGACGGTAATCCTGTTCAGCGAGTCCGTTTACCACCTCGTTAATTGTACCGTCGCCGCCTGCTGCAATGACTAAATCGAAGCGGCGTTCAACAGCTGCCCGTGCAGCTTTAATCGCATCCCCTTCACCTGTGGTGGCATGGCATGAGGTTTCATATCCTGCGCTCTCCAGCTTTTGCAAAACCTCTGCTAAATGTCTTTTAAAAATTTCCCGGCCTGAAGTCGGATTATAAATAATTCTTGCTCTTTTCATAGCCCATCATCCTATTATTGAAATATCTAAACTTAATCCGTATATACTATTCCATCTTTTTACATCATAGCGGATAGTCCTCGGCTTAGCAATTATTCACTGCCATCCGTTTCTATTCTATTCACTTCCAGCTATTTTCACAAGTGGTCAGATGCACAAATGAATTATACCCTCATTATGCAAAAAAGTATCGTAATTAAGTTATATTTCTTGGACATGTAATCTAAAATCAGCATTAAGCAGGATGCTGTTGAGCATTATTCCTGTTTTAGGTTCTGCAAAACAAGGCTCTTAACATAATCTATAATGGTTTTATATGGATATTCTTCATTAATTACTCTATGAAGCATTGCACCGTCCATAAAAGTCCAGAATAACCCCGCTACATGGTTTGGATCTGCATCCGGACGGAATTCCCCGGCAGTCTGTCCTTCTTCCATAATATCTGTTATCAATTTCAAAAAGAACTTCTTTCCCCGCTCGTTCAGAATTCGATTCAAGTTCTCATCTCTGGAGGAATGCAGCGTAAATTCCAGCTGTACAGTAATTCTATCTTTTCGTTCCTGGCTGAATGGGCTCATATCCCTATACAAATCAAAAAGATATTCCAGTTTCTCTTCAGCTGAAGAGAACATGGAAATTTTCTCTGCAAGTCTTGCATTAGCTGATTCGGTCTGCTCATTCAAAAGCTCCAGATAGATTTCTTCCTTGCTTTTAAAATAATTATAGATGGCTCCCTTGCTGATTCCTGAATAAGCGACAATGTCATCAATGGTCGCTGCCTGAAATCCCTTTTTGGCAAAGCAGGCCAATGCGCCCGCCAGGATTTCTTTCTTTTTTTTCCGCTTATATTCCTCTGATACGATAGGCGACAAGTCTGTCCCTCCATTGTATTTGGTTTATTCTCTTCATGTTATTCCCGCGCATATATTATCAGCAGCACTTTTGGCTGATGTCACTTCTTTTCAGAATTTCTTCTATATATAGGCTGGCATGTTCACTTGTGATTTCAGTATTTTCCTCCGCCAATCCGGCCATTACCAAGTCTTCTTTTACTTTAGCGAGAAATAAATCTCTGATAGCTGCTGAACGGCACGGCTGCATCTGCTCTGCCAAGTCCCAGATCCATTGCTCAAGATGGATGCTCTTGCTCTTTTTTTGCATTTCCTGCGGAACCTGCCTTCTTCCCATATTTCTCACTCCCCAGGGCATATTCTTATCTTATAAAATAAACTGATTAGTCTTTTTATTGTAATTATTTTTAAATGAATTTTCAAACTTTTTGCACACAAAAAAACTCCTAACTGTCCGTTAAGAGTTAATCCTGATCTATTTGGTTTTTATCCCGGTACATAGTTACTAATCCCCCAATCACCATAAAGCAGGCAAATGCAATGGGAAAGCAGCGCTCAAACCAGGATTCTTTATTGGGAAGTTCATTGTGTTCCTTGTCAGCTTCTTCCGGAATTCCTCCTGAAATTTGAGCCATAACAAGATTGGTAAACTCATCATCTCCCGGCATTTCCGGGAAGGAATCCTCCTCCTCGTCCATTGCTTCGAGGTATACCTCCAGACATTGATCACATATATAGAGATGATCTTCATAGAGTTCACGCTCTGGTTCTGACAGCTCATTTTTCACATATTTCCGCCATTCTTCCAATGAAAAGTGCTCCATGAAAATCATCTCCTTCCAATGTTCCTGACAGCGGAGTGATCTGGAACATGAAAATATCCTGCTGGGTATTTTGCTGATCAAATAAATCCTGGAATATATCAGCTTCCCTTATATCTATTCGGATAACATTCTTTCTTTTTGAGTGCCGAAACAATCATAATCGAGAGAATCGAATAATTCAATACTTTTTTTTATAAAAAATCTCACCAAAAAGCTTTTATTTCCATATTTTTTCATCGCTTAATAATAAAATAATGATTAATTTCCCGCTTCGAACAAAACCATTATATGGTAAACTGTAAGCGATGACTACATAGAGGAGGGCAGTGAAAATATTTTTAAATAATGGACAACTCTAAACTATTATTGAATATATTGATGAAAAAGGATGGATACGATGACATTTCTTATTTACTTGGCAGCGTACCTGATAGGATCAATTCCTACAGCCTTATTGATTGGCAAATATGCCTTTGGGATCGACATCCGTGATCATGGCAGCAATAATCCTGGTGCGACTAATACACTAAGGGTACTTGGCAAAAAAGCAGCTATCGCAGTTCTGCTGGTGGATGTGGGCAAGGGAGCAGCTGCTGCAGCATTGCCTGTCATCCTGAACGCTGAGCCCGATCCGTTAATGGTCGGGATGGTTGCAGTAGCCGGCCACTGCTTCCCGATCTTTGCAGGATTCCGCGGAGGAAAAGCCATCGCAACCACGGCAGGTGTATTGCTTGCAGCAAATATTTGGATGTTTTTAATCGCCTACATTTCTTTTGTCGCAGTCATTTACGCAACGAAGTATGTATTTTTTGGCTCTTTATCGGTGGGTGCATCTTTACTTTTCTATTCCTTATTTACCGAAGGCACTGAACATGAACTTATCTTTTCTATTTTCCTATTATTTTTGATTTTCCTTCACCGTTCGAACATTAATAACTTCATTGATAAAAATGAGCCTAAAATCAATGATAAGCGCCTGAAAGATGACCGCATCCCTCCAAGAGATCATAAAAAACGAGCATAATCGAAGCCCGGATCCTGCATTCGGGCTTTTTTTATTGTTTTTCACATGAAAGCCGTTCATTAAGCAAATCCTTTGAATAAAAGTGCAGACAAAGGAGCTTGCATATGTTCTTGATCTTAAAAATATTAAGTCTTTACTTAATCACAATCATGATTATGAGACTGATGGGCAAATCGACAATTATCCAGATGACTCCTTATGATCTTGTCGCCATCATAATCGTTGGCACAGTTGCCTCTGAACCTCTCATCAGCACCGAATACTGGCCGACACTAGCAGCCTTGACCATTCTTGTAGGCCTTCATATTCTCTTTTCCTATTTGACTTTAAACCAAATTGGTAACCGATTTTTTCTTGGGGAACCGACGATGCTGATTAAAAATGGGGAAATTCTAGAAGACAATCTGGAAAAAGCCCACCTCTCCATGACTCAGCTGCTGTCTATCTTAAGAAGTAAAGGCTATCCCAAAATTGCGGATGTGGATTACGCCATTCTTGAGCCTATCGGTGAAGTGAGCATCATCCCTAAAGTGGCCAATACGCCCGTAACAGTCGAACATTTAAATATCTCCATACAGGATGAGGGTCTCCCTATTGCGGTTATTGTGGATGGCAGAATTCAGACGCGAAATCTCCAGCTGCTGGGACAGACTAAAGATTGGCTTTTAGAGCAGCTGCGGCAAAACAATTTGAATGAGAAGGAGATTATGTACGCTTATGTAAATGAAAAGTCGAAAAAATTGAATATAAACAGACGCAGATAATATTCTAGAATAGGTTTAAGGTTTGAAGTTGAGGGTATATATTATTGGTTACTTACGAGACAAATAAAGTTGCTTAAATATACATATCAATATCAGGGGGTAATGGTATGACAGAAGAAAGCCTAGTGCTTGAAACAAAAATTGATGGTTTTGATTTTAATTGGGACCTGGAAAAAGGCCTGTTTAATTTTGAAGGTGATGATGCCGTCCTATTTTGGATAAAATCCGCCATGAAAAGCTTCTTCGATACGATTGAAGAGATTTCAGGAAAAGAAACTTCCAGCCTTGTACTTGAGACCACCGGCTTCAGGCAGGGAATGGTGGTAGGGAAATTCTTCAAAGACTTAAATTTGCCCATAGTCGAAGTGGCTACTATTATCCCCAGAATATATGCTTCTGCCGGCTGGGGAAAATTCGTAATCACAGACCTGGATCCAGAAAATAAATCAGCCAGGGTCAAAACCGTGGACAGCTGGGAATACAAGATTAACAAAGAACAAGAAAAAAATGAGTCTGGAACATTTCTGCCAGGACACTTTGCAGGAATATTTTCTGCTTTGTTCGGAACAAGCCTTTGGTATGAAAAATCGGCTGATCAGTTAGCAGGCCATGATTACACCCAGCTTGATTATTTCCCTTCAAGCGTTACTGTTGAGGAAAATATCCACGCTTTGGCGAGACGTGAAGAATCAAAGAGGATCAGCGAGCTTGAAAAATTAGTGGAAGACCGGACGATTGAATTAAAGCAGCTTGTTAAAGAAATCTCTTCACCGGTTATTCCTGTTCTGGATGGAATCGTTGTTGTCCCGCTTTTGGGAAGATACGATGAATTCCGCTCTGAAGAACTCGTGGATAAAACTCTTCACAGCCTGCCGAAGCACCAGGCAGATTGCCTAATCCTGGACTTGACCGGGCTGAATCAGTCCATCAGTGCCTATACAGTCGAATTCTTAAGTAAGCTGGCTGCAGCAGCCAACTTGATTGGCACAGAAACCATCCTGGTTGGCATTTCACCGGAACTCGGCACAAAAATTACGGAAACTAATTTTAATCTTTCTAAATTTAACTGCTTCACCAATCTGCAGCACGGCATTTATTATGCTCTGTCCAAAAAAGGCAGGAAGATCTATTAATAACGGAAATAGCTGACTCCGCATTGGGCGGGAAGTCAGCTTTTTTGAGTTAAATGTAAAAAAACTGTCTGTATCAGTAATTTATGTGCGGATAAGTATGTGTGTGCGCTTAGCCTTGTTTTATGAACGTATAATTTTAATTATTTGCGTACAGGCTATTTCTTTCTTATCCGTGATTATACTTTCTTAGGCGCCCCCCTATATCTCGCTTCACGCAGCTCGAGCGCGTAGGCCTCAAGATTCGGCATTCCCATTTCTTTGGCAATGCTGATTTCTTTTTCAATATCATAAGGGACACGGACTATCTCGATAGAAAACGGTGCAGGTTCTTTGGACTCGTATTCCCCATGCAAAATGGCATAGGTTGCCTGAGGAATATCCAGGGAATTCCCAACGCTTCCTGTATTGAATAGTGTCCTTTGCGGATGAACCGGTTCAATCAAAGCAGCATGAATATCCCCGTAACCGACAACATCCGGAATTAGTCCCTCCTCTCCGACATTAATATTTTCTGTATTCTCAAACATAGCGAGCTTTTCTTCATAAGAATCCCGCATCGGCACAACCCGATGATAAATGCTTTTGGCGGAAGCATGGTAGAGCCTTACATATTTACCGCTCATATAAAAATCGTGATGGAACGGCAGTGTTCCTAAATAGGCTAACGCCTCTTCCCCCAGCTGTCTCTGATGCCATTGACCTTCTTCAAAGTCCAGCGGCTTCTGCATGAAATCATCCCAATTTCCAAGGAGGACCACTTCACAGGTTTCTTTTATCCGTTCAACTGCTTTACGGGAGTTGGGACCTTTTCCTATTAAATCACCCAGGCAAAAAATAATCTCTATTCCTCGTTCGCGGATATTGTCCAGCACCGCCTCCAGAGCTGTGATATTTCCATGAATATCAGAAATTATAGCTACTTTCCCCATGTATGTCTCTCCTCCTTACTATCCTTAATTTATTTCTCCAAAACATCCAAGCTTCCTCTAACAATTGGAAAAAACAAAATTTGATTTTTCCCTGTACCGCCATTACATTAGAAATATGGTAAAATAACAGCATGCCAAAACCAACATTACATATAGAAGGAGTAGGACTTATGTCAAAAGTATTTGTATTCGGACACAAAAACCCAGACACTGACTCAATCTGCTCAGCACTTGCTTATGCAGAATTAAAAAACAAATTAGGCGTTGATGCAGAGCCAATCCGCCTGGGCCAGGTAAATGAAGAAACACAATATGCTCTAAATTATTTTAAGGCTGAAGCTCCCCGTCTTGTTGAGGCAGTATCCAAAGAAGCAAGCGAAGTGATTCTTGTGGACCATAACGAATTCCAGCAAAGCGCTGATGATATCAGAGATGTAAAAATCCTTGAGGTTATTGACCACCACCGCATCGCAAACTTTGAAACAAGCGATCCGCTTTACTACCGCGCAGAGCCGGTTGGCTGCACAGCAACTATTCTGAACAAAATGTACAAGGAAAACGGAGTGGAAATCAGCAAGGCAACAGCTGGCTTAATGCTTTCGGCCATCATTTCCGATTCTTTGCTGTTCAAATCTCCTACATGCACAGATCAGGACGTTGCAGCTGCACGCGAGCTTGCTGAAATCGCGGGAGTAAACGCTGAAGAATTTGGGCTGGAAATGCTTAAAGCAGGAGCAGATTTAAGCAAGAAGAGCGTGAAAGAGTTGATCTCCCTTGACGCAAAGGAATTCCAAATGGGAAGCTATAAAACAGAAATCGCTCAGGTTAATGCTGTGGACCTAAATGACGTATTAAGCCGCCAAGACGAATTGGAAGCTGTCATTACTGAAAATATCAATAACAAAGAGCTTGATCTTTTTGTTTTTGTTTTAACTGACATCCTTAACAACGACTCAGTTGCCATCTCTCTTGGCAAAGAAGCTGCAGCTGTTGAAAAAGCTTATGATGTAACACTTGAAAACAACAGTGCCGTATTAAAGGGCGTTGTTTCACGCAAAAAGCAAATCGTACCACCGCTTACAAACGTATTGGCTGGCAAATAAGACAGAAGCAGTGCCGCACTTGGCACTGCTTTTTACTTATCCAATAAAGCTTCTGTCCCCTTAACAAGCTTTATCATCAGCTCCTTCACTGTCACCTCTTCAGCCAGTCTCAATCCCTGTCCGGCCCATAATGACATAAACTCCGGCCGCTCCATTTTGGCTGCCTGCTTTCGGATAGGAGCTGTCATATCATTCTGCAATGGATAAGGTAATGCCTGCAGACCCTTCATCTCTACCATGAACCTGTTGCGAATCCCTCTTGCAAGCTTTCCGGAAAATGCTTTCGTCACAGCTGTTTGATCTTCCCTTGCATTTAACAGTGCATGCTTGTACAGTGAGTGAGCCCCGCTTTCCCTGCATGTAAGAAAAGCTGTTCCCAGCTGGGCACCTGCTGCGCCAAGCACCATAGCCGCAGCAATACCGCGGGCATCCATTATTCCCCCTGCCGCAGCCACAGGACAGCTAACCGCATCTGCTACCTGTGGTATTAGAGCCATGGAACCGATAAGCCCGCTTTCTTCGCTGTGGAAAGTTCCACGGTGCCCCCCGGCTTCAACCCCCTGAGCAATAATCACATCTGCGCCAGCCTCTTCCCATTCCACTGCTTCATTTACATTGGTTGCGGTTCCTATAATAATCGTACCCTGTTTCTTTAATTCAGAAATAATGGCAGAATCAGGTATGCCAAATGTAAAGCTGCAAACAGGCACCCTTTCTTCCATCAAAACATCAAGCTGATTTCTGTATAAAACAACATAATCCTTTTCTGGCAGAGAAGGTTTCTCCTTCATACCAAGCTCACTGCTGTAAGCGCTGAGCACATCCTCCATGCTGCTGATGTCCTCTGCATCTGCCGAAGCCTCACTATCCGGAACAAAGAGATTGACGCCAAATGGCTTATCTGTCAGATTCCGAATCTGTTCTATATCGTTCCTTATCTCATCTGAACTCATATAGCCTGCACCCATATTTCCAAGTCCCCCACAATTGGATACCTCGCTGATTAATTGTGGTGTTGTCATCCCTCCAGCCATAGGAGCCTGGAAAATAGGGTATTTTATCCCCAGCTTCGCAGTTATGAAATTCTGACTCCAGCCCATATAAAACATCCTTCCGTCTTTATTTCCCCAAAACAATAGCATCTATTATACTATCAGCCACAAAATGCCAGATCTTAGAATCCTCCTGATAGGAAGCAGTTAATCTCCTGTACATGCTCATTTGTTTGTCCTTAAAGTCTTCAGCATCCTGTGCGGGGAGCTTGCTTCTTTCAACATCCACCATTTCCTGAACCTGTTTGGCACGAGGTCCCCAAACAGCTTTTTCCTTCCCCGCTTTATCTATAAAAATATAAATGGGTATTGCTCTGGATGTTCCGTTAGTCAAATATTGATCCATCAGCTCAAGGTTCTGATCCCTTAAAATAAAACGGACTTCCATACCGGCTTCCTCTGCAATTTTCAGTAGAATTGGGTTATTCAGCATGGCATCTCCGCACCAATCTTCAGTGAGTGCGATCACTTTCATGCCTGTATCCTTAAAATCTGCCAATCTTGCTTTTTCTTCAGCGTATAATGACAAACGGTTATATATACCATTCATCTCTTCCTTATTTACCTTCATCACCTCTATGTAATCTTGTAGACTTAGTCCCTTCGCAAACCAATCCATTAATTTCATGCAACCACTCCTTTTTTCGATTCCTGTATAGTTTTTATTCTTTGTCATCAGCTTTCATTCCTGCATTTGCTGTAACACTTTGTAAAACCAAATCTTTTCCTGGGAAATAGACCGTAAATTTGTCGAATATAGAAAAAGCTGATGGGGTCCCATCAGCTTCCTTTTATCTCTTTTTAATTTCTTCTTGCAATAATTTGTTAACAAGCGGCGGGTTGGCCTGTCCTTTTGTGGCTTTCATAATCTGGCCGACTAGGAAGCCGATTGCTTTTTGCTTTCCATTTTTGAAATCCTCGATGGATTGCGGGTTCGCATCAAGCGTTTCACCGATAATCTTAAGAAGTGCGCCTTCGTCCGAAATTTGGACAAGGCCCTTTTCTTTTACGATTGTTTTCGGATCTCCGCCATTTTCAACCAGCTCTTTAAAGACTGTTTTGGCAATTTTGGAAGAGATGGTGCCGTTTTCAATCAGCTTAATCATGCCGGCAAGTCCTTCAGGTGTCAAAGCAATATCGGTCAGCTCTTTTTGTTCAGCATTTAAGTAAGCTGACAATTCACCCATTACCCAGTTGGAAGCCTGTTTGGCGTCTGCTCCTTTATTCACAGCGGCTTCAAAGAAATCAGATGTTTCTTTTGTGACTGTCAGGACTGCTGCATCATAGGCCGGCAGCCCAAGTTCTTCAATATAGCGGTTCTTTCTTTGGTCTGGAAGCTCAGGAATCTCTGCACGAATGCGCTCTTTCCACTCTTCATCAATATGGATATCAAGTAAATCAGGCTCCGGGAAATAACGATAATCATCCGAACCTTCTTTTACCCTCATTAGAATGGTCTTATTGGTTGCTTCATCATAGCGCAATGTTTCCTGCTGGATTGTTCCGCCAGAACTTAGAATCTCTTCCTGTCTCTTCTCCTCGTATTCCAGTCCTTTGCGGACAAAGTTAAACGAGTTCAGGTTCTTAAGCTCTGTCTTTGTGCCAAATTCCTCCTGGCCGACAGGACGAAGAGAAATATTCGCATCACAGCGAAGTGAACCCTCCTCCATTTTACAGTCAGAAACGCCAGTATACTGGATGATGGACTTTAGCTTCTCCAGGTATGCATATGCTTCATTCGGCGTTCGGATATCCGGCTCAGATACAATCTCGACCAGAGGAGTACCCTGGCGGTTATAGTCTACAAGGGAATAGCCTTTAGCGTGAGACAGCTTGCCTGCATCCTCTTCAAGATGAATCCGCGTAATGCCGATTTTTTTCTTATAGCCGTCGACTTCGATCTCAATCCAGCCATGTTCACCAATGGGCTTGTCGAATTGCGAAATCTGGTAGGCTTTAGGATTATCCGGGTAAAAATAATTCTTCCGGTCAAATTTTGTAACAGGTGCGATTTCACAGTTCAGCGCCATCGCAGCTTTCATTCCGAATTCAACTGCTTTTTTATTAATGACAGGCAAGACTCCAGGGTAGCCGAGATCGACTACTGTTGTGTTGGAGTTTGGCTCTGCCCCAAAATGGTTTGGGCTTGCCGAGAATATTTTTGAATCTGTTTTTAGCTCAACATGTACTTCAAGTCCGATAACCGTTTCGTATTTCATGAATTTCCCCCCTTACAGTCCCGGTTTTTGCTTATGGAATTCTGTAGCCTGTTCAAATGCATGTGCTACGCGGTAAACAGTGCTTTCATCAAAATGCTTTCCGATAATCTGAAGGCCAAGCGGCAATCCATCCGCGAATCCGCAAGGAACGCTGATTCCAGGCACCCCGGCAAGGTTTACTGGAATGGTCAGAATATCATTCGCATACATAGTCAGCGGATCAGACGTATTTTCACCAATCTTAAAGGCTGGTGTTGGTGCTGTCGGTCCAATAATGACATCATACTTTTCAAAAACATTTTCAAAGTCCTGTTTAATCAGTGTGCGCACCTTTTGTGCCTTTTTGTAGTAAGCATCATAGTAGCCAGAGCTTAAAGCAAATGTTCCAAGCATAATACGGCGTTTTACTTCATCCCCGAAGCCTTCTGCACGGGTCTTTTTGTATAAATCGATTAAACTCGCAGGATCTGCTGTTCTATAGCCATAGCGTACACCATCAAAGCGCGCCAGGTTTGCCGATGCCTCAGAGGAGGACAGCAGATAATACGTTGCGAGTGCATACTTCGAATGCGGCAGGGAAACTTCCTCCCATGTTGCCCCAAGTTTTTCTAACACTTTCAGGGCGTCCAGTACTGACTGGCGCACCTCTTCATTTACACCTTCGGCCAAATACTCTTTCGGTACGGCAATTCTCAGCCCCTTTACATCCCCAGTCAAGCTTTCAGCATAGCTTGGGACCTCAACATTTGCTGAAGTAGAATCCATAGGATCCACACCTGAAATTGCCTGAAGCAAGTATGCGTTATCTTCAACCGTTCGTGTAATCGGCCCGATTTGGTCCAGAGATGAGGCAAATGCGATCAGTCCGAATCTTGATACTCTTCCATATGTAGGCTTTAACCCCACAACACCGCAATATGATGCAGGCTGTCTGATTGACCCTCCTGTGTCGGAACCAAGAGAAAATAAAACTTCACCGGCTGCAACTGAAGCAGCAGAACCGCCGGAAGATCCGCCGGGAACTCTTTCAAGATTCCAGGGATTTCGGGTTATTTGAAAGCCTGAGTTTTCATTGGAAGATCCCATTGCAAATTCATCCATATTCAGTTTACCGATTGTAATGGTTTCAGCATTATGTAATTTGGATGCAACAGTCGCATCATAAATCGGATCAAAGTTTTCAAGTATTTTACTCGCACTGGTTGTGCGCAGCCCCTTCGTTACGATGTTATCCTTCACGCCGATCGGCATACCGAACAATAGGCCTTTCGCTTCGTCCGTTCCAATTTTTCCATCCATTCTTTTAGCTACTTCACGGGCTCTTTCTTCATCAAGTGTCAAGAAAGCCTGTACTTTGTCTTCCACTTCACCGATTCGCTTGTACGATTCGCTGACAAGATCGGTAACCGTGATTTCTTTCTTATGCAAAAGCTGATGAAGTTCCGATACCTTATGGTCAAATAAACTCACCATTTTCCCCTCCCTACTCAATAATAGACGGCACTTTTATATAGCCATCCTGATGTTCCGGCGCATTTTTCAGAACTTCTTCCTGTGGAAGCCCTTTATTCGCCTTATCTTCTCTCAATACATTCTTCATATCAAGAACATGGGATGTTGGTTCAACATTATCTGTATCAAGCTCATTCAGCAGCTCGGCAAATGAAATCATCTTGTCCAGCTGTTCGGTATAAGCTACAGCTTCTTCCTCAGTCATTGCAAGCCGCGCCAAGTGTGCAACATGCTTAACCTGATCTATTGAAATTCTCGACATTAATGCCACCTCCAAAAATTGAATACTGTCAATGCACAATTATTATGATCATACCAAACTTTCACGCGTTAAAGCAATACGCGCACGCCAGCTGGTTCAGCAATCTTCTGCTTATTTTACCATGAGTTGAGTGAATTGTGTGTTTGCTTCTCTTTTTAGAGGATAAATGAAAAGCGAAACCGAATAAATGGGGATGCGATGATAAGTACAGGAGGTGCGATTATGGAATTTTTCCGATTTGATTTGGATGTCAGCAGGGAAATTGCTCAATTCAGCAGCCACAATGCCAGCATCAGTCCGATTATCAGGAACAAAACAGCTACAGTTGGGTGTATCCATCTTAAGGATATTAGTGTTTTAGGCATGCATCCGGCAGCTTGTCCCCAGCTATTTCTCATCGTTGACGGCGAAGGATGGGTTAAAACTGCTGGCGGTGAGCAAATTGCAGTCCAAAAAGGAACCGCTGTTTATTGGTCTGAAGGCGAGGAACATGAATCAGGTTCTTACCTTGGCATGACTGCAATTGTGATTGAAGGTCCTGATTTGGATCCGCATCAGTACCTGAAGCCTTTGGGATAGAAATCGGAACAATTGGCATTGACCGGTAAATGCTGAAGTATCGGCCGGTATTTTTTAGATTTGGCCGGTAAATCCCGCATTTCGGCCGGTATTTTATTAAATTTGGCCGGTAAACTCCGCATTTCGGCCTGTATTGTGATGCTTTCCCCCAAAAATGGAGCAGCGCCGCAGACGCTGCTCATTTCCGCTTGAATAGTTTGGCAAATAGGCCGCCCTTTTTTTCTTTTTTTGCTTCTTCTTTGACCGTTTTCCTCTCCACAAAGATTTCCGGTTTATCAATCGCATAGTCATAGGCTAGAACCAGCCCGATCTCTGAATTATGTTCTTTGTTGGTGACGATTGTATATTCGACCTTATAGGTGGAAGCCAGTTTTATATATTTTGATAAATAGGAGTAGCTCATATTTCCATTCAAATAAAGATGAGCTTTGCTGTTGGCTTTAATGGCCTCTTCCACCTGCGGATAGATTCCATCTTCCCTCATCTGCGGCTGCTTCAAGGCAATGACCACCCTCTCCCGAAGCGAGCCAAGAAACTTGCGGCGCTCATCAGGCTTAGTCTGTTTCTGTCCATGAATCCCCTGTTGAAGATAATCATCTATATTTTCAGCCAATTGTACATCCTCCATCCTTATATGACCTCAATGCTTTCATTGTATTCAGTATTATGCACTATTTCAAATTTTGCCTATATAATATGTATGTTTTTGCAGCAGGTACTGTGCTTGTCTCTTAAGCAAAAAAATACCTCCCTTCCATGGAAGAGAGGTTCAAAATAGGAGAATATACAGGTAAAAAATCAAGTTACATACCGGTAAAAATTAAGCTTCCTGCTTTTCACTGAACTGTTCTTCTTCAGTGGATCCCTTCAAAGCAGTTGTCGAGGAAGTACCTCCAGTAATGACCATGGAAACCTGGTCAAAATAGCCGGTACCCACTTCACGCTGATGTCTTGTCGCCGTATAGCCATGTGTTTCGCTGGCAAACTCGGCCTGCTGAAGTTCAGAGTACGCAGCCATTCCGCGGTCTTTATAGCCGCGAGCCAATTCAAACATGCTATGATTTAGCGCATGGAATCCTGCCAAAGTAACAAACTGGAACTTGTAGCCCATTTTGCCGAGCTCAACCTGGAATTTTGCAATCGTTTCGTCATCAAGCTTTTTCTTCCAATTGAATGAAGGAGAGCAATTATACGCTAACAGCTTGCCAGGGAATTTCTCATGGATTGCTTCAGCAAAGCGTCTCGCTTCATCGAGGTCCGGTTCAGATGTTTCACACCATACCAGGTCTGCATAAGGAGCATACGCCAATCCCCGAGCGATCGCTTGGTCGAGCCCAGCCTTTGTACGGAAGAAACCTTCAGGTGTGCGTTCTCCGGTAATGAAAGGTGCATCATAAGGGTCCACATCGCTGGTAATTAAGTCTGCAGCGTTGGCATCAGTCCGTGCAACAATTACAGTCGGCACGCCCATAACATCCGCTGCCAATCTTGCAGAAATTAAATTCTTAACAGCAGTCTGGGTTGGCAGCAAAACCTTTCCGCCAAGGTGTCCGCATTTCTTCTCAGAAGATAGCTGGTCCTCAAAGTGTACTCCGCCGGCACCCGATTCAATCATGCCTTTCATAAGTTCAAATACATTAAGCTGGCCGCCGAATCCTGCTTCCGCATCTGCTACAATCGGAGCGAACCAGTCAATGGAATGATCGCCTTCCATATGATGAATCTGGTCAGCTCGCTGAAGAGCCTGATTAATTCTTTTTACAACACTCGGAACACTGTTGGCCGGATATAGGCTTTGGTCCGGGTACATATTTCCGGACAGGTTCGCATCTGCAGCAACCTGCCAGCCGCTTAAGTATATGGCCTTCAGCCCAGCCTTAACCTGCTGGACAGCCTGGTTTCCCGTTAACGCTCCTAATGCATTGACGAAAGCTTCTTCATTCACAAGCTTCCACAGCTTCTCTGCACCACGGCGCGCTAATGTATGTTCAATATCAATTGACCCTCTTAATTTGATGACTTCCTCAGCCGTGTACGGTCTTTCCACTCCATTCCAGCGTTCATCCATTTCCCATCGTTCCTGCAACTGACGCACTCTTTCATCTGCCATTTGATTAAATCCTCCTTTTAATTTAGAAAATCATCATTGAGCAAAATCCCAGTTGTAATACACCTCTGTAACATAACAGATAGACAAATATAAACTGTTATAATATAAATCTAAGTTGTTATAAAACAATTAATTATCTATGTTTTGTATTATATAACAGTAAATTCATAATGGGAACCCTTTTTTAAAAAATTTTCAAAATTTACCGCTAATTTTCTAATCCAGCGAATAAAACTGCTCTTTTCGTCAACTTAATTTTATAAATTTGGATGAATAGATATGTTGATATATGTGATATAACAGAAAATTAATGCGAAATAGCGTATTTTTATACATTTACATCTTTATAGTTTTTTAGATTTTTGTCCATCAACCTTTATTATGTTATGATAATAAACGTCTTTTCAAAGTGGACCATTCCCCAAACTGATTTTTCCACAAACACAAAACTGTATGTTACTGTATAAAAGGAACTTTTTCCACGTATGTATTAATGGGGACACTAATAGAGTAATGGAGGTGAACATATGGATTTCACTATGGCGACGTGGCTTTGGCTTCTTATTCCAATGCCATTATTGATCGTACTATCAGGCATCTCATATTTTGTTGAAAGGAGAGGATAAATAAGTATGGATATAAATATACCAACGTTAATTGCCATTATTGTTTATCTGGTCGGCATGCTGCTGATTGGCGTGCTTGCAGCCAGAATGACTAAAGATTTATCTGATTATGTTTTAGGCGGACGAGGGCTTGGAGCTGGAGTTGCAGCCTTGAGTGCCGGAGCTTCTGATATGAGCGGCTGGTTAATGCTGGGACTGCCTGGCGCTGTTTACTTAGGCGGTATGGGTGAAATATGGCTGCCCATAGGTTTGGCAGTCGGCGCCTATCTGAATTGGCAGTTTGTAGCTAAGCCATTGCGTGTCTACACGGAAGTAGCCAACGATTCGATTACAGTTCCCGGGTATTTTGAGAACCGGTTCCATGACACCTCTAAATTGCTTCGGGTAGTTTCTGCAATCGTCATATTAATCTTTTTCACTTTCTATACTTCTTCCAGCCTAGTCGGCGGTGCCATTCTATTAGAAAATTCATTTGGGATGGATTATACACTCGCGCTTTGGGTCGGAGCTGCTGTCATTTTGTCATACACATTATTTGGCGGATTCCTGGCAGCCAGCTGGACAGACTTTATTCAAGGTATTTTAATGTTCTTAGCCTTGATTATTATTCCGATTGCAGCGATTCAGGAGCTTGGCGGATGGAATGAAACACTAAATCAAATCAGTGCAATCGATCCAACACATTTGGATGTTGCTTCAGGAGCCACTTTTGTTGGCGTTGTTTCCCTGCTGGCATGGGGGCTTGGCTACTTTGGACAGCCGCATATCCTTGTCCGCTTTATGGGATTAAAATCAACAAACGACGTCCCAAAAGCCCGCTTGATTGGTATGACGTGGATGGTTCTTTCGTTATTTGGAGCTCTGTTTGTAGGTTTTGCCGGTATCGCCTATTTTGCAGATGCACCGCTTGCCAATTCTGAAACAGTATTTATCATGTTTTCACAAGTACTATTTAATCCATGGGTAGCTGGATTCTTATTAGCAGCCATTCTCTCAGCAATCATGAGCACAGTTGACTCTCAATTGCTCGTTTCTTCAAGTGCACTGGCACAGGATTTCTATAAATCCATCTTCAGAAGAAATGCTTCCAAAAAGGAAGAAATGATTGTTGGCAGAATTGCTGTACTGGGTATTGCCATTATTGCCATCTTCTTAGGGTATAACCCAGAAAGCAAGGTGTTGGAACTTGTCAGTTATGCTTGGGCCGGATTTGGTGCAGCCTTCGGGCCAGTTATCATCCTGAGCCTGTTCTGGAAACGCATGACACGGAATGGCGCCCTTGCCGGCATTATTGTTGGTGCCGTAACAGTAATTGTTTGGGCACAGCTTACCGGCGGACTGTTTGATTTGTATGAATTGGCGCCCGGCTTTCTATTTGCAGGTCTAGCGATCATCATCGTCAGCCTTCTGGATAAGGCACCTTCAAAAGAAGTTCAGGAGCAGTACAATCAGTATAAGTCTGTCCTTAAAAATTAATTGCAGAAACCCTCTTCCTATGTGGAGAGGGTTTTTTGTATGTAAGTCGTTTCTCCAATACAGTTACAGCCTTCAGCTGGCAATGAATATTTTGTGTTGCCTGCTTAATTACAAAGCAGGCAATCATTAAATTACTTCTGCTCCAAGCGTCTTTGCAAAATGCCTTAAGCTCCACTCATGGCCATCCTGGTCAAATGATGCGACAGCATCTTTATGAATCACTATTTTAAACCCTTTATTATAAGCATCGACTGCCGTATGAAGTACACAAATGTCCGTACATACACCGACCAGGTGCACTTCCTCTATACCGCGCTCCCTCAGTTTTATCTCGAGATCGGTTCCTGCAAATGCGGAATATCTTGTTTTGTCCATGAAATAAACATTTTCAGTTTCCTTGTTCGTTTCATAAACCTGCTGCAGTAAACCATAAAGATTTCTTCCTTCCGTGTTCCTGATATTATGCGGCGGGAATAAATTCGTTTCTGGGTGATGGATGTCTCCTTCATCATGAACATCAATGGCAAAAACAGTGAAATGCCCATTTGCGACAAACTCTTGTGTGAGCTCTGAGATTTTCTTTTCCAGCAGCTGTCCAGGCTTACCGCATGTCAGGGTACCGTCCTCAGCTACAAAATCATTTGTGTAATCGATATTAATCAAAGCTTTGTTTGGCATTTTGCATCACTCCAATCTAAAGGTCTATTTTCATCATATACTTCAAAGTGCTGAATATCCAATAAAAAAGGAACAGCAACAAAGTTGCTGTTCCTGCCTCCAATCGGAGGTTTATTAATACATTTCAGAAGTAGTCTTCGCCTGCATGTGCAGAAGAATGTAGTCAGGGCCGCCCGCTTTGGAGTCAGTTCCTGACATGTTGAATCCGCCGAATGGCTGGTATCCAACGATCGCACCTGTACAGCCGCGGTTGAAGTATAAGTTTCCAACATGGAAATCTTCGCGTGCTCTTTGGATGTGCTCACGGTTCTGCGTGATCACAGCTCCTGTTAAGCCGTACTCGGTGTTGTTGGCGATTTCAAGGGCATGGTCGAAATCCTTTGCCTTTGTGAAGCCAACGACAGGTCCAAAGATTTCTTCCTGCATTAAGCGTGCATCCGGGGCAAGGTCTGCGAATACAGTCGGCTTGATGAAGAAGCCTTTCGAGCTGTCTCCCTCTCCGCCTGTCATCAGCTTGCCTTCTTCTTTGCCGATTTCGATGTAGCTCATGATCTTGTCAAATGCGCCCTGGTCAATCACTGGACCCATGTAATTGCTTTGGTCTTCAGGATTGCCCTGCGTTAATTCGTTAGTCAGTTCAACCACACGGTTAAGAACCTGATCGTATACATCCTCTACTACAACAGCACGTGAACATGCTGAACACTTCTGGCCGGAGAATCCGAAAGCAGAAGCAACGATTGAAGTAGCTGCCAATTCAAGGTCTGCTTCTTTGTCCACAACGATTGTGTCCTTACCGCCCATTTCAGCGATGACACGCTTCAGCCAGATTTGGCCTTCGTTTAACTTGGAAGCGCGCTCGTTGATGCGAAGACCAACGTCGCGTGAACCTGTGAAGGAGATGAAACGAGTGTCTTTATGGTCAACCAAATAGTCGCCCACTTCTGCACCGCTGCCCGGCACGAAGTTTAGTACACCCTTTGGAAGGCCTGCTTCTTCCATCACTTCAACAAATTTCGCAGCCACAACTGGTGTTGTAGAAGCTGGTTTTAATAGAACGGTGTTTCCTGCTACGATGGCTGCAACAGTTGTGCCGGCCATGATCGCAAGCGGGAAGTTCCAAGGAGAGATGATGATCCCCACTCCCAATGGAATGTAGTCATAACGGTTATATTCGTTCGGACGGCTGTTGACTGGAACACCGTCTTTGATTGTTAAGATTTGGCGTGCATAGTACTCAAGGAAGTCAATGGCTTCCGCAGTATCAGCATCTGCCTCGTTCCAAGGCTTTCCTGCTTCCTTTGTTAAAAGGGCAGAAAACTCATGCTTGCGGCGGCGGATAATCGCAGCAGCTTTGAATAAAACATCTGCGCGTGTTTCCGGCTTCACTTTTCTCCATGTTTTGAATGCTTCAACAGCAGCCTGCATCGCTTTTTCCGCAAGCTCGCGGTTTGCCTTTGAAACACGGCCAACTACTTCTTCTTTATTAGAAGGATTGATTGATACAATTTTATCTTCAGTAGAAATGCGCTCTCCGCCAATTAAAAGATCATAATCCTGGCCCAAATAGCTTTCTACAGTTTGTAAACCCTTTAAATATGCTTCACGATTTTCTTCTTCTTTAAAATTCGTGAATGGCTCATGCTTATAAGGTTGTACCATTTTTACCGCCTCCTGTGTGTACAAATATCAAACGCCAGATCGTAGCGCCCCGTCCCGTTCTATAAACATGCTGGAACAAGGTCTGCTATTCTCTTAAAACGTTTTCATCCAAACACTATATTAACATGAAAATAACATTATCTTCAAACATTCTCCGATGATGTTATATATTAACATCCATTGAGAGAAATTGCAGTTTCACTTAGAAGGATAAGGGGTTGAAGCTTCTTAGAGCAGATTTTGGATAAAACTGTTATATAAAAAATTCTAGTGCTGTATTGAATGTTATTCTTATTCCTTAGCAGATGGTGTCTGTTTTACTTACTTCTTTTTCATTTTACAGCTATGAACTATGGAGACCCTTTTTCGTCTTTAAGCCCCCTCTATGTCTACCATTTTTCTCAAACCGCTTCCAATTTCGTCTCCATGCCCACAATTCTCTCTCCTTAAATTTAAAAAACCCAGAAGGTGCATCCTCTGCACTTCTGGGTACCCTGGTTCTATTGATAGATATGGACAAAAGGTTCGCTTTGGTCTGCTTTCCGAACTACTAGCGCTTCCGGGCCGTTGACGGATGAGATATTTACCTGGACTGAGATGTATTCAGGGAAGTGTTTGACAACAAGCCCTGTTACATATTGCGTAAATCCAATCGCTTCTGCTTTTCCATAGAATTGAATGGGGATATCAATATTGACTTCCTGCAATTGGTCCTGAGCGTAGAAGGCTTTCCCGATAACTCCATTGAAGTTCGGGAAGTAGGTTTCTACATCCTGTTTAAAGTTTAGAAAAGCCGTTAAATCATCACGATGGTTTTTTTCAGCGGAGTTTGAAGGGAAAAGGACATATTTCTCGCTGACGTCTTCCCATCCGCCTAGCTTGGTGCTTCCTTTGTCTGCCGTAGCGTATGCAAAGAAGCTTCCTGGCACAACCGAAGTTCTTGCTTGCTGTTCAAACAAAGCAATGGTTACCGGCACATCTTTCAGGCCTTTGATTTGCCGTACTCTCTGCAGTACTTCTTCAGCTAGCTTTTTACCTTCTCGTTCAATGACATCATGGTCAATCTTTGTTTCGAAAGTGGCGCCATATTGTTCCTTTTGATAATAATGGACAGAGTTCATGGCAAGGCCAATGACAACACCCCCGAGCCCCACTTTTCCATCATCATTTTTCAGCAAATAGTTGTGTTCAAGAATATGTGCAAGGTAGATCGGGCTTTTTTCATTGTTTTTTTCAATATCTCCGCCATCAGCGATCATTGGATTTAAGCCGATATTGTCTTCTGCTTTCATCTCGCGTTCCTTCAGCTGAGCGTCAGTGAATTTACGGTTTAGCCAGGCCTGGACTGTGCCTCTTTTTAGATACTGTCCTTCCTGGAATAAGTATTTATCAGGATCAAACGTGTTTTGCGCAACTCGCATAAGTCCTGTCTCAAATTCATTGATATCATATTTGGTGCTTACATTATTGACCACAAGACCTCTGGATTCACTTGGTTCAAAAGGCAGCAGTGTTCGATAATACTTGTCTGAAATTTTATAGTTCGGAATGATTGCCTTATCCTTTTCGTTCTTGTCTTCCTGAACAACTTCCTCCTGCTTATTAAAATTAGGCGCACAGCCTGCAAGCAGAAGGGTTAGGGATAAAGCAAGCATCATCAGTTTTTTCACGGAGCTTACACCCTCTTACTTATTTAATTCTTCAACCAGTCTCTCCTCGTTCCAAACCTCTACTCCAAGTTCCTGGGCCTTCGTCAGTTTGGATCCAGCGTCTTCTCCGGCGATTACAACATCTGTTTTCTTGCTGACGCTTCCGGAAACTTTGCCGCCAAGCGCCTCTATTTTTTCTTTTGCTTCATTCCGGCTCATCAATTCAAGCTTTCCTGTCAGAACCACTGTTTTCCCTGCAAAAAAGCTATCCGAGTTTTCCACCGAAACAGGCTTTGGCCCATTGTAAGCCATGTTGACTCCTGCTGCTTTCAGCTCGGCAATCAGTTCATGTGCTTCTTCCTGTTCAAAGAAGGAAACGATGGAATCAGCCATTTTTTCACCTATTTCATTGATAGCTGTTAAATCGTCCCGTGATGCTTTTTCAAGTGCTTCCATATGGCCAAACTCCTGGGCCAGCGTTTTGGCTGCCTTTGCGCCAACATGGCGGATTCCCAGACCAAATAAAAGCTTTTCCAATGAGTTGCCCTTGGAGTTTTCAATTGCCTGAATGAGATTATTTACTGACTTTTCACCCATCCTCTCAAGCTGGATGAGCTGTTCATACGTTAATTTATAGATATCTGCCACATCTTTAATCAGATTTTCGGCAAATAATTGGCTGATCACCTTTTCACCAAGGCCATCAATGTTCATGGCGTTGCGGGAAACAAAGTGAATTAGGCCTTCCCTGATCTGGGCCGGGCACTTTGGATTAATGCATCGCAATGCCACTTCACCATCAAGGCGGACCAGCTCACTTTCGCACTCAGGGCAATGTGTCGGCATGCTAAAATCCTGCTCCTCACCCGTTCTCCTGTCAGCCAGTACATTTACAACCTCAGGGATAATATCTCCTGCTTTTTTCACAACGACCTGATCGCCAATCTTAATATCTTTTTCGCGAATTAAATCTTCGTTGTGCAGGGACGCCCTTTGGACAGTCGTTCCGGCAACACGGACAGGCTCCAGAAGCGCAGTTGGCGTAACTACGCCAGTTCGTCCCACGCTTAATTCAATATCCCTTAATGTGGTAACAACCTCTTCTGCAGGGAATTTATAAGCGATGGCCCAGCGTGGGCTTTTTGCCGTAGTACCGAGCTGCTCCTGTGATTCCAGTGAATCGACCTTAATAACGATGCCGTCAATATCATAAGACAGATTCGGGCGTTTGTCAGTCCATCCTTGCACATAATCAATGACTTCCTCGATGCTTTCACATCTTTTGCGCTCTTTATTCGTTTTGAATCCCAGGCTATCCAAATAATTCAGACCTTCGCTATGAGAGACGATTCCAGTATCCCCTGCATTCGCAATGCCATATACAAATATATCCAGATTACGCTTCGCCGCCAGGCGCGGATCAAGCTGTCTCAATGAACCCGCTGCTGCATTCCTTGGATTTGCAAAAGGTTCTTCCCCATTCTCTTCTTTCGCTTTATTCAATTTCTCAAAAGAACGCCTCGGCATGAAGGCCTCACCGCGCACTTCCATTCTGACGTTCTCTTTCAGCCGAAGAGGAATGGAGCGGATGGTTTTTAAGTTTGCTGTGATATTTTCACCAATGGATCCGTCACCGCGTGTGGCACCGAGAATAAATAAACCATCCTCATAACGCAGGGAGACAGCCAGTCCATCGATTTTTAATTCACATACATAAGAAACATTTTCACCTGCACCCTGGCGGACACGGCGGTCAAAATCTCTTAAGTCCTGTTCATTGAAGGCATTGCCCAAACTGAGCATCTGTGACTGATGCTCCACTTTCTCAAACATATCAAGGATTTCCCCTCCAACTCGCTGTGTTGGAGAATCTTCTGTTTTCAGCTCGGGAAATTGCTCTTCAAGTTCAATAAGGTCCCTCATTAGCCTATCGTATTCAGCATCTGGAACAGACGGCTGATCAAGAACATGATACTCATAATTATACTGATTCAAAAGGTTGTGCAGATCTTTCACCTTTTTTTCTGCCAATTGAAGGTCCATACATTCAACCCTTTCTATAATCCTTAAAAGATGCCTGGCAGGCTGCACTCTATGATTACGCCTTTGTAATCGGTGCAAATTTGGCCAGCAGACGTTTAATGCCAACTGGTTTCGGAAACGCAATATCCAGCTCTGTTCCTTCGCCGGAGCCTTTTACACTGACAACTGTACCTGTTCCCCATTTTCCGTGCTGTGCTTTGTCGCCGACTTTCCAGTCAATTTCATCTCCGCCTGTGTTCGATGCAGATGGACGCACAACTGCTTTCCGCTGAGGCTGTGCTCCTCTTGAAGCAGAAGGAGATCCAAACGGTGATGATCCAAATGGAGACGGCTTTTTAGCAGGTTCAAGGCCATCCAGCAAATCAGCAGGAATTTCTTTGATGAATCGGGATGGCGGATTCATATTCGTGCGTCCAAATAAAGTACGCATTTGAGCGTTCGTAATGAAAAGCTCCTCTTCTGCCCGCGTGATTCCCACATAAGCAAGACGGCGCTCCTCTTCCATTTCCGATTCTTCCATTAAAGAACGGCTGTGAGGGAATACACCTTCTTCAAGTCCAAGTAAAAAGACAACAGGGAACTCAAGCCCTTTTGCTGAGTGAAGTGTCATAAGAACAACTGATTCAGCTTTTTCGCCATCATCATCCAATTTATCAATGTCAGCCACAAGAGCCAGGTCAGTCAAAAATGCGATAAGCGATTTATCTTCGCTGGCTTCTTCAAAGTTTTTCGTAACGGACAGGAATTCATCAATGTTTTCAAGACGGCTCTGTGCTTCAATGGACTTCTCGGCAATAAGCATATCGCGGTAGCCTGATTTCTCCAGTAGCTCTTCTACAAGTTCTGTCACAGATAAGTATTCCTGCATTTGTGTATAGTTTTTAACCAAATCCCTGAATTCAATGGCCCCTTTTGTAATTTTCGGGCTCAGCCCAATCAGTTCAATGGACTCAAGTGCTTCAAACATGCTCATCTCGTGAAGCTGTGCAAAGTTGGCGATTTTATCAACCGAACCGGAGCCGATTCCGCGTTTTGGCACATTGATAACACGCTGAAGGCTGATATCATCATCCGGATTTGCAATCAGACGCAGGTAAGCAAGGATATCCTTAATTTCTTTGCGGTCGTAGAACTTGATGCCGCCGACAATGGAATATTCAATGTTCGACTTAAGCAGTACTTCCTCCATTACACGGGACTGTGCGTTTGTGCGGTACAAGATTGCGATATCCGACAAGGTGCGCCTGCCGCTACTGATGTATTCTTTAATTTTGCCTGCAACAAACTGCGCTTCTCCCTGCTCGCTGTCGGCACGATAGTAAAAAATCTTATTGCCTTCTGCGTTTTCGGTCCAGAGGTTTTTTGGCTTTCTATTGAGGTTCTTGCTGATGACTTCGTTTGCAGCCAGCAGAATCCTTTTTGTTGAACGGTAATTTTGTTCAAGCATAATAGTCTGTGCATTCGGATAATCCTTTTCAAAAGAAAGGATGTTGGCTATGTCCGCACCGCGCCATTTATAGATGGACTGATCAGAATCACCGACCACACACAGATTCTTAAAACGGCTTGCCAAAAGCTTTACCAGCATGTACTGCGCTCTGTTAGTATCCTGGTACTCATCCACATGAATGTACTGGAATTTGCGCTGATAATACTCAAGCACTTCCGGCACTCTCTGGAACAGCTGAATCGTGATCATAATAAGATCATCAAAATCAAGCGCCTGGTTGCGTCTTAGTCTCTTTTGGTACTCTGTATATACATCACTTGCAACCTGCTGAATATAATCTCCTGCTGTTTTCGCATACTCTTCAGGGGTAATTAATTCATTTTTTGCCGAGCTGATGGACCCCAGGATAGCACGCGGATCAAATTTCTTTGGATCCAGGTTTTTATCCTTTAGGATTGATTTAATCACCGATTGCTGATCTGTTGAATCCAGAATCGTGAAATTGCGGTTATAGCCAATACGGTCAATATCTCTTCTTAAGATCCGCACGCACATGGAGTGGAACGTTGAAATCCAGATTTCATCTGCTGCTCCGCCCATCATGTTATGAATACGGTCACGCATTTCACGGGCTGCTTTGTTTGTAAAGGTGATTGCCAGAATATTGTAGGGGTTAACACCCTTTTCTACCATTAAGTAAGCAATCCTGTGAGTAAGCACTCTTGTCTTTCCGCTTCCCGCTCCTGCCATTATAAGAAGTGGCCCGTCTGTTTTTTTTACCGCATTTTGCTGCTGCGGATTTAGTCCGTTCAATAATTTATCTGTTAAAAATTGCATTCCTTCTCTTCACCACCATAGAAACATATGTTCTTATAATCTATTTTATCTTTTTTTACAATCATCAGCAACTGAATTAAGCACGAACAGCTTCGACAGTGGACAATGCAGCCTGCAGATCATCGTAAATGATATTTCCGACCACAATTACGTCCGCATGCTCTGCCATTTCACTTGCCTGCTCTGCATTCACGATGCCGCCGCCGTAAAATAATACGGTTTCTTCAAGCGTATTTTTCACCTCTGCGACCACATCAGCGTCTCCGTACTTTCCACTGTATTCCAGATAGAAGATTGGAAGGCTGAACATCTTCTCTGCCATCATGGCATATGCCCTTACCTCATCCAATGATAGATCTGTCCGTGAATTGGTAACGTGTGCCGCTTTACATTCTTCATTCAAGATGCAATAACCCTGAACCAAAATTTCTTCCCAATTCATAATATCCCCATATTCTTTTACAGCTTCCTGATGAAGGCCTGTAATCCACTTTACGTCGCGGCTGTTAAGGACTGTCGGGATAAAATATAAGTCAAAGCCCGGAGTAACTGAATCAATGGTTGAAACTTCCAGCACACAAGGAACTGTATATCGGCGGATGCGGGCCATTAAATCCAGCACCTTTTCCAGAGTGACTCCGTCCGTTCCACCCACAATAATCGCGTCTGTTCCTGACTCACAAATCATTTCCAGGTTTTCATCTGATATATTTTTATCCGGATCGAGCTTAAAAACGTGGCTCCATTCGCGAACATCATACATGCAAAATTGCCTCCATTCTATCATTCCATTTCATCATTATATCATTTAAGATTGGGAATAAAAAATAAAAGCTGAAGCGCCATTGGAAGGGATGAACGTCAACTAAATGCCGCCACGTCCTGTGGCAACGTCGGCACTAGTATATCCTGTACGTCGGAAGGTCAGTGGATGAAGTCGTTTTTTTGACTTCATCAGCTGGCCAGAAGCGACCTCGAGGGGCTAGGCGCTGAAGCTAGATAAAAAAGAAAAGCAGGAAGTCTTTATGAGGTGGAAAAAATTAATATGGAAGACAAAGAAAAAAACCGCGGGAACAGCCCCATCGGTTTAAGCAAAAGGAATATTTACGCTTTTTCAGCTTCTTCTTCTTTTATTCTATCCAACGCCATTTCATAAGCATCATTTCCATAGTTGAGGCATCGTTTCACACGGGAAATGGTTGCCGTGCTTGCGCCCGTTTCTGTTTCGATTTTATGATATGTTTTGCCTTCACGAAGCATGCGTGCCACTTCCAGACGCTGAGCCAGGGACTGTATTTCATTTACTGTGCATAAGTCATCAAAGAAGCGATAGCACTCTTCCAGGTCTTTTAAAGATAAAACAGACTTAAATAACTGATCCAGTTCTTTGCCTCTTAGCTTATCAATTTGCATATATTTGCATACCCCTTTATTGTAATAGTTTTGTACATAATTATTGTTTATCTTCAAAGGAAACCGTTTGCTCAAGGCCCGGGCTTGATGGAACGATGTTGATCCAGGTCTTTCCTGGCACCAGGCCAGCCTGTTTTCCATTCAATACAGGAAGAATTCGCCCGTCAATATTTTTCCATTCTGCTTCTGTCACTTTCCCTTTTTGCAGGAGATACCCTTTCCCCCCAGAAGTTAAGTTAATATCACGGCGGCCCGAGCTGTCAACCACTTTATGCTCTGCTTCTGCAATGAAGATGTTATCAAGCAATACAGGTTCGCCGGATTTGTAATCAGCTGTAAGTTCGCCATTGGAATACCTTTTGTATTTCTCCAGTCCCGCATCATATTCATAGATGACATTGAATAATTCATTGTCCAAGTAGGAGATCATGGCAGAGTCAGCATCCTCGCCCTGAATAGCCTTTGCATCTTCTTTCGACAGAAAATCTAGAGATTCAGGTTCGTCTTCCATCGCATAATTTCTTTCTTTTGCACCCTTCAGCACATTTTCGAATGAAATATAGGAGTTATGCGGAGCCTGGCGGAAGCTTTCCCGTTTAAACAATGTACCGTCATACTGCATTCCATTCAGATTATCAATATAGCCCTGATCCAGCAATTCTTTGGCTTCCGGACTATAGCCGTGGGCAATGTAGAGGCTGTCATAGCCTTTAGCAAGCTCAATATAATAATCCCTTGAACTTCTGACCGGCCCTATCATTTCAGGCTGCTCGCTTTGAAAAATAGCAAGGAAACGGGTCACATCCCCTTCTGCCAGCATTTCATAGACGACATCAGCCTGGTTAAGCCCGGATTGCGGACGGGCTTTTGGATGATTGTTGATCATCACCGCTACAGCCCTTCCATCCACCTCGGTTTCCGATCCGAAGCCTGTGAGCGGATATTGAAATGGAAGTTCTTTATCAGAGCTGACCCCTTTTGTGGCTTCTTCCGCTTTTTCCGTATCCTGCTTTTCAGGCTCTTCAGCTTTTTCTTTGCTGCAGCCAGAAACTAAAAGCATTGCCGCCGCTGATACAGCTATCCATCTTTTTAGCATTTAGCACCCCTGTGTATTTTGCTATGATGCAGTTTCTATGTTAGCTCCACTGAGCAGTTTTTATCTCTATTATATTGCATTACTTTTATATTTTAACGCATTATCGTTGGAAAGAGTACCGTTTTATTCATTACATCATACATTCCCTGCTGGGTAATCCTAATGTAGGGCAGATGCGTTGAAGAGAAAAAGAGCAGCGTATACATTGGATCTTCATGTCTATAGCCTTGATCACGCAAATAATGCACCAGCTGTTTTTCTTCCTCCATTAATTCCTCCACATTTTTATGGGACATCACACCCTTTAAGCGGAGTTCCATTTCCTGGACAATTCTTCCCCCTTCTGATATGACAATGCCTCCGCCAATTTCTTTGAGCCGGTTAAAAGCATTCAGCATTTCCTGTTTGCTTTTTCCTATTAAGATAATGTCACCGGTATTAGAAAAGGAACTTGCCATTCCATCCAGGCTCTTCGAGAAACCTTTTAGTACCGTATTTATGCGCCAGTGTCCATTCCGGTCAACAAGCATGAAGAAACATTCATCATGGTCTTTCTCCAGTTCTTCGGATGATACGTCAATCGTGATGGAGTAGGGCTTCGTAATAACCGCATTCTCCAGTTTTATCCCGAAAGGCATCGAGAATTGCATATCATCAGCAGTCAGATCCCAATCAATATCCAGCGGTTCAAAGCCGTATTCTTCCCATTCTACAGGCTTATAGGCGTGCAAGTTTTCACCGTCTCTTTTCACCCATTCCCCTTTTGCAATAACAGATAATGGAGTTGGTTCTTTTTCATCTGACAGGAAATTAATATTGGCCACCCTTCCTGTCGCAATGGAGCCATGCAAATAATCGATTCCATAATGACGGGCCACATTAATGGTAGCCATATTATAAGCATCGATATCCGGTACTCCTTTATCTATGGCGATGCGAATCATATGATCAATGATTCCCTGTTCATAGAAGGAGGAAAAGGAACCATCTGTTGTGAAGATCATCCGATCATATTGATCAATGCCGATTTCATGCATCTCGTCCAATAAAACCGGCAGATCGGGACGGATGGAAGAATATCTGAGAGATACGGTATATCCCTGTAAAAGACGATTATAAACATCCTTTCCCGTCATCGACTCATGGTCGCAATCAGCACCAAGCAGCATAAGCTTTGCCAGCGTTTTTTCGGATGCCCCCGGAAAATGGCCTTCAATCTTTTTCCTCATCCGCTTTGTCTCCTGAATCCAATGAAGCATCATATCATCGCCATCCAATAGCTTCGGCCAGCCAGTCAGCTCTCCTCCCTGAAGCACAGCATCATGCTCAAGCCATGATTTAACGTTCCCGTGCGAAAAAACGGATTCTTCATGCTGGATTTCCGTTTGGGCATCAAATCGGCACCACCAATAGGTTGTTGCAGGCATGTTTCTCATTTCCTTCAAAAAAGAAAACGCTTTCTTTTTATCCTGCTGTAAAGCAAGCACCATATTGTCATTAATCAAGGTTGTTGTACCAAACTGCGATGCATAGCTCGCCAGAGAATGGGGATTATATAATTGAAATGGATGTGCATGCGGCTCAATATATCCAGGAACCAGCGTGAGCCCTGTACAATCAACGACCTCACACTGTTCTATTTTTCCCGGCAGCTTTTCGCCCACATAAACAATACGGTCGCCATAAATCCATATATTTGCTGTTATCCATTTGCGAAGTGCCTGATTCAGATAACGAGCGTCCTTTAGTAATATCGTCGGTGACAGTTTTCCGTCCAATACGGAAACATGTTCACGCAAGTGCCTGTTTTTCCAACGGTAACGCTGTTCCAGCACCATACTCCCTCCCTTGTTGATATCTATATATAAAAGACTCTGATTTTAGAATAAAATCAATGAGTGAAATGGCTTTAAATCAATAAAGAAAGCCCTTTCATTTCTCCTGTTTTACTATAGTAACATATTTCACTGTTTAACGCATTAAAGAATCAGTAAAAGATTGTAAAAATTTTGTGAAAGTGGTGAGAACTATGAATGTAAAACCAAATATCGGCATTGTAAATGCCTTAGTACGCATAACAGTCGGATTAACTGTCTTAGCCTGGAGCACTTCAAAGCTTGTGAAAAGGCCTTGGCGGGACTCTTATCTCATGATGGCCATGCTGGGAGGCATGAAGGTGGCAGAGGGAATTGTCCGCTTTTGCCCTTTGACAGCTCTTTTTGAAAGTGGCCAGGACATGGTTCAGGAAAAGAGAAAGCAGGAAGGCAATCACAATAATGATGAGGCTGTTGAGGAAATTCTCCCGTATAATCCATCTTAAATTTCTTTAAAAAATCCAGCTCCCTATATGGGGGCTGGAAAATTGAAAGGAGCTGACAATATGTTTTGGGAATACGTAATGGATATGACATTCGTCCTGGCTGCAATAATTGGAAGCATTGTAGCACTCCTGTTTGTGTATATCCGGAAGACTAAGAAAGGACGTGCGCGATAGCTTTAGCGGCAATATCTTTGCGGTAGAAAACACCTTCACACTGAAGATTTTCAAGTTCGGAATATACCTTTTGCTGCGCTTCTTTCAGAGTAGGAGCTTTAGCGCCTGCCAGCAGCACGCGGCCTCCATTTGTCACATACTCACCTGCGCTGTTTCTATCAGTCCCGGCATGGAAGACCGAGACATTTTTAAGCGATTGCAGCCCATTCAGAACAGCTCCTTTTTCATATGCTTCAGGGTAGCCCTTAGAAGCAGCAACCACTCCGACGATTGCTTCCTTATCCCACTCGATTTCAGGCTGTTCCCCTTTTAGGACTGCCAGCATTACCTCCGCCAGATCCGACTTCATGCGGGGCAAAATCACCTGTGTTTCTGGATCTCCAAAGCGGGCATTAAATTCAATTACCTTCGGGCCTGCTGTTGTTTTTATCAGACCTGCATACAGGATTCCGGTAAAACTTCTGCCTTCCTGAACCATTGCTTTTGCTGCCGGCTTCAAAACTCTTTCCACAGCAGCTGCAACTGTTTCATCTCCAATATGGGGTACCGGTGAATATGCCCCCATTCCGCCTGTATTCGGTCCCTGGTCTCCATCATAAGCCCGTTTGTGGTCCTGGGCAATTTCAAGCGGAGTTACCGTTTCTCCGTTTACAAAGGCCATTAAGGAAAATTCTTCTCCTTCTAGGAATTCTTCAATTACAACAGTGGATGAAGCTTGGCCAAACTTTTGATTTAATAATAATTCCTCAATCCCAGATAATGCTTCCTGCATAGTCATGGCTACTATTACGCCTTTTCCGGCTGCAAGTCCATCTGCTTTCAGCACAATGGGGGCGCCTTTTGCTTCAATATAGGCTTTCGCGTCTTCATAGTTGCTGAATACTCCATATTCGGCAGTAGGGATAGCATATTTCTTCATAAGCTCTTTGGCAAAGGACTTGCTGCCTTCAATTTCGGCTGCTGCTTTTTTTGGTCCAAATACCTTTAACCCTGCTTCTTCAAATCGGTCAGCCAGCCCCTCAAGCAGCGGCACTTCCGGCCCGATTACAGTCAATTCGATTTGATTATCCTGAGCAAACTGCACAAGTTTTTCCTGATCATTTTCCTGGATGGCAACCAGCTGAGCTGAATCTTCCATTCCCGGATTTCCTGGAGCCGCAAAAACCTGTTTCACTGAAGGGCTTTGATTCATCTTCCAGCAAATTGCATGCTCTCGGCCGCCTCTTCCTATAACCAATACCTTCATTACGCCCACCTCCGTAAAAATGTCAGCAATAATAGCAAGGCCCCTGATCGAGGCGCTTCCGCTTTTCGTTTAATGTTTAAAATGACGTACGCCTGTAAAGACCATTGCAATGCCGTACTCATCAGCCTTTTTGATGGAATCCTCATCACGGATGGACCCTCCCGGCTGGATGATGGCTGTGATGCCTGCTTTGGCTGCCGCTTCAACCGTATCGTTCATTGGGAAAAAGGCATCGGATGCCATTACCGCACCGTTCGCTTTTGCTCCAGCCTGTTCAAGTGCAATTTTGGCAGAGCCAACACGGTTCATCTGCCCGGCACCGACTCCAAGTGTCATGTTTGAATCATTTACGACAATCGCATTGGATTTCACATGCTTTACGACTTTCCAGCCCAGCTTCAGTGCTTTCCACTCTTCTTCTGTTGGCTCTCTCTTGGTCGCAACTTTTACTTCTGCATCTTCAAGAGTGAATAGATCATATTCCTGCGTCAGCAAGCCGCCTTCAATTGCGGATAATCTCATCTCGGCTTTCTTTTTTCCATTAAAAGGAATTGTCAGCAGACGAAGATTCTTTTTCCCTTTTAAAATCTCAAGCGCTTCGTTTGAGAAGGAAGGTGCAATGATGATTTCAAGGAAAATTTCATATAGCTTTTTCGCTGACTCAGCATCTACTTCCCTGTTCAGGGCAATAATGCCGCCAAAGATAGATACAGGATCCGCCTCGAAAGCTTTTGAAAAAGCTTCGAATACATTTTCCCCAGTCCCCACTCCGCAAGGATTCATATGCTTAACAGCAACTGCTGCAGGCTCTGAGAATTCTTTTACGATTTGGAGAGCTGCATCCGCATCATTGATATTGTTGTAGGATAATTCCTTGCCGTGAAGCTGTTCAGCGTTAGCAATCGAAAATTCAGAACCAAGCGGCTTGCGGTAAAAAGCAGCCTTTTGATGCGGATTCTCCCCGTATCTCAATGTTTGCTTCAGTTCATACGTAACCGTTAATTTTTCAGGCGTTTCTTCATTTGCCAAATCTGTCATATATTCAGCGATCATCGCATCATAGGCAGCTGTATGGCGGAAAACTTTCGCAGCAAGTCTGCGGCGTGTTTCCTTTTGAACCTCTCCGGTTTCCTTTAGCTGTGAAAGAACTGTTTCATAATCGGCCGGATCCACCACAACCGTTACATAGTCATGATTCTTGGCGGAAGCACGAAGCATGGCCGGACCGCCGATATCAATATTCTCAATGGCATCCTCTACTGTCACATCTGGCTTAGCGATAGTTTGCTGGAACGGATACAAATTCACGCACACAACCTGGATAGGCTGAATCCCATGCTCCTCAAGCTGCTGTTTGTGGCCTGGTTCTCCATGCTTTGCCAGCAGCCCGCCATGAATCATTGGATTTAATGTTTTCACACGCCCTTCCAAAATTTCCGGAAAGCCTGTCACATCACTTACGCCGATAACGGGAACTCCACTCTCTTCCAGCGCTTTTTTTGTACCGCCTGTTGAGATAATTTCAAACCCCAGTTCGCTTAACTGCTGGGCAAATTCTGTTATGCCATTTTTGTCGGAAACACTGATTAATGCACGTTTCTTCATGTTCGCTCCCCCTGACTCTGTTGAATGATAAACTTTAGTTCTCTACCATTTTAGTATAGAAAAGATTTTGCAAAACCTGCGGATAAAGTTTGTGCTCGACTTCATGTATCTTCTTCTGAAGGCTTTCCAGCGTTTCACCCGCATTTATATCAACTGGCGCTTGAGCGATAATCGGCCCAGTATCCATGCCTTCATCTACAAAATGAACCGTCACACCGCTTACCTTCACATTGGCAGATAACGCCTGGCCAATTGCATCCTTACCTGGAAAAGCGGGAAGAAGAGAAGGATGGATATTTATAATCCTGCCTTCAAACTCTTTCAAAAGCGTCGGGCCAATCAGTCTCATATAGCCTGCGAGAATAATATACTCGGCGCCGCTCTCCTTCAGCCTTTGCAAAATCGCTCTTTCGTACTCTGCTTTGCCAGCATAGTCTTTAGCTGAAAAAACAAACTGCGGAACTTGTTCGTTTTGTGCACGCTGGGTGCTGTATGCACCTGGCCGATCACAGACAAACAAGACGATCTCAGCCTGCAAATCACCTTTTTTTACAGCATCGGCAATGGCCTGAAAGTTCGTTCCGCTTCCGGAAGCAAACACTGCGATTTTTTTCATGACTTCCTCCAAATTACAGAATTTCAATTCCTTCCCGATCCGTTACTGTCCCCATTAGATAGGCTTTTTCTCCAATTTCATTAAAATAGGCGATCAGTTCATCAGCATTTGCTTTATCCGCTGCAATCACCATGCCTGTTCCCATATTAAAAATGTTGTACATTTCTTTGCGTTCCAGTCCGCCGATCTTCTCCATAACCGTGAACACAGGCGGCACTTCCCAATTGCTTTCACTAAGCTGGGCGCCAAGACCTTCAGGCAGCATGCGCGGGATATTTTCAATAAATCCGCCGCCGGTAATATGTGCCATGCCTTTCAGCTTGAATTGCTTCATAGCTGATAGAAGCGGCTTTACATAAATTTTTGTAGGGCGAAGCAGCTCTTCCCCTAAAGTGCAGCCTAATTCTTCTACATGATCTGTTAAGGACAAATTCGCTTTCTCGAAAAACAGCTTTCGGACAAGTGAGTAGCCATTGCTGTGGATCCCGCTGGATGCAAGACCGATCAGCACATCTCCTGCATTGATGTCCGCACCATTAATCAGATTGGATTTTTCACAGGCACCGACCGCAAATCCGGCAAGATCATATTCTTCTTCACTGTACATGCCAGGCATTTCGGCTGTTTCACCGCCTACGAGTGCACATCCAGCCTGTTCGCATCCATCCGCAATACCTTTAACAATCGCCTCAATCCGTTCTGGCGCCGCTTTTCCGCAGGCGATATAATCCAAGAAATAAAGAGGTTCCGCTCCCTGTACGACAATATCATTTACACACATTGCGACCGCATCAATCCCAATCGTGTCATGCTTATCCATCATAAAAGCGAGCATCAGCTTCGTGCCGACACCATCTGTACCTGATACCAAAACCGGTTCCTTCAGGTTAAGTTCAGATAGATCGAACATGCCGCCAAATCCGCCCAAACCTCCAAGCACACCAGGACGAATCGTCTTCTGTACATGCTTTTTCATGCGGGAAACTGCTTCATAGCCAGCTTCAATATCTACTCCGGCCTGTTTATATGCATTTGCCATCTGTTTTTTCACCCCATATTAGAAAAGCGCAAGCGCCTTGTTCACCCCTGACAAGCATAAGACGAGCCTCTCGGGAAGGCGTTCTTTGCCTTTCTGGGAGGATTGGCTTATGACCTCGAGGGGGTAGGCGCTGGAGCTAGACAGTTATCGTATTTCAAAGGTACTTTCTTAATCATATAAAGGCCGATTCTTCAACTTATCGGCCAAATTAGTACTTTTAACGGCCAAAAATCACGTTTTAACGGCCAATTCCCCATATTTATCGGCCAAACATAGCAGTTTATCGGCCAACTTAGTGTTATACCTTTTCATAAGGATGCAAAGTGCTCGGATAAATCTCCGTCGGGTACTGGCCTGTGAAGCATGCCAGGCATTGTCCGTCTTTTCGGCCGATTGCTTTGACCATACCCTCTGTACTTAAAAAGGTAAGTGTGTCCGCACCAATGATTTCTCTTATTTCCTCAACAGAATGATTGCCGGCAATCAGTTCTTCCTTTGTCGATGTATCGATTCCATAGAAGCATGGATTTTTAATCGGCGGTGAACTGATCAGCACATGCACTTCTGTAGCTCCTGCTTCTTTCAGCATTGTGACGATCCGTCTGCTTGTTGTTCCGCGGACGATCGAGTCATCCACCATAATGACTCTCTTGCCTTCTACAACTCCGCGTACCGGAGACAGCTTCATTTTTACGCCCTGTTCTCGCAGCGACTGGGATGGCTGGATAAAAGTCCGGCCCACATAGCGGTTTTTTATCAAGCCCATCTCATAAGGAATGCCTGTAGCCTCAGCATAGCCAATCGCGACAGAGATACTTGAGTCAGGTACGCCCGTCACGACGTCCCCTTCAACTGGCGCCTCAAAGGCAAGCTGCTTTCCAAGATTTTTCCGGGCTGTATGAACGTTGATCCCGTTGATATTACTGTCCGGACGGGAAAAATAAACATATTCCATTGTGCACATTGCAATATTAGAGGCCATTGCAAACATTTCAGAACGGAATCCATTGTCGTCAATAATCAGCAGTTCTCCTGGCAGAATATCGCGGATATACTCTGCACCGACAACATCAAAAGCACATGTTTCAGATGCAACCACATAAGCATCGCCAATTTTGCCAAGTGAGAGCGGCCTCATGCCGTTCGGATCCAGCGCGACCATCAGCTCTGTTTCGGTCATGATCAGAAAAGCATAAGCTCCTTTAATCATGGATAAAGCATTTTTGACACGGTCCTTTAGGGAAGAGAAGCCTGCACGCTTAATTAAGTGAGCCAGCACCTCTGTATCCGAGCTCGTTTGAAAAATGCTTCCCTGTCCTTCAAGCTGATGCTTCAATGCAGTCGCATTCACCAGGTTTCCGTTATGGCAAAGCGCAAGACTTCCGCTTTGTGAGTTGAATAGCAGAGGCTGGACATTTTCATATCCGCCCCCGCCGGCAGTCGCATAGCGTACATGTCCGATTGCTGCTTTTCCTTCCAGTTCCTTCATGGCATCTGCTGTAAAAATTTCAGTTACAAGGCCTTCACCTTTAATGCCTTTTAGCTTTTTGCCATCTGTAACAACCATTCCTGTGCCTTCCTGGCCGCGGTGCTGCAGACTATGAAGTCCGTAATACGTGATCTGGGAAGCATCCTGATGCCCCCAGATTCCAAAAACACCGCACTCTTCATTCAGTCCTCTTATTTCAGCAAGCATGGGATGGCTCCTTTCCAGGCCTGCTTTAGAACGTCAACTTGTTCGGCAAGCAATAGGCCCTCTTCATTGGAGATATAAAGTATAGGTGCTTCTGTTACTTCACCGATTAGTGTCGCATCTACTAAACTTTCAAACGCTTCCTGGTTTTCTTTTTTTACAGATAGCAAGAAACGGGATTGTGATTCACTGAATAAAGCTGAAGTCGCATTTCCTGTTACCTTGATATCCGCTCCCAGACCTTTTGAACCGATCAGGCTTTCCGCAGCAGCTACAGCCAGCCCGCCTTCTGCCACATCATGGGCAGATGCTACAAGTCCCGAACGAATGGCTTTTAAAATTTGTTCCTGTGCCTTTTCTTCTTTGTCGAGGTCAAGTTCAGGCGCTTTTCCGAAAATCTTGCCGTATGTTACCTTCTGCAGCTCACTGCCGCCGAACTCATTCTTTGTTTCGCCAACCAGATAAATAAGATCACCAGCTGCTTTAAATGATTGTGTTGTCACATGGTCAATGTCATCTACAAGCCCGACCATTCCAATGACAGGCGTTGGGTAGATAGCTGTTCCATTTGTTTCGTTATACAAAGAGACGTTTCCGCCGATTACTGGTGTATTCAATGTGCGGCATGCTTCGCTGATTCCATCTGCCGCTTTTTCGATTTGCCAGAAGATTTCAGGCTTCTCCGGGTTTCCGAAGTTCAGATTATCTGTTATCGCCAATGGCTGACCGCCGGAGCAAATGATATTTCTTGCCGCTTCGGCCACAGCAATTTTGCCGCCTGTTTCAGGATCAAGATACATGTATCGTGAATTGCAGTCTGTCGTCATGGCCAATCCTTTGCGGGTGCCGCGGATGCGGATGACTGCGGCATCTGATCCAGGTGCCACTACTGTATTGGTACGCACCATGTAGTCGTACTGGTCATAAACCCATTCTTTGCTGGCAATTGTCGGCTGCTGGAGAAGCTTTACCAATGTTTCTTTATAATCTTCAACTGCAGGAACTTCATTTTCCATTGCCTGAAATTCGCGGAAGTATTCCGGCTCGCTTGATGGCTTCTGATAAACTGGCGCATCCTCTGCAAGCGCATCAACCGGCAGCTCTGCCACCACTTCCCCTTGATGGGTAAGGCGTAGCATTTTATCATCGGTTACCTTTCCGATAGAAACTGCTTCAAGGCCATATTTGGAAAATAAATCTTCGATCTCCTGCTCGCGTCCTTTTTTCACGACAATCAGCATTCTTTCCTGTGATTCGGAAAGCATCATTTCATATGCAGTCATACCTGTTTCCCTTTGAGGAACAAGGTCAAGATTCATTTCAATTCCGGATCCCGCTTTGCTGGCCATTTCAGCAGAAGAGCTTGTAAGACCGGCAGCTCCCATATCCTGAATGCCTACAAGTGCGTCAGACTGGACCAGTTCAAGACATGCTTCAAGCAGAAGCTTTTCCATGAATGGATCGCCAACCTGGACAGCTGGGCGTTTTGATTCTGATTGGTCTGTTAATTCTTCAGATGCAAAAGTAGCACCATGGATACCATCACGGCCAGTTTTTGCACCAACATACATGACTGTGTTGCCTACTCCGTGGGCCTGGCCTTTTTTGATATCCTTATGGTCGATTAAGCCGACACACATAGCGTTTACAAGCGGATTTCCTTCATAGGAAGAATCAAACTGCACTTCTCCCCCAACTGTTGGAATGCCGATGCAGTTTCCGTAGCCCGCAATGCCTGCGACTACTTCTTTAAAAAGGTACCGTACACGAGGAGAATCCAATTCTCCAAAGCGTAAAGAGTTGAGGAGTGCGACCGGTCTTGCGCCCATTGAAAATACATCGCGGATAATCCCGCCGACACCTGTTGCTGCCCCCTGGTAAGGCTCGATTGCAGACGGATGGTTATGGCTTTCAATTTTAAAAACAACTGCTTGCCCGTCGCCGATATCAACAATTCCAGCTCCTTCCCCTGGTCCCTGAAGTACTTTCTCTCCTGTTGTCGGGAACTTGCTTAAAACTGGCTTTGAGTTTTTATAGCTGCAATGCTCTGACCACATAACCGAAAACAAACCGATTTCTGTGTAATTTGGCAAACGCCCGATAATCTTTTCAATCATCGCAAATTCGTCATCAGACAAACCCATTTCTTTGTATACCTTCTGTGCCTTTAACTGTTCCGGACTTGGCTCAAGCATTAACGACATGTGCTTCCCTCCATTGTTTTACGATTGATTGAAAAAGTTTCAGGCCATCTGCTCCCCCTAAAAGCTCATCAACGGCTCTTTCAGGGTGCGGCATCATGCCAAGTACATTCCCTTTTTCATTGACAATGCCTGCGATGTTTTCCAGACTGCCATTTGGATTTGTTCCATTATAAGTAAAAACGATTTGGTTATTTTTCTTCAATTCAGCTAAAACAGCTTCATCACAATAATAGTTTCCTTCACCATGGGCGATCGGAATATTGATTACTTCATCCTTTTCATATGCAGATGAAAACATGGTTTCATTGTTTTCAACCTTTAACTCCACGGTGCGGCAGATGAATTTCAGGCTATCATTTCTTCTCATTGCCCCAGGCAAAAGGCCAGCTTCAAGCAGGATTTGAAATCCATTGCAGACGCCCAATACCGGCTTGCCTGCTTCTGCCGCCTTCACTACTTCTCTCATGACATTGCTGAAGCGTGCAACAGCACCCGAACGGAGATAATCTCCGTAAGAGAAACCGCCGGGAAGAAGAATTCCGTCATATTCGTCTAAGCTTTCCGCGTCATGCCAGACATATTCGGCTTCCGCTCCGAGCTCATCCTTTACTGCATGGTACATATCGATGTCACAATTGGACCCTGGAAATACGATCACAGCAAACTTCACTGGGCAACAGCCTCCTCAATTTCAAAGCGGTAATCTTCAATCACTACATTAGCCAATAAGCGCTCACACATTTCCTTCACAGCTTCTTCAACAGGACGGTCGCTTTTTTCTACTGTCAGCTCCATGTATTTTCCAATGCGCACATCAGACACTTCGCTGTAGTTCATGGAATGCAGAGAGTTTTTTACAACTGTTCCTTGAGGATCTAGAACACTTTCTCTTAATGTGACGAAAACTTTTACTTTGTACATACTGTTTGGCCTCCCAGTCTCGCTAAAATATTTTCATAAGCATCTGTTAAATTTCCAAGGTCTCTGCGGAAAACATCTTTATCCAGCTTTTCATTTGTTTCAATATCCCAAAGCCTGCAAGTATCTGGAGAAATCTCGTCAGCCAGCAGAATTTGTCCTGATTCATCTTTACCAAACTCCAGCTTGAAATCTACTAATTTAATGCCGAGGTCTTTGAAAAAATCTCTTAAAATGGCATTGACCTGAAGTGCCTTTTCCTGTAAAAGCTCTACTTCCTGCTTATCAGCCAGCTGAAGCACTTCAATATGATCTTCTGTCAGCAGCGGATCACCGAGCTCATCATCTTTGTAGTAGAACTCAACAATCGGCCTCGATAATTCTTTCCCTTCTTCAACTCCCAATCTCTTAGAAAAGCTCCCCGCCGCAACATTGCGGACCACTGTTTCGAGCGGAATGATATCCACCTTTTTCACAAGCTGCTCTGTCTCTGACAGTTTTTCAATAAAGTGAGATTCTATTCCCAGGTCATGAAGCTTTGAAAAAAGCAAACTCGTAATCTCGTTATTCAAACGGCCCTTGCCGCTGATGCTTGCCTTCTTCTCACCATTAAAGGCTGTTGCAGAATCTTTATATTCAATCCAGACAATATTTTCATCGTTTGTTTGATATACCTTTTTGGCTTTGCCTTCGTATAACAATTCTCCTTTTTCCATAGCGGAGAGCCTCCCTTATTCGAATAGCACTTAGCTGCTAGACATCATTATTAAGAAGATTGGGAAATTTCCCGATAATAAAGAGGTAAAGACTGCTCTTTACCTCTTTATTTTTTTACAAACCTAATCGGTCGAAAATGGTATCCACATGCTTGATGTGGTAATTATAGTCAAAGCAGTCATCTATTTCTGCTACGGATAGCTTTGATGAAATAGTTTCGTCCTGCTCAATCAGGCTGCGGAATTGCACCTGCTTTTCCCATGCTTCCATGGCACGCGGCTGGACAGTGTCATATGCCTCTTCACGAGTCATGCCCTTGTCAATCAAGGCCAGAAGAACACGCTGAGAGTAAATCAGCCCTAAAGTACGGTCCATATTGCGTTTCATGTTTTCAGGGAAAACTGTTAAGTTCTTCACGATATTTCCAAAGCGGTTCAGCATATAGTTCAACGCAATTGTTGCGTCAGGCAGGATGATTCTTTCAGCTGATGAGTGGGAAATATCCCGCTCATGCCATAATGCCACATTTTCATACGCAGTCATCATATAGCCGCGGATCACTCTTGCCATCCCCGTCATATTTTCTGAACCAATTGGATTGCGTTTATGCGGCATCGCTGAAGATCCCTTTTGGCCTTTCGCGAAAAACTCTTCCACTTCACGCGTTTCGCTTTTTTGCAGACCGCGGATCTCCGTCGCAAATTTTTCAATTGAAGTGGCTACCAGCGCAAGCGCACCCATATAATGTGCATGACGGTCACGCTGAAGTGTTTGCGTTGAAATTGGCGCTGGCTGGATGCCCAGCTTTTCACACACATATTTTTCAACGAACGGATCGATGTTTGCATATGTTCCAACTGCACCAGAGATTTTACCGAATTCCACACCAGCAGCTGCTTCTTTAAAGCGGTCAAGATTACGCTTCATTTCTTCATACCATAATGCAAGCTTTAAACCGAAAGTAGTTGGCTCAGCATGCACTCCGTGCGTACGGCCCATCATCACTGTATGCTTGTGTTCCTGTGCTTTGTTTTTCAGGATTTCCACAAAGCGTTCGATATCTTTTAGAAGAATATCATTCGCCTGCTTGATTAAATATGAAAGCGCTGTATCAACCACATCTGTGGAAGTAAGCCCGTAATGAACCCATTTGCGCTCCTCGCCAAGCGTTTCAGATACCGCCCGAGTAAAAGCGACAACATCATGTCGCGTTTCCTCTTCGATTTCTTTAATGCGGTCAATATTAAAAGAAGCATTCTCACGGATTTTCTGAACATCTTCTTTCGGAATATCTCCTAATTCAGCCCAAGCTTCACAGGCAAGAATTTCTACCTCAAGCCAAGCCTGAAAGCGGTTCTCTTCTGTCCAGATAGCTCCCATTTCCGGTCTCGTATAGCGTTCAATCATGTTTTATCCTCCGATCTTTTCCTTCACAGGGGTCCAAATGCCGCTTTTTTCTGCTTCTTCAAGTGCCTCTTCGGCTGAGTTCCGCAAAAGCGTGACATGGCCCATCTTGCGTTTATATTTGGCATCCTTTTTTCCGTACAAGTGAATCTTCCAGTCATCCAATTCAGGTATTTTCTTAATTAAAGGCTCCTGGTGCTCTCCTAGTATGTTTACCATAACAGCCGGTTTTAATAGCTCCGTGCTGCCAAGCGGCCAATTGCAAACCGCACGGATGTGCTGTTCAAACTGGGAGGTTTCGCAAGCTTCAATCGAATAATGGCCTGAGTTATGCGGACGAGGCGCAAGTTCGTTAATGTAAATCTGTCCGTCTTTTGTCAGAAACATTTCGACTGCCAGTGTACCAACAAGGCTTAAAGCTTCTGCCAGCTGGTTTGCTGCATTTACTGCTCTTTCCTCAGCATCAGCTGTGATCATGGCCGGCACAATTGTCTGGTGCAGAATGTTTTCTTTATGAACATTTTCCCCGACTGGAAATACCGCTTTTTCTCCCGAAATAGTCCGGCAGATAATAACCGATATTTCCTTTTCGAAAGCTATCCATTTTTCAAGAACACACACGCCATTCTCAAGAAGCTGTGCAGCTTTCTTAATATCCTGCCCGCTCTTTATCACAACTTGCCCTTTTCCGTCATATCCGCCTCTGGATGTCTTTAATACTGCTGGATAGCCAAGCTTTTCTATATTATCATAAATATCTTTTTCAGTAGTAATGACCTCATATGGCGCTACCTCGCAGCCAGCTTTTTGGATGGCTGCTTTTTCCTTTGTCCGGTCCTGGGTGATCTCCAGCACCTCGCTCCCCTGTGGAACAAAAGCATTTGCGCATAGCCACTCAAGAGCTTCTGTACTGATATTTTCAAATTCATAAGTCACAACGTCACTGACGTCAGCTAACTTTTTTATAGAATCTAAATGACCGTATTCGCCAACGATCTTAATATCCGCAACCTGCCCGCAAGGAGAGTCTTCCGCTGGATCCAAAACGGCAATCCTGAAGCCATTTGCCTTTGCTGCCAGGGCCATCATTCTCCCGAGCTGTCCCCCGCCAATAATTCCAACCGTTTGCCCAGGTAAAATTGTTTTATTAGACAAGTTCATCACTGCTTTCTAGTACTTCCTGTTTTGTTTTATCTCTTTTTGACTGAAGACGTTCTGCAATGGCTGTATCAAAAGCGCCAAGGATTTGTGCTGCCAGCAATCCGGCGTTAGTGGCTCCTGCTTTTCCAATCGCAACGGTTGCAACTGGGACGCCGCCGGGCATCTGAACGATGGACAGCAATGAATCCAGGCCGTTTAAAGCTTTTGATTGCACTGGTACTCCAATGACAGGAAGTGTCGTTTTCGCTGCTACCATTCCTGGCAGGTGTGCCGCTCCTCCTGCACCGGCAATAATTACCTTGATTCCTCTGTCTCTTGCCTGCTCAGCATATTCAAACATAAGATCTGGAGTCCGATGAGCTGAAACAACCTTTTTTTCAAAAGGGATTTCAAGCTCTTCCAGAATTCCGCAAGCGTGCTTCATTGTCTCCCAATCAGATTTGCTTCCCATTATGACTGCTGCTTGTGCGCTCATTCCTTCTCCTCCAAATCTTCCAATATAAAAAACCCGCACAGACCCTTCTCTTATATGAGAGAAAGTAATCTGTCCGGGCTAAAAAGAACCGTAAGGAAGACACCTGCAAACGGCAGGAACCATTCCTTCTACATGCCGGGCATATCAGCTTTCCCTCATAGTCCAGCAATTTACGGTTGCCGGGTAGAAACTTATGGGCCCTATTCCCATTATTATACGAGGGGTTTATTCACGTTTTATTAACTACCACCATATTAACAACATACCTGATACTCTGTCAATCGAAAAATCGAACAATACTAAAAGTCAGACAATTAATGTTCGTGTTTTAATTCTCGATTAGTTTAGCTTCAAAAACAATCTGCCGGCCAGCCGGTTCATAATCGACCTTGCCACCCGTCTTAACTTCTTTAAAAATAGGCTTCTCAGTCCTTCTAACAGGTATATATCCTGCCTTTTGTATCCGGTCCAGGCACTGGTCAATCGTTTCGTTTTCCTGGACCTCAAACACCATTTTGTTCTTGCCTTTGCTCATTGAGATAACTTTCCTCTCTTAACAGATTTCACCCAGAAGCCGCCATGAATCGTTTTTGGCTCATAAGCGATGATGAAGGCCTTAGGATCCAGCTCTTTAATCGTCTGATAAAGCTTTAATTCATATTTTCTCGGTGTCAGGATCTGCAGGGCCATCCGATCACCTTCCAGTCCGTTGGCAGCCCAGTTGGTGACACCATACCCTTTCTCCCTTAAAGCTTTAGGCAGGTCCCGGTCATATTCCTTTGTAATTACATTTACCGTAATATAGCCAAGAGCAAGCTTCTCTTCAATTTTCATGCCGACAATAACGCCGATTCCATAACCAACTGCATAGGCTATCAGATTTTGTATTTCATTTAGGTTATCCAGAACAAGCCCCAGTCCAATTACATAAATGACAACTTCAATTGTACTTATAAAAGCTGCAAGGTACCTCTGTCCCTTAAGCGTCAGAATCATCCTGATGGTAAAAAATGATACATATACAATATTAATGATCAAAATAATAGCGACCATAATAAAACTGTTTTCCAGCAATGCAAGCGTCCTCCTTTATGGGGAATTTAAAGGCATATGGGTGCCCTCTCCCCATTAAGTCCCTATTGTACAAAAGAAATTGGCGTTTGATAACCTTTTTTCAAAAATTGATTCTTTATGAATAGGTTATCCTTTTTTGAATGGGATGAAACGGCTGAATTATGCCTGAATTCGCTGAGGCTAAATGAAGGAGAGAGGTTCTAAAGGTTTTTATCTAGCAGGTTTTGAAGATCCACAGATTTGACTTTTAAAACAGACGGCGAAGGAGTGGCGCATATAACTCAATTCTGACACATATATGAGTGAAAGTGGCGTATATATGGGCCTAAGTAAAGCATAAAATGAAATAGTGACGCATATGTGGGCCGAAGTGGCACATATAAGTATAATTCCTTAAAAAGGAGAGTCCAAATAAGATTTTGGAGCAAGTAACCCAAACATACAAAAAAAGAGCACCCATCAGGTGCTCTTTCATTTGCCCGGCAGCGTCCTACTCTCACAGGGGGACAGCCCCCAACTACCATCGGCGCTGAGAAGCTTAACTTCCGTGTTCGGTATGGGAACGGGTGTGACCTTCTCGCTATCGCCACCGGACTATTTGGTTGAAGAAACTTCGTTCCCTCAAAACTAGATAATGCATGAAGAAGAATTACCGCGTATTCACCAATGACTTGTCTAGCTTCGGCTCCTAACTTCTCGGCCGTTTCGATCCGCCCCTCCAAATTCAAAACCAGGATTTGAATGGCCGGCTCTCCAACGTCTCTCGAAGTTGAACAGTCGCCTCCGCTTTTTGTTTTGGTTAAGTCCTCGATCGATTAGTATCAGTCAGCTCCACATGTCGCCATGCTTCCACCTCTGACCTATCAACCTGATCATCTTTCAGGGATCTTACTAGCTTGACGCTATGGGAAATCTCATCTCGAGGGGGGCTTCATGCTTAGATGCTTTCAGCACTTATCCCTTCCGCACATAGCTACCCAGCGATGCCTTTGGCAAGACAACTGGTACACCAGCGGTGCGTCCATCCCGGTCCTCTCGTACTAAGGACAGCTCCTCTCAAATTTCCTGCGCCCACGACGGATAGGGACCGAACTGTCTCACGACGTTCTGAACCCAGCTCGCGTACCGCTTTAATGGGCGAACAGCCCAACCCTTGGGACCGACTACAGCCCCAGGATGCGATGAGCCGACATCGAGGTGCCAAACCTCCCCGTCGATGTGGACTCTTGGGGGAGATAAGCCTGTTATCCCCGGGGTAGCTTTTATCCGTTGAGCGATGGCCCTTCCATGCGGAACCACCGGATCACTAAGCCCGACTTTCGTCCCTGCTCGACTTGTAGGTCTCGCAGTCAAGCTCCCTTGTGCCTTTACACTCTGCGAATGATTTCCAACCATTCTGAGGGAACCTTTGGGCGCCTCCGTTACTTTTTAGGAGGCGACCGCCCCAGTCAAACTGCCCACCTGACACTGTCTCCCGCCCCGATAAGGGGCGCGGGTTAGAATTTCAATACAGCCAGGGTAGTATCCCACCGACGCCTCCACCGAAGCTGGCGCTCCGGCTTCTCAGGCTCCTACCTATCCTGTACAAGCTGTACCAAAATTCAATATCAGGCTACAGTAAAGCTCCACGGGGTCTTTCCGTCCTGTCGCGGGTAACCTGCATCTTCACAGGTACTATAATTTCACCGAGTCTCTCGTTGAGACAGTGCCCAGATCGTTACGCCTTTCGTGCGGGTCGGAACTTACCCGACAAGGAATTTCGCTACCTTAGGACCGTTATAGTTACGGCCGTTTACTGGGGCTTCGATTCAAAGCTTCGCTTGCGCTAACCTCTCCTCTTAACCTTCCAGCACCGGGCAGGCGTCAGCCCTATACTTCGCCTTGCGGCTTCGCAGAGACCTGTGTTTTGCTAAACAGTCGCCTGGGCCTATTCACTGCTCATCAGGGCTATGCACCTAATGAGCACCCCTTCTCCCGAAGTTACGGGGTCATTTTGCCGAGTTCCTTAACGAGAGTTCTCTCGCTCACCTTAGGATTCTCTCCTCGCCTACCTGTGTCGGTTTGCGGTACGGGCACCTTTTCCCTCGCTAGAGGCTTTTCTTGGCAGTGTGGAATCAGGAACTTCGGTACTAAATTTCCCTCGCCGTCACAGCTCAGCCTGTGTGGTAACGGGATTTGCCTCGTTACCGGCCTAACTGCTTGGACGCGCTAATCCAGCAGCGCGCTTACCCTATCCTCCTGCGTCCCCCCATTGCTCAAACGGTAAAGAGGTGGTACAGGAATATCAACCTGTTGTCCATCGCCTACGCTTTTCAGCCTCGGCTTAGGTCCCGACTAACCCTGAGCGGACGAGCCTTCCTCAGGAAACCTTAGGCATTCGGTGGATGGGATTCTCACCCATCTTTCGCTACTCATACCGGCATTCTCACTTCTAAGCGCTCCACCAGTCCTTGCGGTCTGGCTTCAACGCCCTTAGAACGCTCTCCTACCACTGACATCGTAAGATGTCAATCCACAGCTTCGGTGATACGTTTAGCCCCGGTACATTTTCGGCGCGGAGTCACTCGACCAGTGAGCTATTACGCACTCTTTAAATGGTGGCTGCTTCTAAGCCAACATCCTGGTTGTCTAAGCAACTCCACATCCTTTTCCACTTAACGTATACTTTGGGACCTTAGCTGGTGGTCTGGGCTGTTTCCCTCTTGACTACGGATCTTATCACTCGCAGTCTGACTCCCATGGATAAGTCTTTGGCATTCGGAGTTTGTCTGAATTCGGTAACCCGATGGGGGCCCCTAGTCCAAACAGTGCTCTACCTCCAAGACTCTTACTACATGAGGCTAGCCCTAAAGCTATTTCGGAGAGAACCAGCTATCTCCAAGTTCGATTGGAATTTCTCCGCTACCCACACCTCATCCCCGCACTTTTCAACGTGCGTGGGTTCGGCCTCCATCCAGTGTTACCTGGACTTCACCCTGGACATGGGTAGATCACCTGGTTTCGGGTCTACGACCACATACTCATTCGCCCTATTCAGACTCGCTTTCGCGCGCTCCGTCTCTTCAACTTAACCTCGCATGTAATCGTAACTCGCCGGTTCATTCTACAAAAGGCACGCTATCACCCATTAACGGGCTCTAACTACTTGTAGGCACACGGTTTCAGGATCTCTTTCACTCCCCTTCCGGGGTGCTTTTCACCTTTCCCTCACGGTACTGGTTCACTATCGGTCACTAGGGAGTATTTAGCCTTGGGATATGGTCCTCCTGCTTCCGACAGGATTTCTCGTGTCCCGCCGTACTCAGGATCCACTCTGGAGGAACGAAGTTTCAACTACAGGGCTTTTACCTTCTCTGGCCGGCCTTTCCAGACCTGTTCATTTACCTCGTTCCTTTGTAACTCCGTGTAGAGTGTCCTACAACCCCAGGAGGCAAGCCTCCTGGTTTGGGCTAATCCCGTTTCGCTCGCCGCTACTCAGGGAATCGCGTTTGCTTTCTCTTCCTCCGGGTACTTAGATGTTTCAGTTCCCCGGGTCTGCCTTCAATACCCTATGTATTCAGGTAAAGATCCTATCCCATTACGGATAGGGGGTTTCCCCATTCGGAAATCTCCGGATCAAAGCTTACTTACAGCTCCCCGAAGCATATCGGTGTTAGTACCGTCCTTCATCGGCTCCTAGTGCCAAGGCATTCACCGTGCGCCCTTTCTAACTTAACCTACTTCGGCCGCTGATCGACTGCGGATCTCTGCGTCAGCTCTCTCGCTCCGCTCCTCACGTACTGAAGTACGCTCCGGTGCTCACTCGGTCGCTTCCTTGATCTCCTTGCCGCTCATCGTCCTCATGGTTTGTGCTCTTACTTCGTTTTAAAACAAAAATAAGAGAAAAAAACTAAGATGGCGATTACTCGGTTATTGCTTCTTCATTAACATTATCTAGTTTTCAAAGAACGAATCTTTCATTGAGAGATTGAACTCTCAAAACTGAACGAACAAAGAACGTCACGTTTCATGTAAATATCCTTAGAAAGGAGGTGATCCAGCCGCACCTTCCGATACGGCTACCTTGTTACGACTTCACCCCAATCATCTGTCCCACCTTAGGCTGGCTCCAAAGGTTACCCCACCGACTTCGGGTGTTACAAACTCTCGTGGTGTGACGGGCGGTGTGTACAAGGCCCGGAACGTATTCACCGCGGCATGCTGATCCGCGATTACTAGCGATTCCGGCTTCATGCAGGCGAGTTGCAGCCTGCAATCCGAACTGAGAATGGTTTTATGGGATTCGCTTAACCTCGCGGTCTCGCAGCCCTTTGTACCATCCATTGTAGCACGTGTGTAGCCCAGGTCATAAGGGGCATGATGATTTGACGTCATCCCCACCTTCCTCCGGTTTGTCACCGGCAGTCACCTTAGAGTGCCCAACTGAATGCTGGCAACTAAGATCAAGGGTTGCGCTCGTTGCGGGACTTAACCCAACATCTCACGACACGAGCTGACGACAACCATGCACCACCTGTCATCCTGTCCCCGAAGAACGCCCTATCTCTAGGGTTGTCAGGAGATGTCAAGACCTGGTAAGGTTCTTCGCGTTGCTTCGAATTAAACCACATGCTCCACCGCTTGTGCGGGCCCCGTCAATTCCTTTGAGTTTCAGCCTTACGTACTCCCAGGCGGAGTGCTTAATGTCGCGACTAAAGGGCGGAAACCCTCTAACACTTAGCACTCATCGTTTACGGCGTGGACTACCAGGGTATCTAATCCTGTTTGCTCCCCACGCTTTCGCGCCTCAGCGTCAGTTACAGACCAAAGAGTCGCCTTCGCCACTGGTGTTCCTCCACATCTCTACGCATTTCACCGCTACACGTGGAATTCCACTCTTCTCTTCTGCACTCAAGTTCCCAGTTTCCAATGACCCTCCCGGTTGAGCCGGGGCTTTCACATCAGACTTAAGGAACCGCCTGCGCGCGCTTTACGCCCAATAATTCCGGACAACGCTTGCCACCTACGTATTACCGCGCTGGCACGTAGTTAGCCGTGGCTTTCTGGTTAGGTACCGTCAAGGTACCGGCAGTTACCCGGTACTTGTTCTTCCCTAACAACAGAGTTTTACGATCCGAAAACCTTCATCACTCACGCGTTGCTCCGTCAGACTTTCGTCCATTGCGGAAGATTCCCTACTGCGGCCTCCCGTAGGAGTCTGGGCCGTGTCTCAGTCCCAGTGTGGCCGATCACCCTCTCAGGTCGGCTACGCATCGTCGCCTTGGTGAGCCGTTACCTCACCAACTAGCTAATGCGCCGCGGGCCCATCTGTAAGTGATAGCCGAAACCATCTTTCAGCTTTCCCTCATGTGAGGGAAAGAATTATCCGGTATTAGCCCCGGTTTCCCGGAGTTATCCCAGTCTTACAGGCAGGTTGCCCACGTGTTACTCACCCGTCCGCCGCTGACTTCAGGGAGCAAGCTCCCATCAGTCCGCTCGACTTGCATGTATTAGGCACGCCGCCAGCGTTCGTCCTGAGCCAGGATCAAACTCTCCATATAAGAGTTGATTAAGCTCATAAGTTGTCTTTTCAAAAAAGACTTAAAAATTAACGTTGACGTTTTTGTTCGTTCAGTTTTCAAAGATCAATCGGCCGCTCATAAGCGACTTTATTAATATATCATTTCTCAATCGCTCCGTCAACAACTTTTTTTAAAACTTTCAAATCTTGTTAACGTCTCAAGCGACTGTTTTTCTATAATAACACCTGTTGTCCAGAAGGTCAACAAGTTATTCATAAAAACTAAAAGATTTTATTATGCATTTAAATCAAAAGAAACCAGCTGTTTAAAACGCAGCTGGTTTCTTCTATATTATATATTACTATTTGGAGATGACAATGATATCTTTTTCCTTAAGATCAACAGCGCCTGGCTTATTAATCTTGATCCCTTCACCCTGCTGAAGGTTTGTGAATACGATTGGCGTGATGGTTGAAGTTGCATTTTTCTCGATATAATCAAGATCCACTTTCAACAACGGCTGCCCTGCTTCTACACGGTCATTCTCAGCAACTAGCGCTTCAAATCCCTGACCCTTCAGGTTTACTGTATCAATACCTACATGGATAAGGATTTCGCGGCCTGAATCTGAAAGGATGCCGATTGCATGCTTTGTCGGGAACATGTTAACGATTTTCCCGTCTACCGGTGATACAACAGTTCCTTCTGCTGGCACAATCGCAAAACCATCACCCATCATTTTACCTGAGAATACAGCGTCAGGTACTTCTGTGATTGGTTTGATTTCTCCTTTGATCGGTGAAATGAAAAGATCTTCCTTATGCTCAGACTGAAGAGCTTCAGGGTTTACTTCTTCAATTTGCTGTTCAACTCCGCCTTCTGGAGCTTTTTCAACTGCGCGCGGTCTTTTGCCGCTCATGATATCTTTCATTTGACCTTTGATTGTTTCAGATCTCGGGCCAAAGATAGCCTGAATGTTGTTTCCTACTTCCAGTACTCCAGACGCACCAAGTTTCTTCAAGCGTTCTTTATCTACATTTTTAATATCGTTTACTGATACACGAAGACGTGTAATACACGCATCAAGATGAGCGATGTTTTCTTGTCCGCCCATAGCATCAAGAACTTCATATGGAAGATCTCCGCCTTTTCCTGAAGAAGCTGTTTCTTCATCTTCTACTTCTTCACGGCCCGGAGTCATTAAATTAAATTTGCGGATGGCAAATCGGAAGCCAAAGTAATAGATCACAGCAAATACTAATCCAACCGGTATTACAATCCAGGCATTTGTCTGAGGGTTGATTAAACCGAATAGAATATAGTCAATCAAACCGCCTGAGAAAGTCATGCCGATTTTTACATCCAAGAGATGCATGGTCATGAATGACAGACCCGCAAACACTGCGTGAACCGCAAACAGGATAGGAGCTACGAATAAGAATGAGAACTCCAGCGGCTCTGTAATACCTGTTAAGAAAGAAGTTAACGCCGCAGATGCCATAAGGCCTCCGACTACCACTTTCTTTTCCGGGCGTGCCTCATGATAAATTGCCAATGCAGCTGCAGGAAGACCGAACATCATGAAAGGGAATTTACCAGTCATGAATGTACCTGCAGTAAGGTTTTGTACATTGTCACTGATTTGCGCCATGAAAATACGCTGGTCACCGCGAACCGTTTCACCTGCATTCGTTACATACTGTCCAAATTCATACCAGAATGGAGAGTAAAAAATATGATGAAGACCAAAAGGAATTAATGAGCGTTCAATTAATCCAAAAATAAACGCTGATAGAGTCAAGTTCGCATGAACCATGTTTTGAGAGAAAGCATTTAGCCCTTCCTGGATTGGCGGCCAAATAACCAGCATCAGCAAACCAAGAACCACAGACGTTGCAGCCGTAATAATTGGAACAAACCGCTTTCCGGCAAAGAATCCTAAATAGGATGGAAGTTCGATTTCAAAAAACTTGTTATATAATGCAGCGGCGATAATACCAACAATGATACCGCCGAATACACCTGTCTGCAGAGTTGGGATTCCTAAGATGTTCGCATAATTAAGACCATTTACATCCTCTGCAGTAATTCCTGCAGCCGTACCCATTGTCACATTCATAATTAGATAGCCGATAATGGCAGCAAGCGCAGCTACACCTTCACCGCCGGCCAAACCAACTGCTACACCAACTGCAAATAGAACAGGCAGGTTGGCAAAGACGATATCTCCTGCTTTTTGCATAACCTGAGCGACGATTTCAACTCCGCTGTTATCCAGGAATGGAGCCAGCTCAAGCAGAGCCGGATTTTGCAGAGCCGCACCGATAGCGAGCAGTATACCCGCTGCCGGCAGTAATGCTACTGGAAGCATTAAGGCTTTTCCGACTTTTTGCAGGACGCCAAATACTTTTTTAAACATATGTTAACCCCCTAAAGTTTTTTACTCATTAAGCGTTTTCATTTAATAGCGGCAAGCATTAAAAAAATAAAAAAGGCATGAGGAAAAAAGGATAGAATTCAGGTGTATACAAGGGTATCATACCCTATTTACCTAAATTCAATTACCTTTCTTCACTCATGCCTGATCGAATCAGTAACACGTAAAGACTTGCCTGTTTCTGGACAAGATAGTATCGTAATTAATTTATTTTCTTTTGAAGCCTCTGCAGATGCATTGTCAGATAAACAGCTTCTGCATTAAAGACTGGTTTTTTTAATGTTTGCTGCATTACTTTAATGAGCTTCCAAGAGAGATTGTAGCACACCGGATATTCTTCTTTCAAGAGGGAAGTTATTTTTTCCGGCTCTTCAACCACCTCGCCTTTGTTAACCCGTTCAATGGTGAATCGGATATGACGGACAAGCCTCATATAATCGATGCTGTCTTTATCAATCTTAATGTCCAGCTGTTCTTCAATCATGTTAACGAGATGGGTTACCAGCTGAGAATGCTGATTGATTTCGGATAAATCGCGGTTCATCACAGCACTGTGAACATGGAGGGCAATGAACCCGATCTCCCCTTCAGGCAAATAAATGCCGGTTCGCTGTCCTATAAGGTTCACAACTTCGTGGGCAATTTCGTATTCAAATGGGTAGAGTGTCTTAGTTTCGATAAGAAAAGGATTTTTCATTTCCATCCCTTTTTTTAGACGAGTTATCGCAAACATCAAGTGATCGGTTAACGCAACATGAATATGTTCATTGAGCATGGAGTTCGCCCTTTGTTTAATCAATTGAATCGAGGAGATAATCGTTTCAAGCAATTCATTATCCACAAAAGGCATAAGTTTAATATAATTCTCCTGCTCTTTTTCATTTTTAAGCACAAAGAGCTTTTCAACCAAAGCAGAGTCGATTGGCTGGCCTGACTTCCGGCTGAAGCCAATCCCCTTGCCGATAAGGACGACTTCTCCAAATGACTCGTGGCTGCCAATGAGGACATTATTATTAAGCACTTTCTTTACCTTATACTCACCCATTCTCTTCTCCCCGCCCATTAAACAAATGTACTCTCATGGTATTAAAGCCTGTCCGGGAAGTCAACGGATTGATTTGAATAAAATAAAAAGAGACCCGCATATCCAAGCGGGCCCAATCCATAATATTACTTCAGGAAAATGAAATACAAAACAAATATGACGAACAGTACATACATGATTGGGTGAATTTCTTTGATTCTCCCTTTTACAATCATGGTTATTGGATAAAAAATGAATCCGATTGCGATCCCTGTTGCGATACTGTAAGTTAATGGCATTGCAATAATTGTAAGGAAGGCCGGAACTGCAATTTCAAACTTTGTCCAATCAATGTTGCCTAATGAAGCAACCATCAATACACCGACAATGATCAGCGCCGGAGCCGTCACCGCAGAAGTTATAACCTCTAATAGCGGGAAGAAGAATAATGATAACAGGAAGAATCCCGCTGTTACAATCGATGCAAATCCTGTTCTAGCACCTGCCGCAACCCCTGATGAAGATTCAATAAAGGAAGTTGTCGTGGATGTTCCGAATATCGCACCAACGACAGTTGCTGTTGAGTCTGCCAAAAGCGCTTTACCTGCGCGAGGCAATTTATTTTCTTTCATCAAGCCCGCCTGGTTGGCAACACCCACTAAAGTTCCCGCTGTATCAAAGAAGTCAACGAATAGGAATGTCAGAACAACGACCAGCATGCTTGTTGAGAAGAATGAAGGGTCGCTGTATGCCCCGAATGCCGCTCCAAACGTTGGAGCTACACTTGGCACGGAATCAACAACCTTTCCTGGAACATCAATCAAGCCGGCAATCATCCCAACAATTGTCGTGATTACCATTCCTATAAAAATTCCGCCATTAATACCTTTTGTCATCAGAATAACAGTGATGATAATGCCGAAAATAGCCAGAAGCACATTCCCATCAGTAAAATCGCCTAATCCAACGAGAACTGCATCATTATTGACAATCAGCCCTGCGCTCTGAGCGCCGACAAATGTAATAAACAATCCGATTCCGGCACTAACCGCATACTTTAATTCTGCAGGAATCGAGTTAATGATTTTTTCACGCAAACCTGAAAGGGATAAAAAGATAAAGATAATCCCTGAGATAAGAACCCCGCCTAGTGCATGCTGCCAAGGAATCCCCATTGTTAGAACAACAGTGTAAGCAAAAAACGCATTTAATCCCATACCAGGAGCTAGCGCAATCGGATATCTGGCCAGTACCCCCATCAATAGGGATCCAATTGCCGCAGCCACTGCTGTTGCCACAAATACTGCCCCATAGTCCATTCTCATGGCATCCGGCAAATCTGGTATATCCATTAACGATAAAGTAATCGGATTAACGACTAAGATATAAGCCATTGCTAAAAAAGTTGTAAGTCCGCCGATAAATTCACGGCGATAGTTAGTACCAAGTTCTTCAAACTGGAAGTACTTCTTCATTTCTTTTCCCCCTATTGGCCTTCTTTATTTTTCAATAAAAAAACTCCGGTTCTGAGTACCGGAGCATTGACAACTGGGCTCGTGCTTGCAATAGGGGAAAACAAAGAAATAATGGCAAAAACATCCCTATCTGCACTTACCTCGTAGTCAAGCTATTTACGGTAGCTCGGTAGAAACTTTTGGGCCATATCCCCAATATTATACGACGTAAAACGACATATTTAATTCTTCTTTATCATAGCACCTCAAAAAGTCCCAGTCAATAGAAAAAGCGAACATTTTCATGTCCGCCTTTTCTTAACGTTCGTATTTTATTCCCACTCGATTGTTGCAGGCGGCTTGCTCGTAATATCGTAAACCACTCTGTTGACATGCGATACTTCATTAACGATTCTCGTTGAAATAATCTCCAGGACATCCCATGGGATACGTGCCCAGTCAGAAGTCATACCGTCTATTGATGTAACCGCACGGATTCCAATAGTATAATCATAAGTCCGGGCATCTCCCATTACACCGACACTGCGGATATCAGGCAGAACCGTGAAGTACTGCCAAATGTCGCGGTCAAGCCCTGCCTTTTGGATTTCCTCGCGCAGTATGGCATCAGACTCGCGCACAATTTCAAGCTTATCTTCTGAGATTTCCCCAAGGACGCGGATACCTAATCCCGGACCAGGGAATGGCTGTCTCCAAACGATTTCATCCGGAATGCCAAGCTCTGTTCCCAGCGCACGCACCTCATCTTTAAACAGAGTGTTAAGCGGCTCGATCAGCTTGAATTGCATATCTTCAGGAAGTCCGCCTACATTATGGTGTGATTTAATGGTTTGTGCAGTAGCTGTTCCGCTTTCAATAATATCTGTGTAAAGCGTTCCCTGCGCAAGGAAATCAATGCCTTTAAGCTTAGCAGCTTCATCATCAAATACATAGATGAATTCGTTGCCGATAATTTTTCGCTTTTGTTCAGGATCGCTAACCCCTTTAAGCTTATTCATAAAGCGTTCCTGGGCATCCACTTTAATTACATTCATATTAAAGCCATCAGCAAATGTCTTCATGACGCCTTCTGCTTCATCTTTTCTAAGCAGTCCGTGATCCACGAAAATACAAGTTAGCTGGTCTCCGATTGCTTTATGAATAAGGACGGCAACAACAGATGAATCAACACCGCCGCTCAATGCGCAAAGAACTTTTTTATCTCCAACTTCCTGGCGTATCTTTTCCATTTCGATTTCAATGAAGTTTTCCATTGACCAATCACCCGTACAGCCGCAAACGCCGAACACAAAGTTTTTCAGCATATCATTTCCATGAACTGAATGGCGTACCTCAGGGTGGAATTGAACAGCGTATAAACCGCGCTCTTCATTGCTCATAGCCGCAATCGGGCATGATGGATTTGTACCATCCACTGTGAAACCAGCTGGAGCCTCTACGACAAGATCGCCATGGCTCATCCAGACTGTCTGTTCTCTAGGCAGATCTGTAAACAATTTGGACTCGTTTTCAATCTTCATGATCGCCTTTCCGTATTCACGGTGCTTGGCAGGTTCTACTTTACCATCAAAATGCATCGTCATCAGCTGCATGCCATAGCAGATTCCGAAAATCGGCAAGCCCAGTTCAAAAATTTCTTCATCACAGCGGAAAGCATTTTCGCCATAAACACTGTTAGGCCCGCCCGAGAAAATAATCCCTTTTGGATTCATTTCTTTGATTTCCGCAGCTGTAATCGTATGCGGATGCAGCTCACTGTATACGCCAAACTCACGGATTCTGCGCGTGATTAACTGATTGTACTGGCTTCCAAAGTCCAGCACTACGATCATTTCTTGATTTTGAAGTTCTGTTTTCCCCGTCACACTGTTCACCTCATTAAATTTGTAATATTTCTTTTAGTCTTCTCTCCTGCAGGTAAAATATCTAGTAAAAATATAATTTCTTTGCAATCTCATATATAACTGCCAGCCAGAAGCTGGCCAATAAAAAAACCGGAACTCTTTCTCCACAAAAAAAAGTGAAGGCAGAATTCCGGTTTTCACGTATAGCAAAAAGCTTCTTCTGCCTTCATAGTCAGATCATTTACGGCGATCCGGTAGAGACTTTCGAACCATATTATCGAGGATATATGAAGGTTGCATGATTTAATTGTAATACGCGGCAAAATCCGAACAATATGCCGCTGTCTTATTTGCCTATTGTAACAACAGCCCCAAATCCCGGTCAAGCTATTGTCTTTTTAATTAAATTTTCCCACAATTCCTTCGTTTCATTCCAGCTTCCTTCTTTTAGAACCCCCTTGTAAACAAGTTCTTCGTAGCGGGCTGTCAGCCTGCTCATTTCCCTTGTTGAGAAAAAGCTGTCTATATATTTGGCATACTCCCTTAAGGTTTGGCCGCTTTTCCGCTTTAGCCCGTAGCGGTCCAATTCTTTTAAAAGAATCAGATAAGCCTTAGGGAAATGCTCATCATCCTTTGTCTTTTTAAATCTCCAGATAAAATAATGCGGCATCCATTTGCCCCTCTTCTGGAAAAGCACGAAAACAAGCACACCAGCTGCCAATAACGCTGCTCCAATTACTTTCCAATTACCTTTTAAGAAAGTTGCCAGATTGTCCCAAAGCTCTTTTATCGAGAACGGCGATTTTTCCGCCGCTGCTTCTTCAGGCATGTCCGGCTTAACAGGAGTCTCCGTCTCGTTTGGCTTTTCTGCTTCCGGCTGGCTCGTATTTTGGCCTGCGTTGTCAAAGTTAAATTGTACGTTATTATTGAACCCCTGGGTTGGTTCAAATGGAACCCAGCCCATTTCAGGGAAATAGATTTCCACCCATGAATGGGCATTGTTATTTGTTACCTCAAACAAGCGAAGACCAGACCCTAATGACTGCTTGAATTCTCCTTCTGTATAGCCCTTCACCCATCTTGCCGGCAATCCAATGGATCTGGCCATCACCACCATGGAGGAGGAAAAGTTGTCGCAATACCCCTGCTTTGTATCGAATAAAAATTGGTCCACATAATCTTCATTTTCATCTGGAATGGCTACATCTGTCTGGCTGTAGGTATATTCTGCTCTTCGGAAATACCTCTCAAGCTCCCTTGCTTTTTCAAACCAGTCCAGTTTCTCTTGAGTAATTTCCAGAGCAAGTTCCCTGACTCTTTCAGGCAATTCTTCAGGCAGCTGTGTATATCGCGCCATAAATTCCTCAGGCAGTGATTCCGCATTTGCCCCGGCTGCCTTCATTGCAGTCACACTGTATTCAGGTACCTCGAAGCCTAATTTATAATCTTCCAATGCAAATGGCCGTCCGCCATCCAATGTCCGGATCTTTTCAGTGGCCGTTTCCAGCTCATAGGTAATGAACGGCGAAGCTTCAATACTATTTAACCCTAATGGATACACCACATGATGGTAATTCATAAAAGTGTAAACGGAGCTTACTTCTTCAGTGGTTTCAATTGCATCATTATCGATGAACGATGTAACCGGGATTTCTTCTCCCATTCCAAACGGAAGATATTCTCCTTCAGCCTGGGATGTAATCCATCCTTTGCCTGTATAAGTATCTTTTGTTTCAACCTTCCAGTAATGGCGGGACTCCACTTCCGCCCTGAAGACCACAGCGTTATCTCCAATAAAAGGGCCCCCAAGACGGGAATCATCTTCACCATAGCCGATTTTCTGAATACCCGGGCCATCATTGCCGCTATTTTGTCCATAGGACTTAATAAACGGAACAGGATCGGGCCAAATCGGTTCTGCCTTAGGAGCTGCAAACCCTAAGCCAGTACTTAGGGCGATCAGAGCGGTCAGAGGAATCATCCATTTGCGCGACAGGGAAGCTTCTTTTTTCAGCCCCTCCTGATCCAGGAGACGGTTGAACGTTAAGATGCCCATAACCGCAAAGCCCGCAATAACTGTCCTGACAATCGCCGCGTCTGCCGTGTAAGGCGTAAAGGTATCCAATACAGTTATATAAATGAGTGTCATGAAAAAGAAAATGAAAATCCGCCTGCGATTGATCAGCCAGTACTGAATCAAATAGGTCATCAGCCACAGCAGAATGAAAAAGAGAAGGCTTCTGAATAGATTTGTCATGCCCGGCCAGTCTCTATCAGCTATTAAACCAAAGTTGTGCACCATGTCCGATGCAAATACGGATATCCATGAAAATTGGAAAAACGATCCCTCAAAGTACAAATAATGCAGTTCATAGAGAATATAAAGCACCTTTATAAAACCGCTTAATACAGGGCTGACACCAAAAAAAGCCAGCAGAAGCGATAGTATAAGGAACACGAGGAAAACAATAACATTGGATGTGTCGGTCAGCTCTTCAACCGGACGAAGCCATTCCCATAATAAGAAAAAGCCCAGAACATAAAGAAAAAAGGAGGTAAGATCTTTCTGTACCCTTGGCGGACTCATCACTTGCTCACCCCCGAAAACACATCTGCAAACTGTCCGTTATGAACCAAGACTACCCGGATTCCCCTCGCATTGGCGGAGGTTTTGAGCAGCAGTTCATCCCCGGAAGGAGATTCATCCTCATTTTTTATTAAAAATATAGTGACAATCCCTTTTTTGGACGTGAAAAACCCGGCTTTCTCTATAAGCGCTTTTGTTAATTGCCCAGTAATAACCATCAGCTGACTGTTCTGCTGCAGAAGAAAATGCTCTGCTTCAAGAACCCGGTCCACTGCTGCTGCAGAATCATCCTTTACTTTTGCCAAGTGATAAAACAGCTGGAGCTGGTGGGCTTCACCGCCTCTGATTGGAAAAGCTGTCCTAGTTGCTGCAGAGGTCAAAAACCCAGTCTGTGCTCCTTTGCGGAGAATCGCCCTCACCATGGAGGCTGTAAACGAAACGATGGCCTCAAACCGGCTATCCGGAGCACAGTCCATGAGGATATAGACGTCATGCGATTGCCTTTGTTCAAATTCTTTGGTCATAATAACATTCCGCTTAGCGGTAGCTTTCCAGTTAATCCAGGAGAATCTGTCTCCCGGCTGATACTCCCTGATGCCGATAGCCATGGAAGTATCCCTTTGCACCCGCTCTTTTGAAGCAGTCATTCCCTGATCATAATGATGCGCCATAGGCTTATAAATGATTTCCTCATATGCCGGGTAGACGATCATCCGGCTCTCAGCGGGAGCTTGCCTTTCTTTTTCTATTAAACCGAGCGGATCACCTGTTTTCATACGGATGGAGGCAAAAAAGTGCTCTCCCCTCGGCAGGCTATTAATTGTGTATTGGATGGACATTTCCTTCTGGAACCCCGGAAATAAAAACCGCTTTGCCTCGTTTGATTTCCTGGCATGCTGAAGCTGGTCACTCATCTCATCCTCAATGACCAGATACAATAAGGGAAAAGCTGTTCTTCTGGTTATCTTCAAGGTAATAACGGCCTGTTCACCTGCATTGAATTCTGTTTTCGGCAGGATCCTCTCCACCTTAAAGTCGTTTAAAGAATAAAACGATAAGCCAAGTGCGTAAAGAGCAAAAGGAAGAAAGCTGTAAAACAAAAACCAGCTTACGAAGCCGCCCTGAAACATCGCATATGAAAATGCGAACAGAATGAGCAAAAATAACACAATCAGCTTCCAGACACCTTTCAGTGTATTTAACAGCTGTTTCATTTACTTCACTAACCTTTGTACAGGAACAGAAACTCTGGCAATGACCCGTTCTACCACTTCTTCAGCGGTAATGCCCTCGAATTTTGCTTCAGACCTTAAAATAATCCGGTGGACAAAAACAGCCGGCGCCAAATACTGAATATCATCCGGAAGAACATAATCCCGGCCATACATGAATGCGTAAACCTGGGCTGCTTTCATTAAAGCAATCGAACCGCGGGGGCTCGCCCCTAAATACACACTGCTGTGATTTCTGGTCTGATTGGCAATTTCCACAATATAGCGTTTAATCGTTTGATCGACATGCACTTCTTTAATTTCTTTCTGGAGTGAGCGCAATTCAGCCAAATCCATTACAGATTCGAGATCTTCTATCGGCGGAATCCGCTGTGCCCGGTTCAGGACCTCCATCTCATCAGCGATATCGGGATAACCCATTTTCATTTTTAACAGGAATCGGTCCAGCTGGGCTTCCGGAAGCGGATAAGTTCCTTCATACTCAATCGGATTTTGCGTTGCCATAACGAAGAAGGGTTTCTCAAGGCGATGTGTCACTCCGTCTATGGTTACGCTGCTTTCTTCCATCCCTTCAAGAAGAGCGGATTGTGTCTTGGGAGAGGTTCTGTTGATTTCGTCTGCTAAAATAATATGGCCCATAATGGGGCCAGGCCTGAACTGAAATTCCATTTCCTTCGGATTATAGATGGATACACCTGTCACATCTGAAGGCAGCAAATCAGGCGTGAACTGGATGCGTTTAAAAGCGGCTCCGACTGATTTAGCCAGTGCACGCACCATCATCGTTTTCCCGACACCCGGCACATCCTCGAGCAAAACATGGCCTTCCGCTAAAAGTGCCACTAAGCTTAATTCTGCGACATCCCGTTTGCCGATCATGACTTTTTCAATATTTCCTAATACCCTCTCAATTGCAGGGTGCATATGATTTCTATCCATGTGAAATCTCTCCCCTTTATCTATATCCCGTATTCCATTAATTTACATTATCCTGAATTTAATTCTAACCTATTATATATTCGCTGTCGCGTTAGAAAATCCTGTGTTATCTTAGGATGATTCTCTCTTATCCCTGGGTTTTTAATAAAAAAAGACTGCTTCTCAGCAGCCAAACATACATTACTTATGTCGTTTTCCACTTTGATCTACATAGAAAGATTCAATGATGGTTCTTTCAAACGGCTTTCCTTTTTCAGTCTGGCCTTTTACTTCTGTTGTCACATTGTATACACCTTCATGTGTAAAATCGCTTTCGGTCATGAGGCCATACTTTTCTCCTTTGGCTTTTTGCTGCAGTTTTTTCCCTGAAGGATCAAACCCGAAGAGGATCCATTTGGTTTTAAAGGTTTTATGGCTTTTCGCAGACTTGCCCAGAATTTTATCATTTAACGGGCTGTCCAGCGCAACAGTGTATAGATACGAAGCATTTGCCGGAGCCTTTAACACCCAGTTTCCCTCTTTAGGATAATCTATTTCAAACTGATGAACCCATGCTCCTTTGAAAAACTCGGATTCTTCCTGATACGCTTTTTTCGTTTTATATTCCTTGCCGTCCGGACTGGTCAATTTTAAAGCGGACAAATTCTTTTCACTTAAAAAAGAAACGGTCATGGATTCTACATTTTCCTCCACGGAAAACTGTTCGCTTATTGCACTGACAGCTTTCCCGCCTTTTACAATGGAAAATGTGCCAGGCTGTCTGGCAGCGGATTCAGAGCTTGCTGGTGAGAAAACCGCAGCAGGCTGAGTGATAGTGGTGTAGGGCCTGAACACCGGAAATGTATGGGATCCTTCCCGGATGGTTGTATGATTCCAGCTGCCTTCCTGAACAACGGATGCTCCAGGCAAGCGGGAATTAACTGCTGTAACAACGCCATCGTTCTTTCCATACTGACTCAGGTATAATCCTCCCCAATAGGATGCACTGCCAAATGAACCCCATTTAGTGCCGCCAAGTGTATAATATCGATTTTTCGCAGCATTCTGATGGGAATCTGTAAGGCTTCGAAAGTATTGCATATTACCTGTCTGCAGGGATTCGGTTGCTTCATTATTGTTGCCAAGGAGGGCAGCAAGCCACCAGGCCGCGCTGCTGTGAGCTAGATCTGCAAGCTGTGTTCCATGGTGAGGAGAGGATAGGGAGATAACATTTGATACGAAAGGGTGGGCATTAAAATGAACTAGCGCTGTCTGAATATCCACACCGCCTTTGCTATAGCCAATGACTACAAGTTTCTTTCCGCCGAAATGATGGTACATTTCTTGAAGCTTTTCAGCCAGAATCGCACCATTCGTCCACATATCACGGTCATGATGAAGGTCAATGAATGCTGTTTCATACCCATTTGCCAAAGCCACTTCGTACATATCATTCCCTTCATGCCAGACAGCTGATGAATTATTATAGCCATGCACAAACACAAGAGGTGATTTAGAAGGATCAATGCTTGAAGGTGTTTCTCCAAAATACCAATAACCCGGAGTTCCACTGTCATCACCGCCAAAACCGCCAGCCTTCACCATACCAGGGAAAATCAGCATCATACAAAAGATCACTCCTGCCATTCTTTTTATCAAACTATTACCTCCTTAAAGGAGATCCGGACGGAAGCCCAGTCAATTTGATTCTATAATTTTCAGAATATTTATTGAAGGGCCTTTCGATATAATTTCCACTCATTTGGAAAAAAAGCGGCCAGGATATTAAAAAAAGCCACAGGAACAAGCCCCGTGACTTTATTGGCAGTTAATAGGATACACCCGTTCGGTTATGTGTTTTTTCAAACTCTGCTTTATTTGGATCAAAGTATTTTTCATTGAAAGCTGCCACGAATTTATCATCCTTAATGTAACCCGCTCCCCATGTAGGATCCATCGTGAGCCAGCTTCCATCCACTTTCACTTCCACCCATGCATGTTTCTGCGGCCAAAATCCGCCGAAAGCAGTCCCTTCCACAAAACGGGCTTCTATATTGCTGGCCCGCAGCAATGCAATGGCAAGATACGAATAATCCTGGCATACGCCCGTTTTGGAATTCAATGTCTTCAGTGCACTATCATCCCAGCTGAAGTCATCTGTTTCCAGCTTATTCACATCATATGAAACGGTTTTCGCGACATAATCATAGACAGCCTTCGCTTTTTCCCTTTCACCGCTTATGCCTTCTGTCAATTCCTTGGCCAGTTCAGTAATTTGCGGTGCATCTGACTGGACTCCTCTGGAAGGAAGCAGGTCCCGCTTATCCTCGCCTGTTGATTCCACCTCAAATTTGGCAAACCCATAATAACGGAAATAATCACTGTTTTCTTCTTTAATTTCCGGCACACTTAGCGTAACTTCATATGTTCCTGGGCCGAATCTTAAATAAAACGAATCATCGAAAGAGAAGTACTTTACAGGGATAACATCCAATGCTTCGTCCTCACCCTTTTTAGTGGTAATGTAAATATGATCGGTTTCAGGACCGAATTCTGCCTGCGGATCAATGTTTCCTTTGACAGAAAAGACACCGTCAGATTCCTCACCGCCATATTGCGGGTATTCAAGTGCCACTCCCCGCTCCTCATACGTTTTAGAATACTCGATAGGGCTCATCGTCCTATCAGACTCGTTGTCTATTAAGATAGTTGTTGCCGTCTGATAGTGATTTTCCCTTTTTTTGTCAGGAACAAGCACCTCAAGCTCGTGAAGCCCTTTTCCATAGAATAATGGCACATCATAGGAAAACTTTCCGTCCTTAAGCGGAATGACATGCTTCCACATATCCGATTCCTTATTCAGCTTAAGCATGATCGTATCGCTGTCTGATAGGCTTCCTGCTTCCCCTTTTAAATTGAATACTTCATTGCCTTTTAGATAGCTTGATTCAATATCCAAATACAGTTCTGCCTCCTGGCCAAACGGAGTAAACGTCACATCCCGTTCTGCAGTTGGATTTACATTGTGGACAGTGAATGAGGCAAGATCATAATAGTAATTCTCACTATCCGTGCTTGGAAGCTGTATGGTTACCTTATATTCGCCTTCTCCATTAAATAAGCGGATGCTCTGCTTGAACTTCCCTTCTTTGATGGGTGTGTAGTATTCAAGATCGTTCCCTGCCGGTCCATCCTCTGTGGAACGAACCTTGATCCAGGCATAGTCTGATTTTAGGTCAGAGTACTTCTCAACCTCTCCCTGCACAGCCACCTTGCCATTTGCAGCAAACTCCTTATATTCCGGATTCTTCAAAGTTGCTCCGACTTCCTCGCTGTAAGAAGTCAGCTCCAGAGGTTCGAGCTCTAGTTCCTTGTTTTTCTCTTTAACCAGTTTTTCATATTTGTCTTCTTCCTTTTTCTCTGCTTTGGCCTCTGAACTGCTTTCTGAGCTGCAGGCTGAGAGGAAGAGGAAACTGGTTAATACTATCATCAATAGGATGATGGGGCTTTTCTTTGGCATAGTGTCCTCCTTTTTAATCTTTCTTAACTTTATTACGTGCGTAATGCCTTTCGGTTTCAGAAATTACGGAACTCAAAACAAAAGCTCTTTATAGGGTTAGACCTTTAAAGAGCTTCTCTGTAGTACTGTTTTAAAAAAATTCAATATCAATAGATATAAAAGTATTTCTATTAGTTTTACTCAATCCTATGTTCCTGCCTAACATAGTTATCTTCTGCTCTTAACTTATCCAGGTCGATTTTCCGATCCCATACCTTCCTGGCATTGTCAGTCATATAAGGAAAAATGTATTGATCAACAATTACCTGAAAATCACCATCATCCAAGAGATTATAGGTACGAATCTTTATTTTTTTATCATCGAAGGTTTCAATAACAATATCGTTTATTAGGTTTAATGGATTTCTTATCAAATCAATATTTCGGATGTTTGTTATTAAAACAGGGCCTTTTGGGGCAAGAACTGTACCGTTCTCTCTGGGAACAATTTTTAGCAATACCTTTCCTGGAATAAAACCAGGCAGACTCCAGAGAGTGATATACAAATAAAAAGGAGTAAATATTATTCCTCCGCCAAGATAGAATAAGGAGTATTTAGAGTTAAATTTTAATCCATGTATAATTAGAAAAATGCATGCAATTAAAAATCCTACCGTGGCTAGAAACATTAATACATAATAAAATTTCGAGCCTTTTATAATAACTGCATCCCCTTTTTTCTGAACCATTGACAATTAATACTCCTCCTTTGAATCAGACAGAGAGAACCTAAAGAAGAAGAGACCGATTCACACATATACCTTACCTAAATGCCTTATTAAGCATTTGGTTCTAAGCTTTCATAATGAGCCTGTTGCCGAAAAATAAAAGGAGTCACTTTTTACTCCCCCTTGAGAAAGACCTCACATACGAGAGAACTTGTGAGAACGATTCAATTTAGCTTAATCAATTTTAGGTTCTCTTCTCTCGTATCTTGCATCTTTACGAAGACGTTCAAGATCTACCTTTCGATCCCAAACCTTTTTTGCATTTTGAGTCATATATGGATAAATGTATTGATCTACAATCATTTCATAATCTAAGTCCCCAAGAAGATTATATGTTCTAATTTTTATTTTTATCATGGAATGTTTCAATAACAATGTCATTGATTAAATTTATAGGATTTCTGACTAAGTTTATATTACGAATATCACTTATTGAAACGGTACCTTTTTTTGAAATAATTGTTCCCTTTTCTCTTGAAATTATTTTAAACAAAACCTTTCCTGGGATTAATCCAGGCAGACTCCAAAGAGTCAAATGAAGATAGAAGGGAGTTAAAACAATTCCTCCACCAAGATAGAGGAAAGAATACTTAGAATTGAATTTCAATCCATGAATGATTAAGAAGATACATGCAAGCAAAAATCCAACTGTAGCCAAAAACATCCATACATACATGAACTTAGAGCCTTTTATGATTACCTTGTCGCCTTTTTTCTGAATCATTGACAAACAATATTCACCCCTTTGAACCAAGCAAAGATACTAAAGAAGAGAGATTCCACTCATAAAACCATTATTCAGCCTTTGGTTCTTGCCTCTCATAATTAGCTTGCTGCCGAAGATTATCCAAGTTTATTTTTCGATCCCAAACTTTTTTTGCATTCTCAGTCATATAAGGGTATATATATTGGTCAACTATTATCTGATAGCGAAAATCACCAATAAGGTTATACGTGCGAATTTTTATTTTTTTATCATTGAATGTTTCAATAACAATATCATTAATTAAATTTAATGGATTCCTCACAAGATCAATGTTTCGTATATTCTTAATTGGAACAGTGCCTTTTTTTGATTTAATCAAACCATTCTCTCCGGGTATAATGGACAGCAAGATTTTACCCGGGATTAAGCCTGGTAAGTTCCAAAGTGTGATGTAGAGATAAAAAGGAGTGAAAATTATTCCTCCGCCAAGATAGAATAAAGAGTATTTAGAGTCAAACTTCAATCCGTGTACAATTAGAAAGATACAGGCTATTAAAAAACCTACAGTTGCAAGTGACACCAAAATATACATGATGTTTGAACCCTTCACGATAATTTCATCATTTTTCTTCTGAACAAGTGACAAGTACTGCCCCCTCCTTTACATCGAGAGAATTCGATCTTTTGAAAATAGGTTTTTAATCGCTGATTCATTTGCCTTTTGGATATTAAGATCAAGGTTTTGGTCTCTTGTTATATACCAAAATCCATCTTTTCCAGGAATAACAAAATGAAGGTCTATGAGGTCAGGATTATTATTGGAGTCATATTTCAAACTCAGCAGACTATCCATTTTTCCGCTTCTCTTAGAGATATCCTCAATAAACTCATTAGTATTATGACTCTGCAGTCTATTACTCCATTTAGATATAAGAGATTCTTGGGTAGAATCAGACTGACTTACATCATTTAAAAATTCCTCAAAATCATCATTTTTCAATTTAAATAATACTTCGCTCTGCTTTAACAGCGTATTGAAATCGAAAAATTCACTTATAATTGGAAGAATCTCTTCTTCATTAAGCTTTGTAATGGAATGTACCTGGTGATCATGCAGTAATCTATGAAAATATATTTCATCACCTATAAAATGAAACGAGATACTATCTTCTCCCTCAAGATCTAAATTAAATTTGGAGCCTTTTACTGTCTTTTCTGCAGAACTTAATATTTGAATAAAAGGAGTAAATTCTTCTTTTAACTTATATTGCCTATTAACTTCCTTTGCCATATTTTTAGCCAGCAAAGAACGAGATGCAAACTCAAGCATCAATTTTAATTCAGAATCCTCCAATGCCGGAAAATACGTTTCTTTCAAAGAAATTCCTTGCTCATACAAACCTTCACTATAAAAGGAAAATATCAATTCTTCTATGCTTAGTTGAATAGTTTTCATAAAGCCTCCTTAAAAAAATGATAGTTTTTTGCCGAGGAAACCTTTTGCACCCTCTATTAAAGAGTCAGCTGTCTCCTTTGCCTTTGAAAGCCCTTTTCCAATTTCCTTTACCTTTCCAATTGGATCAGCGATCGTTTCTTTAATCTGTTTATTGACCATGTCAATTCCTTTGTTAGCTACATCTAATGCCTTACCAGCTTTCTCAAAACCATCCTTAAATAGCTCAACGCCATGGTGGATAGGCTCTTTTAATAGGATAGCACCTTTTTCAGCAATTCCAGCAGTTAATTTAGCAGCCTGCTCTCCAACAAGGCCACCTACGAAAGAACCTGCAGCAGCTCCTACAACTGTACCGACTGGGCCAACAACACTTCCTAAAGCACCGCCAACTACCGCACCTGCAATTGCCCCGCCAGAAATTGCTACGGTATTGTTAACCGCATTTCCAACCGCCTTTGCATTTTCTCGCTTTAATACATCTGGGTTATCTCCATACTTAGTGTAATTCTCGGAGATTTTCAGCCCCATTCCGCCTGCTTCCATTATTCCTGTTAATGCTACTGTGCTAACAACATTCGCTTTTGCAAATTTTGCTCCTGTTTTAACAAAGGATTTAAACTTTGCTGAATCTGCTGAGCCAACCTCTAGAGCACCATATAATGCCTTAGAGCTATTTGTAAAATTCACAACATCATCCGGAAGGTATTTCGAAATTCTTTTATGAACCAAATCCGCAAGTGGCGCATTTCTATACTTACTTCTTAAATAAAATGGATTCAAGAATGCCCTTGCCATCGTTCCTAACTTTTTACTTTCGTCAATTTTATCTGTTACCTTCTGAAGTGCCGCCATATGTTTATACGAGAAAACACCCTCAGCATTCTTTGTAAACTGAGTAAACCCCAACCCATAAAAAGCAAGCTGTTTTGTCATAAGTGCTCCAAGAGCTGTTACGGCACCATATTTCTCATACAACTTATACAACTTACCTACAAGATTATCAGCATCAGCAAATTTATTTGCAACCATCCGCAGGTCAATTTCCATTTCACTAAGCTGCCCTGTAAGCTGATTACCAGTACCCCAAGGGTCTCCTACATGATAGAAGCAATGCCTGTATTCCGCCGGAGCGCCGTTAATCAAATCTGCAAGCTCCATATGGAGATTTCTGTATTCGTCTTCAATTCTGGACAAACGAGTAACCATGTCATTTGCCAGGTCTTCCAGGCTATCTGGATTTACAGAGATTTCATTTCCCACTTTAGTACCTCTCTTCTTTTAAATTTTTATAGTCAATTTGAATTAAATTAAATTTATAATCTGATAGCCTACTATTAAAACTTGTATGGGCAATATAAAAAGATCTCCGCATCCCGGTGCATAATCTCCATCATATCTTTTATTCTTATCATAAGTACCTTTTTTCTTCTCTTCATTATTAGACATAAAAACCCATCCAATCTTTATATTCTTCAATTCAAATTAATTATTTTTCCTTAAGCCTTGCCAATCTCTCTAATTCTCTTTGTCTTTCAATTTCTTCTCTGACTCTGTCAACTTCATTCGCAGCGCTTTCCAGTTCTCGGCTGATGTTATAAAGGTTATCAGAGTGCCTTTGGAAGAGGACGCCTGCTTCTTCCAATGCGGAATCAAATTTGTCCCGGGCTTTGCCTTTCCATTCATCTGCATGGTTTTGGACACTTTGCTTTAGTTTGAATTCTTCTGTTTTGATATCATCTGAAGCTGTCTGAAATACCCTTGCCAGGGCTCTTACATGTGATGAGTTCATTTTGACACCTCATTTTTAAAGTTATTCTATCCAATAATTTTAAAGTCTCGTCATCTGGCTATTTGGCCAGAGATTTTCATTTTTTCATCCCTAATTCTTTATTCTATTTTTAGAAGCCAGTTATTTGAGGGGAGTTAGTTGAAGAATTTGGTTGCAGTATTTATGTACACGCCTCCAAACCGGAGACATGTACGGGAATTATTTAATTTTCAGCCTGCTTCGCCATCCTCGGTATGAGGAATCCCATAATCACACCAATGGCAATGACAAGCAGAATAATATAAAGAAAGATTAATTTGTTATCTTGTTCAGCGGGAGTTCGATCCTCCGCCTTCAAAAAGCTTTCCTGTTTAGAATCGGAAAAAAGCTGAAGCTGGTCTGCTTTTGCAGTGATGGTATTATTAGTGGTTTCACCGCCATCAAAAAGCTGCTCCTTCACTTCCTTTAAAGGATCCAGGTTCTTTTTTGTAAAAGTAAGATCCTTTTGTTCTTCGGGGATCTCTTTCTTATTTTCATAAAGTGATTTTTCATGCAAGTAATCGGTATTCTCTTTGAATTCCTTTTTTTCATAGGTATTCGGAGTTAAGTTATCAAAATCAGGGGTCGCCCCAGCGGATTGGCCAGCTATCAGCCAAAACGCCGGGATCAACAGAATGATTTTAATAAATATTTTAAGCTTCATAAGCCTGATCCTCATCCCTCTTTGTACGCAGGTCTTTTATCGACCGGACTGCAAATGGAATGATGGCTAGCAAGATGATAACGCCAAGCAAAATGATGATGGCTGGAATAAACAATGATTCTGAATCATACTGGATGGACATATATACCTTGGACATTGGATCTTCATAGTTAATATTCGGTGCTGTAAGAGCCAGGAAAGGACTAATGAAGAAGGCAATGAGACCAACGCTCAAAATCCATCCTGCCAGATTGCCGATCTTGAATCCTGCCAGTACAATCGCTGAGGCTGCAGTCAGCAGCAATATGGTGAAAATCGTCCACTCAATAGCCCGATCCTGTTCCATTGAGTAAATATTAAGGCCAAATATGCTGATAATCAGACCAACAATAAGATTCAGCAGTACAAACATGGAAGCATGGACAAGCATCGGCGCATTTTTGAAATAATGGCTGAAGTATCCAATCATTAAGCTGCTGAGCAGGACAATGGCCAATACAACAACCGGCGGCAGCTTGCTTTCCTCTTTCTTCGCAGCTGTTTCTCCGCTGATTTGAAGCGGATTGGATAATTGCTCGTATACCGGGCCATTCTTTTGGCCATTCACATAGGTATTACCAAGGAGATTGTAAATATCATCCCGGAACATCTGAGTCGTCTCTACGTTCGAGCCCCACTTGGAATTCAGTGTATCTGCATCCTGCTGGACACTTTGCACCTTTTGCTCAAGCTCGCTTGTATAGGACACGATATTGCTTTGGTTCTCCCCGATGGACCCAACAAGATCATTAATCATCTGCATTCTTTGGCTGATTCCTTCCTGTTTGACCATCACAGAAGTTCCATCGATGCTGTCTACAGGAACTGGTGTAGTCGTTGAGGATGTTTGAATTTGCTCCCTAACCGAATTGGCATTTTCCTGCAGAGCAGATAAATCTGTCTCTATGGCTTCTTGCTGTTCTTCAATTTTTTTATTGTATTCTGTGAAGAATGCCGTAAACTGGCCTTCCAGGTCTGTCAGCTTTTGCTGAGTTGTTGGCATTGCTGTGTTTAGGTTATCCCATACTTTTTGTTCTTCCTCGTTCACAGCTACAATAGAGTTTAATTTCTGTACAAGCTCTTCCACTTTTTCAGGATTTTGACTGTATGAATTTCTTATTAAATCTTCATATTGAATGAGTGAGGCATAATACTCCATCATTTTTACAGGTTTAGTATTCGTAATTTCATCTTTAAAAGCAGCTAAGTTAAACCCGAGTTCTATGATTTGCTGTTCTTTCTCCTCTATAAGGTTAATCATAGAAGAGAAACTCATTGAAGCCCCCAGTTGATCTAAGAGGCTATTCTTTTCTTCCTCTAAACTTTTGTAAGCTGCATCTAGGTTGGTAAGATCTTCAATTAATTTTGCATTTGCTGCTTGAAGTTCCTCAACTATTTTTTGCAGCGGGTTTTCTCCAGAATCCTTCGCTGCCAGTTTTTGCTCAACAGCTATTAAGCGCTGGGATAAAGCAGGTAAGACAGTCAAGGCGGAAACAACTTGTTCGGGCTTGGTACCTTCTATCGTCTCTAAAGATGTTTTCAAATTCGCAATCTCTTTTTCAACACTTAAAATCTCATTTCTTTCCTCTTCCATACCAGGTAAAGATGGAGCGTCTAAACTAGCAGCTGTTATGGAATTAGGTTTGGCTCCACCGGGATTTTTGTTAGATGCTGCTCCTGTCCCTGCACCTGGATTCCCCGGTTGTTGTCCATTTGATAGCTCCCCTTTCAATAAACCGATATTTTCAGCTGCTTTATTGAAGGAAGCTGCTTCTTGTTCTTGAAAATAAGTGTTTAAGGCATACATTTGTCGATCTACCTGATCGTTCCGGATAGCCGATAAATCACCCAACACTTCACTATTCTCTTCAAGCTGCTTTTCCACACTATCAATCCCGTCAGCCAATTCCTGATTCCCCTTATTCAATACACTAAGTGCCTCAGAATAAGTTGGCTGCTGTTTTCCCGCAACAGCTTGAATATTGACTACATTTTCATCCTGCATTTTTTGAAGGATATTTTGCTGATTATCCTGGTATTCTTTGTACTGATCTACAAACTGTACAAACGAGCCAAGGTTCTCTTCAAATTGGCTGAGGTTATTTTCACCCTCGGTAGTACTTTCCGCAGCAGTCTTCACTGTCGACTGAATGCTCTCCAGCATATTGCGCTGCTGTTCGATTTCCGCTGCCAGGTTCTTTGAACTAGGCTTATAGAAAGCGAGCATTGCATTCTGGAAGTCTATTTCTTTTTGTAAAATGGTATCGAATTGGGATTTAACATTTTCAAGGTCCTGGGATACATAGGTCCAGTACAAGGTTGAAATCTTTCCATTAACACGGTTGGTGGCCGTCTGGATCTCACGCAGAACCTTTTCCCGGTTCAGTGAGTTCAGCTGGTTCTGTACTGTATATTCAAAATTTGCTTTTTCAGGCTGCTGGCTTTCATAGGACATGATGTTCTTTGAAAAGTTGGAAGGAATGTATACAACTGCGTCATATTTGGTATTTCTCAAACCATTCTCTGCAGCACTCCTGCCGATGACGGTCCACTCATACTGTGAACCGTCTTCGAGGATCGATGTAATTTCCTCTCCAAAATCAAGTGACTTATCTTCCTTGTCAGCGCCTGTATCTTCATTAACAACAGCTATGGTTCTTGTGGCATTCTCCCTGACTAACAGAGGATTATCACCAATGGAGCCAAAAAAGATGGCTGGCGTGGCGATAATCAGAAGCATCACCAAAACCATTTTCACGATGTATTTTGTTTTGGCTGTCATGCTAAGACCTTCCTTTCAGTGGCACATAAAGGAATTTGAATTTTTAATTCCTTTCCGTTTATAACGTAATAACCATATCCCGGCTGAATCTCTGCCTCTTTCCGGTCGTATGGAAGGGTAAACAGCGTCTGCTCCGATTTTTTCATCAGAACGATCGCCTGGCGGATCTGTTTGATTTCTGCTGTTAAGGAATCGTATCCTTTTGTCAGTTCATTATTGCTGCCTGTCACGATGACACTAAAGCCTAGATGGCTGCCGTTTTTCATCAGCCTGGCCATTCTTTCCTGCAGGCTGTTATCCAATGTCTGCGCAAAACGGGAGTATCCATCCACAGCCAGTACGATTGGCGGGAACTCTAAATCTATCTTGCCATGCTGGATAGCATTAAGATACTCTTTTTCCCTGAGGGATAACTGTTCTTCCACCTGTGCAGCCCAATCGCTGATTTGTTCCTTTGTTTCGATATAAACCGACTTTTCTTCGCTGGCATAGGAAGATAACCCTCTGTCAAAGGAATCGAAAATACCGACGGACTCTGCACCCTGAACAAGCATGTGATTGATCATGAGCTTAAGAACATTTGTCTTTCCTTTTTGGGCCTGCCCCAGGATGATGCAATGTTTCGTTTTATTGAAGTTCGCATAAACAGGTTTTACAGATTCCTCATCAAGGCCAACAGGCACAAGTCCTGGCTGAACAGCTCCAGTAGTGTAGCGGGTAAAGTTAATTGTATTAAGCTCTGCTGGAAGCATCGGCACCTCTTCAGGCTGCCTGCAGTCCTGGTATTTCTCTTTCAGTTCCTGGATGTCAGCCCGGATGGCTTCCATAATCTCAAAATCATCCTTGCCATCTGCCGGCAAGAATACCTGTGAGAAAAACGCCTCTTCCATTTTTATAATGGCTCTTCCCGGTATAGGCTCAGGTGCGAACGGAACTCTTCCCAGTACGGAGTATGCCTCGCTGCTGTCCATCAAATAATGGACGACCTTGGTTTTGAGGTTGTTCATGAGAGACTGTCTGATTGAATTGATCCGCGTCGCAGCGAAAATCATATAAATGCCGAGTGACTGCCCGTCCCTGGCAATCTGATTAATTTGCGTTTCAAGCTCCTGCATTTCTTCTTTTACTAAATCAAAGTTATCAAATGTGATATATACGAGCGGCAACTTTTCGCTGCTCATCGAATTGTACATCTTAATTCCGCTGACTTCCTGCTGCTGGAACAGCAGCTTCCTGCGGGCAATTTCATCCTTGATCAGATTCATGAATTTTTCAATCTTGCGTTCTTCATCCATCAGGAAAAAGTCGGCCGTATGCGGCAGCTGTCTTAGCGGAAGGAGTGAGCCATTTCCAAAATCGAAAATATAATAATGAGCTTCTTCAGGAGATAGCTTTTCGGCCATGCTAAGAAGCATCGTCATAATCGTATGGGATTTTCCGTAACCGGAGGAGCCGAACACCCCGATATTTCCATCCTCTATGATTTGATAGCTTAATGGATACTGGCTCTGCTTCTCAGGCTCATCCACCATCCCTAAATGAATCTCATTATTTTCTGCAGCGCGATAAAGTTTTCTGCTTAAGCGCCCTTCAAGAGGAGGAAGCCACGGACTTCTAAGCTTCTTAATTCCCATCGAGGACTGTGTTGCTTCAATTTCTTCCACCACTGCTTCAATTTCTGTTTTTCCGCCTTTTTTCTTCCCTTGGCGTGAATTAACATCTGATAATGGCACAAGCCCGAGGTCGGTTACAATTGCAATTTCATCCTCTGTCTCAGACGTGTCATCCAAATAAGGCGCTCCGCTCCATGCAGATTGGAAGAGTTCATAGACTTCATTATTGCCGACTTGCAGGTAGCCGCGTCCGGTTACGGTAATAGCTGCTGCATCTCCGTTTTTGATGATTTCCCGGCTGTCATCTGTGTCCTGAACCTTTAAAGCCACCCGGAAGCGGGCATTACTCCAGATCTGTTCATCAATGACACCGCCCGGCTTTTGGGTTGCCAGAATTAAGTGCACCCCAAGACTTCGTCCGATTCGTGCGGCACTGACAAGCTCCCTGATAAATTCCGGCTCTTCGCTTTTCAGCTCCGCAAACTCATCAGAAATTAAGAACAGATGCGGCAGCGGTTCCTTTGCCATCATGTTTTTATAAAGGTCTGTGTAATCATTAATGTGATTAACCTGGTATTGATCAAAAAGCCTCTGCCGCCTCTTTAATTCACTTTTGATTGAGGCAAGCGCTCTTGAACTGAAGTTTTTGCTTCCTTCGATATTCGTAATCGTTCCAAGCAGATGCGGCATGTTCTTAAACGGCTGGGCCATTCCCCCGCCTTTGTAGTCAATCAGCAGGAATGCGACCTCATGGGGATGGAAGTGAACAGCAAGTGAAAGAATATAGGTCTGCAGGAATTCACTCTTACCCGATCCCGTTGTCCCAGCCAGCAGTCCGTGCGGGCCATGCGCTTTTTCATGAAGATTCAAAAGCGACAGGTCTTCCTTTCCTTTTAATCCAATTGGCACCGCCAGAGATTTCGAAGACTCTTTTGTAAGCCAATTCTCTTTGATTGGAAGTTTTCTCACTTCTTTTACTTTCATCATTTCCAGGAACGAAACGCTATTTGGAATGGAATTGGTCATTCCAACCTGATGATCAAGCGTTCTTAACAGACGGGAAAATTCCTCATTCCCCTTCTTCTGATGAGCATCAAGCCTAAATGGGATGCTCACGGCCTTTTTGTCCTGAATCAGAATGTCTCCTTCTTCCTGATTGACATATCTGACAAGTGTTTGAATATTATCATGCAGGCTTTCTTTTGAATCAGCTGCAAAAATAACGGAGATCCCCATATTGGAGTGGTCTCCCTCCAAATATTCTAAAATGACATGATCCGCAATCAGCTGATGATTAGCAATGATAAATACCAGATGCGGAGAGTACACCAGCTTCTCCTTATTTTCATCCAAATCCCTTTCACGCAGGATTTCATAAATGGAAGATAACAGCTGATCCCTCGTTTGTTCGTTATATATCAACCCTTTTGCGTGCGCATGCGGCATCTGGAAATGTGGAAGCCATTTCAGCCATTCCCATTTCTTATATTCCTTTTCATTAAAAATAAATACAAACCGCACATCATGGTAGCTGTGAAAAAACGCCAGCTGTCCAATGATCTGGTGTATTTCATTTTTAACAACCGACTCTTTACCGATCAGCCCGATTGGCCCCTTAGCAAGGTCAGCCACCACAGGCACATTTCTAACTTCTTTATAGACTTTTTCCATCTGCTGTGACTGTTCAAGCAGGTCATCAATTTCCCGGTTAGCCATATCCCCTGAGCTGACCTTAACTTCATAGCTCGCAGGCACATTACCGGTTCCAAGCCTAAACTGAAGAAAATCAAAACTTTCCAGTGGCCGCTCCCAAATCCGGTCGGATATATGGCCCGTAAAATATTTCATTTTCTCAAAAGAAGGAAAATGGAATTCCAGAACATGCTTCTGCTGGTCAGACAATGCCTGCAGCTCTTTTCGCTTCTCTTCCAGATAGGCAGTATACACTCGATGTCTGCGCGCTTTCCGCTTTTTTTGGTTGCTCTTATCCTTAAAGTACTGGACAGTAGATGTGACTAACGTGGTCATGAACATGACCATTGAAATGATAATAAATATTCCTCTTGGCTGAATCAAAGCCACGATGCCCATCACGATCAGCATAATCAGCGGCGGCATGATGATCAGCCATAACCCCCTGCCTGAATCATCCGGCTCCTGTGACGGAAAGGATAGAGAAACTTTTTCATCCGGCATTTCATAAATCATTCTTGGCGTTCTGCGATAGAGCGGATATTTCTTTGCCATCTCTGATTGCGGCCTGATGGTAATCGGAAGCTTAGATTCATAGCTTTCAATGCTGTCGATCTGGAAAAGATCCTCTTCTATTATTCGAATAGACATAAATGGGAAGAGCAGCACATCGCCGATTTCAAGGAAAACTCTCTCTTTGGCTCTTTTTCCGTTTATATAAAGCTGTCCTGACTTTGGCTCCGCGATCCAGCCCTTCTCTGTTTTAATCAGTTCAAAGGAATGACCGGCATCCATTAATATGCCGTCCTTTTTATAAATTGCTGCATCTGCATTCTCAGAGGAAAACTCTATCTCCTTTTGATAGCCAGAGTAGTAGGTCTGGCTATTCATATTTTCAGAGGTTACGATTATCGTCAGGGTCTTCCCATCATCATATAGCTGAAAGGGTTCCCCATAGTTCAGCTTTCCGAGAACTGAATCATCTTGTCTAACTTCATAGAAGCTGTCGTGCCTTTCTATTGACACAGCCCCTTTTGAAAAAGGGAATTCCCTTATTGTCACCAGCTGTTCAAGCTCTGGGCCTATGGTGATGCTGCCGCTTTTCTCAAATGGCATAGACAGCTGCTGGCAGTAATCGCTGTAAAACAACCATAACTGTTCCATCTCTCCACCTCCCGCCTATCTTAATTTGGTTTTGTCTTTGCTGCCTCTTCCTTCTTTTCGGCTGGCTTTTCAGCAGATGTTTCAGCTGCCTTTGAATCTGCAGGCTTTTGCTCTTCTGCAGCCTTCTGTTCAGGCTCTTGTTTTACAGCCTGTTCATTATCCCCGCTGTTACTTTGCTCTTCCTGAAGACGCTGCTCCTCCTCCTCCTGAGCTTTCTGTTCCTCTATATACTCATCGATCTCAGCTTGGATTTCGTCAATTTTCTGCTGTTTTTCATCGGATTCAAGGCTATCATCTGCTTTGACAACTTCACGGTATTTTAGCAATGCAAATAGGATTAAGTCTCTATCTTCAAGATCCCGGGAGATATCGAGAGCTTCCTTGGCATCTCCCCTCCCAATATGAATCCAGTAATGATAGTAAAGAGGATCCGTCTGCAGGGTGATGGTATTTTGGACATTCTCTTTTTGGTCTTCTGTCAATGCTTCATTTATTATGTAAGACTGTGCAAGTTCGTATTGCACGACTCGCGGCATCTGATCAATATCATAATTGGATAACTTAGAAACGACTTCACTATATTGGCTTTTCAAGAAGTGTTCCTGGCTATTAATAAATGCTGCCTGTTTAGGCTGGGTAAAGATAAGGGAATATAGACTGAAAGCAAGGAAAGGCAATAAAGCAATCAGCAGACCCCAAGCAGAATACCTTGTTGCTTTCCATTTTTTCTGCGGAACCTTAACATATTCCTTATCTTTCTTTTCAAGCATTTCAATATTCGTCCGGATGACTTCTGACAATTCATTTTCATCCTTGGCTTTGATCACAATTGCCGCTGCAGGCGACAGTTCAATGGTTTCATGAAGTCTAAGGTAATCCCGGAAGGAATGCTTTCCATCTACAGCAGCTGCAATGGCCGCTTTCAATTCCATCCAAAGTTTTTCCCGATTGGCCTCATAAGGCGGAAGGCTTTCTTTCACACCATAATGAAGCAAATGCGGCGACAGGCTTTCATCAGCCACTATATTTTCCGGACAAATAATGAGATGCAGTCTGGAATATGGATGACTTTTTACAAGCTTGAGGAGCTGTGAAGAGAAGATCCATCTGCTTCTTTGGTCTTTCTTTTTTAATTTGGAAAAGGTTAAATAATTTGAGGGAATTTGCAGGACGAGGCGCAGTTCATCCTCTGTTAAATGGACATCCCTTTTTATAGCTGAATCCATTGCCTTAAGCAATTCCAATTCCGCAGCAGCATCAGCTTTTATTTTCTCTCTTTGAAAAAGAATGGTAAGGGATTGATGATCTGTTTCGACAACCGCTTCAAGCTGCTCTTCAAGGTAGGTTTGACTCTTTTCTGACATTTTTTAATGCTCCTTTATAAAATTTCGAAACGGTCCCCAGTGGTAATCCCCTTTTCTGCCAGCTTATCGTTCCCTGACAGAACCATTTGCTTGTTGGGAATTCTGACCCAATAGCCTTCCCTGGGCGGCTGAGGAATAGACTTAGCTTGCCAAACAATATCAACTACTTTTTTAACAGAGTGATAGTTAGATAGACGGAGATCAAAAGGTTCAACTTCATAATTTTTCAGATCGATTGTTAATTCTATGTACATATTAAACACCCCATAAAAAAAGAGCGCTTTTCATCTGATGAATGTAGCGCTCCTTCTCCACTTATTGATTCAGATGAAATTAACCGCGGATTTGGCCAGCAATCTGGTTATCAGCATCTTCAAGAGCTCTTGCAGTATTATTAAGCTGAACAGAGATATCCTCTAATAATTGCTGCATTTGAACAAATGAAGGCCTTAAAGATTGGTATTGTTCAGCAAACGCTCTGCTTGCTTCCCCTTCCCATGCACCTTCCAGTTCACGAATCATATTATCCAAACGGACAATCTGATCCCCAACCTGGCTGCTTTCTCCATTATAACGGTTAGACATGCCTACTAATTCTGCTGGTGTAACGCGAATAACTCCTGACATTCAAATCTCTCCTTTTCAATAGGTTACTATTATTGTAAAAATACACAATTAAAAGGTCAATTACTTACTTGCAAAAAATAACAAAACAGTTATTTATACCCACTTATACCCAATTTCGAGATGTTCAAACCCAAATTGGTATTTTTTTCATAGGTTTTTTCTATTTTTTGTTATTCACTCATTTTAAAATTCAAATTTTCTACCTTTTTATTACTATCATGGCAGTCAAAACTCGTCAAATCGCTTATGTAGCCTTGTCGAATTATGTCTGTGGTTTTATTCCTATTAATCTATAAACCCCTAATTGTATTTTATAGGTAAAATCACCCTATCGTTTATATGTAAATCAAAATTTATTGAGCCCTTTTTTTTCCTAAAATCATCCTTCTCGCTTTTATGGTTCTTTTGAATCATTTTCAAGAAAAAATTTCCGGGTTCGCAAAAAAAGATACAGCTGAATCGCTGTATCTCTTAACAACCTATTTATTCCCCAACCACATTAGCATCCTTCAACATTTCATCCGTCAAAGCGACTCCCTGCTCCTCAGCTGCTTTTTGGTTAATCACCAGCTCAAGACTTTCAGGGTAGCCAACAGGAATCTCACCAGGCTTTTTGCCTTCAAGGATATCAACGGCCATTTGGCCAGTAGAGTATCCAAGATCATGATACTCAAAACCATAGGAAGCAAATCCGCCCCGTTTAACCGAATCGCTTTCTCCAACAAAAGCTGGAATGTCTTTCTCATTGGCTACGTTCAGCACAGATTCAAGGGCAGATACAACTGTATTATCCTTAGGGATGTAGAACACGTCAGCACGGCCTACTAAGGACTCTGCTGCCTGCTTTACCTCGGAGCTTGTTGAAATAGTCGTTTCAACCGCTTCAAGTCCTGCTGCCTCGATGGCTTCTTTCGCATGCTTAACATTAACTACTGAGTTTGGCTCCCCGTCATTGTAGATGATGCCGACCTTCTTGGCTTCCGGTACAAATGTTTTAATGGAGTCAATCGTTTTTTTGATGGCGTCCGGATGTGTATCAGATGTACCCGTTGCATTCCCGCCTGGTTTTTCCATGCTTTCCACAAGCTCAGCACCAACAGGATCAGTGATGGCTGTAAAAAGGATTGGAATATCCTTTGTGGATTGCACAACTGATTGTGCACTGGCAGTCGCGATAGCAAGAATCAAATCATTCTTGTCCGCGACCAGGTTCTGGGCAATGGACATATTATTGTTCATATCCCCCTGGGCGTTCTGGAAGTCGATTTTAAGATTTTTTCCTTCTTCATAACCAGCATCTTTCAAGGCGGCTATAAATCCCTCTCTCGCAGAATCCAATGATGGATGCTCCACAATTTGCGTGATCCCGATTTTTACGGTTTTCTTTTCTGGCGCTTCCCCACTGGTTTCCTCATTTCCTGAGCCGCAGGCAGCAAGCATTAATAAAGCGCTGCTTGCTAGGATGGCTAACATCTTCTTCATCACAAATTCCCCCCGACAATCTTTGTGTGTAGTTTTTAAATTTTTATAATATTTCGATATTAACATGTTTAATAAGTATGTAACAATAGCTAATCCACTTTTTGTTAGATAAATTGACATTAATACAAAAATGAAGCTGATTCCGGAATGGAACCAGCTTCTGATTTCAATTAACGAATTGGCACCCTGTTAGGGATTTCATTATATTCTTCCGGATTCAAATCATACACACTGCCATCTGCCACACCATTGATAATCCCCATGACACCTGTTTCTACTGTCTTAACCAGCTGACCTTTCATCTTTTGTCCATAGTTATGTGTCTGCCCTTTTACCTCAAATAGGACAACCCCGCTGCCGTTCAGGGCAAAGGAGCCCAAGGCAGTTCCAGGCAAGTCTAAGTCCTGGTCATATAATGAGATATTAGTAAACACTGAATTTCCTTTTTCCTGAAGTGCATCATATAGAGCAACGTTTAACTGGCGAGAGAAATCAAAGCGATAATTCTCCGCATATTGGCTATATTTTGCACCCTCCGAAGAACTTGGATCCGGAACAAAGTCTGCTGAAATGGACATTGTTACATCTTCATCTGTTCCTTCAATCTTATAGAAATTCTGGTGATGAAGATCTAAAAAGACTTCAACAATACCAAATTCCTTTTGAAGACTCTTATAAACATCCCGGACTGTTTGCGATTCAGGCGTAATATACCAGCCTGGAGTGCTTGAATTGCCAGGGAAGTCCTCCGCCTTCGGAACATAGTTTAAGTCAGGGTTAAAGTCACGGTTTACATCGAATCCTGGAGCTGCTGCATAGTCATCCCCCTGCAGGGTTCGCGTGTAATAATTCCAGGTAGGCTGTGCATTATGTAATTGAGGAAACTTCTCCTGCACTTCTTCCCACGTCATTACGTTGCCGCGCCTGTCCAATTCGGAACCATCGGCATTCATCATCGGGATTGCAACAATCGTTAATTCTTCTCTAATCCTTTTCGCATCTGCTGATTGACTTGACCCCAAATATTGAAGAATATTCAGCAACGCGACAGTGCCGGTCTTTTCATTGCCATGAATTTCGCTCTGCACTAGTACCACTTTATCTCCATGGCCCACTCGTGCTGTAAAGATATCTCTCCCCTGATTTGTTTTTCCCGCAGATTCAACCTGAACCAGGCCGTTCGATGATTTTTCAATTTGGCTTAACTTTCTCTTTAATTCTTCATAATCAACAAAACCATTAATTGATACATTTTCTTCTGTCACAGGCTTTGCGCCCTCAGCAAAGCCGACTTGGGGTACGAGAATCGCTGCTGCCAGTGCTGCTGAACTAAGTACTTTCCATAATGATTTCTTCTTCATTTTTGAGCCTCCTCTGATCTATTAATTCGATATCCGAATTATTTCTATCATGCCTTTTTAATAGGAGGATGTAAATCTGCTAAAAGAATTAATATTCTGAATAATAAATATCCTACATTTTCCTTATTAGTTAAGACTTTCATCATGTATGAAGAGACACTCACATTTATTCTTATAAAAAAATCTCACTTCATTAATGCCGTTACACAAACTTGCGTTATTAATCTGATTCGTCTTCTGCCTTTTCAAGCATCTCAGCCAAAGGCAGACCGCCGGCCATCCTCATTTTCATTATAAACCTCTTATTGCTCCTGAATTCAGCAGGAAAATTATTGCCGAATTCAAAAAGGGGATGCCCCTTTTAAGAGCTTCCCCTGATATTAATTAATAAGGGTATCCAAATCCTGGTCCACAGCAAGGTCGCGGGTAATAATAAGGCGGCGGTGGAGGATACCAATAATATGGACGCGGGTAGAATAAGGCAGTGCCCAATAAACCTCCTGCTAACCCGCCTAAAAAGGGCAGACCAAAGAGTCCAAAAAATCGCTGATCCTGCGGCTGATAAGGGCCTCTATAATGGTACATCCGTTCATACCTCCATTTCCTCTATATATGCTTACACTATTTTATATGCGTGGGGATGGGATTGGCTTGGGCAAATTCACTACATATGGCGGGGGAATGTTGGGCTGAATGAAAACTCCTCCCCTATTATTAAACAAAAAACCTTGAAAGGCTTCTACCCATCAAGGTCTTATTTATAGCTACTATGACTCAAAAGCTGTTTTTTCTGGAAATATGCCACCTTCTCTTACAAGGCAAACTGCCAATCTTTGAGCAGCTCGATCAAAATAAAACTTAGAGGGGATATTTTGATCTGGTAAACTTTCTAACTCTGAAAACTTCCTGGTTATTTTATTCAACTCAATTTTACCCATAATCTCTTCATTAGGTCCGAATTTGTAAACCACAGTTTCATCATCTTCATAATCCTTTAATAATAAAACATACGAAGCCAATTTTACTCCTCCTCTAGTGGATGCCACGGACGCCCTGATTCAACTGTTTTATCATGTGCGGTCCTGTAATCCGTTTTGAATATTCCCTCGAATTTTGACTCAAAAAGTTCATGATTCAATAAATCAATATCATTCTTGTTATAAGTATCTTTTTGAAGCCTATCCCAAGCTTGTGCAATTTGATAATCCGGATCAAAGCGTCCAATCCCATGTTCTTTTATGTGCTCTTTGATAAATAAATGCTCCTTGATTCTTTGTACCCTCTGTTCAGTCATTCCTGTATTTTTAGCTATAGACTGTACATCAGTTTTGGATTTTCTAAAAGATTCGTACATCTCTTCTGCTTTATCAAGTTGCTTTAGATATTCATCAATTGAAAGTTCCCTGCCACCAGTTTGAACATCACCCGTACCCTTACCATCCTTCTTCCCCGGCAAAACCACATGGCCCTTTTCCTCTTTCAATATCCTGACAAGCGCATCAAAGTCAGCCTTATTGATGCTCTTCCGTATGACCTTGGTTCCTTGTTTTCGGACAACAGCCGCCAGCGACAGGTATTCGAGAATTTCAAGCGGGGTTCCATCGGCCATGGAGTCCAGTTCACGCACTCCTCCCACGCGGTCTTCTGGAATGGAGTCGACGAACTCGTAAGCTTTTCCTTTTTCAGCATAGTATTCCCTGACGATCCGGCCGTCATCATACAGGTGGAACTTGCCGCCCTGGTTCTGGCTGCCGATTCCATGCTCATCTATGACTTCAACAGTCAGGATCTCTCGGCCGCTCAAAGAGGTGAATTCCTCTGGGCTGATTTCTTTATCGTTTAGCTTTGCCAAAGCTTTCAAGGCTCTTAACTGATATTGGATTGTCTTTCTTTCATATGTGCTCTGCCAGATAGCCCAAATGGAATATGCACCAGGCGGCAGAATCTGTCCCAGGGCAGTTATGCCTAGTTCTTTATGGAATTCCGGTGTGCGCATGGAATTTCCTGCTTTATGTCTGATACCTTCTAAAAGCTCCCCATAGATTGGGCTGGAGTGAAGCTGCTTAACGGAATAGTCGGAAATACTAAGATTCCCACTCTGAAAGAGGCTGGAAATTTCATCGATGAATGTCTGCATCAGATGAAGATCCTGCTCAATTGGATCAAGAGCCAGCGTTTTCTCGCCGTCAAAGGTAATAAGATCATCAACCGTATTTCGCCGGTGAAGTTCCGCTCTCCTTACATGTGCTGAAAACTCCCCATCCTGCAGATGAGGGAGACTAACAATATCAGAAACTTTCTGCATCACCGCATTTGTCTCTTCTGTTAGGCTTATGGTGATAGATACTGTTTTTACCAGGCCCTGTGCCGCTTCTCCATCCAAAAAGCTCTGACGGATGAATCCATTGCTTGCCGGTTCGAGCATTTGAAGTGAAGAAGCTATTCTTTTTAAAGTATTTTGATAGTCTGCAAGAAAACCTTCAAAAAATAAGAGAAAAGGAGAATGACATTCACGAAAAAAAGCCTGAATAGCGGCTGCTCCCTCTCCCCGAAAGGAGTCCTCAAGCGAAGTGATTCCTTCTACATCACGTGCAATGTTTCTTATCTGCTCTTCTAAGGAGTGCAGACTGGAATGAAGCTCCTTCAATCCGCTATGCAACTCCCTTGCATCTAATACCTTCAGTATAAATCGCCTCCTGCCATTCGACAACTGCAATAGAGGTACTTCAGAGAGCCCTCACTAGCATTTTCCATAATTTATACTTTACACCAAAAATAAGAGTAATTTTATTACGAATAGGATTATTTTTACACTTTTGTATAAAACAGCAATAATTACCCATCGACACGATAATCAAAATGAGAAAATCGTATCATTATTACATTATTTCCCTGTGATATAGTAAAATGGATTCTCTTTTATGGATGAATAATATGAAAATTGCAGTATATAGAGGTGATTATTCATGTCTTTAGGATATTACTACAGTTTATTGGCAAAGAAACAAAATGAGCTGCAGAGACTGCTGGCCTGTGAGGGAGACCTTCAAGGAAAACAGCAGGAGTTTAACCACTATCGGCATACCGTCACAAAGCCGGATCTTTCCCCTTTCACCTGGCAGGGAAAGCTGGCAGATGAATTTGAGGATATCCGGTTTGAACAAATGCTTACGAGTTACACTGACATTGAATCAAATCAGTTTCATGAAGTGTTTTCAGCTATAAGCCGGAAACAGCAGCAGATCCAGCAGGAAATCGATTCTATCAAACAAACGATTGCTTCCCTGGAAGCGCAGCTTGCAGCGGAAAGGTCGAAGAAATAATGAGGAGGTACTGAGAATGGATACCGAGATTAAGCTAAGGAAAAGTGATATAGAACAGGCACTCTCAACACTTCAAACCTCCGCTAACGGGCTCCAGCCATCCCTTCCATCCACTATTGGAGAGAATAATGTCCTTAATTTCATCAATAAATTGAATGCTTTAAATATCCAGCTTCAACAGGTGATAGAGGCGTATAAATCTGTATTGCTGCAAAACGAAGAAACAACCAGACAATCCGTGCAATTCTTAGATGAATCGGATCGGCTGCTTTCCAGGGGGATACATGGCAGTGCAGAAAAAAGAATGCCTTAGCACAGCTGCTGTGATAGTTAAACAAACCTTTTTCATAAAATAAAAGAGGCTTTACACAAGTTTTGGTCAACTTATGAGAAGCCTCTTTTTTCTATCCTCATTGCTGGCAAAATATAAGCATTCCACATTCACCTCGCCAGCGCTAACCCCAGCCGGTAAAAATCAACTCCATGCTACACAAATCACCAGCCATTTTAATTAACAAATCCTTTTCAAAAAAGCGAAAATAAAAGAGATTAATAATTTATAGAGCTGATGTATTTTGTTATTCTAGTAAATATGCATATTGGGCAGCTTAGGAGTGGATTTTAACTGTGAACAAAAAAGACATCGCACAGATTCGGAAACAATTTAAGTTAAATAATGATTTACTAAGGATTTCAGATATTTTTAATGTCTATATTATGAAAGAATCAAGCGAGATTTATCATTATGAGAGCCAGCCTTTTGAAATGGTGGACCAGGATCAGCAGGAGCTGTTTATGGATAACTTCAAAAAGCTGCTTGGCGGCCAATTGGATGAAAAGCTCTTTGAATTAAAGTTTCAGAGGGATGCCGAAAACAGCAGTCAGCTCATCCTGCATCAAGGATTGCTAAGCAGTGATGCTGAAGGCTGGACAGAACAAATGCTTCAGATTGTCGGCAAAATGCTGGGAATCCGGCAATATGAAAAGGATATTGTCGTTACATTCATTCGCGGGGAGTATCTTAAGCCAATGAAACGCCGCAATGCAGAAGCTGAGGAAAGTGAAAGGGATGCTGTTTATTCTCATCCTTTTATTCTTTGCAGCATAAATAACACGCAGGAACCGAAGAAAGAACTGCTTTTTGACTATGTAGAAAAGGAATTTAAATATCATTTTACTGTTGATCCGATTATCAACCTCAAGGCACCCATTTCAGGGTTCCTATTTCCTTGCTTCACCGATCATGCAGCTGATGTCAATCACGTCTTGTATTCAGCAGGCAAGGTTCATGAGCCCGACCACCAGTTCATAGAGGATGTTTTAAACGGGGAAGAAACGATGACGGCGCAGGATGATAAAATCGTTTTTGAGGAAATTATTAAAGACGTAACAGGTGATCAGCTAAGCACATCAACACTTTCCAACGTATATGAAGAGATTAACCGGATGATCGTGGAAAACGAAGAGGATGAACCGCCGAAGCTGGATTCCAAAGACGTAGAACGTGTTTTAAAGGTGAGCGGTCTCGAAGATATTAATTCAGAAAAGGTCCAATCCGCTTATCAAAAAATCATCGACGATGACAAATATGAAATAAAGGCAAACAGCGTCCTTCCTAAATTTAATTCAAAATCAATAAAAATCAGCACGAAAGCAGCCAACATTTCCATCTGCCCGCAAGATCTGAGATATGTAAAACAAGTCCATTTTGACGGCAAGCGTTACCTGATGATCGAAGTGGAAGAAGATACCGTGATTGAAGGCTTCACGATGATTCCCGAAACTTTTGGCGGGGGTCCGGACAAAGAATAAAGAAGCAGGGAAAGTGTTCTGGTTCTCATGCTTCCTTCCGAAAGAAGCGCAGGAACCGTCCGCGCAAATTTTAGTCGAATAACGATAGGTTTGTTTACCTTTCATATAAAAAAAGGAATTCCCAAATAGGAATTCCTTTTTTGTCTGCGTTATAAGCAGTTTAGGGATCAGTGGGACAAGATACCTGTCCCTATGTCCTGGTGGATGATGCTTTAAAACGTTGGGTTCAACACTTTAAATTAGATCATGCCGCCCCTAAGGTTAGAGTGTGTAATATCTTTAACATGGTGTGTGGAAGGTGCGGAATATTAAGGTTTTGCTATATTTTATCTGTAACTTCTTTAACGATATATTACTATTTTTCACTGGATTGCTTTAGCAAAATGTTAACTTTTATAAGTATTATTATTTACTAAGGTAATCGAATTCTAGAGTTTAGCTTTTGTTAGTAAATTTTTCACGAGTTAATTTGGGAATAAATAATGATAAAAAGAAAGACCGAGATAAACTAAATACGACAAACGCGATCCATAATCCATGATTTTGATATTTAGGTACAAACAACCAAAGTGCAATTAAAAAGACAATCAATGCTAATCCAATGGAATCCCGGATAGATTTTGCTTCAGTAGCACCAGAAAAAATTCCTTCTAGCTGCAAACCCCAGAAACCAAAGATGGGAAACACAAGCATCCATACTAGGAAGTCTTCTGACATAGCTTTTACTTCTGTAATTGTCGTAAATGAGGCGATTATACTTTCTCCGAAAATAAGTACGCTTAAACTCAAAAGAATGGCCGATCCTAATCCCCACTGAGCGGAAAGAGTATACGCACAATTATAAAGAGACAAATTTACCCCACCTATAGCTCTACCGACCAATATACTAGAAGCATTAGCAAAACCACCAAAAAAATAAGCTATTATATAGTGAATTTGCAGTAAGATGGCATTGGCTGCTAACGTAACTTCGCCCATACTTGCACCTAAAGAAGTAAAAATTACGGTCATCGTGAGCAAACATACAGTCCTCAGGAATAAATCTCGGTTCATTTTTATCATTTTTAGAATTGGTTCAGTTTCAAGCAACATTGATAACTTTATATGGGCTAGTTTCTCTCTATTGGTCATATAAAGAAGCCATGCCCCTAACGCAACAGCACTAACCTCAGCTATAAGAGTCGCATAAGCAACGCCCTTAACTCCCATTCCTAAACCTAAAACAAAAACAAGGTCTAATATAATGTTTAAGACATTCATCCATATTTGAGTAGCCAATACTAAGCGAACCTTTCCCATTCCAATAAGCCAACCAATAATCACGTAGCTAAGTAGAATAAACGGTGCTCCCCAAATTCGGACAGAAAAATAGGTGGAAGCAAAGAATGATACCGCTTCACTTCCTCTAAATAATGATAAGGCAATGGTTAAAATGGGACTCTGTAAAATGATAAAAAACAAGCCAAACAAGATAGCTAATATCATTGGTCTAAGAAGAGATAGTACCATTTCATTTTGATTATTTGCTCCTTCTGCCTGAGCAGTAAATCCACTTGTACTCACTCGCAGGAATCCAAGCAGCCAATACATCGTATTAAAGATAACAGCCCCAACAGCAACTCCACCTATTGAAGCCGGGTCGGGAATCCTTCCAACCACTGCAGTATCAACAGCCCCTAAAATAGGTGTTGAAATGCCTGATATAATGAGTGGAATGGCCAACACTAAATACTCCCTGTGGCTATAGGATGTAGTGTTATTTAAGACCATTGAATCTGTTGCCAATTTCATAAATCCCTCCTACTTTATGCATAACTTAATCGAATGAAGCTATTTGAATTTGGGCTTTTCACAATGTTCCTGCAACCTGAGCAAATTTTAATCATTCGAAAGGTGAACAATAATTGTATCTGGTTATCTCTTAAAAGAACACCTAAAAATCCTAACCACAACAAGTAGTGAGATGATTAATAACCTAATAGCTTAAAGGATAATATCTTTCATTATGATGTAGAAAAAGACAGGTTTCCCTGTCCTTCCCCATACATCTTACTATCTTCTTCGATCTTAAAGAAGATCTTCATCATCGCGTGGAATACATCTGCTTTCTGCCCCGAGGTTATAGTGACGGAATTTTTCGTTTTGGATGTTTTTGGAGCAGTCATTAGCCTCAAATAATGATTTATTTTATCTGACTTCACGATTGCTTAGATAATCTATTTTTGTTAACCCAGTTTGCCTTCGTTGTAAGTGTACGAAAACGTGGGTGTTCAGCAAGGATGGAGTCTCTTAATCGTTTAACTATAGGGTGATTCGAGGAAAAAAATTGGTCTTTTGAATCGTAAAGCTCAATTAATTCTCCTTTTTCAAGCACACCCAAAGTATCAGAAATTGAAAAGGCGGCTTTAATATCATGTGTAATAAAAAGATAAGATAAGCCGAAGTCATCCTTTAATTCGCTTAATAATTCCAAAATTAAGCTTTGTGTAACCATGTCTAAACTACTAACTGATTCGTCTAGGACGATTAACTTCGGTTTAAGAGCAATTGCTCTAGCAATGTTAATCCTTTGTAATTGTCCACCGCTAAATTGATGCGGATATTTTTTTAAATCCTTTTCGTTTAATCCTACTCTTTGCAATAGCTCAATAACCCTTTTTCTTTGTTCTGCTATGGTTAGTTTTTCATAATTCTCTAATGGCTCGCTGATAATACGCTCAGCTGTCATCCGGGGGTTAACAGCTGAATATGAATCCTGAAATACAACTTGTAGATCGCGACGTATTTTTTGTTGGGTTGCTTTATCCGCATTATAAATGTCATATCCTTGAAACAACACTTGACCTTGCTGTGGACGTTGAATGCCGAGAATTACTTTTCCTAAAGTACTTTTACCTGCTCCGCTCGTTCCAATTAATCCCAAACATGTTCCTTCTTCAATAGCAAAGGAAATATCATTAAGAACTTTTTTTGATAGATTCTTCCCTATAAAAAGCTTCTTAGAATTAAAGCTAAGACTTACTTGTTTAACCTGTAGCAAGCTCAATGGTTTCACCCCTCGGAAGATTCAGTGGGTCTATCATAACATATAGGTGTAGGACTGATAATGAGAATATAAAGTCGGTCTTGTCCTTAGCAACTTCTTCGTGTACTCATGTTGTGGATTATCAAATAATTCTAACACATTTGCTGCTTCCACAATTCTCCCGTGCTGCATAACGATTACATCATCGGCCATTTCTGAAATAACGCCAAGATCATGAGAAATGAGTAGAATAGATGTACCATATTCAGAACGAACTTTATCTAATAGACGGAGTACTAATGATTGGTTATGAAGATCTAGTGCTGTAGTTGGCTCATCCGCAATTATTACGGAAGGGTTTAAGCATGCAGCCATTGCAATCATCACTCGTTGAAGCATACCTCCACTTAATTCAAAAGGATAGCTTTTTAATAATTTATCAGAATCTGGCAAATTTACACTTTGCATTACATCAATCGCAAGCTCCTTTGCTTGCTTTTTCTTTAATGTGGTATGAGATCTAATGGTTTCAACAAATTGATGACCAATCGTAAAAACTGGTGTAAAAGCATTCATTGGATTTTGCATAATAAAAGCAATATCCTTCCCTCGAATTTTCCGCATTTCATTATTTTCTAAACCATTCAATTCCCTGCCTTGTAGTGTAATACTCCCTCTAATATCCGTTTTCTTTTTATCATGCAGCTGTAGGATAGACATACTTGTAACAGTTTTACCACTACCACTTTCCCCAACTAGCCCAAGAATCTTTCCTTTTTTAATTCCAAAATTTATGTCCTGAACAAGTGTGGAAAAACCTTCTTCGGTTTTTACTTGCACATGTAAGTCTTTTACATTTAAAATGTCTCGCTCATTTACATCCATTATTCAACAGTCCTTTTTCATTAGCGGCGTTTAACCCCAAAACGTTCTGATAGTGATTCACCTAATAAATTAAACGTCACAACGACTAGCATGATCATTAAACCCGGATAAATCATTAATGCTGGATTCGTTCTGATATATGACTTCCCTTCATGAATCATGGCCCCCCACTCTGGTGTAGGGGGTTGCACACCTAAGCCTAAAAAGGACATCGATGATAAATTCATAATCGCCCAACCCATTTCTAATGTTCCCATTACCGCTAGTGATGGAAGAACATTAGGAATAATATGTTTCTTTATGATGATCCATGTAGAAGAACCACTAATTTTAGCTGCAGTAATATAGTTCTGTTCTTTCAGACTTAGAACCATTCCTCGAATGACCCTTGCGTAATAAACCCATTGTACGAGAATTAATCCTAAAACAACTTGTTTAAGTCCAGCTCCCCAAATACCAACAAAACCAAGAACAAACAAAAGGCTTGGGATCGCCATAAGCCCATCACCGATTCTCATTAACAATTGATCAACCCAACCACCTTTATACCCAGCAATGATCCCCATAATCAAACCTATACTTAAAGCTGAAATAAAAATTAGCAATGCAAATCCTAACGAAATTCTTGCCCCATATAGGATACGTGAAAACGTACATCGACCTAAATGATCTGTTCCTAATGGGTAATCCAAAGAAGGTTGCTGTAGTTTATGAGTTAAATTGATAGCGATAGGGTCGTTAGGTGCCAGCCACGGAGCAAATATTGTGATCAAAAATAATATGCACAGTATTAGGAAACATGTGACAATCACTTTTTGACTTTTTAATATACCACGAAACATTGCTATCATTGATGCTGCCTTCCTTTTCTGAAAATACGAGGGTCTATACACATTTGGATAAGGTCAACAATTAAGTTGCTTATAAGGAATATTCCCGCTGCTAATAGCACATAGCCTTGGATAACAGGAACATCACGATTAAAAATAGCCTCAATAAAATACCGCCCAAACCCTGGCCACGAAAAGACAGCCTCTACAATAATAGCTCCAGTCATTAAGTTTCCTAAATTCATTCCAAGACCAGTAATCATAGGAGAAATGGCAATTCTTAATACATGCTTTCCTATTATGATTTTTTCACGAATGCCCCTCGTCCGGGCAAAAAGCACATAAGACTCTTGTGAATTTTCAAGAACACTTGTACGTAACAGACGAGTATATAAAGCTATTAAAGGGAAAGCCAATGTGACTGAAGGTAAAATTAAATGTTTCCAAGTTCCCGTACCCTCTACTGGGAAAAGGTCTAGTTTTACAGAAAAGAAAAAAATGAATAAATATCCAAGCCAAAATGATGGGATCGATGCCCCTATAAAAGAGAGGAATCGACTAAAATGATCTATTCCACTATTCTTCTTTATACCTGCTAAAAACCCCAAAGGGACACTCACTAGAATTGCAATCAACAGACTGCCTAATGTTAACTGAATAGTTGCTTGCATTCGCGAAGAAATCTCTTCCCATACAGGTTTATTCGTAACATAAGATATGCCAAAATCAAGTTGGCATATCTTAATAAGAGCGTTCACATATTGAATTATGAGAGGTTGCTCTAAGCCGAACTCATGTCTTTTTTGTTCCAGCATCTCATCTGTTGCTTGAATATGTGCAGCAGAGAAGTATGCCTCAGCTGGATCCACTGGTGAAAGGTTAATCATTCCAAATGTTAGCAGAGTGGCAATAAGAAAGATTGGAATGATGGTGATTATACGTTTCAAGACATAAGTACCCATGAATACCTCTCCTATCGCTTACTCGTTTACACTAATCCCTGTAAATGGATGTTCATCTCGGTTAGCAGGGAATGTAAAATCAGAAATATCCTTTTGATAAACTGCTATTTTCTTAATATACGAAATAGGTACAATGGCACCCTGCTCTTGTAGTGAGCTTAAAATTGCCGTATATAGTTGTTGACGTTCATTTTCATCAATAGTTTGTTGAACTTCAGCTATTTGGTTTAGGATCTCTTCTTTATTAGGATAAGATGAAATAGCTTCCCTAAATCCAAATCCTTCTGTAGCAACTATGTTTACGAAAGTATGTGGATCATATGGAGCACCATAGTTACTAAAGAAGTTCATATCAAACTCATTCGCTTTGAATCTTTCAACTTGAGTGGTAAGCTCAACTCCAACAATATTTAATTTTACTCCCAGTCCTGCCCACTCAGCTTGTAATGTTTCAGCCATTGTTTTTTGAATGGATTCAGCAGAGTTATACATTAACTCAATTTCAAGTGGTTTCCCATCTTTTTCACGTACGCTTTTACCTTCTGGCAATATCCAGCCTGCTTCATCTAATAAATGTTTCGCTTTTTCAACATTATATTCAACTGTGGTCGTATCAACATGTGAAGTGTAAGGTAAGTTTGTTGGTAAGATATAGTCAGCCTTCTCTTCCAAGCCAGATGTCACACCTTCAACCATTGCTTGTTTGTTAAATCCATAATGTAATGCTTGACGAACTCGTACATCTGAAAGCTGTTCTTTATTCGTATTCATAACCAGCTGTCTAGTAGCGACTGGCTCAGAAATGCTAGTTCCGTAGGAACCTGTAGACTCTAATTGCTTAAAAGAATCTATGCTAATAACACCCTCACCATATACAAGGTCTAAATCACCTTTTTCAAAAGCAAGTACGCGTGTTTCAGCATCAGGAATGACTTTGACTTTAATTTTCTCTACACTTGGAAGTTCTCCCCAATAATTTTCGTTACGTTTAAAAATAGCAAACTCATCTACTTTATATTCATCTAACACCCATGGACCCGTACCAACAGGTTGTTCTACACCCTTTGAAGTGTCACCATCTCCAGGGAAACCAGCTTCTCCTAGAAAACGGACTGGACGTACAACTGCTAATTCCTGAATAGTAGGATAATATGGCTCTTTTAATGTTAATTTGAATGTATATTCATCTATGACATCTGTTTGATCAATCTTTGGAATAAATCCTAACCAACCATGCATGTCTGCATTCTTTAGTATTGCATCAAAGTTCTTTTTCACAATGTCAGCATTAAAATTTGTGCCATCAGAAAATTTAACATCCTGGCGTATGTTAAATACATATTCTTTCCCATCTTCAGAAACCTTCCAAGACTCTGCTAAATGTGGCTTGAGCTCGCCTCCATCTTGGTAACTAACTAAAGGTTCATATATCATAGATTGAGCAAATAATTGAGATGGATTGTAGATATGTGGATTCATCTCACCTATATCTCTAGGCCAAGCAAAAGTAATCATATTGCTACTTTCACTAGTAGAATCTGAATTTTCTACTGATTCACTAGAACAACCAAGTAAAGTTATAGAAAAAATGAGAATCATTACAGACATAAGTAAAAATCGTTTATTTTTTTTACGGTTTGACATAAAAACTTGCTCCCCTTTTCAGTTGTAAATGATAACTATTATCAATGATAGAGTCTGCAAATTTTATTGTCAACATAATTTCAAATTTCCCATAAAGTAATCAAAATTTTAATGTTTATTATTTTAGTCATAAATAAAGAGGCTTTCCATAGTTCAGTGAACTAATGAAAAGCCTCTTTACATTTTATATTATGTTAGCATTTTCACTCAAAAATCCTTTTATATCATGGGTTTGAGCAGCTATTACATCATGCCGCCCATTCCACCCATACCGCCCATATCAGGCATTGCAGGGCCAGCATTTTCTTCCGGCTTGTCAGCAACAACTGCTTCAGTTGTTAAGAACATAGCGGCAACAGATCCAGCGTTTTGAAGAGCTGAACGAGTTACTTTAGTTGGGTCAACGATACCAGCTTCGATCATGTTTACCCACTCGCCAGTAGCAGCGTTGAAGCCTGTTCCAACTGCTTCGCGCTTTAAGCGGTCTACAATAACAGAACCTTCTAGGCCTGCATTGTGTGCAATTGTGCGTACAGGCTCTTCCATCGCACGCAATACGATGTTAATTCCTGTAGCTTCATCGCCTTCAGCCTGGATAGCAGCCACTTTGTTGTATACGTTTAGAAGGGCAACACCACCACCGGAAACGATGCCTTCTTCTACAGCAGCACGTGTAGAGTTAAGGGCGTCTTCGATGCGAAGCTTGCGCTCTTTCAATTCAGTTTCAGTAGCAGCACCAACTTTAACCACTGCCACACCGCCAGCTAGCTTAGCCAGACGCTCTTGTAATTTCTCGCGGTCAAATTCAGAAGTCGTTTCTTCCATTTGAGTGCGGATCTGATTCACACGGCCGCCGATTTGCGCGCTGTCTCCAGCACCTTCAACGATCGTAGTGTTTTCTTTTGTAACAACCACTTTAGAAGCGCGTCCTAAAGAGTCGATTGTAGCAGATTTAAGGTCACGGCCTAACTCTTCAGTGATTACTTCACCGCCAGTCAGGATCGCGATATCTTCAAGCATAGCTTTGCGGCGGTCACCGAAGCCAGGAGCTTTTACTGCTACCGCGTTGAAAGTTCCGCGAAGCTTATTCACTACTAGTGTAGCAAGTGCTTCACCTTCAACATCCTCAGCTACAAGCAATAAAGGCTTGCCTTGCTGTACAACTTGCTCAAGTACAGGAAGGATTTCCTGGATGCTTGTGATCTTCTTATCAGTGATTAAGATATAAGGGTTTTCAAGAACCGCTTCCATCTTATCAGAATCTGTAACCATGTATGGAGAAGCGTATCCGCGGTCGAATTGCATACCTTCTACTACATCAAGCTCAGTTGTGAATCCTTTAGATTCTTCGATTGTAATAACACCATCGTTGCCAACGCGCTCCATTGCTTCAGCGATCAGCTGGCCAACTTCATTGTCAGCAGCAGAGATTGCAGCAACCTGAGCAATAGATTCCTTATTTTCGATTGGCTTAGAAATAGCTTTTAATTCTTCAACAGCTGTAACAACCGCTTTTTCGATTCCTTTGCGGATGCCCATTGGGTTAGCGCCTGCAGTTACGTTCTTAAGGCCTTCACGGATCATTGCCTGAGCAAGAACAGTTGCAGTTGTTGTACCGTCACCGGCAACATCGTTTGTTTTGCTTGCTACTTCAGCAACAAGCTTCGCTCCCATATTTTCGAAAGCATCTTCAAGTTCGATTTCTTTCGCAATTGTCACACCATCATTGGTAATAAGCGGAGAACCGAATTTCTTCTCAAGAACCACATTGCGTCCTTTAGGTCCAAGAGTTACTTTTACCGCATTTGCAAGGGAATCCACACCGCGAAGCATCGCGCGGCGAGCTTCTTCACTAAATTTAATCTCTTTAGCCATTGATAAAAACCTCCTCAAAAATTTTAGCTTTATCTTTTAATAATCTTCGTCTGATCGGCAATTAGCCAATTACAGCAAGAATGTCATTTTCGCGTAAAATTAAATATTCTTTGCCTTCGTACTTCACTTCAGTACCAGCATATTTTGAGAAGATGATACGGTCGCCGTCAGCAACTTCAAGGTCAACACGCTCGCCATTTTCAAGAACGCGGCCAGTTCCCACAGCTACAACTTTACCTTCTTGAGGCTTCTCTTTAGCAGTGTCCGGCAGTACGATGCCGCTTGCAGTTTTTTCTTCAGTTTCAACAAGCTCGATAATGATTCGATCACCTAGTGGCTTTAACAAGTGAAACAACCTCCTCAAATAATATGTAAATATTTTTATTTATTAGCACTCTCTCTGTATGAGTGCTAACACAATTATTATATTAATGAATCTCATTTCTATTTGCAAGGGTGAAGCTTAAATTTTTTAGAAAAAATTTCATCCGCCCATACACGCTATTTTTCGACACAGACAACCTCTTAAGTATGCTTCGGAACTCTACACTTTAACCATGGTATTTTCCTGCTTTGATGCTGATATTTGAAACCCGCTCCTTATTAAGAGTACAATGGCTTTAGGACTTGTTTTCCAACACTCAGATTAAGGAGTATAACATTTTGAAGAAGGAATATTGGATTATATTAATAGCTTATATTGCCATGCAGCTGTCCAGTTTGTTTGGCGTTCCGCTTGTGTTATTTATTGCAGATGCCCTTGGACAGAATCCCGAAAACATGCAAATCCTGGCTGTAGCCTACTGGCTTGTCATCAGTTTTACGGTTACACTGATCATTACGCTTCTATTATTAAGAAAAGAGATGAAAAGAGGCCTGGATAGGGATGCTTCTTCCGCAGCAAGCTCAGTGGGCTGGGCAATAGGGGGCATATTTTTGGCCTTGATCGCTCAAGCTACTGCTGCAAGCATTGAAAATATGATTGGCATTGAAATGGGGTCTGAAAATACGCAGCAGATTATCCGGATTATTGAAGCATCGCCAATCGTTATTTTAATCAGTTCAGTCATTGGGCCAATCCTTGAGGAAATCGTCTTTAGAAAAATTATTTTCGGTTCTCTTCATAAGCGCTTCAACTTCTTCCTATCGGCCCTGATCAGCTCAGTCATTTTTGCACTTGCCCATTTTGAGCCTGAACATGTACTGCTGTACTCGGCAATGGGGTTCACCTTTGCCTTCTTATATGTCAAAACGAAGCGGATTATTGTGCCGATTTTCGCCCATGTGGCGATGAACACCTTTGTTGCGGTTGTCCAGCTGAATCAGGAGAATATGCAAAAATGGTTAGAAGAAATGGAAAAAATGCAGAGCTTTATCAGCTTTTTCTAGCATAGCTGTGGAGTTTTAAACTTACTGGGGGATTTTGATGAGAAGCACACCTTTGTTTTCAGGCTTTATTTACATCCTTCTCGGATGCCTTTTCACTTTTATAGCGATACAGAATATCCAGCGTGAAGAAACCTGGGGATTCTTTACTTATTTTCTGATCATAATTGCCACATTCGATTTTGGCACCGGTCTGCGGATGGTTGGCCTGCATTTTAAAATGAAAAATAAAATGAAAAAATGAGCCCGCAAAAGGCTCATTTTTTTTACACTTCTTCAGGATAATTTTTCAGAAAATAAACAAGTGACTGCAATTCCACTGCCAGATCGATATGGTGAATCCGAATCGAGGCTGGCACAGTGAGCCTCGCAGGTGTAAAATTAAGGATTCCTTTTATTTTCGCATTCACCATCCGATCGGTAATAGCCTGGGCAGGCGGTGCCGGCACCGTTAAAATCGCCACCTGAATATTATTTTTTACAATAACTTCTTCAAGGTCATCCATATGATGGACCGGCACATCTCCGATTTTCGTACCAACCTTACTCTCATCAACATCAAAAGCCACTTCTATTTTGGTATTATTATTTTTAAGGAAATTATAGTTAAGAAAAGCTGTTCCTAAATTACCTACCCCGACCAAAGCTACTTTAGTCAGCTCATCCTGGTCAAGAGTCTTTCGAAAGAAGCTCAGCAGGTAATTCACATTATATCCATATCCTTTTTTCCCTAACGCACCAAAGTACGAAAAGTCGCGGCGGATTGTTGCAGAATCCACTTTTACCGCCTCACTCAATTCTGCTGAAGAGACTCTTTGTTTGCCTGATGAGTGAAGGTTTTTTAGAAAGCGGTAATATAAAGGCAGCCGTTTAGCTGTTGCTTGCGGTATCTTAATTGGTTCATTGGCCATTCGTCCATCCCCATTTCTTATGATGAATTAATTTCTTTTAAAATCTCCGTTTTTCCCGCCTGTTTTCTCTATTAAAAAGGTTGGCCCAATCACCATTCCTTTATCTACAGCCTTGCACATGTCATATACGGTCAGCGCACAGACAGAAGCGGCTGTTAACGCTTCCATTTCCACACCCGTATTTCCCTTCGTTTTTACAGAAGCAGTAATGATCAGGACAAACTCTTCCTCTTCCGCCTTCCATGAAAATGAAATGTCCACGCCCTTAAGCGGCAGCGGATGGCACATCGGAATAATGTCCCATGTTTTCTTGCTCGCCATAATGCCTGCAGTTTGTGCAACAGCGAGTACATCCCCTTTTTTCATAGTGTTGGATGTTATCTTCTCGTATATCTCCTGATTAACAGCAATACTTGATTGAGCGATGGCCGTCCGTGCCGTCTCAGGTTTATCACTGACATCCACCATTTTTGCCCTGCCCTCTTGATTAAAATGAGTAAAATCCGCCATTCAAAACACCTCTCTTCAAAATCATACACTATTTTTCTGTTACTTTGTATGTGCTTTGTATTGTTCTTCACATATTTATTTGCCTTTTGTCTCGATTTAATGCCCTGCAGAAGGGCTTATAGTCCTGTCTCCTTTATTGCCGAACATATATGAATGAGTTACACTTACTCTATACCCGAGGTGAAAGAACATGATACTATTACAAGTCAATCAGCTGGCAAAAAATTTTGGCGCTGATCCCATTTTAACCAATATAAAGCTTGAAGTACAAACCAGGGACAGGATTGCGCTAGTAGGACGCAATGGTGCAGGAAAATCCACCCTTTTAAAAATTATTGCCAGACAAATGACATATGACTCCGGTGAGATTATAAAGCCAAAGGAAGTAACAATTGGCTATCTTGCACAAAATACCGGCCTGGAATCAGAGTTATCCATTTGGGATGAAATGCTGACTGTTTTTAGTCATCTGCAGAAGCAGGAAAAACAGCTTCGCAGCCTTGAAGGACAAATGGCGGACCCTGATGTCCTAAATAATTCTGATGCCTATGAACGCATCTTAAAAGAATACGACAAGCTTCAGGTTGATTTCAAAGAAAATGGCGGCTATCAATATGAGGCAGATATCCGTTCCATTCTCCATGGACTCAACTTCAGCTCATTGGGATATGACACTAAAATTTCATCATTGAGCGGCGGACAGCGTACTAGAATGGCCCTTGGTAAACTTTTGCTGACAAAGCCTGATATCTTAATACTGGACGAGCCTACCAACCACCTGGATATTGAAACATTATCATGGCTCGAACAATACCTGCAGGGATACAATGGCGCCATTCTAATCGTATCCCATGACCGATATTTCCTTGATAAGGTCGTTTCCCAGGTTTACGAGATTTCCCGCAACCAAATAAGAAAGTACCCAGGAAACTACAGTTCATATCTGGATCAAAAAGATGCTAACTTTGAAAGAGAAATGAAGCAGTTCGAGAAACAGCAGGAAGAGATCGCTAAGCTGCAGGATTTTATCCAGAGAAACCTTGCCCGTGCTTCCACAACCAAAAGGGCACAAAGCCGCAGAAAGCAGCTGGCCAGAATGGACGTGATGGACAGGCCGCTGGGAGACGAGAAATCAGCTTCTTTTGGCTTTGACATTGACCGGCAATCGGGCAATGAGGTTTTAAATATTCATTCTCTTGCTATAGGCTATGAAGAGATAGTAAGCGAGAATATTTCACTGCGACTGGCAAGAGGCGACAGCATAGCACTTGTAGGGCCAAATGGAATTGGCAAATCCACTTTGCTCAAAACCATCATCAAAAAAATCTCTTCTTTTTCTGGGGAGATTCAGTATGGTTCCAATGTGACAATTGGCTACTATGACCAGGAACAGGCGGAACTCACCAGCAATAAAAGAGTCCTGAACGAATTATGGGATGAATACCCGCTAAAACCGGAAAAGGAAATCCGGACAATACTTGGGAACTTTCTTTTCTCTGGTGATGATGTTCTTAAAACTGTTTCAACACTGAGCGGCGGTGAAAAGGCACGTCTTGCGCTTGCGAAGCTTATGATGCAGAAAGCCAATTTCTTAATCCTCGACGAGCCTACAAACCATTTGGACCTGGATAGCAAAGAAATTCTTGAAAATGCATTGATCGATTATCCTGGAACGATTCTCTTTGTATCTCATGACCGATATTTTATCAACAGAATAACAACCAAAGTAGTTGAACTTTCCAGTATTGGGGCAACAGAGTATCTTGGCGATTATGATTATTATGTGGAAAAAAAGCAGGAACAAGAGGAACTGCTTGCACTTAATGAGCAAGATGAATCCACCGCATCACAGCCTGTTAAGCAGGACAAAAATAATTATCAGCAGGATAAAGAAGCCAAAAAGCTTGAACGCCAGCGAAAAAGAAGAATGGAAGAAATTGAAGAGCAAATAGAAGCATTGGAGAAAGTAATCGATATGAATGATCAGCTTCTCTGTGATCCGAATGTTTATCAAGACCATGAAAAAGTGATGGGCATCACAAATGAAACTGATCAAGCAAAGTCAAAGCTGGAAGAATTGATGGAAGAATGGACACTTTTAGCTGATGATTAATAAAGGAAAATTCATAACTTTTAGACTGGTAGAATAGTCACTGCCAGTCTTTTTTATTATCCACAGAGATAATCACAAGAAAAACGCAGTTATATATACTCTCCACAGACTTTTCCACATTATCCACAACTTAGACTGTTTTTATCCACATTATCAACATAAAATTCTGAAATAAATGATTTTATCCACAGAAAAAGCCCCCTATGCAGTCGGGGACTTTTTCCTAATTTATTTATCATTGTGGATAGTTATGTCCAAACCGGGATTGGCATTTAAATCAAGACCGGCGAATTGTCCTTTTTCAAACAGCACACTTCCTGCTGCAGCAATCATCGCTGCATTATCTGTACATAAAGTTAATGGCGGAATAATAAGCTTTATATCCGCTTTGACCCCAAACCTCTTTTCCAAAGAAGCTCGAAGTCCTTTATTCGCCGCAACTCCGCCTGCGAGCAGCAGCTGCTTCACCTGATATTCTTCAACGGCTCTTTCTGTTTTCGTTACTAAGACATCAATGACACTTTCCTGGAAGCTTGCGGCAAGGTCTTCCCGCACAATGGTCTCACCACGCTGCTCAGCATTGTGAACAGTGTTGATAACGGCAGACTTTAAGCCGCTGAAGCTAAAATCGTATGAACCTTCTTCCAGCCATGCTCTCGGAAGCTGAATCGTTGGGTTCCCTTCATGAGCGAGTCTGTCAATGTGAGGACCGCCTGGATATGGCAGATTTAATGTCCGGGCAACTTTATCATATGCCTCTCCTGCAGCATCATCCCTTGTCTCTCCAATCACTTCGAAATGGCCATGCTCTTTCATATAGACCAGCTCTGTATGACCGCCAGAGACTACTAGGGACAGTAATGGAAATTCCATTTCTTCAACCAATCGATTGGCATAAATATGTCCAGCAATATGATGCACGCCTACAAGGGGGATACCATGAGCAAAAGCAACAGCTTTAGCGGCATTAACCCCGATCAGCAGCGCGCCTACAAGGCCAGGTCCTTCAGTCACAGCAATTGCTGAAAGATCTGAATATGTGATGCCCGCCTTATATAATGCTTCTTCCAACACTATAGTTATCTGTTCAACATGATGGCGGGAAGCTATTTCGGGAACTACTCCCCCAAAACGTTTATGGCTTTCTATTTGGGATGCAACTATATTGGCTGAGATTTCACGGCCATTCTTAATGATGGCAACAGCCGTTTCATCACAGCTTGTTTCAATCCCCATGATCCATTGATCTTTTTTCATTATAAATTCACCCACATTACTAAAGCATCTTCTTGATTATCAGTATAGTAGTTCTTCCTTATGGCTCCATTTTGAAAACCAAGCTTTCGGTACAAGGACTGAGCTGTGAAGTTAGATACCCTTACTTCCAGAGTCATCGTAATGGCTCCCATTTCAGACGCAATCTCCATTAACTTTCGCATAAGAGCTTCTCCAAGTTTTCTCCCGCGATATTCAGGGAGCAGCGCAACATTTGTGATATGAGCTTCGTCCACGACTATCCATGCTCCACAGTAGCCAATTACTTTATTTTCTTCTTCTAAAACAACATACAAAGCAAACTGATTTTGTGTTAATTCGTTAAAAAAAGCCTCCCTGCTCCAGGGTGTTGCAAAGGACTTATGTTCTATTTCCAAAACATCATCAATATCCTCTTCATTCATAAAACGGAAAGTTAAGGATTTATTCATACGTTCGCTTCCTCATCACTATAGCTTTTTTTCTTGGTTTGCTTTTATCCAATTAGCTTCAGCTTCCGCAATCCTAATATAATTAGGAACAAAAGAGTGAACTTCCTCAGGCTCTCGGTCTCTGCCTAACAAGGCAAGTTCGGCTGGCCTAGGATTATGTTCTGCAGGCGAAGCGTACACAGCCCGGTCTCTAAGGGATTCTGCAAATACCTCTTTATGTAAAGGCAAATCATTCCCAATAAAAAGGACCTTCTCTTGCTGTTCAGAAAGCATTGCTGCCCAATCTTTTGCAAGAAGGAGCTGGTCTTTCATAAGAGATGCTAGCTGCCCTTCCTTATATTGATACAGGCCAGTATATATTTGCCCTCTCCGCGCATCAAACAGAGGAGATATGACGCCATTAAAGTATCTGCCAGCCGAAGCCGCATAAACTTCCAGGCTGGATACCCCAACCAGGGGCTTATTTAAAGTCCATGCCAGAGTTTTTGCAATGGTTACCCCAATACGGACACCTGTATAGGAGCCAGGTCCTTTCGCAACAACAATTTTATCTAACTCAGCTGGCGTAACACCACAATCTTTCATTAATATATCAATAGCCGGCATAACACGGACAGAGTGATTCTTTTTTACATTGGTAATATACTCGCCTATAACCTGATCACCATCCAGAAGAGCTACTCCCAGAGGGTAATTGGATGTATCAATGGCTAAAACCTTCATACCATAATCTCCTTACACAATTCCTCATATCTTTTTCCCTGGGGTTCCAGGACAAGCTTTCTTGAATCATTATCATCAAGATATAAATAAATCGTCAATAACTCTTCGGGAAGCTGTTCTTTAACTAGATGAGCCCATTCTACAACTGTGACCCCATTGCCTTCAAAATATTCATCAAACCCCAAATCCTCAAAAGAATCTTCAACTCTATATACATCCATATGATACAGGGGCAATCTTCCTTGGTATTCTTTAATAATCGTAAAAGTGGGGCTATTTACATTACGGGTAATATTAAGTCCTTTTGCCAGCCCCTTGGTGAATGTCGTTTTTCCTGCGCCCAAATCTCCTTCTAGAGCAAGGACATCCCCCGGCTGGAGCAGGCTGCCCAGCCTTTCCGAAAACGCCATCGTATCCTCTGGCTTCTTTGAGATAAACTCAAACTGACTCATATGTTTCATCACCTTTTATGGTCTAATCTATAAAGAAAAAAAACCTTAGGATAAATCCTAAGGAGAATAATCTATATGTAGTTTACCTTATTTTGCAGCAATGGGCAAAGAAGCTATTTTCATTATTAATGAAATATAAGCTTAGGATAAAAAAGAATAAAAAAAAGACGAAACCAGGTTTCGTTTGACGTTTTTAATATTAGAAAATGGCGGTCCGGACGGGACTCGAACCCGCGACCTCCTGCGTGACAGGCAGGCATTCTAACCAACTGAACTACCGGACCAGATTGCGGGGGCAGGATTTGAACCTGCGACCTTCGGGTTATGAGCCCGACGAGCTACCGAACTGCTCCACCCCGCGATAATATTATTTATGTGATTTTTCATCACAATTTGTTTTTCCGCCCGGCAGCGTCCTACTCTCACAGGGGGACAGCCCCCAACTACCATCGGCGCTGAGAAGCTTAACTTCCGTGTTCGGTATGGGAACGGGTGTGACCTTCTCGCTATCGCCACCGGACTATTTGGTTTGAAGAAACTTCGTTCCCTCAAAACTAGATAATGCATGAAGAAGTGTTTGCCGAGTAATAACCATATAACTTGGTTAAGTCCTCGATCGATTAGTATCAGTCAGCTCCACATGTCGCCACGCTTCCACCTCTGACCTATCAACCTGATCATCTTTCAGGGATCTTACTAGCTTGACGCTATGGAAATCTCATCTCGAGGGGGCTTCATGCTTAGATGCTTTCAGCACTTATCCCTTCCGCACATAGCTACCCAGCGATGCCTTTGGCAAGACAACTGGTACACCAGCGGTGCGTCCATCCCGGTCCTCTCGTACTAAGGACAGCTCCTCTCAAATTTCCTGCGCCCGACGGATAGGGACCGAACTGTCTCACGACGTTCTGAACCCAGCTCGCGTACCGCTTTAATGGGCGAACAGCCCAACCCTTGGGACCGACTACAGCCCCAGGATGCGATGAGCCGACATCGAGGTGCCAAACCTCCCCGTCGATGTGGACTCTTGGGGAGATAAGCCTGTTATCCCCGGGTAGCTTTTATCCGTTGAGCGATGGCCCTTCCATGCGGAACCACCGGATCACTAAGCCCGACTTTCGTCCCTGCTCGACTTGTAGGTCTCGCAGTCAAGCTCCCTTGTGCCTTTACACTCTGCGAATGATTTCCAACCATTCTGAGGAACCTTTGGGCGCCTCCGTTACTTTTTAGGAGGCGACCGCCCCAGTCAAACTGCCCACCTGACACTGTCTCCCGCCCCGATAAGGGGCGCGGGTTATTTCAATACAGCCAGGGTAGTATCCACCGACGCCTCCACCGAAGCTGGCGCTCCGGCTTCTCAGGCTCCTACCTATCCTGTACAAGCTGTACCAAAATTCAATATCAGGCTACAGTAAAGCTCCACGGGGTCTTTCCGTCCTGTCGCGGGTAACCTGCATCTTCACAGGTACTATAATTTCACCGAGTCTCTCGTTGAGACAGTGCCCAGATCGTTACGCCTTTCGTGCGGGTCGGAACTTACCCGACAAGGAATTTCGCTACCTTAGGACCGTTATAGTTACGGCGCCGTTTACTGGGGCTTCGATTCAAAGCTTCGCTTGCGCTAACCTCTCCTCTTAACCTTCCAGCACCGGGCAGGCGTCAGCCCCTATACTTCGCCTTGCGGCTTCGCAGAGACCTGTGTTTTTGCTAAACAGTCGCCTGGGCCTATTCACTGCGGCTCATCAGGGCTATGCACCTAATGAGCACCCCTTCTCCCGAAGTTACGGGGTCATTTGCCGAGTTCCTTAACGAGTTCTCTCGCTCACCTTAGGTTCTCTCCTCGCCTACCTGTGTCGGTTTGCGGTACGGGCACCTTTTCCCTCGCTAGAGGCTTTTCTTGGCAGTGTGGAATCAGGAACTTCGGTACTAAATTTCCCTCGCCGTCACAGCTCAGCCTGTGTGGTAACGGGATTTGCCTCGTTACCGGCCTAACTGCTTGGACGCGCTAATCCAGCGCGCGCTTATCCTCCTGCGTCCCCATTGCTCAAACGGTAAAGAGGTGGTACAGGAATATCAACCTGTTGTCCATCGCCTACGCTTTTCAGCCTCGGCAGGTCCCGACTAACCCTGAGCGGACGGCCTTCCTCAGAAACCTTAGGCATTCGGTGGATGGGATTCTCACCCATCTTTCGCTACTCATACCGGCATTCTCACTTCTAAGCGCTCCACCAGTCCTTGCGGTCTGGCTTCAACGCCCTTAGAACGCTCTCCTACCACTGACATCGTAAGATGTCAATCCACAACTTCGGTGATACGTTTAGCCCCGGTACATTTTCGGCGCGGAGTCACTCGACCAGTGAGCTATTACGCACTCTTTAAATGGTGGCTTCTAAGCCAACATCCTGGTTGTCTAAGCAACTCCACATCCTTTTCCACTTAACGTATACTTTGGGACCTTAGCTGGTGGTCTGGGCTGTTTCCCTCTTGACTACGGATCTTATCACTCGCAGTCTGACTCCCATGGATAAGTCTTTGGCATTCAGGTTTGTCTGAATTCGGTAACCCGATGGGGCCCCTAGTCCAAACAGTGCTCTACCTCCAAGACTCTTACTACATGAGGCTAGCCTAAAGCTATTTCGGAGAGAACCAGCTATCTCCAAGTTCGATTGGAATTTCTCCGCTACCCACACCTCATCCCCGCACTTTTCAACGTGCGTGGGTTCGGGCCTCCATCCAGTGTTACCTGGACTTCACCCTGGACATGGGTAGATCACCTGGTTTCGGGTCTACGACCACATACTCATTCGCCCTATTCAGACTCGCTTTCGCTGCGGCTCCGTCTCTTCAACTTAACCTCGCATGTAATCGTAACTCGCCGGTTCATTCTACAAAGGCACGCTATCACCCATTAACGGGCTCTAACTACTTGTAGGCACACGGTTTCAGGATCTCTTTCACTCCCTTCCGGGTGCTTTTCACCTTTCCCTCACGGTACTGGTTCACTATCGGTCACTAGGGAGTATTTAGCCTTGGGAGATGGTCCTCCCTGCTTCCGACAGGATTTCTCGTGTCCCGCCGTACTCAGGATCCACTCTGGAGGAACGAAGTTTCAACTACAGGGCTTTTACCTTCTCTGGCCGGCCTTTCCAGACCTGTTCATTTACCTCGTTCCTTTGTAACTCCGTGTAGAGTGTCCTACAACCCCAGGAGGCAAGCCTCCTGGTTTGGGCTAATCCCGTTTCGCTCATGCTACTCAGGGAATCGCGTTTGCTTTCTCTTCCTCCGGGTACTTAGATGTTTCAGTTCCCCGGGTCTGCCTTCAATACCCTATGTATTCAGGTAAAGATCCTATCCCATTACGGATAGGGGGTTTCCCCATTCGGAAATCTCCGGATCAAAGCTTACTTACAGCTCCCCGAAGCATATCGGTGTTAGTACCGTCCTTCATCGGCTCCTAGTGCCAAGGCATTCACCGTGCGCCCTTTCTAACTTAACCGTATTTGACGGGTTCATCGAAGATGAACAGCATCAAGGTTTTTTAACTCTATTTAACATAGAGAGAATTCACTAAAATGGCGATTACTCGGTTATTGCTTCTTCATTAACATTATCTAGTTTTCAAAGAACGAATCTTTCATTGAGAGATTGAACTCTCAAAACTGAACGAACAAAACGCGTCACGTTTCATGTAAATATCCTTAGAAAGGAGGTGATCCATGCACCTTCCGATACGGCTACCTTGTTACGACTTCACCCCAATCATCTGTCCCACCTTAGGCGGCTGGCTCCAAATGGTTACCCCACCGACTTCGGGTGTTACAAACTCTCGTGGTGTGACGGGCGGTGTGTACAAGGCCCGGGAACGTATTCACCGCGGCATGCTGATCCGCGATTACTAGCGATTCCGGCTTCATGCAGGCGAGTTGCAGCCTGCAATCCGAACTGAGAATGGTTTTATGGGATTCGCTTAACCTCGCGGTCTCGCAGCCCTTTGTACCATCCATTGTAGCACGTGTAGCCCAGGTCATAAGGGGCATGATGATTTGACGTCATCCCCACCTTCCTCCGGTTTGTCACCGGCAGTCACCTTAGAGTGCCCAACTGAATGCTGGCAACTAAGATCAAGGGTTGCGCTCGTTGCGGGACTTAACCCAACATCTCACGACACGAGCTGACGACAACCATGCACCACCTGTCATCCTGTCCCCGAACGCCCTATCTCTAGGGTTGTCAGGAGATGTCAAGACCTGGTAAGGTTCTTCGCGTTGCTTCGAATTAAACCACATGCTCCACCGCTTGTGCGGGCCCCCGTCAATTCCTTTGAGTTTCAGCCTTGCGGCCGTACTCCCCAGGCGGAGTGCTTAATGCGTTTGCTGCAGCACTAAAGGGCGGAAACCCTCTAACACTTAGCACTCATCGTTTACGGCGTGGACTACCAGGGTATCTAATCCTGTTTGCTCCCCACGCTTTCGCGCCTCAGCGTCAGTTACAGACCAAAGAGTCGCCTTCGCCACTGGTGTTCCTCCACATCTCTACGCATTTCACCGCTACACGTGGAATTCCACTCTTCTCTTCTGCACTCAAGTTCCCCAGTTTCCAATGACCCTCCCCGGTTGAGCCGGGGCACATCAGACTTAAGGAACGCCTGCGCGCGCTTTACGCCCAATAATTCCGGACAACGCTTGCCACCTACGTATTACCGCGGCTGCTGGCACGTAGTTAGCCGTGGCTTTCTGGTTAGGTACCGTCAAGGTACCGGCAGTTACTCCGGTACTTGTTCTTCCCTAACAACAGAGTTTTACGATCCGAAAACCTTCATCACTCACGCGGCGTTGCTCCGTCAGACTTTCGTCCATTGCGGAAGATTCCCTACTGCTGCCTCCCGTAGGAGTCTGGGCCGTGTCTCAGTCCCAGTGTGGCCGATCACCCTCTCAGGTCGGCTACGCATCGTCGCCTTGGTGAGCCGTTACCTCACCAAAGCTAAGCCATCTGTAAGTGATAGCCGGAACCATCTTTCAGCTTTCCCTCATGTGAGGGAAAGAATTATCGGTATTAGCCCGGTTTCCCGGAGTTATCCCAGTCTTACAGGCAGGTTGCCCACGTGTTACTCACCCGTCCATGCTGACTTCAGGGCAAGCTCCTGAAGTCCGCTCGACTTGCATGTATTAGGCACGCCAGCGTTCGTCCTGAGCCAGGATCAAACTCTCCATATAAGAGTTGATTAAGCTCATAAGTTGTCTTTTCAAAAAAGACTAAAGATTAACGTTGACGTTTTTGTTCGTTCAGTTTTCAAAGATCAATCAAGCAACTATATTAGAATAACATCTTAGAAATAATTCGTCAACACTTTTTTTGAGTTTATTGAAGAAATTATTTGCTGTATATCTTTCTAATACTAAAATCATACTGGGATAGTAATGAAAATTATTCCAGTATATAAGGATTAAAAAAGACAAAGAGCGAGACTCTCTGTCTTCGCCCGGCAGCGTCCTACTCTCACAGGGGGACAGCCCCCAACTACCATCGGCGCTGAGAAGCTTAACTTCCGTGTTCGGTATGGGAACGGGTGTGACCTTCTCGCTATCGCCACCGGACTATTTGGTTTGAAGAAACTTCGTTCCCTCAAAACTAGATAATGCATGAAGAAGTGTTTGCCGAGTAATAACCATATAACTTGGTTAAGTCCTCGATCGATTAGTATCAGTCAGCTCCACATGTCGCCATGCTTCCACCTCTGACCTATCAACCTGATCATCTTTCAGGGATCTTACTAGCTTGACGCTATGGGAAATCTCATCTCGAGGGGGGCTTCATGCTTAGATGCTTTCAGCACTTATCCCTTCCGCACATAGCTACCCAGCGATGCCTTTGGCAAGACAACTGGTACACCAGCGGTGCGTCCATCCCGGTCCTCTCGTACTAAGGACAGCTCCTCTCAAATTTCCTGCGCCCACGACGGATAGGGACCGAACTGTCTCACGACGTTCTGAACCCAGCTCGCGTACCGCTTTAATGGGCGAACAGCCCAACCCTTGGGACCGACTACAGCCCCAGGATGCGATGAGCCGACATCGAGGTGCCAAACCTCCCCGTCGATGTGGACTCTTGGGGGAGATAAGCCTGTTATCCCCGGGGTAGCTTTTATCCGTTGAGCGATGGCCCTTCCATGCGGAACCACCGGATCACTAAGCCCGACTTTCGTCCCTGCTCGACTTGTAGGTCTCGCAGTCAAGCTCCCTTGTGCCTTTACACTCTGCGAATGATTTCCAACCATTCTGAGGGAACCTTTGGGCGCCTCCGTTACTTTTAGGAGGCGACCGCCCCAGTCAAACTGCCCACCTGACACTGTCTCCCGCCCCGATAAGGGCGCGGGTTAGAATTTCAATACAGCCAGGGTAGTATCCCACCGACGCCTCCACCGAAGCTGGCGCTCCGGCTTCTCAGGCTCCTACCTATCCTGTACAAGCTGTACCAAAATTCAATATCAGGCTACAGTAAAGCTCCACGGGTCTTTCCGTCCTGTCGCGGGTAACCTGCATCTTCACAGGTACTATAATTTCACCGAGTCTCTCGTTGAGACAGTGCCCAGATCGTTACGCCTTTCGTGCGGGTCGGAACTTACCCGACAAGGAATTTCGCTACCTTAGGACCGTTATAGTTACGGCCGCCGTTTACTGGGGCTTCGATTCAAAGCTTCGCTTGCGCTAACCTCTCCTCTTAACCTTCCAGCACCGGGCAGGCGTCAGCCCCTATACTTCGCCTTGCGGCTTCGCAGAGACCTGTGTTTTTGCTAAACAGTCGCCTGGGCCTATTCACTGCGGCTCATCAGGGCACCCTAATGAGCACCCCTTCTCCCGAAGTTACGGGGTCATTTTGCCGAGTTCCTTAACGAGAGTTCTCTCGCTCACCTTAGGATTCTCTCCTCGCCTACCTGTGTCGGTTTGCGGTACGGGCACCTTTTCCCTCGCTAGAGGCTTTTCTTGGCAGTGTGGAATCAGGAACTTCGGTACTAAATTTCCCTCGCCGTCACAGCTCAGCCTGTGTGGTAACGGGATTTGCCTCGTTACCGGCCTAACTGCTTGGACGCGCTAATCCAGCGCGCTTACCCTATCCTCCTGCGTCCCCCCATTGCTCAAACGGTAAAGAGGTGGTACAGGAATATCAACCTGTTGTCCATCGCCTACGCTTTTCAGCCTCGGCTTAGGTCCCGACTAACCCTGAGCGGACGAGCCTTCCTCAGGAAACCTTAGGCATTCGGTGGATGGGATTCTCACCCATCTTTCGCTACTCATACCGGCATTCTCACTTCTAAGCGCTCCACCAGTCCTTGCGGTCTGGCTTCAACGCCCTTAGAACGCTCTCCTACCACTGACATCGTAAGATGTCAATCCACAGCTTCGGTGATACGTTTAGCCCCGGTACATTTTCGGCGCGGAGTCACTCGACCAGTGAGCTATTACGCACTCTTTAAATGGTGGCTGCTTCTAAGCCAACATCCTGGTTGTCTAAGCAACTCCACATCCTTTTCCACTTAACGTATACTTTGGGACCTTAGCTGGTGGTCTGGGCTGTTTCCCTCTTGACTACGGATCTTATCACTCGCAGTCTGACTCCCATGGATAAGTCTTTGGCATTCGGAGTTTGTCTGAATTCGGTAACCCGATGGGGGCCCCTAGTCCAAACAGTGCTCTACCTCCAAGACTCTTACTACATGAGGCTAGCCCTAAAGCTATTTCGGAGAGAACCAGCTATCTCCAAGTTCGATTGGAATTTCTCCGCTACCCACACCTCATCCCCGCACTTTTCAACGTGCGTGGGTTCGGGCCTCCATCCAGTGTTACCTGGACTTCACCCTGGACATGGGTAGATCACCTGGTTTCGGGTCTACGACCACATACTCATTCGCCCTATTCAGACTCGCTTTCGCTGCGGCTCCGTCTCTTCAACTTAACCTCGCATGTAATCGTAACTCGCCGGTTCATTCTACAAAAGGCACGCTATCACCCATTAACGGGCTCTAACTACTTGTAGGCACACGGTTTCAGGATCTCTTTCACTCCCCTTCCGGGGTGCTTTTCACCTTTCCCTCACGGTACTGGTTCACTATCGGTCACTAGGGAGTATTTAGCCTTGGGAGATGGTCCTCCTGCTTCCGACGGGATTTCTCGTGTCCCGCCGTACTCAGGATCCACTCTGGAGGAACGAAGTTTCAACTACAGGGCTTTTACCTTCTCTGGCCGGCCTTTCCAGACCTGTTCATTTACCTCGTTCCTTTGTAACTCCGTGTAGAGTGTCTACAACCCCAGGAGGCAAGCCTCCTGGTTTGGGCTAATCCCGTTTCGCTCGCCGCTACTCAGGGAATCGCGTTTGCTTTCTCTTCCTCCGGGTACTTAGATGTTTCAGTTCCCCGGGTCTGCCTTCAATACCCTATGTATTCAGGTAAAGATCCTATCCCATTACGGATAGGGGGTTTCCCCATTCGGAAATCTCCGGATCAAAGCTTACTTACAGCTCCCCGAAGCATATCGGTGTTAGTACCGTCCTTCATCGGCTCCTAGTGCCAAGGCATTCACCGTGCGCCCTTTCTAACTTAACCGTATTTGACGGGTTCATCGAAGATGAACAGCATCAAGGTTTTTTAACTCTATTTAACATAGAGAGAATTCACTAAAATGGCGATTACTCGGTTATTGCTTCTTCATTAACATTATCTAGTTTTCAAAGAACGAATCTTTCATTGAGAGATTGAACTCTCAAAACTGAACGAACAAAACGCGTCACGTTTCATGTAAATATCCTTAGAAAGGAGGTGATCCAGCCGCACCTTCCGATACGGCTACCTTGTTACGACTTCACCCCAATCATCTGTCCCACCTTAGGCGGCTGGCTCCAAATGGTTACCCCACCGACTTCGGGTGTTACAAACTCTCGTGGTGTGACGGGCGGTGTGTACAAGGCCCGGGAACGTATTCACCGCGGCATGCTGATCCGCGATTACTAGCGATTCCGGCTTCATGCAGGCGAGTTGCAGCCTGCAATCCGAACTGAGAATGGTTTTATGGGATTCGCTTAACCTCGCGGTCTCGCTTTGTACCATCCATTGTAGCACGTGTGTAGCCCAGGTCATAAGGGGCATGATGATTTGACGTCATCCCCACCTTCCTCCGGTTTGTCACCGGCAGTCACCTTAGAGTGCCCAACTGAATGCTGGCAACTAAGATCAAGGGTTGCGCTCGTTGCGGGACTTAACCCAACATCTCACGACACGAGCTGACGACAACCATGCACCACCTGTCATCCTGTCCCCGAAGGAACGCCCTATCTCTAGGGTTGTCAGGAGATGTCAAGACCTGGTAAGGTTCTTCGCGTTGCTTCGAATTAAACCACATGCTCCACCGCTTGTGCGGGCCCCGTCAATTCCTTTGAGTTTCAGCCTTGCCGTACTCCCAGGCGGAGTGCTTAATGCGTTTGCGCACTAAAGGGCGGAAACCCTCTAACACTTAGCACTCATCGTTTACGGCGTGGACTACCAGGGTATCTAATCCTGTTTGCTCCCCACGCTTTCGCGCCTCAGCGTCAGTTACAGACCAAAGAGTCGCCTTCGCCACTGGTGTTCCTCCACATCTCTACGCATTTCACCGCTACACGTGGAATTCCACTCTTCTCTTCTGCACTCAAGTTCCCCAGTTTCCAATGACCCTCCCCGGTTGAGCCGGGGGCTTTCACATCAGACTTAAGGAACCGCCTGCGCGCGCTTTACGCCCAATAATTCCGGACAACGCTTGCCACCTACGTATTACCGCGGCTGCTGGCACGTAGTTAGCCGTGGCTTTCTGGTTAGGTACCGTCAAGGTACCGGCAGTTACTCCGGTACTTGTTCTTCCCTAACAACAGAGTTTTACGATCCGAAAACCTTCATCACTCACGCGGCGTTGCTCCGTCAGACTTTCGTCCATTGCGGAAGATTCCCTACTCCTGCCTCCCGTAGGAGTCTGGGCCGTGTCTCAGTCCCAGTGTGGCCGATCACCCTCTCAGGTCGGCTACGCATCGTCGCCTTGGTGAGCCGTTACCTCACCAACTAGCTAATGCGCGGGCCCATCTGTAAGTGATAGCCGAAACCATCTTTCAGCTTTCCCTCATGTGAGGAAAGAATTATCCGGTATTAGCCCCGGTTTCCCGGAGTTATCCCAGTCTTACAGGCAGGTTGCCCACGTGTTACTCACCCGTCCATGCTGACTTCAGGGAGCAAGCTCCCATCTGTCCGCTCGACTTGCATGTATTAGGCACGCCGCCAGCGTTCGTCCTGAGCCAGGATCAAACTCTCCATATAAGAGTTGATTAAGCTCATAAATTGTCTTTTCAAGAAAGACTAAAGAATTAACGTTGACGTTTCTGTTCGTTCAGTTTTCAAAGATCAATCAGTAAGTTTGGAGCGGGTGAAGGGAATCGAACCCTCATCATCAGCTTGGAAGGCTGAGGTTTTACCACTAAACTACACCCGCATATAAAATTATTGTTTCCCGAATGGTCGGGAAGACAGGATTCGAACCTGCGACCCCTTGGTCCCAAACCAAGTGCTCTACCAAGCTGAGCTACTCCCCGTAATATGGCGCGCCCGAGAGGAGTCGAACCCCTAACCTTTTGATCCGTAGTCAAACGCTCTATCCAATTGAGCTACGGGCGCATCTTTTAAAGCAACTCTTATATTATATCAACCTAAAATTCAAATGTCAACAACTTTTTTGGTGCGGCCGAGAGGACTTGAACCTCCACGGGGTTGCCCCCACTAGGCCCTCAACCTAGCGCGTCTGCCATTCCGCCACGACCGCTTAATGAAGCGACAAGTAACATCATACCAAAACGTAGCACTTATCTCAATGGTAATTAATGGTGCGGGTGAAGGGAGTCGAACCCCCACGCCTTGCGGCGCCAGATCCTAAGTCTGGTGCGTCTGCCAATTCCGCCACACCCGCAATATGAAATTAAAATGGTGAGCCATGAAGGACTCGAACCTTCGACCCTCTGATTAAAAGTCAGATGCTCTACCGACTGAGCTAATGGCTCATAATTTTATGAGACTTCCTAAAGCCTGCTATGTGCAGTCAGATGTTCCAAAGCTAAACGCTTTGTCACAGATTGCTATTCAGATGAAGAAATTCACTGATACTGCAATCTGCTCTACCGACTGAGCTATTGGCTCATCAAAAATGGCTGGGCTAGCAGGATTCGAACCTGCGAGTGACGGAGTCAAAGTCCGGTGCCTTACCGCTTGGCTATAGCCCAATAACAAATGGCGGTCCCGACGGGAATCGAACCCGCGATCTCCTGCGTGACAGGCAGGCATGTTAACCGCTACACCACGGGACCATCCACATAAAAACCGTCGGAAACAAAAAAGTGACCCGTACGGGATTCGAACCCGTGTTACCGCCGTGAAAGGGCGGTGTCTTAACCGCTTGACCAACGGGCCATTGTGAGAATTTTCTGGCGGAGAAGGAGGGATTTGAACCCTCGCGCCGCTTACGCGACCTACACCCTTAGCAGGGGCGCCTCTTCAGCCACTTGAGTACTTCCCCAAATATGGCTCCGCAGGCAGGATTCGAACCTGCGACCGTTCGGTTAACAGCCGAATGCTCTACCACTGAGCTACTGCGGAATAATAATGAACTTTATCGATAAAACAGTTAACATCTTATCGACTCTTCATATTATAAGGACGAAGGCTATAAAAGTCAAGCTTGTTTTTAGAAGAATTTATTAGCCGTTTATCCTGTTTTGTCCTGCGACAATTATTAAATATAAAGTGTACTTAATCTAATGTCAATTCTTTTTTAATACTAATTTCCCCTTGCATTTACCGCAAACATATTTCTTCGTATCAACCATTCTTTTTCTTTGATAAGTTTGACCGCATTCCTTACACATATAAACAAGAATCTTAGCAGATCTATTTGTTTTTGGACGATCAGGCAATGCCGAACAAAATCGAGGTGCTCCCACTTTTTTCATTAGCATTCTGAAATCCTGATCACGATGCTTATATCCTTTTCCTTCTAAATGCAAATGGTAATGACATAGCTCGTGCTTAATAATTCCCTCTAATTCTCCGGCCCCAAGCTGCTCATAATACTTTTTGTTTATTTCAACATGATGTGAATTCAGCATATATCTTCCGCCAGTCGACCTGAGGCGTGAATTAAAATAAACCTGATGGCGAAAGGGCTTGCCGAAGCTTTCTAAGGATATCTTTTCAACAAGTGTCTGAAGCTCCTGGTCATTCATAACAATGTTTTTCCTCTCTTATCGTAAACATGACAACCTATTATAGCATACATTATATATACCTATTATAGCTCTGAACTCGCTTTGCTGCCCGAGGGAGCGATCATCAGATTCCAATACACGGGAGGTAAATCATATGCCTGTATGGTTTCAAAATCAAATCCAGCGTGCTTTTTATGAAAAGGACCGCTATCAGATCAAACTGCTGAATCAGTGCTGGTTTTTCTATAGAAAGAAACACTGCTCATAAAATATGGCGAGCCTGAGATAAACCAGCTAAAATCAGCTACAGCCCTTTGAAAACCTCACAAGCATAGGCCAAATCACGCTAGAAATATTGATTTCCGGCGTGATTTGGCTTATGACTCGAAGAACAAGCTATTTAAGCCAGCAAAACAAAGGAATGTTAATTAGTTTGGTCAAGCATAGTTAAGGCGACTCTTCCCTTGTGCTTATCAACAGAGTCAACCCAGACTGTTACTACATCCCCAACGGACACGACATCCAGCGGATGTTTGACAAATTGGCGGCTAAGTTTAGATATATGAACAAGGCCATCCTGTTTGACTCCGATATCAACGAATGCACCAAAGTCGACAACATTTCTCACTGTCCCTTGAAGCTCCATCCCTTCCTGCAGATCTTCAAGTTTCAGGACTTCTTTCTTTAGGAGCGGCTTTGGCAGCTCATCACGCGGATCCCTTTCAGGTCTCATTAAGGCATCAATAATATCTCTCAATGTAAGTTCACCAATTTCAAGCTCCCGGGCAGTCTGGCTGATATTTATGCCTTTTAGCGCTTCCCTTAATGATTGTGTTCCAAGGTCACTGGATTTAAATCCGAGATTAGCAAGCAATTTATTTACTACTGCATACGTTTCAGGGTGTATACCAGTCCGGTCCAGAGATTCTTTCCCATCGATAATCCGCAAGAAGCCTATTGCCTGTTCATAGGTTTTGGCCCCAAGGCGCGGAATCTTTTTCAACTGCTTGCGGTCTGTAAATTTCCCTTCTTCTTCCCGTTTCTTGATTATATTCACAGCAACTGTTTTTGAAAGGCCAGCTACATGCTGCAGCAACGAAGATGAGGCTGTATTTACATTGACACCCACTTGGTTTACCGCTGTCTCTACAACAAAAGAGAGTGATTCTGACAGCTTTTTCTGGGATACGTCATGCTGATATTGACCAACCCCCACGGACTTGGGATCAATCTTAACCAATTCTGCAAGAGGATCCTGGAGGCGGCGGGCAATGGATACAGCACTTCTTTCTTCTACCTGAAAATCAGGAAACTCTTCTCTGGCAAGGTCTGAGGCAGAATATACGCTCGCCCCTGCTTCATTGACAATTAGGTAGAATATCTCCTCTTTCATGTCCTTTAAAATGTCAGCGATGAACTGCTCGGTTTCCCTTGAGGCGGTTCCATTGCCGATGGCAACCATTTCTACTTTGCAGGTGTTTAGAATATGAACTACTTTCTCTCGTGCTTGTTTCGTTTTGGAAACAGGAGGATGCGGATATATGACACCGATATCAAGTACTTTTCCAGTTTCATCTACAACAGCCAGCTTGCAGCCAGTTCTGTAGGCAGGGTCTACACCAAGTACTACCTTGCCTTTTAATGGGGGCTGAAGCAGCAGTTTTCTGAGATTTTCAGAAAAAATCATGATCGCCTGTTCTTCTGCTTTTTCAGTTAGTTCATTGCGGATTTCACGTTCAATCGAAGGCATAATCAGACGCTTGTATCCATCCTCAATAGCTTCCTTTACAATTGCCCCTGCAGGGGAGCGTTCATCCTTCACCCACTTTTTATACAAGTACTTTAAGATAAATTCGGTATTTGGCTTAATGTTAATCCTTAAAACTTCTTCTTTTTCACCACGGTTTAATGCAAGTGTGCGGTGTGGAACAATCTTACTCACTGGTTCCTCATACTCGTAGTACATTTCATAAACGCCTTTTTCGTCATTCTCTTTATTCTTCACAGAAGACTCAATGGTTCCCTTTTTGGCTGTTTCCATACGGATCCATTTTCTGCTTTCTGCTTCATCTGATACCCATTCAGCGATAATATCTTTTGCTCCAGCGATTGCCTCTTCCGTTGTGGTTACTTCCTTTTCATCAGATAAGAATTCTTTGGCCTTTGCAGCAGGGGTTTCATTAAGGGGAAAGGTGAGAAGCCATTCAGCAAACGGTTCAAGCCCTTTTTCCTTTGCTGCAGTTGCTTTTGTGCGGCGCTTTTGCTTATATGGCCGGTATAAGTCTTCTACCTCCTGCAGCTTTACCGCTTTTTCAATTTTGGATTTTAGCTCTTCTGTCAACTTGCCCTGTTCTTCAATTAAGCGGACTACCTCTTCTTTACGCTGATTGAGATTTTGTATGTATTGCCAGCGCTCCATGATATCCCGGATTTGAACTTCATCCAGTGCGCCTGTTTGTTCCTTTCTGTATCGGGCAATAAACGGGACTGTGTTCCCTTCTTCCAATAAGCTGATTGTGTTTTTTACTTGTTTAATGGCTATTGATAATTCTCCAGCGATTAGGTTTAGTACTTGATTTTGTCTATCCAAAGTTTTTTCCAAGATCATTCCTCCATCATAGAGTCTCACTTTTCATTTTATCAAAAAGAAAAACAAAAAGCTTACCCTGTTCTAGAGTAAGCTTCCAAGTATGAAAGTAGCATCATCTGAGGTAGATGGATACTGCTTTTTTATATCTTCCGAGATAAGATCAATAGGGAGAAATGCTTTCAGCAAAGATTTAACCCCTTGAATATTTAAGCCATCTGAGTATATCAAAAACTTTGATTCCGCTTCATACGTAAACCGCTGGGTATGAAACACCTGCGGCCTTCCTGACAGATATCCAGTTACAGGCAGGGGATAAGTGAGTTTTCCAGTAGATGAATAAAGGAAAAACCGAATATTCCCTACACAGCTGTATACAAATTCCCTGGAGGCAAAATGAACTTTAAACAGCGCTACTGCTGCTCCTCTTTTTTGTAAAAGAACATCGTTGCAAAGCTTCATGAGCGTATCTACATCTTTCTCATGATGCTGCTCTACGACAGAAACAACAGCAGAAGAAGCTTCATACGCGAATTCTCCGCTTCCAAGGCCATCTGCCAGCACACATACAAAGTATTCATCAGTTGCGGTGAAGTAATATCCATCACCGCAAAAAGCTTTGCCATCTTTAGCTGTCTGGTAAGCAATCACTTCGATGTTATCTCTAACCAATTTGGTCATGAAAGGCACTCCGAGTTATTTGTTTCAGAGTGGATCGCCTCCTGAAGCTTTTTGATTGCACGGCGCTGAAGTCTGGAGACATGCATCTGGGAAATCCCAAGTTTATCTCCAGCTTCTTTTTGGCTCATATTCTCAAGATATGTGTATTGTATAATTAATTTCTCTCTCTCAGACAGGACATGCAGGACTTTTTCAAGAACAAGCATTTGATTTACTTTTTCAAAGCCCTCGTCTTCATTTCCGACGATATCCAGCAAAGTGACTGTTCCTCCATCAGAATCAGCCTCGATTGAATGGTCAACAGAAAGCGCCTGATAGCTTTTTCCCATTTCCATTGCTTCGAGAACTTCTTCTTCTGATACACCCAGCACATCGGCTATTTCGTCCACTCTTGGAGACCTATGAAGTTCTGTTGTGAGCTCTTCAACGGTCGCTTTAATTTTTGGGCCCAATTCCTTTATGCGGCGCGGAACATGAACGCTCCAAGTTTTATCCCTTAAGAAGCGCTTAATTTCGCCGATAATCGTAGGAACAGCAAAGGCCTCAAACGTTTTGCCGAAAGACTCATCATAGCGGCGGATAGCCCCTAATAAGCCTATAATGCCTACCTGGACAATATCCTCATGATAAGATCTTCCTTTTGAGTACTTGCGGGCAATGGCTTCAACTAAATTCTGATATTGAAGGACCAGGGCATTTTGAGCTTCTTCATCCTGGTGAAGCTGGTAGGCTTTGATTAAAGCATTTGTTTCTTCTTTGGATTTTTGGTTAGGTTGAGATTGTTTTTGCATCCCTCTCCACCTGCTCTCCCTCTAGGTATTTGGTCATGAAGACCGTAACACCCTCTTTGTGATGAATTCTTACTTCATCCATCAATGTTTCAATCAGGTATAGACCCAAGCCTCCTTCACGCAGGAATTCCACAGAATCAGTCTGGTCGTATGGCCCAATGCCTTGTCTTGCAGATTGGAAGTCAAAACTTTTTCCGCTGTCTGCGACCATTACCTCAAGACGGTCAGTGTATAAACCGAACCCGATGACTACTTCTCCTTGCTCATTCTGTTTGTATGCGTGTTGGACTGCATTGGTGCAAGCTTCACTTGTAGCGATTTTAAGATCTTCAATTTCTTCATATGCAAATCCCATTCTGCTGGCAATCCCTGATAGCGTCAGGCGGATTACCCCAACAAATTCCGGCTTGGCCGGAATTTTCACCTCTATATAATCAAATGGCTCGTTCATTGTACTCCACCTTCAATCCCGCTGTTAATATCGATAATATCGGCTAGGCCTGTAATTTCGAAAAGTCTCTTTAAACGGTCCGACAAGCCAACAATCTGGAATTTACCGTTATTAGCGCGGACATTTTTAAATACACCAACAAATACACCTAAGCCGGTACTATCCATATAAGAGACTTCAGATAGGTTGACCACCATTTCTACGCCCTCTTTTTCTGTTAAAGGAAACAGCTCTTCACGGAGTTTAGGAGCTGTATACGCATCAATTTCTCCGCTTACCATTGCTTCAATCAGCATATCATTTTCTTTTACATCTATTGTAATATTCATAACTGACCCACCTCTTTACATGTCAACTGCTTTTTACTAGTTACCCGCTTTTAAAACCCGTTAAACATTTCTTTTTAAAATAATTAAGGTAAAATCGTCCCGCAATTGAAAATGCTGAAGTTTTTCAAGTTCTTTATATACGCTATTAACAATTTCCTGTGCACTTAAATGAATGTATTTCTTGATTAATTCCAGCAATGATTCCTTTTCTATAAACCCTTCTTCTGTACGGCATTCAGTAACCCCATCTGACATTAATATAATCATATCTCCGGGATTTACTCCTTTTTCGTACTGGCGGTATTTAGTTTTTTTATCAATGCCGAGAAGCAGGCCTTTCGCTGCCAGTTCGGTAAATTCACCCGTCTCAGCAGCAAAGAAAAGTCCTGGTTCGTGTCCGGCAGAACCATAAGAGAACATATGGCTGTTCGTATCATATATTCCATAAAACATAGTAATGAACATTGTTAAATCTACGTTCTGTTCTACGACCCGATTAAGATTTTCCAGAACCGTTTTAGGGTCATTGCGGTTTTCAGGCAAACTGTCCATGGCATATTTAATCATGGACATACACAAGGCCGCCGGCAGCCCTTTACCGATTACATCAGCAATTGCTATGCTGATTGTGCTGTTTTCATCCTGAACAAAATGGAAATAATCACCGTTCATATGTTTGGCAGGAACACTTATGGCGCCAATATCCAAACCTTCAACAGAAGGAACCTGCGTCCCCAGCAGGGTTTGCTGGACGTTCGCAGCTATTTCCATTTCTGTCCTGAGTTCCTGCTGAATATGCTTTAAGTTCTGGTGTTCCCGATAGGCAAAACCATAGCCTATCATGACTTCCAGAAGGATATCAAAAGAATGGTGAACATACTCAGGCAAGTCCGGATAAAGTTCACCCATCAGACTTTTATGAACGCTGATAATCTCTTCAGGAGAGATTTTGTGCTCGATCGACTTCCTGCTGAACTTCTGGCCCTGATACAAAGCCTGTTCAGATTGTTCTTTAATATAATTCTCAAGAATATCCCGATACTTTGATTCCATCATTTCTCGGAAATCCATACCGCTTCCCCCTAACGAAGCCACTTAGTTGCTTTTATATCTGTTCCGGTTCCAGGATTGGAGTCAATTAAGAACTCATCCATTAACCGCTTCACACCCGGCAGGCCGGCTCCTAATCCCCCTGATGTCGAGAATCCGTCTTCCATTACTTGGCGTAAATCATTGATTCCAGGGCCGCTGTCTACCGCAACTATACGCAATCCCGCTTTTCCGCCGTCGTATATTTTTTCAATACAGATTTGCCCTTGTCCGGCGTATAAATATATATTCCGGGCAAGTTCACTAATGGCTGTAGTGATTCTAGCCTGGTCAACTGTACCAAAACCAAGCTCTTTAGCAACATTCCGCCCAAGCTGGCGGGCTGCAACGATGTCCCATTCGTTTATGATTTTAACGCAGGATTGGTTTTCCATACAGTTACTCCCCCAATTCCTGTTGTAATTTCTCCAAACCTTTTTCTAGATCTAATGCAGTAAGGACATCATCTAACCCAATACCTAACTCAATAAGCGTAATTGCTACGGCAGGCTGTATCCCGGTTATGACTACTTTTGCACCCATCAGTTTGGACATATTTATTACGTCGCCGAGAACTTTAGCGATGAATGAATCAATAAAGTCAATGGATGTTAAATCAATCACGACTCCATTTGCGCTGGTCTCATGGATTTTATGGAGCAGATCCTCCTGAAACTGCAGAGCTGTCTGGTCATCCAATTCCCACTGAATGGAGACTAATAGGCAATCGTTCAGCTTTAAAATCGGGATTCTCACTCTCATTCCGCTCCCTCCACATTCACAATTTTGCGGCTGGTTAACTCAAGCGCCGCTTCTACACCCTTTTTCAAGGTATTCTTTGTAGTGAACTGATTTAAATCAATTCCCAAGTTTACAATGGTCTGGGCAATTTCCGGACGGATGCCTACAAGCATGCATTTCGCTCCGACAAGCCTTACAGCATCAGCTGCCTGTATGATATGATGGGCTACCATCGTATCAACAACCGGCACGCCTGTTATATCAATAAGCACCACTTCTGAACGGTGTTTAACCACTCCATTTAAGAGGTTCTCCATAATCTGCTTCGCCCGCTCCGTATCAATTGTTCCGACAAGAGGCATGACGGTAATTCCTTCGAATACAGGGATTAGCGGCGCAGATAGTTCCTGAAGGGCAATTTTTTGGAGAGACACAGTTCTTTCCCAAGTGGTTGAATACATATTTACCACTTCATTGACCATGGGAGTCATCCAGCTGTCAAACTCGTAAATGACTTTCATTTGGTTTTCCTGGGTGACAATCCCAGCTTCCTGCATGTCCTCAAACACAATCTTTCCAAATGTTTGGAGCCCTTTTGTCACAAAACTGAGAGGCCAGCCCAAACGTACAATTTTCTCAGAGAAATCACTCAATTTTGAAGTGAATTCCTCATTTGAACTTTTTATATTAGAAATAATCAGGTCAATGAATTCCCGGCTTGTCCCGATAAATACCTGATCAGATACTACCTTCGTAACCCTTTCATCCGCATTTTCCTTCGTGGCCTCAAGCCACTCATTGAATATGGAATCTTTGTTGTTTTGTATATAATTCAATATTGTGGAATTCATTTGTTCCTCCCTATCTTAGCATATATCTATTATTAGCCTTCCAATTCTCCTTTATTGTAAAGAAGATAAAAAAATCTTCCTGTCCCATATATATCAATTAAATGATAACAGTGAATGCCAGTCAAATGATACCTATATGATGCGTAATAAATAAACTCCCATCATTGGTTAATTCGACAATTTTTAATTAAATCCCTTTTTTCACTTCACATCTCAGCAGATTTCCATCGAATATTGAAGTGTATTCTCATATGAAACGGGTATATTTACAAAACCAGACAATTTTATATAATAAATGACTCTCTTTTTTACCCTCTTTACAAGGAACTAAACCTTTTTCCTGTATAAAATAAAAAAACGCCCTTCAAAAGAGCGTTTGTTAAAATTCGATGAGGCCTAAGCTGATTTGCACGGCTTCATCCACTTTTTCCATCATTTCGTCATCGAGATGGGTTATTTTATCGGTTAAGCGTTGTTTATCAATTGTACGAATCTGTTCTAATAAGATGACCGAATCCCTTTCAAAACCATAACGCTTCGCATCAATTTCAACGTGAGTAGGCAGCTTCGCTTTTTGAATCTGAGCTGTGATTGCTGCAACAATTACTGTGGGACTAAACCGATTCCCGATGTCGTTTTGGATGACAAGCACTGGACGGACGCCGCCTTGTTCTGAACCAACAACTGGGGATAGGTCTGCAAAATAAACGTCACCACGTTTGACAATCAAAGGATTATCCTCCGCTTACTAGACGTTCAACTGTGTGTTCTGCCTCATATTCCGCTTGAAATGCTTCAGATGCAATCGTCAAATTTATTTTCGCCATCTCCATGTAGCCTCGTCTCATGGACTCGCGAATTTGTCTCTTTTTGCGTTCGCGCAAATACATTTTGGTTGCCTGATAAATGAATTCGCTCCGGTTAACGTTTTCCTGTTTTGCAAATCCGTCTAACTCGGTTAAAAGATGCTGCGGTAATTTCACCATTATCTCTGTTGTTGTGCTGGACTCAGACACAAACATACACCTCCACCATCACTACACACCATTTTTATATCTACCATTTTCAATATTACCATTAATAAGGCCCAATGCAAAGGGGATTCTTTAATTCTTCTGTATTATCGTCCAAAAAAATAGTATTTTATGCATGATTTCAGAAAGCTGCACAGCTTATTCCATTCCTTTCTCCGGGCGAAAGCGCAGCTGGACAGCAAATAAAGTTTTTCCGATTACAGCAGATAATTAATTCCCCCGATAATTTTACCATCTCTTTTATATATGCGCGGAACCCGGGAAGATACCATGCAGGTTACTTCATAGTTGATGGTTTCAAGTTTTCCGGCGATTTCGTCAACCGGAATCTTTTCTTTCCCCTGCTCACCGATCAGGGTTACTTTTGTACCGACAGGCATTTCATGCGGAAGCTTTATCATGCATTGATCCATACAAACCCTTCCAACAATTGGAACTCTCAATCCTTCAGCAAGAACCTCCTGCCCCTGAAGCTTTCGGATCCAGCCATCCGCATAGCCAATCGGCAATGTTGCAATCCATTCATCTTCCTGAGCCCCATAAGTCGCACCATAGCTGACTTTCTCGCCTTTATGAAGCTTTTTCACATGAATAATAGAGGTATGGAGAGAAAAAGCTTCTTTCAGCTGGAAAGGAAGTTCAGACTTTATTTCCATGGAAGGAGCCAATCCGTACATACTGATCCCCATTCTGACAGCATTTAAGTGCGCTTTGGGAAATCTAAGGGCAGCCGCGCTGTTGCTGGTATGGACGTACTTCGGCAAAATCTCCAGCCAGCCGGTCATTTCCTTAAATCTGCTCAGCTGCTTTTCAAAATAAGCATTGTCCAATGAATCCGCTGTGGCGAAATGCGTAAACACCCCTTCAAGCTGAAAACGCTTGTCCTTTTTAATAACGCTCTCAATTCCCTCAAGCTCATCACGGCTTCGAATACCCAGGCGGCCCATGCCTGTATCAAACTTTATATGAATATTCAGGACTTCTCCATCTTCCACATATTCTTTTGCTTGTGAGAGCCACTCCTTTTGAAAAACGGTCAGGGCAATATTCTTTGCCGCTGCTTCGCCTGCATGCTCCGGGCGGCTCGCTCCCATTACTAAAATCGGAGCCGCAATCTTTTTATTTCTCAATGCCATCGCCTCATCCAGTGTGGCAACAGCCAGAGAGGATGCGCCCGCTTCCAGGGCCGCTTCCGCCACTGCAGCATCTCCATGTCCGTACCCATTTGCCTTCACAACCGCAATGACGTTTGTCCCTTCTTCTGCATGTTTTTTCATTGACTCTACATTATATGAAATATGATCCAGATTTATCTCTGCCCAAGTGTCCCGGTACATTTTTGTTTTTTCATACATCGATGTGTTCACGTCCTTTAGCCATTGCTTCTCTACATGTCGATTATCAAACTCGGGCAGAGGGTTTGTCAAATGGTTATTTTTTATCAAAAAGCTTTGAAAGCTGATTTCCGATGCAGGCCAATCATCTCCAGCATAAAAAAAACAGGCCCATATGAGACCTGCTTTTTGCCGGTGATTTATTTCACCATTTCCCCCTGTACAGTGCGGGCAATTTCGGACATTTCTTCAGGTGATAAATCATTGGATGCAATCATATAATCCACACCCTGGTAGGTCCAGGAAATGGTGTTGTCAGAAAGTGCACCAATGGTAAAGCCAAGGTCAACAGGCTCGCCTTTCACTGAAGTAACGACGGATGATGTCGGCATGACAGCGGCCTTTTCCTGCACAAGAGTGAAGGATTTTTCTCCATCGTACGTCAATACAACACGCTTGCCATCTTCTGTTTGCACTTCCTGCTCATCAACCAGCTTTACATCAGCCATGTCCATCTGCGGATATTTAACCGCGAATTCCTGATCCTCCACCTCAGCCATCACCGGCACTTCGAGCTGGGCTCCTGTCATGTTCTTCTGCATGTCAAAATCTTTCTTATCGAAGCTGGCATTAAACTTTACATTTGAAAATTCTACTGTTACAAGTGCATTTTTATCAGGATCCATAACCTTCACACTGACTGGGGATAAATCGGACTTCTTGAGCTTGATTTCCTGGACAGGAAGCATCTGATTATTTTGATAGCGTGTTTTTGTTTCAAACACATAATGATCTTTTGTAGCGGAGAACTTAGCTTCTTTATCCTCCATAATGTCCTTGACTAATGATTCATATAAATAAGCCTGGCTGCTGTTCTGCGGCCAATCGCTCTGGAAACGGAAGCTCTTGTTCAGCGCAGGAGTGAGGACAAATACACCGTCATCGTTGCGCAGAATCATTTGGCTTTGTTCCTTTTGGGCGTTTTTCAGGTTCACCCGGTAAAAGTCAGGCTCCTTATGCCATACTTCAATTTCGTAAGTTTGCGGGTCAGTCCCCATCTGCAGAGTCATCTTGGCCTCTGCCTTGTATCCTTTAATGTCTTCAAGCTTATTGTTAAGATCCTTTACGACGTCTTCCTGTGATTTAGTCCCACAGGCAGACAGTGCAAGAACTACCAAAAGCCCGGCAAGCAGCATGAACCACTTTTTCTTCATTCCTTCAGCCCCTTTGTCTCATTTCAGTGAGATCGGCCCAACTTCCGGCCTGTCTCTCCTATCGCATTATGAATATATGAGACAACCTTAGGGAATATGCTAGGAGGAATGACAAGCTTTTGAAATTCTTCAGCATGCCAAATATCAAGTTTTTTCTATAACCACCTGAGCCACCGCATATTCTCTGCTATGGGAAATCGACAAGTGTATCCCATCTTTAAATGGCTTCGAAATATAAGGCTTTCCCTTTTCATCCTTTTCAATTTCAATATCCTGAAAGGAAAGTTCTTCCCCAATCCCAGTGCCCCATGCCTTTGAAAAAGCTTCTTTTGCCGCGAACCTCCCGGCAAGATATTCAGCCCGTCTCTTTTCTGGCAAGCGGCGATAGCCAGCCTGCTCTTTTGGTGTCAAAATCCGTTCAGGAAAACGCTCCTGCCTGGCAATAATTTTTCGTATGCGCTCCAGATCTGCAATATCAATCCCAATACCGGAAATCATCTCTCATCTTCCTTCTATTTATATTATTCGCTGCATAAAGAATACAGTAGAAGCAGTATTATGTACACATTATCCAATGAATAAGTGTTATGGCATGCTGAAAAACCGCTTTTCAGGCTATGATGTAGATACACGGTCCAACAATTCAAGCACGGAGGAGAGCCATGTTTACAAGAACGGAAAGCTTTAAGGAATTTATCCGCTACTACCCTGTTGTTTCTGCTATCATTTGTATCCATATTATCATCTATCTATTAACAGTCATTCCCCTATTCCCAAATACACTTATTTTCGAAAAGCTTGCAGGCGTCAATTTATATATTGTTCAAGGTGAATACTGGCGGCTGCTGAGCCCCATCATACTGCACAGCGGTTTCCCCCATGTTTTATTCAACAGCTTTTCTCTCGTTCTCTTCGGCCCTGTCCTGGAACGAATGCTCGGAAAAACCAGATTCATCCTGCTTTACATCACAGCTGGTGCAGCAGCAAATATTGCAACACTGCTTCTTGAACCATTGACATATATTCATGTGGGCGCCAGTGGTGCGATCTTTGGCCTTTTCGGATACTTTGCGGCAATCATCGTATTCCGAAAAGAACTTTTATCCAGGGAAAACTCACAAATCATACTGACCATTACGATAATCGGCGTAATCATGACCTTTCTGCAGCCAAACATTAATGTTACAGCCCATTTATTCGGCCTGCTTGCAGGTTTCCTGATCGGTGCGGCATCACTGGCCAAAGGCCGTACATCCTCTTCATCTGGCATAATACGGCCCGGAGGTCTTTCCGGCATCAGGCCTTCATTAAAAGGGGTGCCCGCATCAAGGCTTGTTCTCTGGGGATTTATTATCATTTTGGCTGTCCTGGGGTTTTTAGCTAGATAATTCAAAAAAAAAGCGCTCATGGGCGCTTTTCCTTTTTCAAATAACTTCTGTTTAATCCAGTATAAGAGTACCACTTATAAATAGCATACACTTCTTTCCGGTCAAGATCAGGAACCGTTCCGCCTGTCCCCCCAATCCCTGACATGGCCACAGCTTCTATGGTAGCCAGACTGCGCCTTTTCTGAAAATAACTTTCGCTCATGGTGAGGGACTGTATTCGATTTCTTTTCATAAAGACAGTAATCCTTACAATCCCGCGATATCTGAGAGCAAGCTGCTGAGAGCTGATATCCCAGCCTGCATCCCTGTATTTGAGATACGACCATCCCAACGAAAGGATCAGCAGCACTAAAGAAAAGTATCCCCATGGCCTGAAAAAGAGGAGCGGCACAGCCACAAAAGGCAGTACCCATAGAAGCCCTCTCCATAAATAGCGGTTAAGCGCCCTTTTTGGAGCTTTAAAAAATCCGGGCTGCAGTTCATAGTGGAACAAGTGGGGCTTTAACAGACCGGCAATCCGTGTTTTTTTCACAATCGGCAGGATCATAAGGCGGGCGCTTTCATTGTCCTCAATGGAACCTCCTGCACTTTCAATATAGACAGTTGCCAGGCCAAGTGGCTGCCTAAGCAGATTTTCCCTGAACTGAATTGCCTGAATGCGATTCAGCGGAATCGTCATCTGCCTCTTTTCCAGCAGACCTCTTGTGACAATCAATTCCTTATCAGTCTTTATTAAAGTAAAATCGGCATATTTCAGCATACTGCCAATAAGAGCAATCAGCCATGCAATAAAAAAGACGATGAAGACCAGGATACTCACAAATATAATTCCGTTGGCAATAAATCCTTCGAGCCCGGTAAACACCTTTTCATACGGAATGATTTCTTCAAATTGAAAAACAAAAGCAAAGACAGCCGAAATAACGACACCTGCCCCGCCTGAAGTTGATGCCAGAAGGAGCAGCTCGCCAGGAGAAATTTTATAAATCACTTCCCGGTTCTGCAATACTGTTTCCATTTCGGAAGGATTCTTTTTAGCTGCTGAAAATGCCTGCTGAATGAACGCTGCATCTTTTTTAGAAATAGCCGTCAATACCGCTTCTGCCTCACCAGCACCGCTTGAACCGGCTGTCTCCACTTTCATCTTCACAAGGCCAAATGGCCTTTGCAGCAAACCTTCCGATAAGTCGAGACTTTGAATTCTTTCAAGTGGAATATATCTCTTCTTCCTTATCAGAACACCATACTCGATTCGAAGCTCGCCTTCCTCCAGTCTATAGGTATATCTCCACCAGGTAAGGATCCCTATCATAAAAACCGCGATTATGACCCCTAAAGACAGGACAAGCTGAACAATCTCCCCATTTCCTCCTCTGCTTCCAAAGACGACAAAAACAAGAAAGGGCACCAGCATCTCCTTTAGGTGTTTCAGGAAATTGGCTACCGCTGAGATTGGGTGCAGCCGTTTCGGATTAGACATCATCATCTGCAGCCCTTGCCAGCAAGGAAATGAAAAAGCGCAATTCCTCCGCTTCGTCCACATCCAATGCCGGTATCTCATGAACAGTTGCAGCTGTCGAGATGGTGACAGTAGCAAGACGATATTTACGCAATATCGGCCCTTGCTTGGTATCCACATGCTGCACCCGAATCATGGGAACAAGGGTCCTTTTAATCACAATTATCCCATGTTTAAGCTCTATTTCATTTTCCCGGACCTCATACCTCCATCTTTTCCACCTTAAAGAGGGGAAAGTCATAATGACTAGGTAAGCATAAGCGGAATAAAACATTAAGGAAGCTCCAATAACCCAAATAGGCCAATTAAACAGGAAAGCAGCAGCAATTGCGCCCCCTGATAACACAAAAGGAAAAACAGAGTGGATTGTGCCGGAAATTCTCCATGCAAGCAGCCCCCTTGCCGGTATCCTTTTATGCGGCTCTGTAATCATGCAGTACCCCCCGCAATTCCATAAAATTAATAGTCATTCAAAAACACCCAGAGTCAGTTCATCGCTCAAAACCTCATCCGTACATGTCGTTTTGAATCAGCTCTTTCACTTCTATAAGTATACATGACAGAAAAAAGAAGTGTCTCCCTTTTATGAAAAAAGTGGGGTACTACTTATATTTCAAAGCTGGATGAATCAATAAAGGTCAGATCAGGGTTCATTCTTAAATCTTCAGCCAGCTTAAATAATGCGCTGTCCTTCATTTTCGCTTCGATCATGCAATGAATCTCAGGCACTGATCCCTTAATGTTCTGCAGAAATTCCATGAACATTTCAGAATTAATATAATCGGCATGAGCTCTAAAATCTTTGTCTGATTTCGGACTGGAGATATGCATTTTCACAGGCAGTTCTGAATGGTCCCATGTCGCTGCGACCCTTTCCCATTGCCCCGTCCAGTTATCATTCTCAAAATTGGCAAGGTGATGGTGGTAATCAAATACAAGCGGAATCCCAAGCTTTTCACAAAGATAGAGCGTATCATCAAGGGTAAAGGTGGTATCGTCATTCTCGAGGATAATCATTTGCTGGATTCCTGAAGGTGTAAAGCCCCAATTATGGATAAATTGTTCGAGAGCCTTTTCTTTATCATCATATCCTCCGCCCACATGCAGAACACAGCGGTGAGCCGGATTCAGCCTCATGCCTTTCAGCAGGGCTTCATGCATTGCCAGTGTTTTAATGGACATATTCAATGTATCAACTTTCGGCGTATTAAGGAGCACAAAATGGTCCGGATGAAAATCCACCCGCATGGGATGTTCATCCAGAAAGTCCCCGATTTTGGATAGAGCTTCTTTAAGATGGCGCATATACTTCCAATCAGAGAGTTCCTCATGATTGGCAAGAGGAATCAGCCGGGAACTAAAGCGGAAAAAATGGATATCATGGGCTGCATTGTGCTTTAGCAGCCTCAGGCAGTTTTCAAGATTTGATACGGCAATCCGCTCCAGTCTTGCTATAGCCGCCTCGCGGTCTTTAATGGCCGAGAATTGCTTGAACGTCATCGTTTGCGATGGTGACGCGTTTTTCAGATTCATACTCATCGCGACATACCCAAGGCGTACAATCGTCATGTCGATTCCTCCCGTACAGCATTTCCCTTAGTATGTACGGCTGCCGGTGAGAAATTGCACATGGATGGCTCTTAATATTGAGGCCAAAATAAAAAGAGAGCAGAATCTCTGCTCTCCAAATTTATTAACGATAGCTGCTGCTATTCGAACGGTTATTGTGGCTTTGACGTTTTCCTGTGTGGCCTTGACGGGATTTATATGATCCTTTCTGGCCTCCTTGTCTGCCTTTTCCGTTATAGCCTCCGCGGCTGCGGTCATTCGGCTTTCTGTCACGCTTAGATGGAAGCGGCTTTTCCTCTGTTAATTTAACAGGAGTTGTATCCGGTTCTTTTGTCAGCATCTTCAGCACGGCCTGAACCACTGTTGAAGCATCCTTTTGTGCCAGAAGCTCATCTGCCGCTTCTTTATAGCTCTCAAGATTGTTTTCCTCAATGGTTTGCATGATTTTTTCCATGACTGCTTTTTGCTGGCCTTCAAGCGCCTCATCCAGTGTTGGAGCATCCATGCGTTCCATTTTTCTCTTGGTTGTACGTTCTACGACATGCAGATACGATTTTTCGCGCGGATTGATGAATGTCATCGCAACGCCCGTTTTTCCAGCACGTCCGGTACGGCCGATGCGGTGAACATAGCTTTCAGGATCCTGCGGAATATCAAAATTGTATACATGTGTGACGCCTGAAATATCCAATCCGCGCGCAGCAACATCTGTTGCAACGAGGACATCAATGCTTCCCTCTTTGAACTTTCGAAGAACAGAAATCCTCTTAGCCTGGCTTAAGTCACCGTGGATTCCTTCAGCCATGTATCCACGAAGATTCAAGGCTTCAGCCAGTTCATCGACACGGCGCTTTGTACGTCCGAATACAATCGCCAATTCAGGTGATTGAATATCCAGAAGTCTTGTCAGCACATCAAATTTATTCTTTTCATGCACTTCAATATAGTATTGTTCAATAGATGAAACAGTCATTTCCTTTGCTTTTACACGGACAATTTGAGGGTCCTTCATGAAGCGTTCTGCCATTCTGCGGATTGGCGCAGGCATTGTAGCAGAGAAAAGCAGCGTCTGGCGTTCTTCAGGAATTTGTGCAAGGATCGCTTCAATATCGTCAATGAATCCCATGTTAAGCATTTCATCCGCTTCGTCAAGGATAGCAGTATGGACATGGTCAAGACGCAATGTTTTGCGGTTTATGTGGTCCAAAATACGTCCTGGCGTTCCAACGATGATATGCGGCTTGTTCTTCAAAGCGCGGATTTGGCGATTAATATCCTGGCCGCCATAAATGGATAGGACTTTCGTTCTTTTGCCGTAGCCGATTTTATACAGTTCTTCCGATACTTGAATTGCCAGCTCGCGAGTTGGAGCAATCACAATTCCCTGAATGAAATCCTTTGTGTTGTCGATTTTATCAATCATCGGGATTCCGAATGCAGCAGTTTTTCCTGTTCCTGTCTGCGCCTGCCCGATCAGGTCTTTATTCTCTAAACTCAACGGAATGGTCTGGGTCTGAATAGGCGTCGCTTCTTCAAATCCCATTCGCTTTAGTGATTTCATTGTCGCCGGGCTGATGCCCAAGTCTTGAAACTTTGTCAATGTATTCATTCTCCTTCTAATCATAGAAAAATTTTGTCCCTGCAAACCTGCAGGCAGGAATTCTCCTGAAAATTGGCCTATGAGTCACTCTTCCGGACGATTATAAGAAAAGTTAGGGCACCCCGTAAGGAGCCTTTTAACCGGCAGTACCCGGTCTCTAGATGCTGTAACTTCTTATTTTTATAAAAAGTGCGGTTATGTTTCGTTAAGAAGAGTCCCACTCACTATGAAACCCGCTTGAGGAAAGGATGAGGTAAATTCTATCCAAATTGTTCACGGACAATCAGGTCTCTAAAAATGAGTTCTTCCGTAGAGAAGCACTCATTTATTTACGGCCATACTGAAGTATGACGTTCTCGGCAATACCTCTGTATTTAATGAAAAAAGACATTCTCCTGCTGGAGTATGTCCGGGTTCTCAAAAGAAGTTCCTGTTGGCACTTTGGTGTTTATATTACCATTTTCAAGTAAGCATTGCAAACTTGAAGGCTGGCTGAAAACCTTATCATTCCGGCTTTTTTTGAAGAAAACCAAGGATCTCCTGAAAGAGGCGTTCCCCTTCCCCGCAATGACAGATAAGATGTTTAGAGTCCTTTATAAAAATTAATTTTTTGGCCGATGAACTTATATTATTGTATAAATATCTGGCACTTCTCGGAGGCACAACTCCATCACTTTCACCTTGCGCAATCAATGTCGGAACAGTGATCTGATTTAAGATAGGTTTAATAGAGGCCACAAGCCTGCGGAATTGAAGAGTTGCCGTAATCGGTGTCGCACTTATTTTCCGCTTATATCTGACGAACATCTCATTGTCGGCCAGGTTTCCCTTGAAGGCATCCCTTGCCATCTCTTTAATATCGAAGAAAAGCTGTTTTGGATTTACATAATAAGCAGCAGCACTAAGCAGAACCAGCTTATCCACCGGGTAATGCACTGTTAAGTAGCTGGCGATCAGGCCGCCCATCGAAAAGCCGACTACATACACTTTCTCACAGCGGCTTATCAGCCTTTTCAGCTCTTCCTCTGCATGCTCAATCCATTTGTTATAGGCAATTCCTTTCAGCTTCAGTTCATCGCCATGACCCGGCAATGTCGGCACGGAAATCTCCCAGTCTGTATGTTCTTTCAAATACTCTGCCAAAGGTTCTACTTCAAATGGAGCTCCTGTAAAACCATGTATGCACATGCAGCCAATCATACTCGAGTCACCGCCATTTTTTATAATTTAGTCAATTCTATTTTACACTTTTTCCTTTTTGCCATACTAATCAAACCTGTTGGAAGATAAAAATCATAACGAAGGAACTATATAAAAATAATTTAAACCCCTGTTTCACGTGGAACAGGGGTTTATTTCCTATAATAACAGATATATACACTTAATTCCTGGGTGAAATTCATTCTCTATATGAGTTAATGAGTGAAGAAGAGCTCAGGGTATCTTCATGCTGTTTCAGCCGCAATAGTATTTCTGTTAAAACACATTGTTATTCTTTTCCTAGCAATTATTGAAGAGCTGAGACAACCTCTTCCAGCTTCATTCCCCGGGATGCCTTAACCAGTACAATCGTTTCCTGATTCACATGTTTCTTCAGCTCTTCGATCAGCGGCTGTTTGTCAGTAAAGGCGGCTACCCGTTCATGAGGCAGGACCTCCTTCGCTCCCTTGGCGATAAACTCGCCAAGCTTGCCGAATGTAAAGACATAATCAACCTTTTCAGGATCCACAGATTTTCCTATGGAGTAATGGAAATCTTCCTCCTGCGGACCAAGCTCCAGCATATCGCCGAGAACAAGAATTTTCTTTTTATATCCTGGCAGGTTTGCGATCAGTTCAATCGCCGCATTCATAGATGTTGGACTCGCATTATAAGCATCATTGATGATTTTTTCTCCACTTTGACCCTCGAGAAGTTCCATCCTCATGTTCGTCAGCTTTAAGCTTGCGAAGCCTTCGTTCATCTTTTCGTACGGAACACCGAAATGGGATGCTGCAATCATGGCTGCCAGGGCATTGAGAACATTATGGGTACCTAACACAGGCAGATAAAACTTCTCGCTGGACACATTGATTCCAAACGTGCTGCCGCTGTCATTCTGCTTGATATCCATCGGGTACACATCATTTTTCCCGGTTCTTCCAAAGGTTCTTAAAGCTGCCGAACCAATGTAGGATTTCAGCTTTTTATCCAGGAGTGGCTCGTCGCCGTAATAAATAACCAGGCCCTTTTCCTTAAGCCCATTTACGATCTCAAGCTTAGCTTCTGCAATCCCTTCTCTGGAACCTAAATCCTGCAGGTGGGATTCACCTATATTCGTAATAATCACAGCGTCCGGACGGGCAAGCTTCGTAAGAAAATCGATTTCTCCCCTGCCGCTCATCCCCATTTCCAGCACCGCGATTTCCGTATCTTCCTCAAGAGCCAGAATGGTTAAGGGCAAACCGATATGGTTGTTATAGTTACCTTCCGTTTTTTGAACTTTATATTGCAGGGAAAGAAGGTTTGCGGTCATATCCTTGGTTGTTGTTTTGCCGTTGCTTCCTGTAATGCCTGCGACTTTTACCTTTAATTCATCACGATAGCTTCTCGCCAATTCCTGAAGAGCCGTCAGTGTATCTTCGACGATCAGGATTGGAAGATGAAGAGGGGGATTGGGAACATCTTTCTGCCAAAAAGCCGCGGCTGCCCCTTTTTCGATGGCATCTTCTACAAATCGATGGCCGTCCGAATTTTCACCTTTGAATGGAACGAACAAATTGCCGTGATTGATTTTTCTGGAGTCAATGCTAACGCCCTGTATGGATGTATTGTGAAAAGATGAAACATCATTCTCAATCTGTATCATTTGTTCAATTTCCTGAAGTGTTTTCTTTATCATATGGCGCCTCCTATTTCGGCATTATGAGCTCATAATGCCAGTTATGTATGAACAAAAGGAACACGACAAAGATGCCGTGTTTCCTTCAACAATTATGTCTTATTACATTGTGTGTTTGATGCTTTGTTTCTCAGCATGGCGTTCGATGGCGAGATTGACAAGCTTTTCAATCAGCTGAGGATATTCCACTCCCGTATGCTTCCATAGAAGCGGGAACATGCTGAAAGGTGTAAATCCTGGCATTGTATTGACTTCATTAATGTATAACTTACCCTCTCTCGTTAAAAAGAAATCAGCTCTGACAAGACCTGAGCAGTCAAGCGCTTTAAATGCCTTAATGGCCATGTCCCTCAGTTCATTGTACTCAATTTCTGAGATTTCAGCAGGAATGATTAAGGCTGTGTCCCCATCTTCATACTTCGCTTTATAGTCATAGAATTCAACTTTCGGCACGATTTCACCTGCAACAGAGCATTCAGGATAATCATTGCCCAATACGCCAGCTTCAATTTCTCTGGCTGTAACGCCTTCTTCAATGATAATTTTACGGTCAAATTGGAAAGCTTCTTTGAATGCTCCCTCAAGCTCTGAACGGTTCATGCACTTGCTGATTCCTACACTTGAACCCAGGTTGGCCGGTTTTACAAAACACGGGTATCCGAGCTCCTTTTCCACTTGATCATAGGCTGCCTTCGTCTCATTCTCCCATTCGCTGCGGATAAACCAGACATACTTCACCTGCGGCAGGCCTGCCTGTGCAAAGATATTCTTCATGATGACCTTATCCATTCCCGCTGATGAAGCCAATACTCCATTCCCCACATATGGCAGGTTTAGGAGCTCAAGTAAACCTTGAACTGTGCCGTCTTCCCCGTTTGGACCATGAAGCAGCGGGAAGATTACATCAAATGGACCTTTATCCTGAGCACCCTGGAATAGGGTTGGTGCCAATGCTGTTGGAGGAAGTGCTTCCCCCTGGGAAAATTCCAGCTCCTTTACACTGGAAACAGGACCATGCAATTGAGGGCCCTTTACCCATTGCCCTTCTTCAGATATATAAATAGGATGAATTTCAAATTTCTCTAAATCCAATGCTTTAATCACAGCCATTGCAGTCTGCATGGATACTTTATGCTCTGCAGATTTTCCGCCGTACAAAAGGCCAACCTTCGTTTTCATAAAAGAACCTCCAATATTCAATCATGGACTAACCGGCTTCTCATGCCGCTTTATTCCGTTATTTAACCTTAACTGATTTTTATGCTCTTTCAAGCTACTCTTTATTGTAACACTTTCATATTTAAGAAAGGGAGTGATTACATGTTCAATTCCACAGGAATTTTTTTCTCCGCATACGCCCATATTCCTATATGTATGAAAGGGCCCTGAAAAAGGAAACTTTTCTTATCTGAAACCAGTAAAATAATTTCCTTTTCTGGCATTAATTTAAACTCTTTTTCTTTTATTATTATCTTGAGAAAACGTTTAACCGCCTACGATAGAGCAATAAACGAGAAAAACCCTTAATCCCCGATAAATAATCAGACTTATTTTATTATTATAACAAAAGCTTTATCTATTAACTTTTAACGTAAAACAGGATATAATCCTCCTAACAAAAACAACTGTATTTTTTAGGGGGACATAAAAATGAAGTTCGGTTTGCTTCCCAGAATTATTGCAGCCATAGCATTAGGTATTTTATTAGGTTCTTTTTCTCCTGAATGGCTTATTCAGCTATTTGCTACTTTTAATGGATTGTTCGGAAACTTTCTTGGTTTTGCGATTCCATTAATTATTATTGGATTCATCGCTCCAGGTATCGGGAGTATGGGAAAAGGCGCAGGGAAACTGCTTGGGATTACAACCGGTTTTGCCTATGCTTCTACGATCACTGCTGGTTTAGTCGCCTATTTTTCTGCGACGGTGTTATATCCTATTCTATTAAAAAACCAAAGCTTCAAAGAGTTTGAGAATCCTGAGGATGCTTTGCTTGCACCCTTTTTCCAGGTGGACATGCCTCCTGTAATGGGGGTCATGACGGCACTGCTGATTTCATTCACTCTAGGCCTTGGCTTGGCTGCGATCAAAGGAAACACTCTGCAAAATGCTATGAATGATTTCCGTGATATTATTGAAAAACTGATTGAAAAAGTCATCATTCCATTGCTTCCTGTCCATATCTTTGGGATTTTCGCCAATATGACGCAAGGCGGACAGGTTGGCGCTATTATTTCTGTATTTGCCAAAGTATTTGTCATGATTATTGCTCTTCATCTTTTATTTTTACTGCTTCAATATTCAGCGGCCGGCAGCCTTATGAAAGCCAATCCGCTTAGACTCATGAAAAATATGATGCCTGCCTACTTTACGGCACTTGGAACCCAATCATCCGCATCCACCATTCCTGTTACGCTTAAGCAGGTTAAAAAGCTTGGTGCACGTGAAAAAGTCGCGGATTTCTCTGTTCCATTACTGGCAACGATTCATCTTTCCGGTAGCACGATCACCATTGTGAGCTGTGCTATTGCCGTGATGATGCTGCAGGGTCAAACGGCATCATTTGCAGAAATCCTGCCTTTCATTTTAATGCTTGGCATCACGATGATTGCAGCTCCCGGTGTTCCTGGAGGAGCTGTCATGGCCGCATTGGGTCTGCTTGAAAGCATGCTCGGATTCAACGAAACTATGCTTGCGCTTATGATTGCCCTATACCTTGCCCAGGACAGCTTTGGAACTGCTTGCAATGTAACAGGTGACGGTGCTCTGACGTTGCTGTCTGATAAGGCAAGCGGCAAAGATAAGAAGCTTCAGCCTCAATCTGCAGTGAAAGCTGGCTAATTGAAAAAAAGATGTCCCTGTTGGGGCATCTTTTTTTGGTTTAAGTGCTGTTTTTATGAATTTTGCTGTACTAAGCCGTCATATCGGTCACTTACTTTAGTTTATCGGCCAGTTTTATATTTTATCGGTCACATTCTAAATATATCGGTCAGAACGGACTAGATATCGGTCACTTTTTTTATTTATCGGTCACTTGGCGCGGCATCAGCTTTACATTACCAGGAAAGGAAAAAGTATATATCTGGACTTTACTTAACAATCAAAACAGGCGCTTTAACACGTTTGGCTATTTTATGGCTAACACTTCCGAGCACCATTTCCTGAAGTGTATTCAGACCCCGGCTTCCTACTACAGCAACATCAAAATCCATCTTGTTGGCGAACTCAACAATGGCTGGTCCAGGCTCTCCCTGCAGGATTTTTATTTCATATGAAACGCCCTTTTCTTTTAATAAGTTTTCTATTGGCTCTAAACGTTTTTTCCTCACCTGGTCCACTATACTCTTATCAAAATGGTGAAGGATATCTTCTTTTGAGGTCTGGCCATCAACGGCATACACTACGGTTATTTCAGAATCAGGATTCTGTTCAGCCAGTTGAATGGCTTTAGCGGCTGCACGAATGGAATGGTCGGATCCATCTGCAGCAATCAGTATCTTTTTAAACACAGCCTCACCCCTAACTTATTCTTATAAAAAAAATACCACAGTCAAAGCTGACTGTGGTATTAATTACAGTATTTTTTAATGGCCGGATAATTTCGCACCAGGTTTGCGGTGGACGGCCAAACGCTCAATCAAGTTCGAGCTTGGCGCGTTTAATCCTGATAGGCGGACCAGCACACCGTTGTCACGAAGCTTTAATACAATTTTATCGATGGCAGCGACTCCTGAGTCATCCCAGACATGCGCCTGTGTAAAGTCAATTTCAACTTCTTTCAATTCTTCGTTAAAGTCGAATGCTGCTATAAGTTCATCTACAGAAGCAAAGAAAACCTGGCCTCTTACAGCGTATATTTTCTTATCTCCTTCAACTCGTGCTGCAACATGCACTTTCGAAATTTTAGCCACAAAGAAGATGGCACTTAGAATGATCCCCGCGAAAACTCCTTTGGATAGGTCATGGGTGAAAACAGTTGTAACAGTCGTTACAACCATAACAATCGAATCTGTGACAGGAGTCTTAGCAAGGCCCTTAATGGATGACCAGTCAAATGTACCGATCGATACCATGATCATTACACCGACTAATGCAGCCATCGGTATTTGAACGACAATATTTCCTAATACTAAAATCAGAAACATAAGGAATGTGCCGGCTGTCAAAGCAGACAGTCTGCCTCTTCCGCCAGATTTCACATTAATGACGGACTGTCCAATCATGGCACAGCCTGCCATTCCGCCGAATAAACCTGCTATGATATTCGCAATTCCCTGTCCGCGGCTTTCCATATTCTTATCACTGGCCGTATCGGTCATGTCATCAACAATGGATGCAGTCAGCAAAGATTCAAGCAAGCCCACGATCGCAAGGGCAATAGAGTACGGGAAAATAATCTTCAGAGTCTCAAGGTTAAATGGAACATCCGGTATAAAGAATGCCGGGAGGGCTGATGTGATGGCCCCCATATCGCCAACTGTACGCACATCACTCTTTGTCATGATGGCAATGATAGTAATAACAATAATAGCCACCAGAGGAGATGGCACTGCTTTAGTGAATCTCGGGAAAATATAAATAATCGCCAATGCACCGGCAACCATTGCATACATTACCCATGTAGCATCTACAAACTGTTCAAGCTGCGCCATGAAAATCAAGATCGCCAGCGCGTTAACAAACCCAATCATAACCGCACGCGGAATGAATTTCATAAAGCGGGCCAACTTAAGCACACCAAATAAGATCTGCAGAACTCCCGTCAAAATGGTCGCAGCAAATAAATACTGCAGTCCGTGATCAGCTACTAATGTAACCATTAGTAACGCCATCGCACCGGTTGCAGCAGAAATCATTCCAGGCCTTCCGCCAACTATTGCAATGGTTACAGCAATACAGAAAGAAGCATACAATCCAACCATTGGATCAACACCAGCAATAATCGAGAATGCAATCGCCTCTGGAATTAGTGCCAATGCCACTACGATTCCAGCAAGGATGTCACCCTTAACATTGCCAAACCATTGTTCTTTTTTTGATAAAACTTTCAAATAAACACCTCTTTATTAGTAGATTTATAGTAATGACTTTGAACTCTCATCAAAGTCGGGCCGACAAAAACATATAGAATCATAACACATTTACTTATATTTACAAACTCTTATGTAAGCGCTAAAAACACTTAAAATCTATGTTTTTCTTTTGAAATCAACAGATTACTATGCATATAAAAAAATAATTCCCAACAAAAAAATGACCCTGGAGCAGAGTCATTTTTTAACCGATAGGCGAACAAATCTCAATATAATGTCCATCCGGATCTTCCACATATGCCACTTTCTGGCCCCAAGGCTTTTCAACAGGCTCGAGCAGGACAGGCACTCCTGCAGACTTTAGCTTATCAACAGCAGCTTCTACCTCTTCTGTGACAAAGCCAAGCTCAAATGTCTGCTCCTTTCTCAATCCATCCGGTATCGGAAGCCCGGTGACTTCCCGCCCGCCTTCTCTCGTATTAAAGGAAAGAATGGTGCTGCCTGTATCATACTCGATGTAAGTTCCAAATTCATTCATAAGCTTCAGTCCCAGCAATTCACCATAAAAATGCTTCGTTCTTTCCAGGCTTTCCGCATATAAAATGACATACCCCATCTTCAATTCCACTCTTTTTCACCTCTTCGAGTTTTCTATTCATGATATGATTTCAATAAAGGAGGTATTTTCTCCTTTTAAAAGAATGTATAAACTTTGGAATCATTATTAATAGAGGTGCAGCAATGAACTGGAAAGAAATCGAACATCAGATGTACACGATGTGCATGGTTGCAGACGGAGATCAGATCCTTCTCATAAAACGGCCAGATTATAAAGGCTTCCCTGGCTATCTCGCACCAGGCGGAAAAGTAGAGTTTCCCGAGAGCATTACGGACGCAGCAAAACGCGAAGTGCTTGAGGAGACAGGGTTGCATGTCAGGAATATTATTTTTAAAGGTTGGGATGAGTACGTAAACCCCCAGATGAATGTCCGCTACATGGTATTTAATTATCTGGCAGACTCCTTTGAAGGAAGCCTTCTTGCAGATCCTCCTGAAGGAGAATTGCAATGGGTTTCAAGACAAGATGCAATGGACCTCCCCATGCAGGATTGGTTCAAGAGAAAGCTGCCGCTTTTTTTCGAAGAAGGGACTTTTGAGATCCATTCAGTTTGGGATGAAGAGCAAAATACAGAAGGAGCGAGCAAGACGAGGGTTTTTGCTAAGATATAATGAAGGAACCTTATAAAAAATAATAAGGCTCGTTTTTAGCGAGCCTTATTCGCAGTGAGCCATGCATCCTTCTAAGAGGAATTCCTTATTATCCTGATCAATCTGCAGGATGGTCAGGCTGGTTCCATGAATGAAGGGTGGGTCCCAAATGCGTTCGACAGCAGCATTGCGGCAAAGCATATAAAGAGCTTTGACAGCAACTCCATGGGTAACAATCAGCACACTGCCTTCTGATGAGGTACTTTGCAGGTCTTCCAGAAAGGAATCAACGCGGTTTGCCACATCGTAAAAGCTTTCTCCTCCTGCACTTTCATAGGACTCCGGCCGGTTCCAATAAGCATCGAACACAGCCGGATAAAGCTCCCTTATTTCACTTTCCACTCTTCCCTGCCAATCACCAAGATCTATTTCCATAAGCCTTTCATCTGTCTCGACCGGAATCTCCCTTGCTCCACTTACAAGCTGTGCTGTATGTAAAGTCCGTTTGCTCGGTGAAGAGATAATACGCTTAAATTCTATATCCTTTACTCTCTCCCCCAGCAGCTTCGCATCACGTCTGCCTTTCTCCGTTAAATCAGAGTCCAGGCGCCCCTGCATTCTTTTCTCTTTGTTCCATTCCGTTTCACCGTGCCGGATGATATATAAAGTCAGCATCCCTTTTTTCATGCCTTTCTTTTCAGTATATGAAAATAACTTCCTGCCAATTTTCTGATTTCTTCCGATTTCGCTTCGGAAAAAATGGCTATAAAACAAGTGGATGGGCCTGCTGATTTCCCCAAGTCCACTTCTGATTCAAGGTCCTTAACCTCAAACTTCCTATTGGAGAACAGCCCGTTCAGCTCGTTCAGAATGCCTTTTGAACCTACAGGAAGCGTCTCGATATCTTTAATGGAGTTAATTATTTTAAAAAGCTTCAGGGGTGCTGCCTCCGCCTCCCTCTCAATCAGCTCCTGGCCAACCAAAGGGGAACCGATAACCCCTATCCTTGTATCATCTGTATACGTTAGGGTCTCAGCAGGAAGCTTTCCCTGCCTTTTGCCAAGTACAGATAACCCTACAGCAGATTGAAGCAGGTTAAAATTACTTTCGGTACTGCCGGTGATTTGCAGTTCCGCAAGGCCTAATTCATCGGCCCCCTTCTTAATGCCCCGTATAAGCTGATCCCAGGCATCATCACCGCAGAAATTCTGAAGGGCAGCTGCAAATGGCTGAGCACCTGCTGACAAACATTCCATGACAGCGACACGGAAGGAATAATACGAAACGGTCTCGTAAGGAACCTGGACAGCATCCTGTTCTTTCTCGCCGATTGCTCCGCTGTTATCACTGGCTACCACAATCATTTCTTCAGAATTAAAAGGAAAGCTTAAGACATCCCTCACTGCTCAGCACCCGCTTTGGTCATAGCCGGGCCCACAAGCTTGGCGAGTCTCGGAATAGCTATATAAGCAATAGCAGCATTTATCACAGAGCCTATAAAAAGAGAAGGCACAATTGCCAGGTAAAAGGCCTGGCCCATTAAAAAGATAAATGGAAGCGGGGCTGCAAAGGCATTGCCTAACACAAAAAGAATTCCCGCCAGCCAGTGCCGGCCTCTCTGATACAATGAACTGAAAATAAAGGCTAACAGTGCCATTTCAACAGCAATCAGGAGATGAAGAGGCCCTAAAGGCATGCCGCCCAATAACGCCGACAGCAGATGCCCGATGGCCGCAACGGCCGCACCGCCATAGCCTCCAAGCAGTACGGCTGCAAGCAAAGCAGGAAATGCATCCAGTGCCACGCTTCCGATTATGGCCGGAACTTTAATCGCTGCACCGATTGCTGTCAGTGCAACAAGCATGGCTGCCATGCCCAATCGCTTGCTTTTCATTCTTTATCCTCCTTGCGCTTTCCTTCACGGAATACATTGGCACTGCGCACATACTCCACATCTTTCTGGTTAAGACGGAAATTAACCACTCTTGCCAGGGCAAAGAAATAATCAGATAAACGATTCAGGAATTTCAGTGCCACTGCAGAGGTTTCCGGATCCGCTTTTTTTAGTGAGACCACGAGCCGCTCCGCTCTCCGGGTTACTGTCCTGGCAATATGAATGGATGCAGATGCAGGTGCTCCCCCAGGCAGAATAAACCTTTCAAGCTTTGGCGCTTCTTCAATCAATTTATCAATCGTAGTCTCCAAATAGTCTACAGATTCCTTCGACAATTTCAGCTCCCGCTTTTTCGAAACATTTGCAAGGTCGCCGCCACAGTCAAAAAGCTCATGCTGGATCTTCTCCAGATCCTCCAGGACATCCTGAAAAATGGACGGATCCAGCTGTGTCATAGCCTGCCCGACAAAACAGTTGACTTCATCCACTGTTCCGTATGCTTCAACCCTTACATCATCCTTTTCCACCCTGCCTCCGATAATGCTTGTTTTTCCCTCATCACCAGTTCGTGTATAAAGTTTCATCAGCAATTCCCCATTTCATTTTATTTTTTGACTAATGCCATACCAAATCAAATCAACTCTATCTGCAGCAGCAGCGGCATCCTGAAAGGCCCAGCCTGACGCATCCCGCCACTTTCGGTCAGCTGCTTCCATTGGAACAATGCCTTTTGAAATATCAGATCCGATTAAAACGAGCTTTCGATTGACAGCTGTTTTTTCCCACTTTTGCCATTTTGCCAGCATCTCCTGCCACTTGTCCCGAATCTCTTCAAACTCCAGCGCTTGTGACCATTCCCGAATCATCAGCTCGATTCCCTCATAGACGATTAGATTTTGATCCAAATCGCCGGCCAACTCACCTTGATAAGCTGAAATCCATTTATGAGGAGTATCATCCAATTGATAAAATTCCTTCACCCATCGGGATTTCCCGTTAAAGGCGCCTCCTGTAATGAAGTGCATCTCTCGCCCCTCCTAAACTCTTCCCGTGTCCATCTAAGCTCATAGCCTCTTCCAAACGGAACTTGCCATTCCCAGAATTCTTTTTTCTCCGGAGCATACTTTCCCAGAAGATACCTTATGACCCCGCCGTGTGTAATAACGGCAGCATCACGAATATCCTTCCGAAGCAATTGATCGGTTAAATTCTGCCACCCTTTATCCACTCTTGCTGTAAATGCTGAAAAGGATTCCCCTCCAGGCAGCACTCCTGAGAAAGGATCTTCCAGCCATTTTTGATAAGCTGGTTTATCTTTCAGTTCTTGATAAGTCCTGCCTTCCCACTCACCAAAATGCATTTCTCTCCATTCGGGACATGATTCAATAGAATGATTAGGGAAAAGAATAGCTGCCGTCTTCATGCATCTGCCTAAATCACTTGCAAAAATTCTTCTATAGTCTTGAGGCTCCGCGGCAAGCTTATCCCTATGTTCGGGACACAAAGGGGAATCTGTCCATCCCAGATAAGCATGGGACTTATTGGCTTCTGTCAGCCCATGACGAAATAATGCAACAGCCACAGTATCATCCATAATAGCACCTCCGTCCCTTCCACACTGGCCCCAAGTACATCCCCAGTCATTCCGCCAAACCAGGCAATGACTTTCCTTGATAAGAATGCGAATAACAATATTGAAAAAAGAACCATGAAAAGAAATCCAACAATAGCCGGGTAACCAGCCAGCCCGGCAGCTGCAGCGGCGGCCAGAAGGAAGATTGGGTAAATAAATAAGGTGCTTTTCGAAGCAGCCTGCTGAAATAATGAGCCCAGCCCCTCTTTTTTGGCTGCCTTAACTTTTATCAGCAATACCCCCATTATCATCTTGCTTAAAAAAGGAATCAATGCGATTAAAAAATAGGAATATGCATTTGATAAAAGGACAATTTCATAGATAAATAGAAAACGGGTACCCAGCAATACAATGATGGACAGCACCCCGAACGCCCCCACCCGGGGATCACTCATGATTTCCAGCCGCCTTTCCTGATCGCGATAGGAGAAGAACGCATCGCTCGCATCCATCCACCCATCAAGATGGATCCCGCCGGTTAGCAAAATGCCGGCCAGCCAGACGGCAAAGGCCGCAGCCAAGAGTGAAAAAGGAGTCCATTCAAGAAAAGCATAGAGAATAAATGCGTATATGCTCCCCTGAATGAGGCCGGCTATAGGGAAGGTTCTGATTGCCTTCTCCAAATGAGGCTTATCCATGGGCAGGGATATTGGAATGGGAATGCTTGTAAAAAATTGAAGGTTGATCAATAATCCTTTAAGCCATTTCATTCTGTTTTCTCCAGCTAAAGACAATTTCCTTTAATTTTTCCCAATCAAGATGCTGTATCATATTTTCCGCCAGTTCGTTGTATTTCCTATCCTTCAGGGCTTTTATTCGGACAGGCTCCTTACTTGGAATGCCTTTTTGTTTGCGCAGGGAATTAAGCCACGCACCCCTCCATTCATCATTATGGAAGATGTGGTGCATATACGTCCCTACCAGACGGCCTTCATTCCCATAAAATCCATCTTCTTCGCCATTTTGAAGCAGCAGAAGGCGATTGCCACCAAAATCATTTTCAAGAACTGTTTCACCTAAATGGATTTCATATCCATCCAAAATTTCTTTTACGGGAAGGTTCGTGCTTGAATGCAGACTGCCCTTCACCTGCACGGTCTTCTTGCGTTCATGAAAAATGGTATCTGCCGGTATCAAATTCAAGCCTTTTTCCTTTTCATATGGATTCCCGGTATCAGAACCTGCCATATCGATTAATCTCCTGCCCAGCATCTGGTATCCTCCGCAAATGCCGGCAATAGAACCTCCATCGGCAGCATAGCGCACAATCCATTCCGCCAGACCTTTTTCCTTGAAATAGCGCAAATCGCGAATAGTGCTCTTTGTGCCGGGAATGATCACCGCATCAGGCGAGCCAGCCTCCGATAGATGCCTTACCCATCTAATGCTTACGTCATCTTCATAGTAAAACGGATCGATGTCACTGAAGTTTGAAATAAATGGCGGCCGAAGCACTGCAATATCCAGAATACCTCCTCCAGCCCTTGGAACAGCAGCCTGAATGGATAGGGAATCCTCTGCATCGATCATATGGTCATCCAAGTATGGAAGAACCCCAAGGACAGGGATGCCAGTCCTTTCCTCGATCCAGCGGATGCCATCCTCAAACAGCGTGATATCTCCGCGGAATTTATTAATGATAATGCCCGCAACCCGCTGTCTTTCCAGTTTGGTGAAAAGCTCCAGGGTTCCAACAATGCTGGCAAAAACACCGCCCCTGTCAATATCGGCAACCAGGATGACTGGCACATCCGCCATTTCGGCGACTTTCATATTAACAAGCTCTTTATCTTTTAAATTAATTTCAACAGGGCTGCCAGCTCCCTCTATCACAAGCAGCTCGTATTGAGCATCAAGCAGCTGCAGCGCCTCCCTGATTGTTTCCAATCCTTTCTCATAAAAGGATTCCCGATAGCTTCTTCCAGATAGGGAATTGACTGCTTTTCCAAGGAGAATGACCTCCGCATTCTGAGCGGATTGAGGCTTAAGGAGAATGGGATTCATCCAGACAGCAGCTTCAGTTCTTGCCGCTTCAGCCTGAATGCCCTGTGCCCTGCCGATTTCATTTCCATCCTTTGTCACGTATGAATTATTGGACATATTCTGGGATTTAAAAGGAGCCGTGCGGAAACCTTCATTGGAGAATGCCCGGCAAAGAGCCGTAGCAATCAGGCTTTTCCCGGCGTCAGATGACGTGCCCTGAATCATAATTCCTTTCATGCCGGTTCTCCTTTCATTAGAATGGGAATGCCAGCTTCGACAAGAACGGCTTCGTCTGCCATCTCTACTATATTCCTGTGAAGCGTCCCAAGTATTTTTGAATAGGTAATCACCAGTTCATTTTCGCCAATTGGCACATTTAAGACTTCGTTGCTGACAACGATCAAGAACCTGCATCTTTGGCGAATTTCAGAAATGGCCCTGAGAAGATCAGATGACAGCTTGTCCTGGAATTCTCTGTTCCGCCAAACGTCTTCCGCTCTAAAAAGCTCATTATTTAAGAGAGTGGTCAAGCAATCGAAAAGAATAATATCCTGATTGTTAAAGTTCCCTGAGATCTCTTCAAGTGCGGAAGGCTGTTCCCATGTTGTCCAGTGCAAGCCGCTCTTTTCCCGGTCATCTTGGTGCCTCTGAATTCGTGCCTCCATCTCGGAATCATATGCTTTTCCGGCAGCAATATAATGAAGCTTTCCTTCCGTCTTTATTGCCAGCCCGGCAGCAGTCCTTTCTGCAAAGGAGCTCTTTCCGCTCCGTACTCCACCGGAGATAAAAATCAGCGATCCTTCCGCCATTCCTGCATCGCCTCCATCAGCACATCATTGTCTTTCGGCCCTTTAATCGCAAAGCGCAGCCATCTTCCTTCCAGGCCAGGGAAATTCATTGTGTGCCTTGGGATAATTCCTTTCTCAAGCAAAAATTGAAAGAGAGGCAGCTGCACATCAAGTTTCGGATCTCTTAACAAATAGAAATTAACGGAAGAAGGAGAAACCTCAAAATCCAATTGCTGATAAAATTGAACCAGCCTCTCTCTCTCCTGCCGGATCAAATTCTTTGTCAGCCTGACATGCTCTTTGCTGTCCAGACACCATTCTCCTGCTTTTAAAGCAAGAGCATTCACGCTCCAGTGCGGTTTCAGAGCAGCCGCTCTTTCAATTAACCTCTCACTTGCCATCATGTATCCAAGGCGCAGGCCCGGTATCGAAAACATCTTTGTCATGGAGCGCAGCACCACAACATTCGAATCCTTTCCTATGAAAGGAACAATAGATTGATAGTCGCAGGCAAAGTCATAAAAAGCTTCATCCATAATAAGCAGGCAGCTGTGGATATGACACTTCTTAATCAATTTCCCCACAATTGAAGATGGGTAAAAAATACCTGTCGGGTTATTCGGGTTGCAGAAGAAAACAACCTCCGCGACTTTTAGCTTTTCAGATAGCGCTTCCATATTCAGATCCCAGTCTCCAGGCTCCAGCTGATGATAGGACACCGTACTATGATTAACGCGGCAGGCCTCTTCATATTCCGAAAAAGCCGGCTGAATAATCAGCACCCTTTTTCCGGCTATCATCCGGCCAATCAGGGTGATTAGCTCTGCGCCTCCATTTCCTATCAGAATCTGTGTTTCTTTTATTCCCTCTGCATCCGCCAATTTGCTTTTTAATAGAGAAGAATGGGGATCCGGATAATCGCTAATATATTGGAATAGACTTCCCCACCTTTCTTTTAATTCGCGGGGAGGGCCAAGGGGATTGATATTGGCACTGAAATCAATCCGCTCCTCAGGCATTTGCTTATCAATCGCTTCATATAAATATTGCGGATTAGATCCATGTGAAGGCCAAATCAAGGAACACCCCTCCTGTCCATAATAAAAGCAAGAATAAGAAAACCGTCTTGTTCATGATCGAAATGCTTTTTATAATATGTTCTTTTTCAAGCAGCACCATTGGCTTTCCCATCGTTGCACGGTTTGAGATTACACCCTTATAAAAATTGATTCCTCCCAGCTGAACCCCCAGAAGGGCTGCAACAGCTGCTTCGCCCCAGCCGCTATTTGGGCTCGGGTGCTTTGGTGCATCTCTTAAAAGGATTCCCCATGCTTCCTCATATGGAGAATGTTCCGGCTTTTGTGTGAGCATGATGCAAACCGATGTCAGCCGGCTCGGGATCCAGTTCGCGATATCATCCACTTTGGCGGATGCCCATCCAAAATCCATATATCTATCATTTCTATGGCCAACCATCGAATCGCATGTATTAATGGCCCGGTAGATAAGGGCCAGCGGAGCACCGCCAATCATGGCCCAAAATAATGGAGCTGTAATGCCATCACTGGTGTTTTCAGCCACTGTCTCCACGGCAGCCCTGACAATGCCTGGCTCATCCAATCGATCTGTATCCCTGCCGACAATGTATGAAAGCTTTAATCTTGCTTCTTCCACATCTCCTTTTGCCAGAGGCTCATAGACCTCCAGTGCTGCGTCTTTTAAACTCTTTTGTGCAATGGCTGTGAAGATAAGAATCCCATCTGCCAGAATACCGGCAACCGGGTGAATTTCATAGAAGAGCCATATGATTAAATAAGTTATACCTCCTGCTGCCAGCAGGACTATAAATAGCATGATGATCCCTTTTAATTTTCTAAAGCGGCCTTTATTAAGAACTTGTTCAAGTTTATGTATCAGGGCTCCCATCCATCTGACCGGATGCGGCCAGTTTGGCGGGTCTCCTATCAGCTTATCTATGATGCAGGCAAAGGTTAAAGCGATCAGGTGATATAAAATCATCTCTTTATCCTTCTTTGCGATTTTTTTATCGCCTCAACAGTACATTCGTAGACACCTTTTCCGATCACTTTGCCAAGCGGTGTAATGGTACCCGCATACTCCAGGTTTTCTCCCTGCTGTGTGGCCGCAATCATAATGCTGTCTGTCGATGTTCCGGTCGCTATCGTCCCTGTGACTGCATCCTTTACTTTCTGATCATATAAGGCTCTTGTCTTTGCCTCGGTTGCAGTCATAATGCATTGAATAAAGGCTTCCTCTGTCAGATTGCCATTAACGAAAACCCATGTATTGATTGTACCCGGAGTCAGATGATAAGAATGTGCTTCACTTTTCGAGGCATCAACAGCATTGCCGACACCTGCTGTCACGACCACATATACAGAGAAGGTTCCTTCTTCGTAAAATTTGCTGCTATGATCCTCAACATATACAGCGGTCATCATCCCCACGGTTTCCCCGGGTTCAAAGCCGATCTCCCGGACAAAATCCGCCATCTCTGCTCTATGATCACTGCAATCATAATTCTTGCTCACATGCCGGTTAAGAAATATGCGATTCCAGCCGGTGCCCGATCCGGTTACACCTGATGACATGGTTTTCAGCGGAAATGGGGAGCGAAGGACAAGTAAGTTTTCCTTTACCTCAAGACTGGATCGATCAATTCGATTCACTGATTGGCTTTCCGCCTGAGAGCGTTCGGGCACCAACACCATCTGAGGGGCCGGGACTCTTGGATGCGGAAGCTTCTCAATCTTCGTCCTATAGACCTCACGTATCCTGCCTTCTTTTAAAACCTCATTGGGAACGTGGTTAATATTGACTTCGCCATTCTCCAGCAGCAATAGGCGGTCACAATACAGGCCGGCCAAATTCAAATCATGAAAAATGGAAATGACCGTCAGCCCGCAGTCCTTTGACCATACAGAAAGGAGATCAAGCAATTCTTTTTGATAAGATAAATCAAGATGGTTAGTCGGCTCATCCAGCAATAATATTTCCGGCTCCTGGGCAAGGGCCTGAGCTAAAAACACCCTCTGTCTTTCACCGCCGGATAATTGCTGAATATCATAATCCTGAAAACGGGAAATGCCTGTCTGCTCCATGACCCGATTGACCGCTTCTTCATCTTTGCTGGACCAGCTCTGGAACCACCCCTTTTGATGGGCATACCGGCCGAGGGAAACCGTTTCCTTTACGGTATAAGAAAAGGCCTGAGAGGAGTGCTGCGGCAGAACAGCAATAATTTTTGCAAGCTCTTTCGGTGTATACTGTGAAAGGTTCTTTCCTTTGATCAGTATATCTCCTGACTTATGAGGCAGAATGCCGCTCAGCATTTTCAGAATCGTGGTCTTGCCGCTTCCATTCGGCCCCAATATTCCGAAAAGCTCCCCTTTTTCCACTTCAAAACTGATATTATTCACAACCGGTGCACCGGCATATCCGCCAGTAACTTGCTGAACGCTTAGCATGATTAACCACTTCTTTCTGAACTGAGATATGCCTTCGGAACAAGTAAAAACCGCTTGTTCCTGCGAAGATAATCCAAGGAAGCTTTCCCCTTGGTGCTCCCCCTTGAATGGGTGTACGCTTGCGCTGGACAGTTATCGAAGTTCAAAGTTTATTCTTTCTTTTAATTAAAATAATGGCAAACGTAGGCGCGCCGATTATCGCTGTAATCACACCGATTGGAAGCTCGGTAGGTGCAATGATCGTCCGTGAAACCAGATCGGCAATAATAAGAAAACCTGCACCCATCAGAATGGATAGCGGCAATAGGTGCCTATGATCCGGTCCCCATAACAGCCTGGTCAGATGAGGGATCACAAGCCCGACAAATCCTATCGTTCCAGACACAGCAACAGCTGCACCCGTTAAGATGGAACCCGCTATCAGGACCATCATTTTTCTCTTCTGAACGTCCACCCCTATATGCTGGGCCTTTTCTTCTCCGAAACTCATGGCATTAAGCTCCTTGCTGTTCACTAAAAGAAGGAGGGCACCTATCACAAAAAACGGAAGGATAATATTAATATACGCCCAGCCTCTCATAGATACACTGCCAAGAAGCCAGCCAATAATCTGTCTAAGCTCCTCTCCAGTCAGGGCAATCATCAGAGAAATTAGGGCGCCAAGAAAAGAACTGAAGATGATGCCTGTTAAAATAATCGTTTCCACTTTCATGGATCTTTCAATATTTCTGGCAAATAGTAAAACGGCAAAAATGGTTAAAAAGGAAAATAAGATGCTGAATAAAGGCAGTGTAAACATTCCTGCAAACGGAATGGATAATCCTAAGAACAATGTTAAAACAGCACCGAGTGAAGCCCCGGAAGAAACTCCAATTGTATATGGATCTGCCAGCGGGTTTCTTAATAAACCTTGAAAGGCGGCTCCCGCAATTGCAAGAGACGCCCCTACTAAGCCAGCCAGCAATACGCGCGGCAGGCGAATATTCATAATGATATTTGAATGCATAGCATCCGTGTTTCCCAATGAAATAAAAGGAAAAATCTCAGCGCTTAATACTCTGAAAATCGTCATGGGGTGAACAGACACTGTTCCAATTGAAATCCCCATCAGCATGGCACAAAGCAGGAAAGCTGCTGCTGTTATATAAGCTAAAAATTTATTATTTAAATACGTCCGGATATACTGCTTTTGCAAGTTCCTCGACTCCTTCAATAATACGAGGGCCAGAGCGGGTTACCATATCGGAATCAACATCGGCAACCTGCTTATTTTTCACTGCGGTTATATCCTGCCAGCCATCCCTGCTCATTACATTGCCAACAGCATCTTCAGTGTAATAGCCATGAGTTGTGATGATTACATCCGGATTCCGTTCGATAATCGCTTCCGGATCCATCTTAGGCCATCCTTCTTCTGTAATGATATTTTCTGCATTAATGGCACTTAACATTTCGTCCATAAATGTTTTTGTACCAGCCGTATAGATTTCAGGAGCAGGTGAAACTTCCACGAATACCGATTTGCGGTCTTCTTCTTTTATGCCCTGAGCTTTTGTTTTAATTTCCTCGAGCTTGCTCTTCATGTCTGAAACGAGCTGCTCTGCTTTATCTTTCTCCCCCGCTGCGGTTCCAACCATTTCAATGGATTCAAAAACCTGATCAAAGCTCTTCGCATCATTGACAACAAGGACGGTCACACCTGCATCCCTTAATTGCTGAAGGCCTGCTTCTGAATTATGTGCGCTTGAAGCGTGCGCAAGGACAAGATCCGGGTTTAAAGAGATGATTTTCTCGACATTAAATTCCATGCCGCCAATCTTTTCTTTTTCTGTAGCTTCGGGCGGGTAGTTATCAAAATCGGAGACTCCGACAACTTCTTCTCCAAGCCCCAATTCAAAGGCAATTTCGGTATTGCTTGGAATCATAGACACGATTCTTTCAGGCTTGGACTCAATGACGATTTCATTATCAAGAGCATCCTTTATCGTTACAGGAAATGCAGTCGCTTCTCCGCCGGCATTCTGCCCTTCCTCAACTTTTTTCTCTTCTTTAGGCTGTTCAGCACTCTCTCCGCAGCCTGCAAGCACTCCTGCAGCCAGAAGCATCGTTAATAAAAATGCATAAAACTTTCTCATACTCAGCAATCCTCCTAGAACTTTCGACAAAATTCGGGTGGTGCCTGTCACCACCTTTAAAATAAAAAAACATCTCCTCGAACGGCAAGGAGATGTTGGTATGGTCATTTATCAATTAGTGCAGAAAGGATGGCCGGACCAAACACCTCCCTATCCTCGTAGGTTTATGGGTGCTTAAGAATCAGGCAGGTCTCCTGGCTCATGGTCAATGCGTTCTGCTCCTTCCCATACATTCATGTACAGTGGATTTGCAGACAGCTTCCATTTACAGTGGCGGGACCGCGCTGGAATTTCACCAGCTTCCCTATTAAGTCTTCAAAAGAGCCTGCTTTTAAAACCCTTTTGGGAAGACACCTGTTCTATGCGGATATAAAATTTTCTACCTCCGATTATACACCATCCCGCAGAAAAAGTAAGAGAAATTTGCTGAATGTTGTAAAAAAGTTCAGAATTCTAACGCGAGTATATTTTCCATTCTCTTGTTTTCTTATCGAACACAACCTTCGCCTCACATGGCTCTTTCACAATGGCTTCATACTCATCATACATATCATCCATATTCGCAAAATCACCAATAATCCAAATAGGAATTTCTATCCGGACCCGATTCTGTTCGATATCCTTGATGGAAAGGACCGCTCCTTCTTTCATAAGAGACTTTAAGGAAAGCAGGACATCTCTGGTAATTGGAGGATACGTCTTTTTCTTTTTAATGCCAAGGAGCGTTTTTTCGACTTTCATCTGTCCCATTTTACCGGGGATTACTTCCCCAAGCATACGGTAAAAATCGTTCAGATCGCGATAATATGTGCGGTTAAACCAGCCATCATCATGGGCAAGGTACACATATCGATTGCTCAGATAATTGTAAAAAGGCGGTTTAAGATGTTCTTTGACATGGCCGAGATAAAGAAGTTCAGCAATTGTCTGGCCGGGAAGCTCATTTACCGCTTCCTCTTCCTCGAAGTCGATCCAGCAAAAATCGCCATAGCCGTATACATCATCCTCAACCAGCCTGCCCAGCTTGTCCCTTGAGACATAATCGAACATCGTGTGAGTATTAAAGTCCCCATGTTCAAAACGATGCTTTAACAACAGCAGATTATTAATAGAATCTGAAAGAGTTTGGGCAAACTCTGCAAACTCAATTCCATAAGTCATCACATACTGATCCTGTTCATTAAGATGGATGTAGATGAGATCACGAATAGCATGATTCCTTCTTTTCAATGACGAAACCTCCGAACCGTTACCCAAATTGGTGTTTTCAAAGAAAAGCGCTGGGCTAGACAGTTAAGAATAGCGCAAGCGCCTCCACAAATTATTAAAAAGACAGCTTCTTTTTGAAACTGCCTGTCAAAACATCCAGTATTTTATTCTCCTATTGTAGCAAAAATGAATGAAAATATCTTTGCTGATGAGAAAAAATTTTAAATAGCAGAATGCCCGGTTTTTTTGAAAATACAGGAAACTATCATGCTGATTCATTCGTCTAACTACATGCAGAGAAAAAATGAAATCTGTTTCTCCATTGTAAGGGTTATTTTTCTTTGTTAGGATAAAAATGTAAAAAGGTAAAGAAACCAGGTGTATACAGATGAACCAGAATAATAGATTCTCAGACCGATTCGATTGGACGTTATGCTTTCTTCTGCTGCTATTTTTCCTCATCAGCTGCATCGCTATTTACAGCGGACAATCCTCCAATCAATATGAAGGGAATTTTGTCATTTCACAAATTAAAAATTATATTGTTGGAGCCGTGATTGTAGCGATAGTCATGTATTTTGACAGCGAGCAAATCCGGAGGCTCACTTGGCTGCTTTATGGTTTAGGCATCCTATTGCTTGTCGGGTTATTCATTGCACCGGAAAGCATTGCACCAGAGCGCAAAGGGGCTACATTGTGGTATATCATTCCTGGACTTGGTTCTGTGCAGCCTTCAGAGTTTGTTAAGGTATTCCTTATCATTGCCCTCAGCAAAATAATCGCTGACCACCATCTGAAATATCAGGCTAAGACCGCAGGCACGGACTTTTTCCTTCTAATCAAATTAGGGGCAGCCACATTGCCTCCATTAGGATTGATTATTATTGAAGACCTGGGTACCGCCCTTGTCCTCATCGCCATATTAACAGGAATCATCCTGGTTTCCGGAATCACCTGGAAAATCCTTGTTCCGATTTATGGTATCCTGGGCGCCTTCGCAGGAACCGTTCTTTATCTGGTGATCATAGCACCGGAGATTTTGGAGAAGTACCTTGGGATAGACCCCTATCAGTTCAGTAGAATTTATTCCTGGCTTGACCCGGTTAATCACAAGCAGGGAGCCGGAATGCAGCTGTATAACTCCATGCTCGCAATCGGCTCAGGATTAATATCCGGAAAAGGGTTTACTGACAGACAGGTGTATGTGCCTGATGCCCATACTGATTTTATTTTTAGCGTCATTGGCGAGGAGTACGGCTTTTTTGGTGCCAGTGTAGTAATCAGCCTTTTCTTTCTGCTCATCTATCACTTAACTAAAACCGGCTTGGAGACGTCCGACCCATTTAATACCTATATTTGCGTCGGGGTCATCAGTATGATCACCTTCCATGTATTTCAAAATATCGGAATGACTATTCAGGTACTGCCAATCACTGGCATTCCGCTGCCTTTTATCAGCTACGGCGGAAGCTCGCTTATGGGAAACATGATGGCGATGGGCCTGATTTTCAGCATTCGCTACCATCACAGAACCTATATGTTTTCAACTGATTCAAATTATGTTGCAAAATAATTCCGACAGCGTATAATAACATTAATATATTTAGTGTCTATGATGAAGAGAGTAGCAAAGGGCTCTTTCCTAAAAGCGAGACAGGGACGGTGCAAGCCTGTCGGAAAATCCTTTTTGCGAAGCGCACTTCGGAGATGCATAGCTGAAAGAAAAGTAGGCTATGCCGGGTAAGGAGTCCCGTTACCAAACCCCTTTAGGAAATGCGTTCAAGCACATTTTGAAGCGTCCTTTCAGAAGAGGTCCTTTGGACAATCAGAGTGGTACCGCGGGTAGATTTCAGCTCGTCTCTATTTTATATAGAGGCGGGCTTTTTTATTTTCCAGGAGGTGTTAATATGATCAATTTCAAAGCTATTTTCACTTATCAGCTGGCTTCAGTGCTGAATGGGCAGCTTTCTGACGAAGCAATTGCAGACTTAATCGAAACACCAAAGAATCCAGCACATGGCGATCTCGCTTTTCCCTGTTTTACACTTGCAAAAGCATTCAGGAAATCACCTGCCTCAATTGCTGAAGAGACAGCGTGCCTGATTCAGGGACCGCATATCGAAAAAGCAGAGGCTGCTGGTCCTTACATTAACATCTTCTTTTCCAAAGAGTCAGCCGGTGCAGTCATAATGGAAAAAATATTGAACGAAGGAAAAGAATATGGGCAGCTGAATGATGGCGCAGGCAAAACAGCCGTGCTTGATTTCTCTTCGCCAAACATCGCAAAGCCTTTCTCCATGGGCCATTTACGGTCTACGGTCATTGGAAATGCCCTCGGCAGCCTGGCCGAAAAATGCGGTTATACAGCTGTCAGAATCAACCACTTAGGCGACTGGGGCACACAATTCGGCAAGCTGATCACCGCTTATAAAATGTGGGGCAGCCCGGATAAAGTGAAGGAAAATCCGATAAAGGAACTCCTAAGCCTTTATATACGCTTCCATGAAGAAGCAGAAGATAACCCAGCCCTTGAAGATGAAGCACGTTCCTGGTTCAAAGAGCTTGAAAACGGAAATGAGCAAGCACAGGCACTCTGGAGCTGGTTTAGAGATGAATCATTGAAAGAATTCCAGCGGGTTTATGATATGCTTGGCATTCATTTCGACTCATACAATGGCGAAGCTTTTTATAATGATAAAATGGAACCCATCATAGAGGAGCTGATGGCAAAAGACCTGCTGGCTGAGTCTGATGGTGCAGAGGTCGTCCAGCTGCCTGATGAAGACCTTCCTCCATGCCTGATAAAAAAATCCGATGGAGCGACTCTGTATGCAACACGGGATCTGGCTGCAGCTTTTTACAGAAAAGAAACCTATCAGTTTGATCACTCCCTATACATTGTCGGTCAGGAACAGAGCATCCATTTCAGGCAGGTTAAAAGTGTTATCAAAAAGATGGGCTATGAGTGGGCGGATAATATGACACATGTCCCGTTTGGCCTCTATTTAAAAGGTGGGAAAAAGATGTCTACCCGAAAAGGCAGAGTCATCCTTCTTGAGGAGGTCCTGAATGAAGCAATCCTTCTCGCAAAGAACAATATCAAAGCTAAAAATCCCGGCTTGGAAAACAAAGGTGAAGTCGCTGAAGCAGTCGGGATCGGGGCTATTCTGTTCCATGATCTGAAAAATGACCGCATGAATAATATTGAATTTTCACTTGAAGATATGCTGACATTTGAAGGAGAAACAGGTCCCTATCTGCAATACACCAATGCCCGGGCCTATTCCCTGCTCCGCAAGGCTGACGAGCTCCCTTCTGCAGAAAACGGGCTTTCTGATTCTTACAGCTGGGAAATTATCAAGCTGCTCTATCAGTATCCTGAAAAAATCAAACAATCTTATATGCAGCTTTCCCCTTCTGTCCTGGCTAAATATTTGATTGATGTGGCTCAAGCCTTCAATAAATATTACGGACAGGTAAGAATATTGGAGAAAGATAACGGCATTAAATCAAGACTTGCCCTTGTAAAAGCAGTCACAATTGTTCTTTCCGACGGCATGCAAACACTCGGCATGAAGGTGCCCCGGCAAATGTAAAAGGAGAGGCCATTATGGTCTCTCCTTTTTTGCCTTTGTGCGGGTATTTGCTTTCTGCATTTTCACAAGGCTTCTTACTAAAAACCCGCCGACAAAGATGGCCATCACCAGTAAGCCGGTATAATTCAAGTGTATTAACTTCAAAATCACACTTGCCACAGTAGCCATATATAAGGCTCCGAGCATATAGGTGATCTCTTCGTTTTCAAAATAGGAGGTAAGCTTCGCTCCAAATTGAGACCCTATCAGGCCTCCTCCTACGAGTGAAAGGCCAATCCAATAATCAATGCTGACAGTGGAAGCGTAGGATAGGTAGCCTGCGGATACGATTAACATGACAGCAAACAAGCTTGTACCTACTGCTTTCTTCGGCATCATCCCTAAATAGGCAACCGATAGAGGCACCATAATAAAGCCGCCGCCCACACCTAATGTCGTAGAGACAAATCCTGCAAAAAATCCAATCAGCACCATTTTCACAATGGATGGAGAATGTTCAGATGACGGAGCGGCACTGGCTGATTTTTTCCCTCTTTTTAACATGCCCAAAGCAAAATAAGACAGCAGAATGATATAAAACAAAGGAACTGCCCATGTATCCCAGCCCTTTTCCTCAAGAAACAGCACAAAGGGATGGGCGGCCTGGGTAGCTGCCATGCCGCTCAGTCCAAGAATCAGCCCTTGCTTAAGCCGTATATTCTTCATCCTGACATGAGCGAAGATGCCTGAAAGAGAGGTTCCAATTGAAAAAAGCAAACTCGTGGTGATTGCTTCCACCGGAGAAAAGCCAAATAGCATGAGCGTCGGAGTAAGAATGAATCCCCCGCCTACCCCAAAAAAACCAGAAAGCACACTAATAAGCGCTCCGAGCATAATAAATAAAAGATAATCCATTAAAAATCCTCACTAACCTTTATGTCTTGCCATTAAGCGGTACTATATCACTTTACCATAATCAGCCAGGGTTATACTGCGGATTTCGAATTTATATATTTATAATTATTATAAATAAGTATTGATTATAATTTAATATTTGTTATAATAAATATATAAATAACTTAGGGGGAATATAAAAATGGAAAAATTACATGCAGCATTAAATGTACAAATTGCAAACTGGAGTGTTCTTTATACTAAATTGCACCGCTACCACTGGTTTGTAAAAGGCCCGCTCTTCTTTACCCTTCATGAAAAGTTCGAAGAATTATATAATGAAGCAGCGGAAGTTGTAGATGAGGGAGCGGAACGCCTGCTTGCAATCGGCGGTTCACCGGCAGCAACATTTAAGGAATTCCTAAGTATTACTACTCTTGAAGAGTCTAATGGGGAAAAGAAAGCAGAAGACATGGTTGCCGCTCTTGCTTCCGATTATAGACATATTAAAGAACAATTAATTTCTTTAGCCCAGCTTGCTGAGGAGCAGGAAGATCAAGTGACAGGCGACTTCGCCATCGGTCTTATGGAAAAATTGGATACTCATATTTGGATGTTAAATGCCTACTTAGGAGAATAATCGATAATAATGAAAGAGTCAGTGAGAAAAATCACTGGCTCTTATTTTTGTGCAGAAAAAAATCTTTCCCCTATAGGCTCACTGAGATGTTATGATTGACCTGATTGCCTCATTTCACCTTCAGAAAGGAGTATCCATAATGGCAAACTTAAAATATTCTTTATTTATTTTTCTTGGTGCATGCAGTTATGGCATTCTGGCATCCATTGTAAAGCTCGGACTCCTGGCCGGCCACTCTGTTCCTGAATTGACCGGAAGCCAATATTTATTTGGGCTCCTTTTGTTGTTGCTTTCTTTCCCATTTATCAAAAGAACGAAAATCACCCTTAAACAAACAGCAGCTTTGTTATTGACCGGTGCCTCCCTAAGTTTAACAGGCATTCTTTATGGAATGAGCCTCGGCCGGAATCCGGCCTCCATCGCTGTTGTTCTCTTATTTCAGTTCACCTGGATAGGGATTCTTTTAGAAGCCCTATATGAAAGAAAGATGCCCAGCAAAACAAAAATCATTTCTTCGATCTTGCTTATTATAGGAACTGTATTTGCTAGCAACCTGATGAATTCCGGGTCACACCCTATTCAAGCTGATGGACTGATCTATGGCTTATTATCAGCGGTTACATTTGCCGTATTCATTTTTGCGAGCGGCAAGGCAGGTAAAGGAATTCCAACCATCCAGAGGAGCATCTTCATCACATTTGGCGGACTTCTTTTGGTTGCAGCTGTTTCAGGCCCCGTCTTAATAAGCGGCGGCATTCAGCTTGAAGGACTATGGAAATTCGGGCTGCTGATGGCATTGTTCGGCGCCATTTTCCCAATTGTATTCTTTGCAATCGGTTCACCCCATTTAGATTCAGGGCTTGCCACAATTGTAGGTTCTGCCGAACTCCCGGCTGCTGTCGCTGCTGCCATGCTGATTCTTGGCGAAAGAATTTCAGTAGCACAGACTTTCGGAATTGTGCTGATCCTGATTGGAATCAGCATTCCGCAATTCTCATTTAAAAAAGCAGCAAAGAATCGTTTTAGCACGTAATGAGTTTTTACGGCAAAAATTATCTTCAGGAGACTTTGGAGATCCACTCCAAAGTCTTTTTTCTTTAAAGGCTGTTGCATGGGTTCGGACTCATTTGACCAGAATTCACCTCCTACTGTCCGAAGTTTTACCATGTTCGGACTCTCTCCTGCGGATTTCTTCTTCTCCTGTCCGAAGTTGCACCGGGTTCGGACTCATTTGACCAGAATTTACCTCCTACTGTCCGAAGTTTTACCATGTTCGGACTCTCTCCTGCGGATTTCTTCTTCTCCTGTCCGAAGTTGCACCGGGTTCGGACTCTCTTGACCAGAATTCATCTCCTACTGTCCGAAGTTTTACCATGTTCGGACTCTCTCCTGCGGATTTCTTCTTCTCCTGTCCGAAGTTGCACCGGGTTCGGACTCTCTTGACCAGAATTCACCTCCTACTGTCCGAAGTTTTACCATGTTCGGACTCTCTCCTGCGGATTTCTTCTTCTCCTGTCCGAAGTTGCACCGGGTTCGGACTCTCTTGACTAGAATTCACCTCCTACTGTCCGAAGTTTTACCATGTTCGGACTCACTTGACCAGAATTCATCTCCTACTGTCCGAATTAGCGCAGGGTTCTTTACGATATTCTCCTTCATAACGGACTATTTAAAGAGGACTGTTTACTCCTAAAAGCAGTGGGTATATGAAAGTATGCAATTCTACAAATTTTTTTAAGGAGTGACAATATTGGACAATAATCGGTACTGGGGCGGATTTGATTACCTTTTGGCCAAACTGCCTGATTTATTATTAGCACTATTAGTATTATTAGTTGGCTGGATTATTGCAAAAGCAATCGAAAAAGCCCTTTTAAAAGGTCTGCGTAAAACCAGCCTTGATGACAGAGTGTTCCCTGATAAAGCAAATAGAAAATATTCATCTGAGAAGATAATCAGCAAGATTATTTACTATCTCCTGTTAGTGTTCGTGTTTATCTTGTTCTTCAATATATTGGACCTCGATATTATCGCTGCACCGCTTGTGGGCATGTTCTCCTCCATAATGGCAGCAGTGCCGAGCATTTTGAAAGCAGCTCTAATTCTATTATTCGCATGGCTTATCGCCACTGGACTCAGCCTGCTGATCAGAAAGAGCGGCAGAACGCTCAAAGTACATGAAAAGCTGAGCAAATGGAATTTAACAGACAATAAAGAGCAGCCTGTCAATGTTATTGATAACGTAGCTAAAATTGTTTTCTACCTGACATTGCTGGTATTCCTGCCGGCTGTATTGGGAGCTCTAAACCTGAATGGAATCGCCGGACCGTTCACCGGCATGCTTGAAAGCATTCTGGCCTTTTTGCCTAAGCTTCTCGCAGCAGCCCTGATTTTATTTGTCGGCTGGTTTGTTGCGAAAATCGTGCGCGATATTGTAACGAATTTCCTGCAGACAATTGGAAGTGAAAAACTGACCGCAAGACTTGGCTTAAACCGATTGTTTGAAGGGACAAGCCTGGCATCTGTAATTGGCACATTTGTGTTTGTTCTTATTCTAATCCCAACAGTCATTGCCGCTCTCGAGAGATTGGATATTGAAGGCATTTCCGGACCTGCCATTGCCATGCTGAATGATGTCCTGACGATGCTGCCGAATATTGCTGTAGCTATATTCTTCGTGCTGATTGGTGTTTGGCTCGGAAAATGGGTCCGCAAATTCGTCTCCAGTTTACTTGAACGCATCGGATTGAATTCTTACTTCTCCGGTATGGGATTAAACAAGTCTGCTGCAGCAGGCAATGGTTTAAGCTTCTCCCAGGTAATTGGCTATATTGCAGAAGTGATTATTGTCCTGTTGTTTGTGGTGCAGGCTCTTAATATCCTTGGCCTTGACTTCCTGGTAACATTGGCGACAGGTGTAATTGCCTACCTGCCTCATGTAATTGCAGCTCTTGTCATTCTTGGCGTAGGTTTGTGGCTGGGCAGTCTGGTTAAGAAATTGCTGAGCACGATTCTTCAAGGACCGCATTATAAATTCCTTGCCAATGTCGCTCAGGCAGCCATTATCGCAATTTCAATCTTTATGGCTCTTGATCAGCTTGGTCTTGCCGCTTCTATTGTCAATGCTGCGTTCATTCTAACGCTTGGTGCACTTTCACTGGCATTCGGCTTATCATTTGGTCTGGGAGGGAAAGCCTTTGCTGCCAAGTATCTTCAAAAGCTTGATCGTAAATTTGAAGAAACAACCATTAATAAAGATGCCGATACGAAAGCAGTGATGAAAAAGGCTATGCCGGAGATGAAACCAGGCAATGCCCCTAGCAGTGCTGATAAACCGATTAATCCAACAAGTTCAGATCCATCTATGAATCCGGCAAACGACCCGTTAAATCCGCGCAATAACCGGATGGATGAAAACAATGGGCCGTTGAAATAATATTGGAAGCACGTCCTAGTGGGCGTGCTTTTTATTTTTCCAGGCTTTTTCTCTTCACAAAAACCTGCAATTTAAGTAAACTAATAATACCCATAAAACCAATGAGAAAGGTCGGAAAATAAATGGCAAATACACCGGGTTCTATTCCCCGTCCGCTCGTAAGAACCAATCAATGGTCGATCGTATTAAGTGTTTTAGCTTCGTGGCTTACCGGAGAAGCATGGATTCTCGCCATCCCCCTGCTTGCAGGTATAATGGGCCTATTGTTCGGCTACAATCCCATTATGCGTACAGCAAAACATTTTCTAAGAAAAAAACCTGCTGATTACATTCCCGAAGACTGGGAGCAGCAGCAATTTAATCAAGTGATTGCCGTTGCCTGCCTGGCGCTGGGCCAAATCAGCTTTCTTCTGGGCTGGACAGCTGCAGGGTATGTTTTTACAGCTATGGTAGCTCTATCAGCATTTGTTGCCATTCTGGGATTTTGTATAGGCTGTTTTATCCGCTTTCAGCTCAATCAATATAAATACCGAAAATCGTTAGAAAAAGCTTAAGGCAGCCACCATGGCTGTCTTTTTCTTTTCCTTTTCCATCCAGCTAGTTTCAAAGGACTTTTTAAGGGGTACATATTTCATAAGTAAATCATTCTGAGGTGAAAAAATGAAAACTGCCAGTAAGTTTCTTTTAACAAAAGAAGATATGACTAACCCCGAAATTGTGCCTGAGTGGGTTATTCAAGAATATAAAACATTTCATGATACGGTTACAGATAAAACCTTCCCGTGCTATTTTGGAATGACTGCTGAAATGCGCGGCGAATTGAGATATGCCTATATTACACAGGAGGACTGGTCTAACCTGCCGGAAGCCCTCGAATCATTTATCGAGCTTTTTGACGCACCAAAACTGATTCGCCATGGCCTGTTTGTATTTGTAGAGCCGGAAAAAGATGAAAAACCGCTTGAACATTACAGAGATTATTTCTGGAATATCCTTCAGTATTTGCATAAGGTTGATACAAAGCCTTGGCCGAAGGATTATCCGACAGATCCTGACCATCATTTATGGGCATTTTCTTTTGCTGAGGAGCCATTCTTTGTGTTTGGAAATGCGCCTGCCTACAAGCAGAGAAAGACGAGGGATCTAGGCAGCAGCCTTGTGCTCGGTTTCCAGCCGCGCCGCATTTTTGAAGGCCTTGAAGGCACCTCTAAAGGCGGCATCATGTCCAGAGAAAAAGTAAGGGAACGGGTTGAAAAATGGGATGGCCTCCCTACCCATCCAAACATCAGCCACTATGGCGATCCCGAACACCGTGAGTGGAAACAATACTTTATCGGTGATGACATTAAACCAATCGAAGGGAAATGCCCTTTTCATCATAAATAATTTTGAAAGCGCAGCGCCTTGCGCATTAATTATTTTCGAGGATCTTCCGTCTTCCGCTCCAATCAACTAAGCGAGTAAATCGGTGATCTGCCTGAAAAGCAAAAACTGCATAAATAAATAAGGAACCGTTCTGAGTAAACGGTTCCTTATTTATTAGTTATATATTGATTAATGCGACTGCCGATTGCGGACAGTACTTCTCCGCCGGCTGCCTGACTTTGAAGCTGGTCCACAAGTACAGCAGCGTAAACTGTGTTTCCTTTATGGGTAAATATGGCGCAATCATGCTCTATTCCGGGAAGTTCACCTGTTTTGCTGGCAACCTTGACTTTTTCCGTATCCATTGTGTTTGCAAGTTTGTTTTTATACTGCTGTTTTTCCAATATATCCAGTGCTTTTTGTGTATATTTCCCGGATAAAAGCGACTGCTCTGCCAACGCCTTTATGCCATACACCATATCCCTGGCAGTCGTGGTGTTGTCCATGCCGTTTTTCAATGCCTCAAAGTCCATCATCTTCCTGTTTAATTCTGTGCAATTATACCCCAAACCTTTGATTAGCTGATTGATTTTCTCTATTCCCAGCCTCTCAATGATGAGATTAGTCGCTGTATTATCAGATACAATGATCATGAGCGTCATTAAGTCTATGAACTTCATCTTCAGACTCTTGGACATAGCCTGCAATACCCCGGCTCCGCCAACCCGGGCAGCATCCTTCACTTCCGCTGCTTCATCAAGCTGAAGCAGCCCTTTCTCCGCCTGTGAAAGCCCTGCGAGTAAAATAGGAACCTTAATTAAGCTTGCGGAAGAAAAACCGTCATCGGCATTTGTTTCGATTACACCATCCTCTGTATGGATGTATACGGCCACACGTCCTTCACAGCAGCTGGCCAAATCAAGAATTTCTGCTTTGAGAGTATTAAAGTTCATTTTATTTCGCAGCGGCTACTTGCGGCCGGTTATGGTCGCCCGTTACCTTTTCATTATATAAATGGCAGGCCACAAAGTGATCCTTCTCAATCTCCTGCCACTCAGGCTTCATGGAAGCACAAGCCTCCATCGCATATGGACAGCGCGTCCGGAATACACAGCCGCTTGGCGGATTCATTGGACTCGGGAGTTCCCCTTCCAAAATGATTCTTTCCCGGTGATCCTCGACATCAGGGTCAGGGATGGGAATCGCAGACAGCAAGGCCTGTGTATAAGGGTGAAGCGGATTCTTATATAAGTTTTCGCTTGTGGTTAATTCCACTAAATTCCCCAAATACATAACGCCAATTCTGTCGCTGATATGTTTAACCATCGAGAGATCATGGGCAATAAATAAGTAGGTCAGGCCTTTTTTCTTTTGGAGCCCCTTAAGCAGGTTGACTACCTGGGCTTGTACCGATACATCCAGTGCGGAGATCGGCTCATCAGCAATAATGAATTCTGGATCGAGCGCTAAAGCACGGGCAATCCCAATTCTTTGCCTTTGTCCGCCGCTGAATTCATGCGGATAGCGGTTGGCATGATCGCGGTTAAGACCAACATCCTCTAAAAGCTGATAGACCCGCTCAAGCCGTTCCTTTTTGTTCGGATATAACCCATGCACTTCCATGGGCTCCGAAATAATCTCCTGGACAGTTGACCGCGGATTCAACGAAGCATATGGATCCTGAAAGATCATCTGCATCTTCCTGTGAAAAGCAAATCTTTCTTTTCCAGTCATGGTATGGACATTTTTTCCGTCATAAAGGACTTCGCCTTCTGTACGGTTATATAAACCAATAATCGTACGCCCTGCGGTTGACTTTCCGCAGCCGGATTCGCCGACAATCCCGAAGGTTTCTCCTTGTTTGATATGAAAGGAGACATCATCAACGGCCTTCAGAGTCTGTCCTTTCCCCATTGAAAAATGCTTTTTCAAATGATTGACCTTTAACAGTGCTTCTTTTGACATATTTATTCCCCCGTCTCTTGCCAGTAACGTCTAGCTGCACATAATTCCTTTTCATAGATGGTATCTTTCAAGTCGATAATTTCGATGGTTTTACCGGTATTAGGAGAATGAAGCAGCTTTCCATCACCATAATAAATGCCTACATGATGGAGTTTGCCTTTTCCTTCTTCATAAGCAAAAAATAATAAGTCGCCGGGTTCAATGGCGTCAAGTTCAACCGGATTCCCTGCTTCCGCCTGATCATGGGCATCACGGGGGATGATAAATCCATTTGCTTTGCACATAGAATAGCTGAAGCCTGAGCAGTCATATCCAAAGCTGCTCATGCCGCCCCATAGATATGGCAGGCCTATAAATTGTTCCCCCGCATCGCTAATGTCTTTTCCGCTGCCTTTCCGTATAGCCTCGATTGATTCATACACCTGCACATCTTCAGGTTTTAGATATCCTGCTCCCTCAGGTGTCTGCACCTGGATCCACTCAGCTTCTTCTTTTAACACTGGGAGTATGGTTTGATAACTTAGAACAATTTCAGGCTCTCTATCATTAGAATAGAGAGTTGCCTTTTTCTTCTGAATGACCGCAGCCTTTCTTCTATCAAGCTTCCAATCTTCATTTTTAGTCAGCTGGGCTTTCGGCACCCAGCCAGGGTATCCTCTTTCGTCTTTTGAAGAAGGCTGACTCGGGACAACAACATGAACCCACCCATCCTTCTCCTCCAACACAATCACTTCTTCTCCGTACAGAACTTGTGATTGAACAAGATTCCCGTCGCAAAGTTCCAGCCGGGGCTTATATGTGAGCTTTTCAAGCCAGGAATCCAGATTAACTGGATTGGTGATGGCTTCAAGGTCTATTTCTCTCGATGAATCGCTTGCTGTCCACAAGGTCGCAGCAGGAACCGAAACCAGCCATTTTTGCTGAATTGCCAAAACGAACTCCTCCTTTTTATTATCCATACTTTATCAGGAAGTCAGTTCCTCCTTGTTCACTATTAACGATACATTCCTGATGCCAAGGCCATGTTCGGACGGCAGGGTGATTCTGCGGCCGGAATAATGGATTCCGCCTTCCACAATTTCTTTTGCCATCATCAATGGGGCGTCAAAATCAAAACGGGTTATATTCTTTTTGCTTGCTGCAAAATGGGCTGCGGCCGTAATGCCGATCTTGGTTTCAATCATGCTGCCCACCATGCACTCCATCCCGCAGACTTCAGCGAGCTGATTGATGATCTGAGCCTGATAAATGCCGCCTGATTTCATCAGCTTAATATTGATTAAATCAGCACTTCGCGTTTTAATGACTTCAAATGCCTGCTTCGGGGTAAAGACACTTTCGTCAGCCATAATCGGTGTATCAACCGCATCGGTAACCTGCTTAAGGCCCTCTATATCCCAAGCCTTCACAGGCTGTTCGACAAGCTCAATATTCAAGTCCAAAGCTTCCATTTTTCGGATGGCATAGATAGCATCCTTTGATTTCCAGCCCTGATTGGCATCCAGCCGGATTTTAATCTTAGATCCGACTCGTGTGCGGATTTCTCTAATTCTCTCAATATCTGTTAAAATTTCATCCTTGCCGACCTTCACCTTAAGGACATTAAAGCCTTGCTGAACATAGGAAACAGCATCTTCCCCCATTTCCTCCGGGCCATTGACACTTACCGTATAATCCGTTTCCACCTCATTTTTATGTCCGCCTAAAAATTGGTAAAGGGGCAGTTTGCATTGCTGTGCAAGACAATCATACAATGCCATATCCACTGCTGCCTTTGCACTTGAATTTCCTATTAAAGCTGACTGAATTCCCTGGAAAATTTCCTCATAGTTTAGAAGACTCTTATTAATCAGCATTGGCTTTAATACATGATGAATGGCTGACTCTATGCTTGACAGGCTGTCTCCAGTGATCACCACAGTGGGAGGTGCTTCTCCCCACCCGGCTATCCCGTTATCGCATGTAACTTTTACAACAAGCGTTTCAGCTGTCTCAACTGTTCTCAAAGCTGTTTTAAATGGTTTTTTCAGTGGTACCGCAGCTCTAAATGTTTCGATCGTGTTTATTTTCATCTATACCACCCTTTTACTTAACTCCGCTTTCGATTGTCAGCTTTTTACCGGCTGCATCCAATTCTGCCCTTACACCTAATGGCACAGAAATATGCGGAGAGCAATGGCCGATATGAAAGCCTTTTACAGCAGGCTTATTCACCCTTTTGATATACGTATCCAGCACTTCATCCAGCTCCAGGGAAAGTTCTCTTTCCGGAACGCAATTATTAAAGTCCCCAATGATAAAGCCGGCCGCATCCGCAAGCTTCCCGGCCATATGCAGCTGGTTTAGCATGCGGTCGACCGCACGGGGCTCTTCGTTGATGTCTTCAATAAGCACGAGTTTATCTTTTGTATCAATTTCAAATGGTGTTCCGATTGTACTGGCCATAAGAGACAGATTTCCGCCCGTTAAGATACCCGCGGCCCTCCCGTTCACCATCGTCTCCAGTTCTGAAATTCCTTCTGGATAGTCAAGCGTTACTGGCTCAAATAGCTGGTTAAAATATTGCTTGGATAGCGGATCCGCATCCTCTTTGCCAATATCAGAGGCGAGCATGGGCCCATGGAAGGTGACCAATCCTGTCTGCTGGCGGATGGCGGTGTGCAGGAATGTTATATCACTGTATCCCCAGAAAATTTTCGGGTTTTCTTTAATCAGACTGTAGTCAATTTGGGACGCAATTCTCCCGGTTCCATAGCCGCCGCCTGCACAAATGATGGCTTTGACTTCCTTATCCGAAAACATGTTATGTAAATCAGCCAGACGGTCTTCATCCTTCCCGGCCAGGTAACCATATTGATCTGTCACATGCTCGCCCATCTTTACCTTTACACCAAGCTCATCCAAAAAAGACAGGGATCGTTTCAGGTTTTCCTGATTGGGTGGGCTTGCCGGTGCTATAATTCCAATCGCATCACCTTTTTTCAGGCGCTGAGGTTTGATTGCCATGCTGTCACATCCTTTTAGTTTTATTAGCATTATATGCTCCTGCAGCAAAAGCATTGTTTGGGAAATGAAATAATTGTCGAGGATATAAGCTAAAATTCGGGAAAATGCATTATTTTTCGGGAAATAATCTCGAAAAGCGCAAGCAGAGAATTTCGCTCTTCACACTTTTTACTTTTAAAAAAGGGATGTTCACACGAACACCCCTTTTCCTGTCACTTTCACATCAAAGCCAAAGAAGTATTACTTCTTATCTGCCCATTTAAGCTCCAGGTATCCAACCGGATGGCGGACGATTCCTGAAACAGCATCATTATAGAGATAAACCTGGTTGTAGAAATGGATAGGGATAATCGGCATTTCTTCGAATAAGATTTTTTCCGCTTCATACATCAGTTCAAAGCGCTTTGCTTCGTCTGCTTCATTCTTAGCATCTTTGATCAGCTGATCGTACTTCTCATTGCTCCAGCCAGTGCGGTTCATGGAATGTCCTGTCTGGAAGTTTTCAAGGAAGTTGATTGGGTCAGCATAGTCAGCAAGGAATGAGCTGCGTGATAATTGGAATTTAAGCGCTTTTTGTTCTTCAGCGAATACATTCCATTCCATGTTGGCAAGCTTTACTTCAACGCCAAGGTTTTCTTTGAACATTTGCTGAAGTGCTTCTGCGATCTTTTTGTGAGAATCACTTGTGCTATAAGTCAATGTGACTTCAGGAAGAGTTTCATAGCCTTCCTCTTCCATTCCTTTTTTCAGAAGTGCCTTAGCTTCTTCAACATTTGTTTGAACAAGATCTCCTGCCGTTTCACGGAAATCTTTTCCTGACGGATCAGCAAATCCGTAGGCTACAAAACCGTATGCAGGCTTTTCTCCATTCTTGGTTACAAAGTCAACGATTTGCTTCTGGTCCACTGCCATTGCGAAAGCTTTACGGATGTTTTCGTTCTGGAAGGGCTCCATATTTACGTTAAAACGGTAAAAATAATCGCCAGCCTGGTCTTCAACCTTTGCTTCACCTAATAGCTGTTCGCTCAGCTCAGATGGAACAGCAGATACATCAAGCTCTCCTGTTTGGTACATTTGGTATTCTGTATTGGTATCATCAATGATCGCCCAATTAATTTTATCCAGTTTTACATTTTCAGCATCCCAGTACTGATCGTTTTTCTCCATTACAAAGTGGCTGTCATGTTCCCACTCTGTCAGGTTGAAAGGACCATTGCCCACAAAAGATTCTGCTTCAGCAAACCACTGAGGGTTTTCTGTAGCTACTTTTTCGTTGATCGGGAAGAACGCAGGGTTTGTGATAACACTTAAGAAATAAGCTTGCGGACTAACTAAAGTGACTTCAAATGTTTTGTCATCAACTGCTTTCACTTTTACATCATCAGCTGATCCTTCTCCGTTGTTATAAGCTTCTCCGCCTTCAATGAAGTAGCCAAGGAAAGCTGCTGATGAACCTGTATCAGGATTTAAAAGACGCTTCCAGGCAAATTCAAAATCGCCTGCTGTTACAGGTTCGCCATTTGACCATTTTGCATCTTCACGGATATGGAATGTATACGTCTTTCCATCTTCTGATAAGTCCCACTTTTCGGCAATTGCTGCTTCCGGCTCATGATTTTGTCCCAGACGGGTCAAACCTTCCATTAAGTTGTTCAGTGCACTCCAGGAAACAGAGTCAAAGCCGATTGGAGGGTCAAACGAAGTCGGCTCCTGGCCATTGTTCAAATAAAGCACTTTTTCAGCACTTTCTTCTTCTTTCTTGCCATCATCCTTGTTGTCTGTTTCTTTGCCGGCATTTTCGTTTGCCGTACAGGCTGCCATAACAAATAGCAATACACCTGCCAGCAGCAGCGATAAAAACTTTTTCATTCTTTTTCCCCCTCTTAAAATATATTTCTTTATCTATCAGAAGCCTGTTTGACAGCTGATAGAATCATAACTTTCACCGTACCAGGCTGGCACTGCGAAAGGAAAAACCTATTTTACACCTGCAAGCATTTTCTGTGCCCGCTCATCCTGGAGCCAGCAATCAACATGATGATCCCGGCTTAAATGAGTTTTATATGGATAAACCCGGTCACATACTTCCATTGCGAAGCCGCAGCGGGCAGCAAATGGGCAGCCAGCCGGCGGAGCGAATAAATCCGGTGGCGATCCGCCGATGGGAACAAGATCGGCTCCATCCAGGTCAAGACGCGGAACTGAATTCAGCAGGCCTTTCGTATAGGGATGCTGTGGTTTATAGAAGATTTCCCTTCTTTCACCGGCTTCCACTATTTTTCCTGCATACATCACGGCAATGCGGTCCGCTACTTGAGCGACAACCCCCAGGTCATGGGTAATGATGATAATGGATACCCCCGTTTTCTTCTGGATATCTTTAAACAAATCCAATATTTGCGCTTGAATCGTTACATCAAGTGCTGTAGTGGGTTCATCGGCAATCAGCACTTCCGGCTCACAGACAAGGGCCATGGCAATCACAATCCGCTGCCTCATTCCTCCGCTGAATTGGTGCGGGTAATGCTTCAATCTTTCGGAGGGATTTGGTATCCCCACTAAATTAAGCATTTCCAGGGCCTTTTTACGGGCATCCTGCCGGGAAATGGTTTCATGCTGCATAATTCCTTCTATAATTTGCTCCCCAATGGTAATCGTGGGGTTCAAAGCCGTCATTGGATCCTGAAAGATCATTGAAATGTCTGCGCCGCGGATATCCCGCATTTCAGACTCTTTTAGTTTTGTCAGATCCTTCCCTTTAAAGAGGACAGCGCCATCTGCTATTCTTCCGGGAGGGGATGGAATCAGCCGCATGATGCTCTGGGAAGTCACGCTTTTCCCGCAGCCTGATTCACCGACAATCGCCAGGGTTTCCCCTTTGAAGAGATCAAATGATACCCCCCTTACGGCCTGGACTTCTCCGCCATAAGTGGTAAATGTGACATGCAGGTCTTTTACTTCAAGTACTTTCTCCATGCTGCTACCTCCTTAACTTCGGATCGAGGGCATCCTGCAATCCGTCTCCAAGCACATTAAACGAAAACATGGTCAGGGAGATGAAAAAGGCAGGGAAGAACAGGCGCCACCAGTGACCTGATAGAATCGTAGACAACCCATCATTAGCCATGGAGCCCCAGCTGGCAAAAGGAGGCTGAATGCCTAATCCCAGAAAGCTCAGGAACGCCTCTGCAAAGATGGCCGATGGCACTGTAAGAGTCATCTGTACAATGATAGGGCCCATCGTATTCGGCAGCAGGTTTTTCTTAATTATCCTCGTAGTTTTTGTCCCAAAAGTCTTTGATGCCAGTACAAATTCATAGTTCTTGATCTGCAGAACCTGCCCGCGGACAATCCGGGCCATCCCGACCCAGCCCGTCACAGAAAGGGCGAAAATAATGGTGAACAAACCAGGTCCCATTACGACACTGATTAAAATAACAACTAGCAAGTAAGGAAGTCCATAAAGAATTTCCACTACCCTCATCATGGCATTATCTGTTCTGCCGCCTTTATAACCGGCAATACCGCCGTAAATGACTCCGATTGCAAAATCAATCATGGCTGCCACAATTCCAACGAATAAGGAAATCCTTGCTCCGTACCATGTTCGTGCAAAAACATCACGGCCTAATTCATCTGTTCCGAACCAGTATTTTGAAGATGGCGGGAGATTTTGATTGGCCAATGATTGCTCAGATACATTATGCGGGGAAATCATCGGGCCAAAAATGGCCATAAAGGCTAAAGCAATAAGAAAGAATAGCCCTGCCATTGCCAGCTTATTTTTCAAAAGCCGGCGCCATGCATCCTGCCAATAGGAAAGGCTTGGCCTTACAACTGCTTCCGCTGCTGCCTGGTCCTTGGCCTTAGGCACAAACCAATCATCCGGAATATCGGGTGCAAGGTTGCGGTTATCATGCTGTTTGCGCAGTTCCATTAGCTCGCCTCCTTTTTGTGAAGCTTAATTCTCGGGTCTAAAATTCCGTATGCAATGTCCACAAGGAACAGCATAATAATCAATATTGAACTGTAAAAAACGGTGGTTCCCATTATGACGGGATAATCACGTGTATTGATGCTTTCTACGAAATACTTTCCCATTCCAGGAATGGCAAAGATTTTTTCAATGACAAACGTGCCTGTCAAAATGCTTGCTGCCAGGGACCCCAATACAGTTACGACAGGCAGAAGGGCATTCCTCAGCGCATGCTTAAACACTATTTTCACTGGTGATAGGCCTTTTGCTTTGGCTGTTTTTATGTAATCCTGCGTCAGCACTTCCAGCATGCTTGAACGCGTCAGACGGGCAATAATCGCCATGGGCCCGGTCGCAAGCGCCAGAGTCGGCAGAATCATATGCTTCGGACTTGACCAGGTAGCCACCGGCAGGATTGCCAGGTTGACAGCAAGCTGCTGAATTAACAGTGTGGCAAGCACAAAGTTTGGGACGGATATTCCCAGAACAGCAATGGTCATCGCTAGATAATCAATAAAGCCATTGTGCCGGAGGGCAGCTATGATTCCGAGGGCAATTCCCGAAAAAACCGCCACGATCAATGTGACGATTCCCAGTTCAAAAGACACCGGAAAGCCCCGTCCGAGCATTTCATTAACCGTCTGGGAAGATTTTTTAATAGATGGCCCGAAGTCAAATGTCACAACGGACTTCAAGTACATCCCATATTGGACATAGAGCGGTTCATCCAAATGATAGAATTTCTCCAGATTTCGCTGGACCGCTTCACTTGTATTTCTTTCTTCGTTAAAAGGCGACCCCGGTATGGAATGCATTAAGAAAAAAGTCAGAGTGATAATGAACCAAAGTGTGACGACCATTGCGATAAGGCGTTTTATTATGTATCCAGTCATTCATTAACACTTCCTAACAGAATGTAGTTCTCATGGCCAGCTCAGTCATCACCAGCATTGCCTGGTATGCTTCAAGAATATCTTTAGCCTGATAGCGGACAATGGTTGTATTCTCTTCTATCTCTGCACCAGGCATTAAAGCAGCCCACTCAGCCTGGCCATAGTTGGCAAATTCAATTTTCAATACAGGGTTTTCAGGCGGAACAAGAGGTTCTACAAGATCCTTCCTGCTAAGAGCCTCTGCTGCTTTTTCTCTTAAAAGCTGTCCGGCTTTTGCAGGTGTCAGCGATTTCACGCTTGAGCGGGAAATCGTTTCCTTTACAACAGCAGTGGTGACATTCGGAATTAATTTTTCTGCTTCCAGAGCCGCCTGGTCATCTCCGGCTACCATGAGAACCGGTACGCCATGATAACCTGCCACATAGGCATTAAAGCCCATTTCCCCAATGGCATGGTCATTGATGTACATATGCCTTACACCGAATATCATGGAGTGGGACATAACTCCTTTCATGGAAGCACGTGCATGATAACCAACAAACATGGCACCGCTAAAGGTTGAATCAAGACCCTGAACCATTGAGTATGGCTTTACATCGCCAGTAATCAGCTGTGTTTCAGGATGCATCCTTTCAATCAGCAGATTATTCATTTTCGAGTGGCTGTCATTTACAATAACCTCGCTGCAGCCCTCTTCAAAGGCAGCTGTTACCACATGATTTGCTTCATCAGTCATAATCACCCTGCTGCGTTCATAATTGTGCTTCGAAGAGTCTACATGAGTGTGATCAGCCAGACCCGTTATTCCTTCCATATCAACCGATAGATAAAGCTTCATTAAGAATCCCCCAAATATTATATTGTTATAGTTTCATATTATAGATTATTTGATATTTTCTGTAAAATCCACCTGTAATCTACCTTTTTATACAGGCAGAATGCAAAAAATCCAGCTATCGGAGAAAATAATGCTTTTCTCTGATAGCTGGATTTCATCTGCGGAAAACAGAAAAAGCAGCTCTACTTATTCATAATTTGTGTATATTTTATATGGGCATTTTTAAAGGCAACCATTAGTGCCTTTTGCGAGGAGCCGAAGTAGCGGCTTTCGATATCTTCCATTACCTTGTCTGCTTCCAGTATGGATTTGCCGACAAATATAGATTTAATAAATAATGAGGTTAAGTTTATGGTAGATGAGCATTCTGCATCTACAATTTCATCTGTTTCCCTGTCAATTACAAGACCTATAAAGAAGCCATTGTATTTTTGCATAATCGGATTGTTCAATGATGTTTTGCTGTCACCGATGATATAGACGGTATTTTGTCTGTACATGAACTTGCCTCCTGCAGAACCGGATATTATATGAGGCGTTTATGAGGTTATCATAAACATTCATTATAATGCATGGCCCGTACCAAAATTGTAATACAACAGAGGCTCTATTACAATCATTTTTCAATACTTTTCTAAATATTTTATCAATTGCAGCTGTTCCTTTTAAATATTACTTAATTAGTTTTCAGTGCTGCTTTGCCCGGCAAGTCTCAGTGCATACTGCAGCAGGTCTTCCCCGCTCATGAGCTTGTCTCCCCCACCCTGAGCAAATTGAGGGTTCCCCCCGCCTTTGCCGTTAATCTTCTGCAGAAGTTCTCCAGCAAGGCCCTTCATATCAGACTCAGAATCTGCTCCCCTGGCGCAAACAAATTGGAGTTTATCGGTGGTTTCATTGATTAGGATAACAACAGCATTTTCAGTTTGGGAGGCGATTAGACGGGCCAGTTTCTGCAGCTCCTGAATGGAGCGTCCCTCAAAGACTTTGCTGATCCACTCTTCGTTCCCTGCTGTGAACATTTCTTTTGCTTCATAAGCTAACACTGCTTCCTTTGCTGCTTCCAGTTGTTTCTCCAGGTCCTTTCCATTTTCAATCAAACGGCTGGCTGCTGAAGGCAAGTCCTGTTCTGGTGCATTAAGAAGCTGACTAAAATTTTTTGTAATTTCATGTTTGGTCTGAAGCTGCGCAAGGATCCGGCTCCCACAGACAAACTGCACACGGATTTTCTTTTTTTGGCGTTCCCAGTCTAATACTTTAATGCCGGCAACCTGACCGGTTGAAGATGGATGGGTTCCGCCGCATCCGTTATAATCAAATTCCGGAATCATCACAAGCCGAATGTCTTCACTGACAGACAGCTGCTTGCGAAGCGGGAATTGGGAAGCTTCTTCCGCACTCACCCACCTGGCTTCAATTGGACGGTTCTCAAGAATGATGCTATTCGCCAGCCTCTCCGCTTCCTCTGCATGCCGGACTGGCAATTCACTGATTTCCAAATCAATGGTTAATGTTTCTTTGCCTAAATGAAAGCTGACCGTTTTATAGCCGTAAAGCTCTTCAAAGGCAGCCGATAATATATGCTGGCCTGCATGCTGCTGCATATGGTCAAACCGTCTGTTCCAATCGATTTCTCCTGATACCCTGGAAATGGACGAATCCAATTCCCTTTCTAAATAATGACGGATTTCCCCTTCCACTTCTTCGACATCCACCACTTTTACGCCATTTAGTGTTCCCTCATCATGCGGCTGTCCTCCGCCAGTTGGATAAAAGGCCGTTTCTTTCAGGACGGCATATACCTTTTCCATATCATCTGCAGCCTGATATACAAGTTCCGTTTCAAATGTTTGGATATATGGGTCTTCATAAAAAAGTTTTTTCAAAGCGAACCAACCTTCCTTGTGCCTATTCTATTTTTAAACTACCGATTATGCAGTTACAGGTCAAGCTGCTTATTAGTCAAGGGGAAATTATTAGTAATTTTATCCACACGGTTTATATCTGTGATGAAAAAGGTATGTACACCAATAGATAAGCAATAAATTATAAGGAGGATGATGAACATGGCAACAAACAAGCATATTGTAGGTGCATATGATACAGAACAGGAAGCTATTCAAGCGGTTGAAAAGTTAAGAGCGGAGGGCTACCGTCCTGAGGATATTTCCGTAATCAGCAAAAATAAAGATGATGTGGAAGCCGTTACAGAAGAAACAGGCACAAAAACTGAAGAAGGATTAGCTGCCGGAGCGGCTACAGGCGGAATTCTGGGAGGCTTAACAGGTCTTCTGGCCGGAGTTGGCGCATTGGCGATCCCTGGAATTGGGCCAATTGTGGCAGCCGGACCAATCGCCGCTACTTTAACGGGTGCAGCAGTCGGAGCAGGTGCCGGCGGTATTGCAGGAGCACTTATCGGCATGGGCATCCCCGAAGAGGAAGCACATCGTTATGAAGCTGATGTCAAATCAGGGAAAATCCTTGTGTTAGTCGATCCTGAGACTAAGTCTGCCGATTTTACTGACGGCTATGCGGATACAAACCGTTCTGTTCTGGAAGGAGACCGGACAACCTATACAAACGCTGATCCTTTAAATCCGGGTGAGCTTGACCGCGGAACGAATGCTTTTAAGGATAACACCAGAAACAGCAGCAGTGTTTGGACAGATGAGAATCTGGACTCAAACCGTCCGCTAAGCGAAAAGCTCGACGACACGAAAACAGATGACTATACAGACCGTACTGTTTCGGCCTACAACGATGATGTGGATGCCCGCTACAGAGATGCTTATGATTATAATAACGTAAGGGAGAACCGCAATAACCCTTATAAAGGATAATGAAAAAGGGGCTTTTCCCAATAATGGGATTAGCTCCTTTTTTAAGTTTATCAGAATTTGGCATCAGTTTTCTCATTCTCCTACTAGATTTCCCATTGAAAAATTCCATATTTTTCAGGTATGTCCAAATAATTTTCAAAGTTATACTTAAATGTAATGGAATGGAAAACAGAAATCTAGCGGGGGGAAATGATAATGAGAAGAGTGTTGCCAGCACAAATTATTTCTCATAGTCAATTTGGTTATAGAAAGATACCATCAAGTGTCCAATGCGAGTGCCCTAAATGCAGTAAACCGAGCCTTTTTACGATAAAGGCAAATTATAATCATACAAGCAAGTCCAGCATACTTTCCCACGGAAGTTGTTCTGCCTGCAAAAAGGAATCGGTTTTTATTATGATTCTTAATCAAGCTGAACAATCCAGCGACGAGACTATTCTCTATATCTATGATCCCAATTCAGCGAAAGAGCTCCTGACTCAGCTTGAGAAAATAAAGGAAGTGCCGGGAGACCTGACAAGAGCCTACCGATCGGCTTTAAATGTCAGCTATTCAAAAGATACAGTAGCTACTGCCGTGATGTCCAAACGGGTACTTGAAAGCATACTAAAAAACTTTCTCGGTGAAGAGGTAAAGGGGCAAAACCTTTCAAAGCAGTTTGAACAGCTGCCAGAGCATGTTGATTTAGCAAGGCCTCTGCAATCTTTAAGCCAGCTGGCACAGCCAGGCAGCGCCTTTTACCAGATGCTTGATCTTGAAAAAGATATTGATCAGGAAATGGCCACATTGCTGATGGAGCTCTTAGAGAGTTTAATAGAGTACTTATTTGTCCTGCCGAATAAAATTGAATTGCTGCAGCAAAAACTAAATCAAAAACTGCATTGACCCCACAATTAACCCCCTTATCTTCGCTGATTAAGGGGGTTAATTTTTATTCTTAATTATTCAGCTGTTTTCTGATCTGGTCTTCTGCCTGCTTTAAAATTTCCTCGTCGCCGGCTTCTTTATTTGTAATGATATTCGTTTGATATTTTAAACCTTCATAGTCAACAGTTACGGTAATTTCTTTCATCTCTCTTGATCCTTTCCTGATGTTTTATTATATAAATACCAACAAAAGGACGATTTAAAACTTTTCTATGCCGTTTTCACATGCTCTTCAAAAATACTGGCCAGCCTTTCCTTCATTTCCTCTTCCGTTACAACAATGCTGTGACTGGCCATTTTTGTTTTAAGGATAAGTTCATAGCCTTCATTAACTTCTTGAGAAAAACCATAGTATTTATGATTCAGATCGATTTTTTTGAAATGGATGGATTGCAGTTTTTTCCATGGAACAAACTTGCTTCCGCTTATAAAGCCGTCATCATAGACAGCAAATACATTCAGCAGATCCTTGGCATTGATTAAAGGGATAAACAGCAGATAGAGAAACGTCCAGCTGAATTTCATGTTATATTTTCCGAATATAAACATAGCGATTAGAAAAACCAGCATGACAGCATACATCGTTAGTCCCAGCTTATTTTTTGAGATAACAGGTGCATCTGCAGATTTCTGGGGGAATTTCCTTACTGTTTTCAGGTCAGTCTTGTCAAAAGGAATAAGGGCAGTTTTCTTCTTCATTTTCGTTATTAAAATGATGTAATGATAGCTGTAATAGATAACAATTAATAGAAATAGAACCTCGAAAATTAATTTCATCAAACCCGCCTCCTTAATAATCTTTACGTTAGACATAAGATAAAGTTTCATCTCTACAAAAAAATGTCAAATTTATGATTGTGAAAACAAGCTAATTCGAATATAATCTAATTAGATACTTATCTAATTATTTTTTTGTCAACGAATTAGATATATGTCGAATTAGCGTTCGCAGAGGTGCGGAAAAAATGACAAATTGGACTGTATGGAAACAGGAAAAAAATTATCAAAATCTCTTTTGGGCTGGCGTCATTAATGGAATTGGAAATCGATTTACACAGGTTGCGCTGCTTGCCCTGCTATACCACGTCACAGGTTCCGGAGTAGCAATTGGCCTCTTATTTGCCATCCGCATGGCACCTTTTTTCTTCATTGCTCCATTAGGAGGAATGCTCGCAGACCGCTTTTCCAAAAAGGCCATTCTGGTGACAGTAGACTTGTTGAGAGTGCCTGCGGTCCTGGGGCTGCTTTTCGTAAGAGAAGCAGGGGATTTATGGATTGTTTACGCAAGTGCATTCCTCATCTCAATGGGAGAAGCGATCTACTCCCCGGCCAGGATGTCTGCGATACCTGCTCTTGTAAAATCAGATAGACTCATATATGTGAACGCGATTGAACAAATCATGATCGGAGCCGTCCTCATTATTGGATCAAGCACCGGCGGAATCATCGCCTACTTTCTAGGAAACAATGCTGCTTTCATGATTAACGGCCTTACCTTCCTGTTATCAGCATATCTAATCTCCAGGATGGTTTTCCCGGATGTCTCTGAGGTAAATAGAAAAAAAATCAAAACATCTGCAGCGATTTCACCAGCGAGACTTATTCTTGGCTCCTCCGCACTGATTGCCTTTTTTATTATGATGCTGACCATGCCGCTTGCCAACGGAATTGACAATATTCTTGTAAGCATTTATGGGATGGAAGTTTTTAACATGGGAGAATTGGGCGTTGGGTTTATGTATGGCGCATTGGGGATTGGACTCATTCTAAGTTCATTCTTTTCTCATATGATCAAGAAGGGGCTCCTGATACTCGCGATCATCTTTATTGCTTTAGAAGGTACTGGCCATATTTTATTAAGCCTCGCACCAAGCTTTTATGCAGCACTTTTCACCGTTGTGCTGATCACCTTTGCGGGCGGCCTTGGCAACATATGCCTGGACACGGTCATGATGAAATTTATACCCCGATCCAAACAGGGAACCTTTTTTGGTTTAATGCAGATGGTTTCAAACCTTTCCCTGGCTATCTCCATGGGTACAGCAGGATTCCTGCTGGAGATATTTGCACCAAGAACCCTTAGTCTGATCATTGGCCTGGCGTATCTTGTTTTTACCATAATATATGCGCTTCTGTTTGCAAGAGTGGATCTTGTAAAAGAAAAGAGGGAGTTTATTAGGGGTAATTAATTGAATAAATAGAGAAGCCCTGCAGGCATTTATTTATCCTGCAGGGCTTCCTTTTAGTTTTCTTCGATTTCTCTGCGGTTCTTCTTAAACATTTTAGATAATACTTCGTACACGATTGGCACAATGATAAGGGTCAATAGCGTTGAACTTGTCAGACCGCCGATAACAGTAATCGCAAGGCCTTTGGAGATAAGCCCTCCGCCGCCAGAGCCGATGGCCAATGGAATTAATGCACCAATTGTCGCAATGGCTGTCATCAGGATTGGGCGAAGTCGGGTTGCTCCTGCTTCCAGCACTGCTTCCCTCATGACCAGACCGTCACGTTCCATATGGATGATCCGGTCCACCAGAACGATGGCATTGGTTACGACAATACCAATTAGCATTAATAGTCCCATCATGACCGATACAGAAATGGTTTCACCGGCAATTAATAAGCCAACGAAAGAACCAATCACGGCAAATGGAAGGGAGAAGAGAATCGCAAATGGCGCCACTCCTTCACGGAATGTAACGACCAGAATAAAGTACACAATCGCGATGGCTGCAAGCATCGCAGCGCCAAGCTGAGTGAACGTCTCGGTCATATCTGCCTGAACGCCCGCAACTCCGACTGTTACACCCTTAGGCAGATCCAATTCTTCAATCGCTTCATCTGTTATAGAAGTAGCTTTTGAGATGTCATCGCCTTTCACCGTACCTGACACGGTTGCGTAGTACTCGCCTTTACTGCGGGCAAGCGTATTATGCGTTGTACCTTCTTTCACTGTGACAAGCTCGGAAAGAGGCATAGTTGTACCCATTGCTGTCGGCACCTGTGTTGCCAGGATATCATTAATGGATTTCGGCTGTTCCGCCTGCTCCTGCTGGACAATGACTTCAAGCGTCTCACCGTCTTTTTCAATCGTTGTCAGAACATCCTTGGTGTTTGACGGATTCAGCATCATGACAATTTGTCCGGCTGTCAGACCGTACTGCAGCAGTTCATCCTGCTCAACATTGAAGGTATATTCAACAAATGCGTCTTCTGCACTTGAAGAAACATCCTCCAATTCTTCATTTTCCTTCATTACGTCTTCTACCATTTTGACAGAGTCATTCAGTTTATCTAAATCTTCACTGTAGAATGTGTAGCTGACTTCATTGGTTGAACCGGACATAGATGAGAAGTTCTGGCTCTTCCATTCACCTGATTGTCCGATATTAAACACATAATCTTCTATTTCTTCACGGACTTCAGGGAAATTATCCATTTCAGGGTCAAAGATCAGGTACATTAAGGCTCCGCCTGCTCCTCCGCCCATCATGGCAGCCATTTGATCCGCTTCTTCGGTTACAGATATTTGAACGATGTCAATATCATCACGCTTAAGCATCTCTTCTTCTACTGCTTCAACGTTCTTTAAAGTTTCATCTTTAAGTTCTCCAGCTTCAGGCGTGTAAGTTAGATACATTACTTTATCTTCTTCACTGCCCATAAAGCTGAATCCGATCATTGGTGTCAGAGCTAAGCTGCCCGCCAGCAATACAACCGCAATGATGGATGTAATAATCTTATGATTAAGAGACTTCTCAAGAATGCCTTTATACCATTTTGATAGCTTTCCAGCTTCTTTATGGCTGCCTTCCGTTTTTTCACTGTACAATTTCTTTCTAAACAAGAAGTGAGACAGCGCTGGAACGATTGTAATTGCCACAAGGAGTGAAGCGCCAAGTGCAAACGTCATCGTCAAAGCGAATGGCATAAACAGCTCGCCCACCATGCCTCCTACAAAAATGAGCGGTGCAAATACGGCAACCGTTACTAATGTCGAGGAGAGAATTGGCTTGAACATCTCAATCGTAGCTTCACGAATAAGTGCCCGCCCTGTTAGTTTTTCTTCTTTTAAATGCAGGCGGCGGTAAATATTTTCAACCACAACGATAGAGTCATCGATTACACGGCCGATAGCAACCGTAATGGCTCCAAGCGTCATAATATTCAAGGTAATATTCATCCAGTTCAGCAGCAGCAAAGCCATGAAAATCGAAACTGGAATAGATACTATCGAAATAATTGTTGATTTAAAATCACGCAGGAACAGCAAAATAATCAAAACCGCGATCAGCCCGCCAAACACGGCTTTTTCAATCATGGTTGAAACAGATTCTTCAATCGGCTTACCCTGGTCAAGTGAAAGATCTATAACAAGGCCCTCGACCTTTTCTTTTTCTTCCTTGATTAATTCTTTGACACTGTTGACCACCTCAACGGTGTTTGCCTGCTGTTCTTTCACAATTTGAATCGCAATGGCATCATCACCATTTGTACGGGAAACGGATTGTACTCTGCCGACGGTATCAATCTTGGCAATGTCACTCAGCTTCACAAAAGGTGACTGGTTTTGTGCGGTTGGTGATACCGGGATCAGCATGTTCTTTAATTCATCCTCGGTCATGAACTTGCCGTCTACTGCGACAGCCTGTTCTCCTTCCTCAAACTCGTAAAGTCCCAATGATACAGCCATGTTGCTCGCCTGGATCATTTCCTTTACTTTATCTTCGGTCAGCTCAAGCTCAGCCAATTTTTCTTCGTTGTATGTGAGCTGTACCTCTTCCACATGCTGACCAGTGATAGTCGCTGATGCCACACCATCAATTTTTTCAAGTTTTGGCAGTATGATATCTTCTACTGTTGAGGTTAATTCAACAATATCCTCTGATTTACTGCTTACACTCAGCGCAGCAACCGGCATCATATTCATGCTGATGGCAGTGATGGAAGGTTCCTGTGCTCCTTCCGGCAGCTCCACTGTATCAAGAGCTGATTGGAGAGCGCGCTTGGCTTCGTCCATATCAATACCATATTCATATTCCACTTGGATATTTGACATGTTAGAATATGAATTTGAGTAAACTGATTTAACATTTTCAAGGCCTTCTACGGCTTTTTCAATTGGGATGGACACATCTTCCATCACTTTTTCAGGAGTCTCCCCTGGATATACGTCCATAACCATTAAGTAAGGAATTGAGACATCCGGAATGGTCTCCATATTCATCCGTGTACCTGAATAGATGCCAGATACCGTGATAATAATTGTTAACAGCCAGACTGCAAGTTTGTTCTGCAGGACAAAATTCACTAAACCTTTCACTTGTGCACCTACCCTAAATTGACTTGTTAGACTCAATTACATATAATAATGACTGGTTGGTCATTTGTCAATCAAAAAGGAGTGACACCATTACATGAGCAAAAAGCAATTAATTATGGAAAGCGCTTTAGAACTCTTTGCGAAGCAAGGATTTGAAGCTACCTCTGTACAGCAGATCACAGAGCACTCCGGTATATCCAAAGGAGCTTTCTACTTATCATTCAAATCAAAAGATGAATTGATCATGGCTTTGATTGATCATTTTATGGAGCAGTTCGTTTCAGATATTGACTACATAGTCAAGGACCCGAGTAACAGTGGTGAAGAGCTTTTAGTGAAGTTTTTTTACACAACGTTCTACTCCTTTCAAAAGCATTCAGACTTCGCCAAGATTTTCATTAAAGAACAGGCGCATACATTCAACGAAGAACTGATATCAAAAGGGCGTCACTTTGACCAATTAATCGATGATATCACCCTATCCATGCTTGATCAGTTATATGGAGAGACTGTCCAGCATACAAAATACGATTTAATCTATTGCATCAAAGGCTTTATGCATGTATACTCTCATTTATTTTTATTTTTCAATGTTCCTTTGGATCTGGACCTTCTGTGCCGATCACTTGCGGAGAAGACAGAACTTCTTGCAAAGCATTCGACTATCCCGTTTATAACCGACGGGCTTTACGAGATGTTCAGGAAGACGGGGCATGAAGAGATGACTCACGGGCAAATAATTGAAATTATGGAGCAAAAAATAGAGGAATTAGAAGACTCCATTGAAAAAGAATCCCTCATCCTGCTAAAGCAGGATTTACAGGAGCGCAGCTTGAATCCTGCTATCGTAAAAGGGCTGATTACAAATATCAGAAACAACCCTCATTGCAGATGGATTGCTTATCTGCTTTTAAATTACTATGATGCATAGACAATAAAAGGCAGAATGCTTTAGCAAGCATCCTGCTTTTTGTGTATTGCACTTAAATATTTTTTATTTTTTTACTTTTGAAACAGTCAGCCCATCACCAATAGGAATAAGCACAGATTCCAATTGAGGATGGCTGGCAACTGTTTCATTAAATTTCCTCATGAATTCAGTATGACGTTCAGGTTCAGCACTCTCGTCTGCTACACTGCCTCTGGCCAGTACATTATCACAAACAATTAAAGCACCATTTTCCGCTAGTCTGATGCAATAGTTCAGATAGTTTTCGTAATTTTCTTTATCTGCATCGATAAAGAAAAAATCAAATTGTCTATTATCGCTAACAAGCTGTTCGAGGCTTTGCAAAGCTGGTCCAATCAAATAGGATACTTGATCTCCAAACCCGGTTTTAGCCAGATTACTGTTTGCTAATTTTGCGTAACTCTCTACTAGTTCCAGGGAAGTTAATTTCCCTGCCCTATCGAATCCCCTGGCTAAACAAATCCCGCTATATCCTCCAAGCGCCCCGATCTCAAGGACATTTTTTGCTCCAGACATAGATACTAGCAGCGTAAGAAGCTTACCAGTAGAAGGAGATACTGAGATGGATCGCATGCCATTCTCTTTTATGGAAATAAGAACTTCCTCTAGAATATCATCTTGGCTATAAAAAACTGAATCGATATATCTGTTAATCTGTTTCATTTTTCCCGCCCCTTTATATTATCCTTATTAAAAGGCTCTTTTTTCAAAGATTGTTGTTTTTTGTTTATGAATTCTGCCCGTTGATTTCCGCTCCAGGCACTTGCTTTCCGCGGGGAGGAATGTGAGCCTCCCGCAGGAGTCAAGTGCCCTCCGCTCCAATCAACTCAGAAAATTAAACTAAGTTATGAAAAAGCACAAACTTTACGAAAAGAGCCTATTAAAAGGGGCCGCCAGAGAGTCAACTTTCACCGATTCTCCAGACAGCCCCTTACATTTAAAATTATTTCAACTCAGCTAAAACTTCTTCAATCTTAGCAAGCTCCGATTGTAAACCGCCGCCGCTCAGGTACCAAAGTGGTCCATCCAAGTAAACGATTTTTTTATTTTGATAAGCATCTGTTTTCTTAACGATATCATTTTCCATATCCGCTTCAATATTAGAGTCGCCGCCAACAGCAGCTGTACGGTCAATTACAAATAGCACTTGTGGGTTAAATTCCAGGATGGCTTCAAAACCGAAGTTAGAACCGTGAGAAGAAGACTCGATATCTTCTGTTACCGGCTTGAATCCATAAATGTCATAAATGTAGCCGAAACGGGAATTTGTTGCAAAACCTGATAATTTACCTTCATTGTACATTGTAACTAAAGAGGTTTTGTAGTTTCCAGCTAAAGCTTTGATTTCTTCTAAAGCTGAATCATATTTTGCCGTGTATTCTTCAGCTTCTGCTTCTTTACCAAACATTTTCGCCGCTAGATCTACAGAAGATTGGAATGTGTTCCAGTAGTCATCCTCAGAAGTACCAACAAACACGACAGGAGCAATTTCTTTTAATTCTTCATAGAATGCTGACTGACGCCCAGAGATAAAGATTACATCCGGATCCATTTCAGCGATATCTTCAAGTAAAGGTTCCTTTAATCCACCAACGCTTTTATACTCATCAGAAGCGTATTTTTCAAGGTGAGCAGGCAGGGTAGAATCTTTTGCAACCCCAACAATTCCTTCAACACCTAGAGCATCTAATGTATCTAAGAAACCATAATCGAATACGGCAATTTTTTCTGGCATCTTTTCAAATTCTACATCTTCAAAATTAGTTGTACCACCCTCACTGCCTTCTGTTGAAGCAACTGTCGGAGATACCGTCATTGGATAAGCAGAGCTTCCTTCTGTTCCAGCTGCACTTGTTTCTTCAGCTGCAGCTTTATCAGCTGATTCTTCTTTTGAAGCTTCTTCGTTAGAACCACATGCGGCAAGCAATAATACCATAGCTGCTAACAACGCAAAAAATATTTTTTTCATCTTTCATAACTCTCCCTTTTTACTTATTATTGATATTGATTATCATTATCAATCATGATGATAATTATTATTGAATAATCTTTATTAGTCAATAACTTTTTGCAAGATTTTTTAAATTATCTTCCAGTATTTTAAAAATCTGACATAAAATAAGCTAACCCCTGAAGAAATACAATAGATTTCTCCAGGTATATTTATTACTTCAATGTTTACGTATGTGAATTAAAATAGACACAAATCCTGCAGCCATTCTGTTCTTGAATTGGAATATCCATATCATAAATTTCACGAAGCACATCAGAATTTATGATTTCACGAGTAGGCCCATTTTTCATCAGCCGGCCGTTTTTCAACGCTACGATACGATCAGAATAAACAGATGCAAAATTTATGTCATGTAAAACAATGACAACTGTCTTTCCAAGTTCATCAACCAGCTTGCGCAAAATTTTCATAATTTGAACTGAATGCTTCATATCCAGGTTATTTAAAGGCTCATCCAGCAGGATATAATCCGTATCCTGAGCAATGACCATTGCAATAAATGCCCGTTGCTTTTGACCACCTGATAATTCATCTAAATATTTGTCTTGCATATCAGTTAAATTCATATATTCAATGGCTTGATCAACAAACTTTTCGTCTTCTGCTGTTAAACGCCCCCTTGAATAGGGGTAGCGCCCAAATGACACAAGCTCACGCACTGTTAATCTCACATTAAGGTAATTGGCTTGTTTCAAAATGGATACTCTCTTTGCAAAATCCGAAGACTTCCATTTTTTCACATTATTCTGATCGAGTAATACCTCACCTGTATCTGCTTCTAATAAACGGCTTACCATAGAAAGAAGTGTTGATTTACCAGCACCATTCGGTCCAATAAAAGAGGTTATGGTCCCCGGTTCGATTGTGACTGTAACATCCTCTACAACAGGCTTTTTACCAAATTGTTTTGTTAATCCTTTGATTTCAATCATCCTGCTGCCCTACTTTCCTTAAGTAATAGATAAATAAAGTAAATACCGCCGATAAAGTTAATAATGACACTTAATGTTGTACGCAGCTCAAAAATATGCTCCACAAGGAAATTACCGCCGACCAATGCAATAATACTGATCAAGCTCGCCCCTAATATGTGGATAGAGTGTTTATATGTCACCAGATATTGATAGGAGAGATTGGCAACGATTAATCCAAAAAATGTAATTGGGCCGACAAGCGCTGTAGAGGTGGCAATTAAAACAGATGATAAAATTAAAATTCTCATTACCATGCCGTCATAATTAATACCAAGATTTATCGCATTTTCGCGGCCAAGTGACATAACATCCAGTTTATCCATAATAAGATAGCCATAAAGAAACGCAAGAAATAGGATGCCAATTGAAATAAATAATAACTCCGCCTTTACGTTTGTAAAGGTCGCAAACAACCGGCTTTGAAGGCTTAAATATTCGACTGGATCTATCAATACTTGCAGGAATGTGACAAAGCTTCCCAGGAGTGTCCCTATAATCATCCCTATTAATAGAAGAAAATAAATGGGATGCTTATCAGCCCTGAACAAAAACCGATATAAAATCAAGGCAAAGACGACCATGGCAAAAATGGCTGCACCAAAGTTTAAGTATTTATTTAATACCCACACTGACATCGACCCTGCAAAGAAGTAGATTAATGTCTGCACTACTTGATACATAGAATCAAGGCCCATAACAGAAGGTGTTAAAATGCGATTATGTGTAATTGTCTGAAACACAACTGTAGAATAAGCAATTGCGATTCCTGTTATAACCATCGCTGTAACTCGGAGCATGCGCTTAGGAAAGGCATAATCAAAGCCGCCTTTAATATCATAAAAGCCATATAACAAAATAAACACAATGGCAATAGCTGCTAAAATCATCAGTTTTGTACTATTTCGCATATGCTCTCCCCCTAAGCAGCATCGTTAAGAAGATTGCACTGCCTATCACTGCCACTGTTACATTAACTGGAATTTCATAAGGATGAATGATGATTCGCCCTAGAATGTCGCATATTAATAGGAAAACAATTCCTAACACCGCTGTATGCGGAATCGTTTTGCGCAGGTTATCACCTAAATAAAGAGAGACAATATTCGGCACAATCAGTCCTAAAAATGGAATAACCCCGACAGTTAGGACAACCGTTGTCGATATAACCGCAACAAGTATCAGACCTATATTTAGTACCAGCTTATAACTTAAACCTAGATTTCTCGCAAAATCTTCACCCATTCCTGCAACTGTAAATTTATTCGCATAAAGATACGCTAAAATAATAGCTGGAATACTAACATATAAAAGCTCATAACGGCCAGCAATAATCAAAGTGAAACTTCCCATAAGCCAAGAAGATATATTTTGCAGAAGATCTGCTTCATATCCAAAGAACGTTGTAATGGAAGATAAAATATTCCCATACATAATTCCAACTAATGGAACAAAAATAACATCTTTAAATTTTATACGATCTAAAATCTGCATAAAGAGAAATGTGCCTGCTAAAGCAAAGGCAAAACTAAAAATAACTTGCTGTGTATAGGTTACATTCGTAAAAAACAGCATGGAAATTAAAATACCCAGCTTTGCTGCATCCAATGTTCCAGCAGTAGTTGGTGATACAAACTTATTTCGGCTTAAAGACTGCATAATTAAACCGGCAATACTCATCCCTGCCCCCGCTAATATAATCGCCAATAACCGTGGGATGCGGCTAATAAGGAAAATATGTGTTTCATCTGATTCCCAATTAAGCAGATCCTTAGGCGTTATATCTATTGCTCCGATAAATAGCGAGATAAAAGACAGAACGATGGCTGCAATTCCTAACATCCATAATCTCATTAATAACCCTCATAACATGTTTATTATCATCCAGCAATTGAAAAAATCTTTATTCCAAGTAGAGGAATATCAGTAAATCTATAAAACTATTTTTAAAATAATGATAATCATTATCATCGCATAGCAAAAAAAAGAACCTTGATATGTATAGATTTTTTGTTTATTGAAAATGATTATCAACTTGCCAACACAATTAATGTATCACAAAAAATAATAAAAGAAAAGAGGCAGATTGTAAATTCCGGCAATTGTCTAATTTTATTCTCACTTTAAAATAAAGAAGCTCAAATAAAAAGGAGATTCAAGCAGAAAAGTTGAACCTCCCATTTGTTGCCTCTATAGTGTTTTAATAAGAACCCGAATAGCTTCAGATACATCGATTTGATTTTCCTGGCAGTGATTCGTGAGCTGCCGATACGTTTCCTCATCTAACCTAACATGAACGGTATGTATATATTTTTCAGAATCTAGTTTTTTTGGTCTTCCTCTTGTTACTTTTCTTTTGCCACTGCCGTCTTTCCATACATTTATGATGACATATCCGTGTTTTTGAATCCAAAGATCACAATCATACTCTTTCCACATTGTTTTGGCTCTTTGCAGGAAATCAAGTTTGAATTTTACTAGTTCATCTCCTTGAAGTCCCTTCATGACCGCTTTTTCCATCGCCTTATGTTCGTTAAATTGGAGAAATTGGTCGTAAGATTTGAATGTTAATTCTTTCATTATTCCGCTCCCATAATCTATTATCTACCTATAAAAATCATACCCTTTAAGAAAACAGTTGTAAATCCTGCCTGAATCCGTAACTGCCTTCTTTTATTACGCCAGACTGCTAAATTTTCGCAGCTTAAATGAATGCTAAATGTTGCCGGTCTTATCTGCAATTCTCATTTTAAAAAAAGACCCAATCCTGCAATTGGATTGAGTCTTACTTGATCAAATTTTTATAAATGTTGTGGAGCGGCAATTTTCAAGTCGGCACCCCAACTTTACTGGTCCAGCATTATTTTCAATACAGACTTTCCTTACTCCACAGTAACCGACTTAGCCAGGTTACGCGGCTTATCTACGTCACACTCGCGGTGCAGCGCAGCAAAGTAAGAGATTAATTGTAAAGGTATTACAGAGATAAGAGGTGTTAATAGCTCGCTCACTTCCGGAATGATAAAGCTGTCTTCTTCTGTTTCCAGCCCTTTCATGGAAATGATGCAAGGGTTTGCTCCACGGGCAACAACCTCTTTGACGTTGCCGCGAATGCTTAAGTTAACACTTTCTTGAGTTGCCAGGGCAATGATTGGCGTACCGTTCTCGATTAAAGCGATGGTTCCATGCTTTAATTCTCCGCCTGCAAAGCCTTCAGCTTGAATATATGAAATTTCCTTCAGCTTAAGTGCACCTTCAAGGCCAACATAGTAGTCGATCCCACGGCCAATAAAGAACGCATTGCGTGTAGTGGAAAGGAATTTGCGTGCTATATCTTCGAACTCTTCCTTCGCATCGCAAAGGACTTCCATTGCATTAGCAACAATGCCTAGCTCCTGAACAAGGTTGAAGTCCAGTTCTAATCCGCGGCTCTTCGCTGTAACTTCTGCAAGAATGGATAATACAGCAATCTGGGCTGTGTATGCCTTTGTAGAAGCAACCGCAATTTCAGGACCGGCATGAAGCAATAACGTGTATTCTGCTTCACGTGATAGAGTTGAACCTGGAACGTTTGTAATGGTTAATGCCTTATGGCCCATTTCCTTCACATTTACTAGTACGGCACGGCTATCAGCTGTCTCACCGCTTTGAGAGATAAAGATAAATAGCGGCTTCTCTGAAAGCAACGGAATATTGTAGCCAAACTCACTTGAAATATGAACCTCAACTGGGATTTTTGCGATTTTTTCAATGAACTGCTTTCCAACAAGACCTGCATGATATGAAGTCCCGGCAGCAATGATATAAATGCGGTCTGCATCGTTCATCGCTTCAACGATTTCCTGATCGATTGTCAGCTCGCCATTATCATCTTGATACTTCTGGATGATTTTGCGCATCACTAAAGGCTGCTCATCGATTTCTTTCAGCATGTAGTGAGGATATGTTCCTTTTTCAATATCGCTTGCATCCAATTCGGCCGTATACGGATCACGGCTGATTTCCTCGCCATTCAGCGTCTGGATTTTAACAGCATCTTTTGTGACAATAACGATTTCTTTGTCCATTAGTTCAACATATTGATCTGTAACTTGCAGCATCGCCATTGCGTCAGAAGCGACTACATTGAATGTTTCACCTAATCCAACCAGAAGAGGGCTCTTGTTTTTCGCAACAAAAATCGTTTCATCGTTTTCTGCATCCAATAGGGCGATTGCATAAGAGCCTTTTAAAAGTGTCAGCGTTTTGCGGAACGCTTCTTCAGTATTAGCACCTTCGTTCACGAATAATTCAATCAGCTGAACGATGATCTCTGTATCTGTATCACTTTTAAGGGCAACTCCCTGCAAATATTCGCGCTTTAAGATGTCATAGTTCTCAATTACGCCATTGTGAACAAGAGTAAAACGGCCAGAATTACTTTGATGAGGATGAGCATTTACTGTGCTTGGAACACCATGAGTCGCCCAGCGGGTGTGGCCAATCCCTGTGTTTGCCATTACATCTTCATCAACAATACTGCGAAGGTCCGCAATACGGCCTTTTTCCTTGAAAACCTGAACGCCGTTATCATTTATAACCGCGATGCCAGCTGAATCATAGCCTCTATATTCAAGCTTTTCCAAGCCCTTTAATAAAATTTCCTTTGAATCTAAGTTTCCAATATATCCAACGATACCACACATACTTCTTTTCCTCCTATTAATGAAGGGGCAAGAAGCCTTTTCGGGGCAGTCCTGCCCCTTATCTCTGTTTTTTTATATTCGCCGCAATAAGGGGCATTACAGCCTCTTGGGTGAGCGTTTCTTAGTTTTAGCATTCCCTTCTCTTTGTGCATTCAGTTGCCCGAATGTTTTAAAGAAGAAATCATCGGTTGTGCTTTCAACCGGGAGGCATCCGCCGAACATTCGATAAACCTCCTCCTCGTCAACTAATCCTTACGTCCAGGATCAGTTCAGGCGCTTTAGATTAAATTAATTTCTCACGATCCACCTTTCTCTTCTTGAATAAAGATGTCCTGTATTCTTAAATACAAAAACAGGATTATCATACATCAAAGTCAGACTTCCGTCAACAGATAAATTAAGGCAGCTGCCTGCCAGCCAGCCATTTGGGTATTCCCTTTTTGTACGGCTGTAAACTCCATATATAAAAATATGCATAAGGGAGTTCAGGAGTTCCCTTATGCATATGATTTGTGCTTTTTATTCTTTTAATCCCATTTCACTTTCAACAACAGCAGCGATGCGCTCTACATAGGCTGCGCAAAGTTCACCCGTTGGGGCTTCTGCCATTACGCGGACAAGCGGCTCTGTACCGGAAGGACGTACCAGAATCCGGCCGTTTCCGTTCATTTCTTCTTCAACCTGTGCAATGACTTCTTTCACTTTTTCATTGTCTGTTACATGATGCTTATCTGTTACACGAATGTTTACAAGCTTCTGCGGGAATTTCTGCATTTCGTTCGCAAGCTCAGATAGCGGCTTCTTGGTTACTTTCATGATGTTAACAAGCTGAAGGCCTGTCAAAAGCCCATCTCCAGTTGTGATGTAGTCCAGGAAAATGATATGACCTGACTGTTCTCCGCCAAGGTTGTATCCGTTCTTCTTCATTTCCTCCACAACATAGCGGTCGCCTACAGCTGTCTGAACACTTTCCACACCGTTGGCTTCAAGCCCTTTATAGAAGCCAAGGTTGCTCATCACAGTGGAAACAACAGTATTTTGCTTAAGCCTTCCCTGCTCTTTCATGTATTTTCCGCAGATATACATGATCTGGTCGCCATCTACAATATCGCCATTTTCATCAATGGCAATTAAACGGTCGCCATCGCCATCAAAAGCCAAACCTACATCTGCTTCTTTTTCCTTAACAAAGGCAGACAATGCCTCAGGATGAGTAGAACCGACTCCTGCATTGATATTTAACCCGTTAGGAGATGCTCCCATCATGGAAAGATCAGCATCAAGATCAGCAAATAGGTGTGTTGCCAGCGGTGAAGTAGCACCATGTGCACAATCGAGCGCAATGTGGATGCCAGAGAAATCTTCATCAACCGTCTGCTTTAGGTATTGAAGATACTTCTGTCCGCCTTCAAAGTAATCATTCACCTGTCCCAGGCTGCCTCCGACCGGTCTTGGAAGCTGGTCTTCTGCCATATCCATTAATTCCTCAATCTCAGCCTCCTGATCATCGGACAGTTTAAACCCATCCGGGCCAAAGAACTTGATTCCGTTATCTTCAACAGGATTATGGGATGCAGAAATCATTACGCCAGCTTCTGCACCCAGAGCTTTTGTTAAATAAGCGACGCCAGGCGTTGAAATGACTCCGAGGCGCATAACTTCTGCTCCGATTGATAATAGCCCCGCTACAAGTGCGCCTTCCAGCATATGGCCCGAAATACGGGTATCACGGCCGATTAATACTTTCGGACGATCATGGTCCTTCGTTAATACATAACCCCCAAAACGGCCCAGTTTAAAAGCCAGCTCTGGTGTCAATTCACTATTTGCAACTCCTCGTACTCCATCTGTACCGAAATATTTACCCATTTTATAATCGCTCCTTCTAACTTTAAAAACTATATTAAGCTTCTTCTTTTCGCGTAATTGTTATAGTCGCTTTACCTGCTGCAGGTTTTATTTCCACCCCTGAAGGGCCATCGATATTGATTGGCACCTCATGGTCACCTTCACCAAGGTCTGCCAGGCTCAAATATAAATTAAAATCTTCAGCTTTGAGATCCTGAACCGTACTGCTTTTACCGGTAACCGTAATACTTGTCCGTCCGGAAGCTGGGTTATTAAGGACCGCTTCATATTCTTCAGCTAAACCAGCTAAGTTGATGGGGAGGCTTGAAAAGGTTTTGGTTTCCTCTTGTTCCTGTGCCTCTGTTTCTTCAGCAGGCTCTTCTGTATTATCCTCTTCATTCACATTCTCCTCAGTGCTAACGTTAACAGACGCCTTCACTGTCTTAGGATCCACTGCAGAAATCCCATCCGGAATAATAACCGGCAGGGTGAGCACGGTATCTTTATCAATCTTGCTGACATCCACCTCTACCCTGACACTTTCAGTCTCATTTAATATTTCTTCCCGGCCCGTTATAGAAGCCTCGTTAACATCGAGTTCAATCGAATTAATGGTAACACCATCTTGAGGGTCCCCCTTCCGGACGATCGTAACGGGAACCGTCTTGCTTAACTGCTTAACCGGCACTGTTACTTGAATCACTTGGGGTTCCACAATAACATCAAGCTTATTCATCTCACGGTCCAATACCCTGACAGTTGCTTCATCAGTGATTGTCTCGGTTATTGGCCCCTTTACATCAAGGGTTGCTTTAACAAAGCTGATCCGCTCAATCACTTCTTTTGCTCCCGTGATTTTTACCGTCTTTGGTTCTGCAGATGCCGCTTCGGCCGTATAGCCCTCACCAAGCAGGCCATTATTAAATTCTGCATCCACTTTAAATTCCTGGGTCACTTTTTCATGGACTGTCACATCTGCATATTGCGGATTGATCGTCACATCAAGTTTATCTGAGATATCGCGGATCTTAATTTCCACTCTTTGAGAGCCAATTTCTGCATTCGTCAAATCTACATATACTTCAAAGTTCTGCTGTTTTTTCGCTGGCTCAAGGTGGCTTTTGGGACCCTCTATGCTCAAATCAACAGTATCTGGAATACCGGTAACGACCAGATTTTCCGTATCATAATAACTTTTCACCGGGACATCTTCAATAATGTCTGAATCCTGCTGGCCAGGAACGTTTATGTTCTTTAATTCCTTATCTGCATCATATACTGAATCAAATAGAAAAAGTGCCAGAATCAAGGCAACAATTTTCATAAACCAGCGGGTATCTACCAATTTATCAATTAACTTATCCATTCTTTTTCCCCCTCCAGTTCCAAAGACCTGAAGAAGTCTGCTTTATTTTATGTTGAACAAGCAACTCATTTGAAAGCATATCTTTAAAAGCTTCAGCTTTTAAATCACGGTGCAGCTCACCGTTTTTGGTTAAGGAAACACTTCCTGTTTCCTCTGAAACGATAATGGTAATACTGTCAGTTACTTCACTTATACCTAAAGCAGCCCTATGTCTGGTGCCCAGCTCTTTTGAAATGAATGGACTTTCTGACAGAGGCAGATAACACGCTGCTGCAGCCACACAATTCTTTTGAATGATAACGGCTCCGTCATGCAACGGTGTATTCGGTATAAATATATTAATCAGGAGCTCAGATGAAATTTTGGAATCCAGCTGAATACCGGTTTCAATATAATCGTTCATCCCTGTTTCCCGCTCAACTGAAATAAGCGCCCCAATGCGGCGTTTAGCCATATAATCCACAGCCTTAGCTATGGATTCGACGAGTTTCTCCTGATTTTCCTCCTCCTGATTAGCCGTCCTTGAGAAGAATCTTCCTCTCCCCAATTGCTCCAATGCTCTTCGCAGCTCCGGCTGGAAAATGATTATGATGGCCAGAAATCCCCAAAGAAGCACTTGTTCCATCATCCAGCCTAATGTTTGCAGGTGGAACTTGTCGCTTGCTACTTTAACCAGGATAATGACAAAAATCCCTTTCAGCAATTGGACAGCCTTTGTTCCTTTAACAATCATTATGAGCTTATAGATGACGTACCAGACAAGGAGAATGTCTATTGTATTAGCCAACAATTTCAAAATAGAGAAATCTGCAAACGACATTATCCTTCCTCCAAATATATATTTCAAAAGCAATCAATGCTTAAAGTTCCTTTATGTAACTTTCATATTATATCATATTTAACGCTAATTCCAATTTTGAGACAACAGACACCACCTGGAAAAATAAGTACACTAAGAATCCCTGCCTTAAAGCAGGGATTCTTACTATGGTTATGTCTATTTCTCTTTGTCTGTTTCTCCGTTTTCAAATACATTTACAGCATCCTTGGCTGCCTTTTTGATGTGATACCACAGCCATTCAAAAATGGCATCAACCTCTTCGATTTCTCCGGTAACATTACCGGCTGAAGCCATGTACTGCTGGCCATTGATGACCGTAACATTTCCGTCTATTTCGCCCTTGATTTCCAAGTCGCCGTTCTTAACCACTACATCGCCTTTTACCACTTCGCCTTCTGGTACAATCACCTTATCGTTTTGCACAACAAGGTTTGGCTGCTTAGAAACCGATAGTTGGTGATCCTGATCCCAGGAAGAAACGACGCTTCCCATCATCAGAACAAGAAAGAGGGATGCCGCAGTTAAAAGCGGATGATGCCTGAACCAGCGCTGAACCCCGACTTTTCGCTTTTCTTTAGGCAATTTCGCCATAACGTTTGCCGTGAAATTTTCAGGTGCCTGTATATGTGAAGTGCTTTGGACTAAAGCGATCGTCTTCTTTAATTCATGGAAATGAATTTGGCATTCCTCACAGTTCTGCAAATGTGCCCTTAATTCCTTCTCATGTTCGGCTGAGATCTCTTCATCTAGGTACTCATGCATATAAACAACCATTTCTGCTGGACATTTCAAAGTTCTCACCCTCTTTTTTAAACGTATCTTAATTGATTCCTAAGTGCTTCCCTGCCCCGGTGAATCCTGGTTTTAACCGTTCCCAGAGGAAGGTCGAGCGTTTCACTGATCTCGTTCAGCGATAATTCTTCAATATATTTTAAAACAATAACCGAACGATATTTCTCCGGAAGCTTCGATATTTCCCTTTGGATTGTTTCCTGGAGTTCAAGGCTTTCTACATCTTCCTCCGGCAGCCTCGCATCGGAAGCAATTTGAGAATACATGTTCAGTCCATCCGTTCCTGCGACCTCTGCATCCAGATAATAATCAGGCTTCTTTTTTCTGATTCTGTCTATACAAAGGTTAGTGGCAATCCGATAGAGCCACGTGGAAAATTTCAAGTCAATATTAAAGCTGGCAATGTTTACATAGGCTCTTAAGAAAGCCTCCTGAGCAATATCCTCTGCCTCATGCCTGTTTCCCAGCATTCTGTAGCAAATCTGAAAAACTTTATCTTTGTATATTTCAACAACTTCAGCATAAGCATCCTGGTCGCCTTTTAATACTTGCTTTATCCTCTTCTTTACGATTGTCTCCATTTTTTTACCTCCGCTCCAGTGCGGCTAATCGATAATACGAATCGATAGCGGAAAAGGTTTCATTTTAATAAAAAAACATTCAATTTCTATATTAGCAAATTTTTACTTATTCTGGTTTATTTTTTTTCTTTTAGGGTATAAAAGTACTAAATTAATCGAAAAGGGTTGGTTACGGTGTGTGTTAAGGAACTATTGAGAGATATTGAGGATTGCCGGTCAAGAATGATCCAGTTAGCAGGTTCCGCTTCTTTTACAGATCATATGGTAGTTGATACCAGCACGAAACTCGATCAACTTCTAAATAAATATTATACACTCACAGCAAAAAAATGAGCAGAACTTGTTTACGTTCTGCTCATTTTTATTTTCTATTATTATAGAAGCTTTTCGCCAAATAATGAACCCATAAGCGCGACTGCCACGGTAGCTGTTTTGTTTTTGTCATCCAAAATCGGGTTAACCTCTACAAATTCAGCCGATGTAATGATCTGAGATTCTGCGAGCATCTCCATGGCCAAGTGGCTTTCACGGTAGCTGATGCCGCCAATAACTGGAGTTCCAACACCCGGTGCATCATGCGGATCCAGCCCATCCAAATCCAGTGACAGATGAACACCATCTGTATTTCTTTCTTTTAAATATGTAATAGACTCCTCCATAACCTTTGTCATCCCAAGCCGGTCAATTTCGTGCATGGTGTATACTTTAATGCCTTTTTCCTTAATAAGCTCCCGCTCTCCTTCATCCAAAGATCTTGCCCCAATAATGACAATATTCTCCGGCTTAACCTTTGGAGCATATCCTCCTACATTGGTTAAAAGCGGGTGCCCAATTCCCAAGCTTACTGCAAGAGGCATGCCATGAATGTTCCCTGAAGGTGAAGTTTCAGCTGTATTTAAATCCCCGTGGGCATCATACCAGATTACCCCAAGATTTTTGTAATGCTTCGAAACACCGGCCAATGTTCCAATTGCGATGCTGTGATCGCCGCCAAGTACTAATGGAAAAGAACCACTTTCTATTGCTTTATCAACTTCTTCTCCTAGTTTTTCTGTCTTTTCAGCAATAAGGTCCAAGTTTCTAAGATTTGAATTTGGATCGATTTGAACTTCCGGACGGCCAATGGCAATATCGCCCTGGTCATGGATATCTTCGAATAAACACTTTAATCGCTCATTCACACCTGCATATCGGATCGCACTTGGCCCCATGTCCACACCGCGTCTCATCTGGCCAAGATCCATCGGCATTCCAATTATCGATAATTTCTGTCTTTTCATAGTACAAGTCCTCCCTTTCCCTTTATACTCATATTTTAACCGCTTTCAAACACATGACTCAACTCGACAAAATCGTGTATATATATGCGGCTGCCAGGAAAGAGGCTTCTAAATATACTATGTTAGCTTCCTATGTTTTTGCCAAATTATTGTTTGTAAAGTAAAAAATCCCTAAACCATGCTGGTCTAAGGATTGTCGTATTATGTATAAAGGTGGAGCCTAGCGGGATCGAACCGCTGACCTCCTGCGTGCAAAGCAGGCGCTCTCCCAGCTGAGCTAAGGCCCCATTTGGAGCGGAAGACGGGATTCGAACCCGCGACCCCCACCTTGGCAAGGTGATGTTCTACCACTGAACTACTTCCGCAAAAAATATTTATATTTACAAGTAAGACCTTCAGGACTCGATTCCTAAGGTCTGCGTCTTTCTATAAAGTGAGCCATGAAGGACTCGAACCTTCGACCCTCTGATTAAAAGTCAGATGCTCTACCGACTGAGCTAATGGCTCATAATATAATCCTGATGCCTGAACTTCATTTGCAGATGTGCTTCAAAGCCCTTCGGTCTTTGTCGCAGATTATAAAAGCTTGCCAATCAGGGATGTAACGCTTCGATGCTGCAATCTTTTAAAATCCTCTACCGACTGAGCTAATGGATCAAAAATGGCTGGGCTAGCAGGATTCGAACCTGCGAGTGACGGAGTCAAAGTCCGGTGCCTTACCGCTTGGCTATAGCCCAATAATTACAAAATAAAAAGGACATTCATAGCTTGTCCAGTTTTTTGTGTTTTATTAAGAATAAATGGTGGAGGGGGGCAGATTCGAACTGCCGAACCCGAAGGAGCGGATTTACAGTCCGCCGCGTTTAGCCACTTCGCTACCCCTCCATCTAAAAAAGATGGTGCCGGCGAGAGGACTTGAACCCCCAACCTACTGATTACAAGTCAGTTGCTCTACCAATTGAGCTACACCGGCAAATATGGTGGAGGATGACGGGATCGAACCGCCGACCCTCTGCTTGTAAGGCAGATGCTCTCCCAGCTGAGCTAATCCTCCAAAATGGTGACCCCTACGGGATTCGAACCCGTGTTACCGCCGTGAAAGGGCGGTGTCTTAACCGCTTGACCAAGGGGCCTAGTACTCTAGTTGTCTACATTAAGAGAGCTTCCAACCGGGCTCGAACCGGTGACCTCTTCCTTACCATGGAAGTGCTCTACCTGCTGAGCTATGGAAGCAACAGCTCATAATTCCCAAAAGGGCTTTATGAAAATGGCTCCGCAGGCAGGATTCGAACCTGCGACCGTTCGGTTAACAGCCGAATGCTCTACCACTGAGCTACTGCGGAAAAGTGGTATTTTGGTAAACAGCCCGGCAGCGTCCTACTCTCACAAGGGGACAGCCCCTAACTACCATCGGCGCTGAGAAGCTTAACTTCCGTGTTCGGTATGGGAACGGGTGTGACCTTCTCGCCATCGCCACCAGACTATTTTCAAAAGACAAGTATGATTATACTTTCTTTTGATGTTTTTTTCAAGAGGAAATTTCATTTTTTCGTTCCCTCAAAACTAGATAATGCATGAAGAAGTATTGCCGAGTATTCACCAATGACTTGGTTAAGTCCTCGATCGATTAGTATCAGTCAGCTCCACATGTCGCCACGCTTCCACCTCTGACCTATCAACCTGATCATCTTTCAGGGATCTTACTAGCTTGACGCTATGGGAAATCTCATCTCGAGGGGGGCTTCATGCTTAGATGCTTTCAGCACTTATCCCTTCCGCACATAGCTACCCAGCGATGCCTTTGGCAAGACAACTGGTACACCAGCGGTGCGTCCATCCCGGTCCTCTCGTACTAAGGACAGCTCCTCTCAAATTTCCTGCGCCCACGACGGATAGGGACCGAACTGTCTCACGACGTTCTGAACCCAGCTCGCGTACCGCTTTAATGGGCGAACAGCCCAACCCTTGGGACCGACTACAGCCCCAGGATGCGATGAGCCGACATCGAGGTGCCAAACCTCCCCGTCGATGTGGACTCTTGGGGGAGATAAGCCTGTTATCCCCGGGGTAGCTTTTATCCGTTGAGCGATGGCCCTTCCATGCGGAACCACCGGATCACTAAGCCCGACTTTCGTCCCTGCTCGACTTGTAGGTCTCGCAGTCAAGCTCCCTTGTGCCTTTACACTCTGCGAATGATTTCCAACCATTCTGAGGGAACCTTTGGGCGCCTCCGTTACTTTTTAGGAGGCGACCGCCCCAGTCAAACTGCCCACCTGACACTGTCTCCCGCCCCGATAAGGGGCGCGGGTTAGAATTTCAATACAGCCAGGGTAGTATCCCACCGACGCCTCCACCGAAGCTGGCGCTCCGGCTTCTCAGGCTCCTACCTATCCTGTACAAGCTGTACCAAAATTCAATATCAGGCTACAGTAAAGCTCCACGGGTCTTTCCGTCCTGTCGCGGGTAACCTGCATCTTCACAGGTACTATAATTTCACCGAGTCTCTCGTTGAGACAGTGCCCAGATCGTTACGCCTTTCGTGCGGGTCGGAACTTACCCGACAAGGAATTTCGCTACCTTAGGACCGTTATAGTTACGCCGTTTACTGGGGCTTCGATTCAAAGCTTCGCTTGCGCTAACCTCTCCTCTTAACCTTCCAGCACCGGGCAGGCGTCAGCCCCTATACTTCGCCTTGCGGCTTCGCAGAGACCTGTGTTTTTGCTAAACAGTCGCCTGGGCCTATTCACTGCGGCTCATCAGGGCTATGCACCCTAATGAGCACCCCTTCTCCCGAAGTTACGGGGTCATTTTGCCGAGTTCCTTAACGAGAGTTCTCTCGCTCACCTTAGGATTCTCTCCTCGCCTACCTGTGTCGGTTTGCGGTACGGGCACCTTTTCCCTCGCTAGAGGCTTTTCTTGGCAGTGTGGAATCAGGAACTTCGGTACTAAATTTCCCTCGCCGTCACAGCTCAGCCTGTGTGGTAACGGGATTTGCCTCGTTACCGGCCTAACTGCTTGGACGCGCTAATCCAGCAGCGCGCTTACCCTATCCTCCTGCGTCCCCCCATTGCTCAAACGGTAAAGAGGTGGTACAGGAATATCAACCTGTTGTCCATCGCCTACGCTTTTCAGCCTCGGCTTAGGTCCCGACTAACCCTGAGCGGACGAGCCTTCCTCAGGAAACCTTAGGCATTCGGTGGATGGGATTCTCACCCATCTTTCGCTACTCATACCGGCATTCTCACTTCTAAGCGCTCCACCAGTCCTTGCGGTCTGGCTTCAACGCCCTTAGAACGCTCTCCTACCACTGACATCGTAAGATGTCAATCCACAGCTTCGGTGATACGTTTAGCCCCGGTACATTTTCGGCGCGGAGTCACTCGACCAGTGAGCTATTACGCACTCTTTAAATGGTGGCTGCTTCTAAGCCAACATCCTGGTTGTCTAAGCAACTCCACATCCTTTTCCACTTAACGTATACTTTGGGACCTTAGCTGGTGGTCTGGGCTGTTTCCTCTTGACTACGGATCTTATCACTCGCAGTCTGACTCCCATGGATAAGTCTTTGGCATTCGGAGTTTGTCTGAATTCGGTAACCCGATGGGGGCCCCTAGTCCAAACAGTGCTCTACCTCCAAGACTCTTACTACATGAGGCTAGCCCTAAAGCTATTTCGGAGAGAACCAGCTATCTCCAAGTTCGATTGGAATTTCTCCGCTACCCACACCTCATCCCCGCACTTTTCAACGTGCGTGGGTTCGGGCCTCCATCCAGTGTTACCTGGACTTCACCCTGGACATGGGTAGATCACCTGGTTTCGGGTCTACGACCACATACTCATTCGCCCTATTCAGACTCGCTTTCGCTGCGGCTCCGTCTCTTCAACTTAACCTCGCATGTAATCGTAACTCGCCGGTTCATTCTACAAAAGGCACGCTATCACCCATTAACGGGCTCTAACTACTTGTAGGCACACGGTTTCAGGATCTCTTTCACTCCCCTTCCGGGGTGCTTTTCACCTTTCCCTCACGGTACTGGTTCACTATCGGTCACTAGGGAGTATTTAGCCTTGGGAGATGGTCCTCCCTGCTTCCGACGGGATTTCTCGTGTCCCGCCGTACTCAGGATCCACTCTGGAGGGAACGAAGTTTCAACTACAGGGCTTTTACCTTCTCTGGCCGGCCTTTCCAGACCTGTTCATTTACCTCGTTCCTTTGTAACTCCGTGTAGAGTGTCCTACAACCCCAGGAGGCAAGCCTCCTGGTTTGGGCTAATCCCGTTTCGCTCGCCGCTACTCAGGGAATCGCGTTTGCTTTCTCTTCCTCCGGGTACTTAGATGTTTCAGTTCCCCGGGTCTGCCTTCAATACCCTATGTATTCAGGTAAAGATCCTATCCCATTACGGATAGGGGGTTTCCCCATTCGGAAATCTCCGGATCAAAGCTTACTTACAGCTCCCCGAAGCATATCGGTGTTAGTACCGTCCTTCATCGGCTCCTAGTGCCAAGGCATTCACCGTGCGCCCTTTCTAACTTAACCTACTTCGGCCAATGATAAACGGCGAATCTCTGCGTCAGCTCCGTCACTGTGCTCCTCACGTACTCTCGTACGCTCCGGTGCTCGTTCGGTCGCTTCCTTGATCTTCTTGCTTCTCATTGCCCTCATGGTTTGTGCTCTTACGTTGTTTTAAAACAAAAATAAGAGAAAAAAACTAAGATGGCGATTACTCGGTTATTGCTTCTTCATTAACATTATCTAGTTTTCAAAGAACGAATCTTTCATTGAGAGATTGAACTCTCAAAACTGAACGAACAAAGAACGTCACGTTTCATGTAAATATCCTTAGAAAGGAGGTGATCCAGCCGCACCTTCCGATACGGCTACCTTGTTACGACTTCACCCCAATCATCTGTCCCACCTTAGGCATTGGCTCCAAAGGTTACCCCACCGACTTCGGGTGTTACAAACTCGTGGTGTGACGGGCGGTGTGTACAAGGCCCGGAACGTATTCACCGCAGATGCTGATCCGCGATTACTAGCGATTCCGGCTTCATGCAGGCGAGTTGCCTGCAATCCGAACTGAGAATGGTTTTATGGGATTCGCTTAACCTCGCGGTCTCGCGCCTTTGTACCATCCATTGTAGCACGTGTAGCCCAGGTCATAAGGGGCATGATGATTTGACGTCATCCCCACCTTCCTCCGGTTTGTCACCGGCAGTCACCTTAGAGTGCCCAACTGAATGCTGGCAACTAAGATCAAGGGTTGCGCTCGTTGCGGGACTTAACCCAACATCTCACGACACGAGCTGACGACAACCATGCACCACCTGTCATCCTGTCCCCCGAAGGGGAACGCCCTATCTCTAGGGTTGTCAGGAGATGTCAAGACCTGGTAAGGTTCTTCGCGTTGCTTCGAATTAAACCACATGCTCCACCGCTTGTGCGGGCCCCCGTCAATTCCTTTGAGTTTCAGCCTTACGTACTCCCAGGCGGAGTGCTTAATGCGTTTGTCGCAAAGACTAAAGGGCGGAAACCCTCTAACACTTAGCACTCATCGTTTACGGCGTGGACTACCAGGGTATCTAATCCTGTTTGCTCCCCACGCTTTCGCGCCTCAGCGTCAGTTACAGACCAAAGAGTCGCCTTCGCCACTGGTGTTCCTCCACATCTCTACGCATTTCACCGCTACACGTGGAATTCCACTCTTCTCTTCTGCACTCAAGTTCCCAGTTTCCAATGACCTCCCGGTTGAGCCGGGGCTTTCACATCAGACTTAAGGAACGCCTGCGCGCGCTTTACGCCCAATAATTCCGGACAACGCTTGCCACCTACGTATTACCGCGGCTGCTGGCACGTAGTTAGCCGTGGCTTTCTGGTTAGGTACCGTCAAGGTACCGGCAGTTACTCCGGTACTTGTTCTTCCCTAACAACAGAGTTTTACGATCCGAAAACCTTCATCACTCACGCGTTGCTCCGTCAGACTTTCGTCCATTGCGGAAGATTCCCTACTGCTGCCTCCCGTAGGAGTCTGGGCCGTGTCTCAGTCCCAGTGTGGCCGATCACCCTCTCAGGTCGGCTACGCATCGTCGCCTTGGTGAGCCGTTACCTCACCAACTAGCTAATGCGCCGCGGGCCCATCTGTAAGTGATAGCCGAAACCATCTTTCAGCTTTCCCTCATGTGAGGGAAAGAATTATCCGGTATTAGCCCCGGTTTCCCGGAGTTATCCCAGTCTTACAGGCAGGTTGCCCACGTGTTACTCACCCGTCCGCCGCTGACTTCAGGGAGCAAGCTCCCATCTGTCCGCTCGACTTGCATGTATTAGGCACGCCGCCAGCGTTCGTCCTGAGCCAGGATCAAACTCTCCATATAAGAGTTGATTAAGCTCATAAGTTATCTTTTTAAAAAAGACTAAAGAATTAACGTTGACGTTTTTGTTCGTTCAGTTTTCAAAGATCAATCCGCCGCTCGGAAGCGACTTTCTTAATATATCACGTGTCAACTCCGACGTCAACAACTTTTTTTAAGTTGTTTTTATTTGTGCTTTCCGTCATCAGCGACGTTTATTAATATACCAAGATATCAATAACAAGTCAACACATTTTTTGTATTTTTTTCTTCAGCACAAAAATACATTACCCCTTCTTTTCATGATGCTGGCGGGAACGCATGTATTTAAGGCAGTCTGCTGGAGTTGCCATACGCTGAAATAAGGAAAATAGAATTTTATATCGTTCTTCCATGGCTCTTTTGACAATGTGGTCGATCCTGTCATCTTTTAAATCGAATAATATTTCGTCCATTTCCCGCTTAATGAGATACTCCATTTCTTTTAGCTCTTTCTGATTTAATAGCATTCCAATCATTTTGGTGGCCTCCAATGAATTGTTCAATTTGTTTTCTGTAGTATTTTTCCATATAGGATTTATTATGAGTAAATTTTTTATTCATGGAAGAGACAAGTTCAGCATAGGTATGGATTAGTAAGGTATCGGACGAGGTGAATTGTTATGAACTTTTTTTATGTATTGAATGGTAAGTCATTAAAACAAATTTCGCTGGTTGTCATTGCAGCATTTTTCACGGCTTGGTTTCTCTATATGCAGAGCATTGTCCACTTGCCTGCTTTTTCGACCAAAGACGGGCCTAAAGCGATATACAAAGGGGAAAAGGATTTAGCCCTCACCTTTAATATAGGCTGGGGGGATGTAAAAGCAGAGCCCATACTGGATATTCTCAAAAAAGAAAATGTTAAATCTGCGACTTTTTTTCTTGCTGGCTCCTGGGCTGAACGCCATCCGGATTTAGTTTCGAGGATCGTGAAAGAAGGTTACGAAATTGGAATTTTAGGCTATAGCTATGAAGATTATACAGAGCTTGAAGAAGATAAGATCAGGAGAGATCTTGCAAAGGCGCAGGAAGCATTTAGAAAGCTTAATATTAAAGACATTAAGCTTATGCGCGCCCCAACAGGACATTTTGACCAGAAAACGTTAAAGGTTGCTGAAAGGATGGGCTTTACCGTTGTCCATTGGAGCGTTGATTCAAAGGATTGGACCAATCCGGGTGTAGAGAGGATTGCAGAGAATGTATCAAAAGCAAAAAAAGGAGATATCGTACTTCTGCATGCTTCCGATTCTGCAAAACAAACAGCCAAAGCTCTTCCGCTCATTTTAAATGATGTAAAATCCAAGGGGCTCAATTTCGTTTCCGTTTCTGAAATGATTGCTAATGCTGAGACGAAGACAAGTGAAATAAAATAGATAAGCGGGATCCGCCTTGCCCACCCCCGATAAGCACAAGACGAGAGGTAGGCTGCTTGCGCCAGACAGTTATCGACATTCAAAATTCTATACTTAAAACAAAAGCCATCCATTATTTGGATGGCTTTTGAGCTAGATTGCTTCTTTGTTTTTGAGAATCCTCATTTAATTTATGAAGGATAAGCAGCTGGTAGGTGTTGCAGACTAGTAATGGGAACAGCATTAGATATAGCCAGCTTTCCTCATTTACCCTTAAGACCGGCACCCACTCAATGGCGGTTACAACCACCATAAAAAATACTGCAGGAATAAATGCATGCTGATTGGTCTGCTTTGCTTTAATTGCTGCAACCACAAGTGCGACTATAAGGAGAAAAGCCGCTACGCCAATATACGGAAGCATACTGTCTCCCCCGCCCGCAAAAGCCTTATAACGGAAGTAAACCAAGTCAAACAAAGCAAATAAAATTAGGACAATCTGAATAGGATTCCATAATCCTTTAAAAATTCCCAACCCGAAGCGGTGTACCGTCAAATAAGCAAAGAAGCCCATTTGGCTAATGATGCTGAAGATTAATCCTACACCTATAAGCCAGAAGAATACCGACAGAATCTCAAGGAAATCGAAGTCAGCAAAAATAGGCGCAAATTCATCCCAGCGCACAATAAATCCGACAACTCCAGTAGTTAATCCTCCAACTAAAAGAGTTGATATAAAAAGCTTTACCCAATTACGGCTAGTCAATTTATTTTTCCCCCATAATAAATAAATTCATTCTTTATGATTGTACCAACCAAAGTTTGAAAAATCTAGGCATTGTATTTCCAGCGCATAATATTTGCTGAATTTCTTCATTCTAAAGGTAAGGACACCTCTGAAAGGAGCTTCATCATGATAAAAAAATTCCGTTTGCTCCTTCCATTAGCGCTAGTGTTTTTCATATCAGGCTGCGGCCAAGGTGAAACGGGCAACGGCCAAATGGATTATGAGCAAACTAAAAAAATGGTTGTAGATATATTAAAGACCGATGAAGGTAAAAAGGCGCTCGAAGAATTGATGGCTGATGAAAAAATGCAGCAAAAGATGGTCATGGACCAAAAGGTAGTAGCCGATACCATTGAAAAAACCTTAACCTCTGATAAAGGTACAGAGTTTTGGAAGAAGTCCTTTGATGATCCAAAGTTTGCCGAAAGCATGGCAAAAAGCATGCAGAAAGAAAATGAGCAGCTCTTAAAAGATCTAATGAAAGACCCTGAATACCGGGGAATGATGATAGAAGTACTTAAAGATCCCGAACTCGAAAAAGAAGTTACGGATGTCCTTAAAAGCAAGGAATATCGGGAGCATATACAGAAAGTAATGACCGAAACATTTGAAAGCCCGCTTTTTAAAGCGAAAATTCAGGACATCCTTCTGAAAGCAGCAGAAGAAACGAAAAGCGGCGGTCAGCAAGGCGGTGGAGAAAGCGGCGGTGAAGGCGGCGGCCAGGGTGCAGACCAAGGCGGCGGCGGTGGCGGCCAGGGAGGCGGAGCATAACTCCTTTAAAAACAAAACCTCTTCCAATTCGGAAGAGGTTTCTTTCATTACTTGCTTTCAATTGATTGGATAACTTTGCGGGCGATATCTGTATAAATCTGTCCGAGCTTATGATCTTCATCATAAATGGACGGAGCGAAGTCTTCTTCATTCCAATCAGGCTGCTGAAGAGGCAGCTGGCCCAGCACTTCTGTCCGCAGTTCCTCAGCAAGCTTTTCACCGCCGCCTTGACCAAATACGTGCTCTCTTTCACCAGTCAATTGGCTCTCGAAATAGGCCATGTTCTCGATAACACCCAGGATTTCATGCTCAGTGCGAAGTGCCATAGCACCAGCTCTCGCAGCAACAAATGCGGCTGTAGGATGCGGAGTTGTCACAACGATCTCCTTGCAGGATGGGAGCATTGTGTGCACATCCAGGGCAACATCTCCCGTACCTGGAGGCAAATCAAGAAGAAGGTAATCCAATTCGCCCCATTCTACTTCATTGAAAAAGCTGTTCAGCATTTTGCCAAGCATTGGGCCTCTCCAGATAATTGGTGCATTATCTTCTACAAAGAATCCCATTGAGATTACTTTTACTCCAAAGCGCTCAACCGGCAGAATTCTTTCTCCTCTTACCACAGGGCGCTTTGTAATGCCCATCATATCCGGTACGCTGAATCCATAAATATCGGCATCGATCAGACCGACCTTTTTTCCTAAACGGGCCAGGGATACTGCCAGGTTTACAGATACGGTGGATTTGCCGACTCCTCCTTTTCCGCTGGCAATGGCAATAAACTCAGTTTTATTTCCAGGAGAAAGCAGGCCTTTGTCTTCTTCAGACGCTGCCTCTCTATATTGTGAAAGCACTTCATCAGGAAGCTCGCTGAAGCGTATGCCAACAGTTGCGGCTCCTGCTTCTTTTAAAAGATTGACGACTTGAGTCTGAAGCTGAAGCTGTTCAGCTGTACCTGTCTTGGCGATTTGAATCTTGACGCTGACATGGTTCTTTTCTTCCTTGATTTTGATTTCTTCAATGGCGTTAAGTTCGCCCAATGTTCTATGTAAAAATGGTTCCTGCAAGCCGCTTAAAGCTTCTTTGACTTTCTGTTCAGTTAACATACATTGCACCCGCCTTCTGAATTCGTTTCCATTTTAGTATAACATATTGAATATTCTATACTGTTAATTCTATCACACCAGAAATACATTCACTATTTCCCTGCATCAATAATAAGAAAAGGCACTTTCTCAGCACCTTTTCATTCCCATGTTTCGGTCAATTCTTTTTCATTGGTATAGTAGCGCATGATTCCATTGTAGATGGAGGCAGCGATTTTATCCTGATATTCATCAGTTTTCAGATTGGCCCGTTCCCCAGGATTTGATAAGAATCCCACTTCTACTAAGACACCTGGCTTTTTGGCGTATTTTAAAATGAATACATTGTTTAAAGGCTTCGAGTTCCGCTTGGTATTCTCCAGGTTGCGGCGGAGTTCGTCCTGTATGAATTTTGCGGCTTTGGCATTTTCCTTAATCCCCGGAGCATAGAAAGTCTGTGCTCCGCTCCATCGAGGGGAAGGAATTGAATTTAAATGGATACTGACATAAAAATCAGAATTAGAAGTATTTATCATTTCAAGCCGTTTCTTCAGATCTTCTACTTTTCTCCGGCTGTAACCTCTGGTTCCCTCTGGTGCGAGGTCTCTGTCTTCCTCCCTCGTCATCAGCACAAGTGCTCCCTGCTCCTGGAGGTAATCCCTTACTTTTAATGATACATCCAGTGCGATATCTTTCTCGAGAGCACCTTCATCCCCTGCCCCGCCATCCGGGCCGCCATGGCCGGGATCAAGTAAGATGATTTTTCCTGTTAAAGGCAGATTCCACGATTCCCAGGAATCATCATCCGTAAAGTCATATTGCAAAATTAGAAAAAGGACGATAAGCCCGATCGCAAACCCGCCTATTTTTAATTTTTTCTTCATATGTCCTAATCAGTCCCCTCCTGCTTATCCTCATTTCAATATATGGGACAAGATGGAGATCTAGAACTTCGATCAGGACAGCCTTTTTATCAATGCACTTTTCAGTGGAGACGCAATTTATGCCTTCTTTCCCCTTTATTGAACCCTTCCGACCACCAGCTGTTTACATATTGCTCACACATATAATAAAGGGATTCGCTCATAACCGCTTCCGAACCATGACCCCAATAAAGGAAAAAGTTATATAATGTATCCACTAAATGCTTATGCTCTTTTTCACACCTTTGGCGGACCTGATCCAGCGATTCGCCATAGCGCCCAAAACGGCTATAGTTGGCCCCCAGCAAATAGGCTTCAATCGCTACATCATAGCAGGCCTCTTCAATTCCGGCATTCATCATCAAACCGGTAACAAATCTGGATGAGCCAAAAAATTGCTGCACTTTCTCTTTCAATGCTTTTATCGAAATTTCCCGAAGGACTGATTTTTCATATTTGATTTGCTTTTCTCTTTTTTTCTCTTTAAATGTCGTTATAACAGTCACTGCTTTCTCACCCCTTGAAGATAGTCTTTATCTGCGGCGGGAGAGAAATGCAAAATGCTGACACGAATTGGACTGCCAATTTTTTATGGGGTTAGATAACGAAAAGCATCAGCAGGAGCTGATGCTTTAAAAACACTTTTATCGAATCTGTCCATTTCCGGTCATGAGATATTTGCGGGTTGTTAATGCTGGCAGCCCCATTGGTCCTCTAGCATGGAGCTTCTGTGTGGATATGCCAATTTCAGCACCAAAGCCCAGAGCGCCTCCATCTGTGAATCTGGTCGATGCATTATGATACAATGCCGCAGCATCTGTCAGCTGCATGAACTTTTTGGCTGTTTCCCCATTTTCCGTAATAATCACCTCAGAATGCATTGTTCCATATTGGTCAATATGATCGATGGCCTGTTCAAGGCTATTAACAGTTTTCACCGCTAAATCAAGGCTTAAATATTCATTTGCCCAATCACTATCACCAGCTGGCACCACATCAGGCAGTGCAGCAGCTGCAGGCTCATCACCATGTACGGTTATACCGTGCTTCTTCAGAACTTCTGTAAGCAATTCTTTATGCTGGTTAAGCCATCCTTCATGAACAATCAGCGTTTCTGCTGCATTACAGACTGCCGGACGGTCTGTTTTGGCATTAATCAGGATATTGATCGCTTTTTCAGCATCCGCTTCCTTATCCACATAGATATGGCAGTTTCCAACTCCTGTTTCGAGTACAGGCACCGTCGCATTCTCAACCACTGCTTTAATAAGGGATGCGCCGCCTCTCGGAATTAAGACGTCAATATGCTCTTTCATTGTGAACAGCTGCTTTGTCGCTTCTCTGTCTGCTGTGGCAATGAATTGGACAGCTTCTTTAGGTATCTTAGTTTTTTCAAGAGCATCATGAATGATCTCAACTATAGCCTGATTCGAATTCAGGGCTGATGATCCGCCTTTTAGGACAATGGCATTTCCTGATTTCAAAGCAAGACCTGCCGCATCGGCAGTTACATTGGGTCTTGCTTCATATATCATGCCGATGACACCAAGCGGAACACGGACCTCTTCCACCTTCAGCCCATTATCCAAAGTCCAGCCAGACATGACGTCTCCAATCGGATCGGGAAGTTCAGCTACCTGGCGAAGGCCAGCTGCAAATTCAAAAACCCGCTCTTTAGATAATGACAGCCGATCTATATATGCCTCTTCGAATCCTTTTTCCTTGCCGTTTTTTAGATCGGCCATATTGGCTGCAAGAATTGATTCATATCCAGTTTCCAAAGCATCTGCAACTGTATGGAGTGCTTCGTTCTTTTCTTCCGTTGTTAAAATACTTAACGTTCTGGCAGCCTTCCTGGCCTTTTTTGCCTGTTCTTCTACATTATTTATCTTTACTGCTGATGCAGTAGTCATTGAATCCCTCCTAATAGTTTAAACAAGTGCCGGCAGCTTAAAGTCGCGGGAACATACAAACGTTTCCTGAGCAATGGCCGGTTCAAGCTCTTCATCTGCTGTATGGTCACTTAACTGTTCGTTTGAATAATTAATGCGGCCGAGGCCGATTTCTTTTCCCTCTTCATCCAGAATGCGGACAACTGCGCCATCCTTAAATCGCCCTTTTACTTCCTGAATATCAGAGCGATACAGGTTTTCTTGATGTTCCACAATGGCCTCTATCCCATGGGAACTGATGGTCACCTTGCCTTCAGGGCCTGAGTGGAATGCAATCCACTGTTTCTGATTATCCAGATTGAACGCATCCGGTTCCGGCTTAAAGTAGGTTCCTTTTGCCCTGCCTTCCACAGCTTCCATTAAAATATTTTCCGTACCTGCTTTTCCTAAAAAGGAGTCAATTCCCGCAGCCATCGCAATTTTCACTGCCTGGATTTTTGACTTCATGCCGCCTGTTCCTACAGCACTTCCAGATCCTCCTGCAGCAGATTCAATTTCAGGTGTAATGCTGTGAACCCTCTCCAGAAGGCTTGCATTAGGATTGTCATTGGGGTTGCTGTCATAGAGGCCGTCAATGTCTGATAAAATAATCAATAAATCAGCATCGATCAGACCGGCCACTTTTGCCGCCAGGGTATCATTGTCCCCGAAGCGCAAGCGGTCAACCGTAACCGTGTCATTTTCATTTATAATCGGAATGATTCCGCGCTCAAGCAGCACATTCAAGGTGTTATGCATATTGCCATAACGCTTTTCATCGGAGAAATCGCTTCTTGTAATTAAGATTTGTGACGCTACATAACCATGAGATAAAAAGAGTTCTGAGTAAGATTCCATTAATAAGCCCTGGCCAATTGAAGCTGCAGCCTGTTTTTCCGGAAGGGAAGAAGGACGGTCAAGGCAGCCTAGCTTCCGATAGCCTGCTGCTACAGCACCTGATGACACAACAGCTGTTTCATAGCCAGCATCCTTCAGCTCGACAATTTGCTCCGCAAATTTTTCAAGCTTTCTGCGGCTGATCTCCCCATGCATGCTTGTTAGTGAGCTGCTTCCGATCTTAATAACAACTCTTTTTATCTGCTTTTCTTTAATCAACATCCAATACCTCCTGTGAACTTATAAATCCCATCTCCCTTAGGAAGTGACAAGGGCGCCTTCCAATTCTTTGCTGATCTCCTTTGAACGTTTGGCGGCATGCTCCACTGCCTGTGTGATGGCTTCGCCTCCATTGTATCTCCTTAAGGCTTCAAGTCCTGAAGCGGTCGTGCCATTTGGAGAAGTCACTTTCTCTCTAAGAGAAGTTGGAGCTTCTTCCTTTTCAAGCACCATCTTAGCTGCTCCAAAAATCGTCTGGGCGACAATTTTTCGTACGGTCTCTTCATCCATACCTTTTTGTACCCCTACCCGCTCCATATTTTCCATCAAATAATAGAAGTAAGCAGGGCCGCTTCCAGCTAAACCCGTAAAAACATCCATTTGGTCTTCATCGATGAGATAGACTTCCCCCATGCATTCCAGCAATTCCTTAACCAATTCGACATTGGCCATGCTGGTTTTCTTGCCTGCCACGACAGCCGTCGCAGATTCCTGAATCATGCTCGAAGTATTCGGCATCACACGCACAACCTGCTGTCCCGGATTTAAATGGTCTTCCATGAACTCAGTTGTAATGCCTGCCAAAACAGAAAGAATCACCTGGCCGGGATGTAATTTATCTTTAATCGAACAAAGGGCTTCCTCTGCACCTTTTGGTTTCATGGCTAAAATGAATAAATCTATCTGCTCAAATGGAAGCTCGCTTTGCGGCATCACACTCACACCGTACTTATCATGAATCTCTTCCAGTCTGTCTCCATTGCTCCTATTCGTTACAAATACTCGATCGGGTGACATTTTTTCTGCTGTAATGACTCCCGAAATCATTGATTCCGCCATTGACCCTGCTCCTAAAAAAGCAATTGTTTTATTGGCTAACATGGACATCCTCCTTAAGATGAACAAACTGTTCGTATAACCGTTCGTATTTTATCAACGTTATCTATCGTAACATGCTCAAATACATATTCAAGGGTATTGGGGAAAGACGGGAGGATATGGGCGAGATAGTGAAAGAAAACGTTAACATTTATCTGTGAACATCACCTTAGACTCTCTCAAGCTGGATAATCCCTTCTACGGCCGATATTTGCTGAAATAAAAATTTCCATTTATTTCATATTTAGCTCAAACAAAAGTGTCAGTGAAAAGACGAGCACCTTTATTAAGCTTAACACTGGCTTGATAATGACCACTTAAATAAGAGGACTTTTATGTAATAAAAAAGACTCCAGCTTTTGGCTAAGAGTCTTGTGCCATGAATTTCAAACTAGGGGCTTAATATAACCGCTGATTATTATAAAGCAAATCAGATGTTAGAAAAACTCCTACTGGCGGCAGCCCACCTGTTTTGGTTGGGGGTCCGGTAAGAGGAATATCTGTAGCAGCAACCCATTCTCCACTCTCCCCTGCCTGTAAGGAAGGAGCCTTCATGAGAAATCTTCCGCTTAATATTAAATGACGGATCCTAATGGCTGGATCATCAAAGTTTTGCAATAAACCAGAAAATGAAGCAAAAGGGGTATCAAAACTAACCCTTTGTGTGTTTTCATCCCATGATCCAGTGATTAAAAGCGGTGTACCTCTGAAATTGGCTGTACCCGTTACCCTATTGCCTGAGATCGAATCAAATGTAAGAACACCCATTACCATGGGTCTCCCTGCAATATTGGTGCTAAGTCCCCATCGCGACGGAATGGGTAAACTTAACGAAGTATTTATAGCGACGTTCAAAGCAATCTCTCCCTTAATATATGGACCTAGTTAAAGTATATGCAGCACATAGCTATTTGGAGATTATCTACCAAAATGTGAATCTAATCGCTCTGCTATTCCTTGAGTTTGATGGTGAAGAGGAAAGCCATTAAGCAGGTGGAATAGGGGATAACAATAAATGAGTCTTTGTAACGTGGATTAATGCTTTAAGAACTGCGGAACACTACTAAGAATTTACTTTCCTCCATCTCATGCAGAGTTCTGATTCAAATTTATTGGCCTCTTCGAGGAAGAATTGAAGATGCCCTAGCTTTTTTAGCCCTCTAAACAGGTGTTTGGGATAATTGGAACTAATCTTAAAGCTATTTACATGGTCTATTACTTTAATTTTGTTTTCATTCGTTATGAAAATATGGCGCAGTCGTGCGTCTACTCTCGTAAAGTTTAATCGCTCCATTTCTTTTAGCATCATTACTATTTCTTTAATTATTTCGTTACTGAGTTTACCTTCTTTTTCTAAATAGTTATTTAATGTTCTGCCCTTTATATACTCCATAACATTATAATTAGGGCCTGTTTCATATATTTTTGGAAAAAAACGAGATGACGTTGCAGACCTGAGCACTTTTGCTTCCATCTTGGCATGCTTTTCTTTTAAATAAATTTTGATGCATCTATCAGGAGACAATTTGTATACTTTACCCTGAGATCCATAGCCAATGAGTTCATTTTTTGTTTCTATCTCTTTAATATTGATTTTTGTCCACATCCTTATCTCATAGTTTGTATTAATAATATATATTATGTGGATGATTAATTCTTGTCCTCCGCAAAACCCTTAATTTATGGAAGAAAGTGTGGATTAGGTCAGGCTAATACTTTTTAAACAATAAAAAAACCCCCAACCAAAAGTTGAGAGTCTTTGAAACGCTGATAATTAACGCTTTGAGAACTGAGGAGCACGACGAGCACCTTTAAGACCGTATTTCTTACGCTCTTTCATACGTGCGTCACGAGTTAATAGTCCTGCGCGCTTTAATGTTGGACGGAATTCTGGATCTGCTTGAAGCAATGCACGAGCGATGCCGTGGCGGATTGCGCCAGCTTGACCAGTGTATCCACCGCCGTTTACATTTACAAGAATGTCGTAGCTGTTAACAGTTTCAGTAGCTACAAGCGGCTGTTTTACAACTTCACGTAAAGCTGCAAAAGGAATGTAATCTGTGATTTCACGACCATTGATGATGATTTTACCGTCGCCTGGAACTAAACGAACACGTGCAACGGAGCTCTTACGACGACCAGTACCAATATATTGAACCTGTGCCAAGTTAATAACCTCCCTAAAAATTATCCACGAAGTTCGTAAACTTCAGGTTGTTGTGCTTGGTGCTTATGTTCGCTACCAGCATATACGTGTAATTTCTTGAACATTTGACGACCAAGAGAGTTCTTTGGAAGCATGCCTTTGATTGCAAGCTCAAGCATTCTCTCAGGGTAGTTTGTACGCATTTCAAGAGCAGTTCTTGTTTTTAGACCGCCTGGGTGCATGCTGTGACGGTAGTAGATCTTGTCAGTAAGCTTTTTCCCAGTAAGTTCGATTTTTGAAGCATTGATAAGAATTACATGATCACCAGTATCAACATGTGGTGTATAAGTTGGTTTATGTTTACCACGTAGAATTGATGCAACTTCACTAGCAAGACGACCAAGAGTTTTGCCTTCAGCATCAATCACGTACCATTTACGTTCGATATTGTTTGAATTCGCCATAAACGTTGTACGCATCAGTTTCCCTCCTAATAATTCCATTCATAATCATTTTTTGGTTTATCTATTCGACACAATAAGTTCCGGGGCTTATCGTGGTTTTAATAATAATACCATATGCTATAATATAACTTTGACAGTCCAATGTCAAGCGAATGTTACACCTGGTTTAGTTGTTTTAAAATCTTTTTTTATATGAGTTTGGCTTTACAACGCGCCCTCGCGGTTCCTCATTTGTTTTTTCCAAAATTTTAATAAAAAACTTTCCACAAATATAAACCTTGGGGAGGCGCTGTTTTTCCTGCAGCTGATCTGTTTTTTTCCTTAAGAACAGATGGCATGGAATCGGGGTCTCTTTCCCCTGAGCCAACTTCAAGAAGTGTGCCGGCCAGAATGCGGACCATATTATATAAGAATCCGGTGCCTCTAAAGCGGAAGATTAGCATATCCTCATTTTCGTGCACCTCTACCTCCTGAAGTTCCCTGACCTTATCCTCCACTTCCGTCTTGGCGGAGCAGAAGCTTGTAAAATCATGTGTCCCTATTAAATCCGCTGCCGCTTGTTTGATAGCATCCGTATTTAAGTGATACGGGTACTGATAGGCATAATGACGTTTAAAAGGGTCTCTCCCGGAGGTTCGATGCACGAAGTACCGGTATTCCTTCCCTTTCGCATCAAAACGGACATGGAAGTCAGCAGCCACTGTCTCCGTCCCTATTATGGCCACATCATCCGGCAGCAGTGAATTAAGGGCGATTTCCCATTTTTTAATAGGAATATTCAAAGGGGAATCGAAATGGATCACCTGGCCCCTTGCATGGACACCCGCATCGGTTCTGCCTGAGGCAGTAACCTTGATGTCTTCACCTTTATGAAGCTTCTTTAAGGCCCTTTCCAGCTCTCCCTGTACAGTCCGCTTGCCAGGCTGCACCTGATAGCCTGCAAAATGGGTGCCGTCATACGTCACATTACATTTAAATCTTTGCATAAGGTCACCCCATTACGTCCTCAGCAGGATTAACACCAGGGTCAGGGCTGCAAGCATTGCCAGCATTGCCGTATCCTTCAGACCCCAGTTAAGCTGCCTGTATTTCGTTCTGCCTTCCCCACCTCTATAGCCGCGTGACTCCATCGCTACAGCAAGCTCTTCAGCCCGTTTAAACGAACTGACAAACAAAGGGATCAAGAGAGGAATAATGGCTTTAATACGGTCTTTAATCGGACCGCTTGTAAAATCGACTCCCCTGGCTGTCTGAGCTTTCATGATTTTATCCGTTTCCTGCATGAGTGTCGGGATAAAGCGAAGGGAAATCGACATCATTAAAGCCAGTTCATGCACCGGAAACTTGATTTTATTCAATGGAGCCAGCAGGCTTTCCAGACCATCCGTAATTTCAATCGGGGTCGTGGTCAAAGTCAGAATGGAAGTCATCAGAATGAGAAGGAAGAAGCGTAATGAAATGAAAATCCCCTGTCTCAAACCTTCTTCATAGATTGTAATCCAACCAAACCGAAAGAGAACTTCACCCTCTTTTGTCAAAAACAAGTGGAGGAATAAAGTAAAAATAACAAGCAGAAGGACCGGTTTTAACCCTGTATAGATAAACCGGATCGGCACCTTCGATAAAGCAATCATCAAAAAGGTATAAACCGTCAGTAAGCCGTACGTCAGCATATTATTTGCCAGGAAGACAATGCACACGAATAACAAAATAAGGACTAGCTTAGAACGGGGATCCATCCTGTGGAGGACAGATTCGGCCGGAACATAACGCCCAAAAATCATTTTATCCATCATTTAGGTGCCCCCCTTTTCATCGCAGCAGCAATCTCATCCGTCAGCTCATCCATTGTCAGACATGTCTTAGAGAAACGGATGTTAAGTAATTTTTCCATTTTCAGCTGAAAACGGACAACCTCCGGAACATCGAGGCCAAGCTTAAGCAAGCCTTCCGGTGAAGAAAAGATTTCTTTAGGCGTGCCCTTTTTGTACACTTCCCCGTTATGCATGATGACAATCTGATCAGCATAGCGGGAGGCGTCCTCCATGCTATGTGTAACGAGCACCGTCGATAGCCCTCTTGTCCCATGCAGGCTGTAGAACATATCCATGATTTCTTTTCTGCCCCGCGGGTCAAGCCCTGCAGTAGGCTCATCCAGGACAATGACATCAGGCTCCATTGCCAGCACTCCGGCTATCGCCACCCGTCTCATTTGGCCGCCTGACAGGTCAAATGGGGACTTGCGCAGAATTTCCTCCGGCAGACCCACCTGGCTTATGGCCGCACTTGCTCTTTTTTTGGCTTCCTCTTCTGACACTCCGAAGTTCATCGGGCCAAAGCAAATATCTTTCTCGACTGTTTCCTCAAACAGCTGATGCTCAGGAAATTGAAACACGATTCCGACCCTTTGGCGGATTTCCTTCAGGTTTTTCTGTTTCTTTTCCGAGGTGATCATCCGCTCTCCAATCACTACCTGGCCTTCTGTCGGTTTAAGCAGGGCATTTAAATGCTGGAGGACAGTCGATTTGCCTGATCCGGTATGACCGATGATTGCCAGAAATGTGCCTGATGGAATATCGATGGAAACATCCTTTATCGCGAGGCGTTCAAATGGCGTATTGACCTGATACCGGTATTCTACATTTTGGAGTGAGATGTCCATAATTCTTCCACCAACTCTTCTTCAGATAAATAATGCCTTGATAAGGGCAATCCTTTTTCTCTTAATATCTTGCTTAGCTTCACAGGAAAAGGAATATCCAGGCCCAGCTTTACAAGCTCTTCATCCATTTGAAAGATTTCCTCAGGTGTGCCTTCCCGATATAACTGTCCCTTGTTCATAACCACGATGCGGTCAGCCTTTGCAGCTTCCTCCAAATCATGAGTGATGGAGATGACTGTCATGTGATAATCCTGCTTCAGCTCTCTGACGGTTTCGAGCACCTCTTCACGCCCTCTTGGGTCAAGCATGGAGGTTGACTCGTCCAGAATAATAATGTCCGGTCTTAAGGCGATGACGCCTGCAATGGCCACCCTTTGTTTCTGGCCGCCAGATAGATGGTGCGGCTCTTGATTAAGAAATTGTTCCATTTTGACTTTCTCCAGTGATTGCGCAACACGCTGAACCATGTCATTTCTTTCAATTCCATGGTTTTCTAAACCAAAAGCCACATCATCCTGTACAGTCGTTCCGACAAACTGGTTATCCGGATTCTGAAAAACCATGCCGATCTTCTTTCTGGTTTCCCAGACGGTCTCTTCGGTCAATGGAATTCCGCCTACTGTTATACTGCCTTCCAGAGGAAAGTGCAGGCCATTCAGCAGTTTGGCTAGTGTTGATTTCCCCGAACCATTATGGCCGACAATAGCAAGCCATTCCCCTTTCAATATATTGAAAGAGACATTGTGCAGCGCATATCCAGTCTCTGCATCGTACTTAAACGAAACATTTTTCAATTCTACCAGCGGCTCGTTCATGTGAAGTCCTCCTCTCAGCTCTGCTTCTCTATTTCAGCTCTGCTCTAATATTTTAATCCTAATGAAAAAACCCGCCATTGTTGGCGAGCTTTAAATAGTTCGATAATAGGTTATGTTACCGGATAGCAAGCGCTGAATGATACCATTCTCCCACACTTGTAATACACAAGAAAATCTGGATTTCTGCTATCTAAGCTTATTGGATGCCTATTATGCCTCCCTATTAAAAGCTCATACTGACGCAGTATGGTGGTTGGTTCTTGCTATTCTATGACTGTTCAGAGACCTCGATTTCCTTATGGTTTATGAACAAAAGAAATTTAAAAAAGCCTGCACCTCTTTCCGTCAGGCAGTAAACTGCCGGGCGCAAATCTTCTTTCCGGAAGAGGTGCATGAGCTAGACAAGACAGTGTACCAGGTGGTGCGGAATCTATTACTCAACCATCCCTATTTAATAGCTGTACATGCTCATCGTAACGCTCGTTTTTGGCCTGATGTGGGCGTTCCTAACATATTAAGGAAACAGCCGCTTTTATAGAAAAAGGGCAAAGAACAAGTTCAATGAAACCGTCCCGCGCCCTTTCCTTAAAAATTATACTAACTCGATGATTACCATTGGCGCACCGTCTCCACGACGAGGTCCAAGTTTCATAATACGAGTGTATCCGCCTTGGCGCTCTTCATAACGAGTTGCGATGTCGCTGAATAATTTTTGAACTGCATCCTGGTCAGTTTCAGCGTTAGCTACCTCATTGCGAACAAAAGCAGCTGCTTGACGGCGTGCATGCAAGTCGCCGCGCTTTCCAAGAGTGATCATTTTCTCAACAACTGAACGAAGTTCTTTTGCACGAGCTTCAGTTGTTTCGATGCGCTCATTGATGATTAGATCTGTTGCTAAGTCACGCAGCATAGCTTTACGTTGTGAGCTAGTGCGTCCTAACTTTCTGTATCCCATGAAAGTTTCCCTCCTTTGTTGAAGTCATTCAATCTGCTGAAAGCTAACATATAAAGATGATGAATCAATTCACATCAATCAATCGTCTTTGCGTAAGCCCAGTCCAAGATCTTCTAATTTATGTTTTACTTCCTCAAGTGACTTTCTGCCCAAGTTACGGACCTTCATCATATCCTCTTCAGTCTTATTGGCTAATTCCTGAACAGTATTGATGCCAGCACGCTTTAAGCAGTTGTAAGAACGTACAGATAAGTCAAGTTCTTCAATTGTCATCTCAAGTACTTTCTCTTTTTGGTCTTCTTCTTTTTCAACCATGATTTCGGCATTTTGAGCTTCATCAGTTAAACCGACAAAGATATTCAAATGCTCAGTTAAGATCTTCGCTCCAAGTGCAACCGCATCTTGAGGACCTGTACTTCCGTCAGTCCAAACATCGAATGTTAACTTATCATAGTTAGTCATTTGACCCACACGTGTATTCTCTACCTGATAAGAAATGCGAGATACTGGAGTGTAGATGGAATCGATAGGAATCACACCGATTGGCTGATCTTCTCTCTTGTTTTGGTCAGCTGGTGTATAGCCTCGTCCGCGTCTTGCAGTTAAACGCATGCGCAGGTGGGCATTCGAACCTAGAGTAGCAATATGAAGATCCGGATTAAGGATTTCAACATCGCTGTCATGAGTTACGTCAGCTGCCTTCACTACACCTTCACCCTGAACATCGATTTCCAATGTTTTTTCTTCATCAGAGTAGATTTTAAGTGCTAGTTTTTTAATGTTTAAAATGATAGATGTTACATCTTCTACGACGCCTTCAATTGTTGAGAACTCATGAAGTACCCCATCAATTTGGATCGATGTGACAGCGGCACCTGGGAGTGAGGATAAAAGGATACGACGTAAGGAGTTACCCAAAGTTGTACCATATCCACGCTCAAGTGGCTCGACGACGAACTTGCCGTACTTGGCATCATCGCTGATCTCAACCGTTTCGATTTTTGGTTTTTCTATTTCGATCATCAAAATATACCCTCCTTCAAAACGTCGAAACCCCGGCTAGCAATCTCTAACCGAAATTCCCCCATGTATACGTTCCCGTTTTGTGCACAACAACTGGAATAATTGTTCTGTATAACTAAAAAATTAGTATCATATCCCATTATAGACAAGGATACAAATTCTATACAGAAAAATTATACACGGCGGCGTTTTGGTGGACGACATCCGTTATGAGGAACTGGAGTTACGTCTCTGATAGCAGTAACTTCTAGACCAGCAGCTTGAAGAGCACGGATAGCAGCTTCACGTCCTGCACCAGGTCCTTTAACAGTTACTTCAAGGGTTTTCATACCGTGTTCCTGAGAAGTTTTAGCTGCAGTTTCAGCTGCCATTTGCGCTGCGAATGGAGTAGATTTACGAGAACCTTTGAATCCAAGAGCTCCAGCACTTGACCAGGAAACAGCATTTCCATGAACATCAGTGATAGTTACGATTGTGTTATTGAAAGTAGAACGGATATGTGCAATACCTTGTTCAATATTCTTTTTCACACGACGCTTACGTGTATTAGTTTTACGAGCCATTTAAAGTTACCTCCTTTACCGATTATTTCTTCTTGTTCGCTACAGTCTTACGAGGACCTTTGCGAGTACGAGCGTTGTTTTTTGTGTTTTGTCCGCGAACCGGTAAACCACGGCGATGACGTAGACCGCGATAGCTTCCGATCTCCATTAGACGTTTGATGTTAAGTGATACCTCACGGCGAAGGTCACCTTCAACTTTCAATTTGTCGATGATGTCACGGATTTTGTTAAGTTCATCTTCCGTAAGATCACGAACACGAGTGTCTTCAGAAACACCAGCTTCAGCCAAAACTTTTTGAGCTGTAGATTTACCAATACCAAAGATATAAGTTAATGAGATTACTACACGTTTTTCACGTGGAACATCTACACCAGCAATACGTGCCATTGTATAAGCGCACCTCCTTCAAATTAACCTTGTTTTTGTTTATGTTTAGGGTTTTCACAGATAACCATTACTTTTCCACGTCTGCGGATAACTTTACACTTTTCGCAGATTGGTTTAACTGATGGTCTTACTTTCATTATCCTAACCTCCTTAATAGTACGGAGTGCAATGATTATTTAAAACGATATGTGATTCTACCGCGTGTTAAATCATATGGAGATAGCTCAACTGTTACTTTATCTCCAGGTAAAATGCGGATGAAGTGCATACGGATCTTACCGGATACATGAGCTAGCACTGTATGACCATTTTCTAATTCTACCTTAAACATTGCATTTGGCAAAGTATCAACAACTGTGCCTTCTATTTCAATTACATCGTCTTTCGCCATTGAACGATTCTCCCTTCTTCATGTCATATACGAATTCATTTGCATACTTTGCAAGCGCAAAGCGCAACTTTCCGTTTGTTACACGGCCGGTCTCCTCGAGACTGGTCTGAACTTCTGGAGAGATATAATTAAGCAATTGCAGATGCTGAATGTTCTTTTTCTTCGGGCAATCGAATTTCTTCCTGCCGCCGTCAGCAAGCATAACAAACCTTTCATCCATCAACCTTATAATTATAGCATATTGACCAGCATCGCGCCCGCTTTTGATCAAAACAATTTGACCAGGCTGCGGATTCGTATCAGAACCAACCAATGGAATCACCTGCACCTTAGGCTTTTGTTAATATTTCATAACCGGATTCAGTGATCGCTATTGTATGCTCAAAATGGGCACACCTATTACCGTCAACCGTCACAACTGTCCAGTTATCGGTTAAGGTTTTAACATAACGACTTCCTGCATTCACCATAGGTTCAATAGCAAGTACCATACCCGGCTTTAAGCGCGGCCCTCTGTTAGGCGGTCCATAATGAGGAATTTGAGGATCCTCATGTAAGTCTTGCCCTACTCCATGGCCGACATACTCGCGTACAATGGAAAAGCCATTAGATTCCGCATACGTTTGGATAGCATGGGAGATGTTCGACAAGCGCTCACCCGGTTTTGCTTCTTCAAGACCCTTATATAATGATTCCTCTGTCACATCCATCAGACGCTCGGATTCCTCATCAATTTGGCCAATAGCATAAGTCCAGGCTGAGTCACCATGATAACCGTTATATTTAGCACCGATATCAATGCTGATTATATCACCGTTATTTAAAACTCGATCACCAGGAATCCCATGAACAAGTTCATCATTAACTGAAGCACAAATGCTGCCACGGAAACCATTATACCCTTTAAAAGACGGGATTGCATCGTGTTTACGGATAAACTGATCAGCAATATCATCCAGTTCGCGGGTTGTGATGCCGGGTACAATATGTTTCTTCAGTTCCTGGTGTGTAAGTGCTACGATCCTGCCGGCCTCACGCATTATATCAAGTTCACGCGGGGTTTTGCAAATGATCATTGTAAGCCCCCGAGCAAAGCATCAAGATCAGAAAATACTTTATTAATATCTTGCTGACCATCAATATTGCGCAGATATCCTTTCGTTTCGTAGAAATCAAGCAACGGCTTTGTCTGTTTAATATTAACGTCAAGTCTATTCTGAACAGTAGCTTCATTATCATCAGCACGCTGATACAGCTCACCGCCGCAGCGATCGCACACTCCGTCCTTCGCTGGGGGATTGAATACTAGGTGATAAGTAGCTCCGCAGTCTTTACAGATGCGGCGTCCGGTAAGACGTTCCATTAGAATGCTCTGATCAACATCAATATTAATGACATAATCAATTTTCTTATTCAAATCAGAAAGGATGTTTTCAAGGGCATCTGCTTGGGCAACCGTTCTTGGGAAGCCATCCAGCAAAAAGCCTTTTTCGCAATCATCCTTGCTTAAACGTTCACGGACAATGCCGATTGTTACTTCATCAGGAACAAGCTCGCCTTTATCCATGAATGATTTTGCTTTAAGGCCTAGGTCCGTTTCGTCTTTAATAGCCGCACGGAACATATCTCCAGTAGAGATATGAGGGATGCCGTATTTTTGGACGATCTTCTCGGCTTGTGTACCTTTTCCGGCACCAGGGAGCCCCATTAAAACTAAATTCACGTCAATTTCCCCCTAGTCTCTAAATGGTATAAGGGAACGAGACGCCCCCTACAACCAAATTATTTAATGAAACCTTTATAATGACGCTTAACAAGCTGTGCTTCAAGCTGCTTCATCGTTTCAAGTGCAACACCGACAACGATCAGCAGGCTTGTGCCTCCAATTTGCGCAGATTCAGGCAATCCAGCGATATTAATGAAGAATACCGGCAGGATTGAAATGACTGTCAGGAAGAGCGCACCGACCAATGTTAAACGGTATAAGACGCGAGTCAAATATTCCTGCGTGTTATTTCCTGGACGGATGCCCGGGATATAACCGCCCTGCTTCTTCAGGTTTTCCGCAACTTGTTCCGGATTTACCTGAATGAAAGCATAGAAATAAGTAAAAGCAATGATTAATGCACTATAAATGACCATTCCGATTGGAGACGTGTAGTCAAATATTCTTTGAATCCATAGTGTCACATCATTCTGCTCAAAGAAACCTGCAATGGTTCTTGGCGTGATGATGAATGAAATCGCAAAGATTACTGGAATTACACCAGCTGCATTAACTTTTAACGGAAGATGAGTCGATTGTCCGCCAGCAGAATTTTTTCCTGCTGTTACACGCTTAGCGTATTGAATAGGAATTTTTCTTAATGCCTGTTGGATGAAGATCGTTCCCACTACAATAGCAATGACTGCAACCAGTATAAGCACGACTGTCACAATGCGAAGGAATAGCTGCTCTCCAGCATTTTCAAACTGCTGAGCATAGATCTGGTTAACCGTTGAAGGAATACCAGCTGCGATACCCGCAAAGATAATGATGGAAATACCATTGCCTACACCTTTTGATGTAATCTGCTCACCAAGCCACATTAGAAAAGCAGTCCCGGCAGTCAATACTACAGCAATCAATAGATAAGAGGTAATTCCCGGATTTTGAATCAGCATTCCGCCTGCTAGGTTATTAAACCCATAAGACATACCGAGAGCCTGGATAAAACCAAGCACGATAGTAAAGTAACGGGTAAACTGAGCTAACTTACGGCGTCCAACCTCACCCTGCTTAGACCATTCCGTAAACTTAGGAACAACATCCATCTGCAGAAGCTGCACAATGATGGATGCCGTAATGTACGGCATAATGCCCATCGCAAGGATCGAGAAGTTTAGGAGCGCCCCGCCGCCGAATGTATTCAGAACACCGAATACATTAAGTTCATCCTGGGCTTTTAATAGATCTGCATTTACGCCCGGTACAGGGATAAATGTACCGATGCGAAATACAATCAGCATTAAAAGGGTGAAAATAATCTTTCGTCTTATATCACCCACACGCATAAAATTGGAGATTGTCTGAAACATTAAATCACCTCAGTTTGACCGCCGGCAGCTTCGATAGCTTCCTTTGCAGCAGAGGAGAATTTATGAGCTTTAACTGTAAGCTTTTTCTCAACTTTGCCTTTTGCAAGAATCTTGATTCCTGCTTTTTCATTGCTTACTACACCAGTTTCGATAAGAAGCTCAGGAGTTACTTCTGCTCCATCTTCGAAACGGTTTAAAGCATCAAGGTTCACAACCGCGTATTCTTTACGGTTGATGTTAGTGAAACCGCGCTTAGGCAAGCGTTGGAATAAAGGTGTTTGACCACCCTCGAATCCAGGACGGACACCGCCGCCAGAACGAGCGTTTTGACCTTTATGACCCTTACCAGCAGTTTTACCATTACCGGAACCGATACCACGGCCTTTGCGTTTGCGTTCTTGACGAGAACCTTCTGCAGGCTTTAATTCATGAAGTTTCATGTTGGCACCTCCTTATTTGTAGAAGAATAGAATTATTTTTCTTTTACCACAACAAGGTGAGCAACTTTGTTGATCATTCCGCGGATAGCAGGATTATCTTGATGCTCAACTGTTTGGTGCATTTTGCGTAAGCCAAGAGCCTTAACTGTTTCGCGCTGGTCTTGCGGGCGACCAATCACGCTGCGAGTGAGGGTTACTTCTAGTTTATTCGCCATTTGATATCCCTCCTTATCCTAACAGTTCTTCTACTGATTTACCACGTAATTTCGCTACGTCCTCAGCACGTTTTAATTGAGTTAAACCGTTCAAAGTGGCGCGAACCATGTTGATTGGTGTGTTAGTACCTAAAGATTTAGATAAGATATCACCAACACCAGCTAATTCCAGAACCGCACGAACAGGACCTCCGGCGATTACTCCAGTACCTTCAGAAGCAGGCTTAAGAAGGATTTCTCCAGCACCGAAGTGACCGATTACCTGGTGAGGAATTGTAGTTCCAACCATAGGTACTTCGACTAAGTTTTTCTTAGCATCTTCAATAGCTTTGCGGATTGCTTCAGGAACTTCCTGTGCTTTACCTGTACCAAAGCCAACGTGACCGTTTTTGTCACCTACTACTACAAGAGCAGAGAAACGAAAACGACGTCCACCTTTAACAACCTTTGCTACACGATTAACCGTAACTACGCGCTCTTCAAGTTCAAGTTTGTTTGGATCAATACGACGCATCTTTTTGTGTCCCTCCTTTGTCTATTAAAATTCTAAACCATTTTCACGTGCTGCATCAGCTAATGCTTGAACACGTCCATGATATAGATAGCCACCACGATCGAAAACGACAGCTTTAACGCCTTTTTCGACTGCGCGCTTTGCAACTAATTCTCCGACCTTAACTGCTGCATCAACGTTGCCAGTCGCATCAAGGTTTACTTCTTTATCTTGTGTAGAAGCACTTGCTACAGTAACTCCGTTTACATCATCAATAAGTTGAGCATAAATGTGCTTGTTTGAACGATACACATTTAAACGAGGACGAGCCGCAGTTCCAGAAAGTTTCGCACGCACACGAGCATGTCTTTTCTTACGAACTGCATTTTTATCAGCCTTCGTAATCATTTCGGTCACTCCTTTCGTTTACCTAAGCGGCATTACTTACCAGTTTTACCTTCTTTACGACGAACATATTCACCTTCATAGCGGATACCTTTACCTTTGTAAGGCTCTGGAGGACGAACATCACGGATGTTGGCAGCCAATGCGCCAACACGCTCTTTGCTAGTACCTTTAACAATGATCTTTGTGTTAGATGGCACTTCAACTTCAATACCTTCTTCAGGTTCGATTTCAACAGGATGAGAGTAACCAACGTTTAAAACAAGCTTTTTGCCTTGTTTTTGAGCACGGTAACCGACACCGATAAGCTCTAGTCCTCTTTCGAATCCTTTTGACACACCTTCAACCATGTTAGCTAGAAGTGCGCGAGTAGTTCCGTGCAATGCGCGGTGTTCTTTCGCATCAGATGGACGGGAAACGTTGATTACGTTCTCCTCCACCTTGATTTCGATATCCTGGTTGAATGAACGGGAAAGTTCACCTTTAGGACCCTTCACAGTAACAGTGTTATTGTCATTAGTAACAGTAACACCAGATGGAATTTCGATTGGTTTTTTACCTATACGAGACATTTAATTGCACCTCCATTCATGAAAAACTCTATTACCAAACGTATGCTAAAACTTCTCCGCCGACTTGTTTAGCGCGAGCTTCTTTGTCTGTAAGAACTCCTTGAGAAGTAGAAACTAGTGCGATTCCAAGACCGTTAAGTACGCGAGGTACTTCATCAGCCTTTGCGTATACACGAAGACCAGGCTTACTGATACGCTTAAGACCAGTGATTACGCGTTCGTTGTTTGAACCGTATTTTAAGAAAATGCGGATGATGCCTTGCTTGTTATCCTCGATAAGCTCAACATCACGTACAAAACCTTCACGCTTTAAGATCTCAGCAATTTCCTTCTTGATGTTAGAAGCAGGAACTTCTAATTTTTCGTGACGAACCATGTTCGCATTACGGATGCGAGTTAGCAAGTCTGCAATTGGATCTGTCATGACCATTGTTTTTACCTCCTTCCCATACTTGGGGTTTACCAGCTAGCTTTTTTCACGCCAGGAATTTGTCCTTTATATGCTAATTCACGGAAACAAATACGACAAAGCTTAAATTTACGGTATACAGAATGTGGACGTCCGCATCGTTCGCAGCGAGTGTACTCCTGTACCTTGTGTTTAGGCGTGCGTTTTTGCTTCGCAATCATTGACTTTTTAGCCACGTTTTCGCCTCCCTCTATTTAGCGATTACTTTTGGAATGGCATTCCAAATTGAGTTAAAAGTTCACGAGCTTCTTCATCAGTGTTAGCTGTAGTTACGATAACGATATCCATACCACGAACTTTGCTTACTTTATCGTAATCAATCTCAGGGAAGATCAACTGTTCTTTGACACCTAGAGTATAGTTACCACGGCCGTCAAATGACTTCTTAGAGATACCGCGGAAGTCACGTACACGTGGAAGAGATACAGATACTAACTTATCAAAGAACTCATACATGCGCTCTCCACGAAGAGTAACTTTCGCACCGATTGGCATACCTTCACGTAGACGGAAGCCAGCGATAGATTTCTTAGCGCGAGTGATAACCGGCTTTTGACCAGTGATCAATGTTAATTCCTCAACAGCTTTATCTAGTGCTTTAGCGTTTTGAACAGCGTCACCAACACCCATGTTGATAACGATTTTTTCAAGCTTAGGTGCTTGCATAACTGATTTATAGTTAAACTTGCTCATTAGAGCAGGAGTAATTTCTTTTGAATGCTTTTCTTTTAGGCGGTTCATTCATTGTACCTCCCTTCTTCTTTGAACTATTTATCTAGAACTTCACCGGATTTTTTTGCAACACGTACTTTTTTGCCATCAACCGTTTTATAGCCTACACGAGTTGGTTCACCAGATTTAGGATCGACAGGCATAACGTTTGATACATGAACAGGTGCCTCTTGGCTGATGATTCCGCCCTGCGGGTTCATCTGAGAAGGCTTAGAGTGTTTCTTTACAATGTTAACTCCTTCAACAAGCACTCGGCTTTGTTTAGGGAACGCTGCAAGAATAACGCCCGTTTTGCCTTTATCCTTACCAGAGATGACCATAACTTTGTCACCTTTTTTCACATGCATCTGTGCGCACCTCCTTAAAGGCAATTTGATTTGTTATTTATAATACTTCTGGAGCTAAAGATACAATTTTCATGAAGTTGTTTTCACGTAGTTCACGGGCAACCGGTCCGAAGATACGAGTTCCGCGTGGTCCTTTGTCATCACGAATAATTACACATGCGTTTTCATCGAAACGAATGTAAGTACCGTCATTACGGCGTACACCGCTCTTAGTACGAACAACTACCGCTTTAACAACATCACCTTTTTTAACAACGCCACCTGGTGTTGCTTGTTTCACTGTACAAACGATAACATCACCGATGTTAGCAGTCTTGCGGCCAGAGCCACCAAGAACTTTAATTGTTAGTACTTCACGAGCACCAGAGTTGTCAGCAACTTTTAAACGTGATTCTTGTTGAATCATGTGTGTAACCTCCCTTCGGGATAAACCTTATTCCGAACAATTAGATTATAACTGCTTTTTCAACTACTTCTACAAGACGGAAGCGTTTAGTCGCAGATAGTGGACGAGTTTCCATAATACGAACGATATCGCCAGTTTTTGCTTGGTTTTGCTCATCATGAGCTTTGAACTTTTTAGAGTACTTAACGCGTTTACCGTAAAGTGGATGCTTTTTGTAAGTTTCGACAAGAACCGTTACTGTCTTATCCATTTTGTCAGAAACGACGCGTCCAGTGTAAACTTTGCGTTGGTTGCGTTCACTCATTGTGCGAACCTCCTCTCAATATCACTTGCTAAAGCCGATTTCTCTTTCACGAATAACAGTTTTCATGCGGGCAATCGCTTTGCGTACTTCACGAATGCGAGCTGTGTTTTCAAGTTGTCCAGTCGCCAATTGAAAGCGAAGGTTGAAAAGCTCTTCTTTTAATGATTTAACTTTTTGTTCAATTTCGGCAGTGGTAAGGTCACGAATTTCATTAGCTTTCATTTGATTCACCACCAATTTCTTCTCGTTTTACAAACTTGCACTTAACTGGAAGTTTGTGTGATGCAAGACGTAATGCTTCACGAGCGATCTCTTCAGATACACCAGCGATTTCGAACATTACTTTACCAGGCTTAACAACTGCAACCCATCCTTCTGGAGCACCTTTACCGGAACCCATGCGGACTTCTAGAGGCTTTGCAGTGTAAGGCTTATGCGGGAAAATTTGAATCCAAACCTTACCGCCACGTTTCATGTAACGAGTCATTGCAATACGTGCAGATTCAATTTGACGGTTAGTGATCCAAGAAGCTTCAAGAGCTTGAAGGCCATATTCACCGAAGTTTACTTCAGTTCCGCCTTTTGATTGACCACGCATTTTTCCGCGGTGTACACGACGATATTTAACGCGCTTTGGCAATAACATATTATTTGCCTCCTTCCCCAGTTTTCTTCTTAGTAGGAAGGACCTCTCCACGATAGATCCATACTTTTACGCCCAATTTACCGTAAGTTGTATCAGCTTCAGCTGTAGCATAATCGATATCAGCACGAAGAGTATGAAGTGGAACTGTTCCTTCGCTGTATGATTCTGAACGAGCGATATCAGCACCGCCTAAACGACCAGATACCATTGTTTTGATACCCTTAGCGCCAGCGCGCATTGCACGTTGAATAGTTTGTTTTTGAGCACGACGGAAAGATACGCGATTTTCTAATTGACGAGCAATGTTTTCCGCAACCAATTTCGCATCAATATCTGCTCTTTTAATTTCAAGAATGTTGATATGAACACGCTTGCCAGTTAATGAGTTAAGTGACTTGCGAAGTGCTTCAACCTCAGTACCACCTTTACCGATAACCATTCCTGGTTTCGCAGTGTGGATAGTGATGTTCAGGCGATTAGCAGCACGTTCAATTTCTACTTTAGAAACAGAAGCATCGCTTAAGCGCTTTGTGATGTACTCACGAACCTTAAGGTCTTCGTGTAAAAGATCAGCATAGTCTTTGCCTGCGTACCATTTTGACTCCCAATCACGGATGACACCGACACGCAAACCGACTGGATTTACTTTTTGACCCACTGATTATCCCTCCTTCTTTTCTGATAAAACGATAGTAATATGGCTAGTGCGCTTGTTGATTTGGCTTGCACGGCCCATAGCGCGAGGACGGAAACGTTTTAAAGTTGGTCCTTCGTCTACGAATGCTTGAGCAACTACCAGATTGTTAACGTCCATTTCGTAGTTGTGCTCAGCGTTAGCTAGTGCAGATTTTAAAACTTTCTCTACGATTGGAGAAGCAGCTTTAGGTGTAAGGTTTAAAATCGCTACTGCTTCGCCTACTTGCTTTCCTCGAATTAAATCTACGACTAAACGAGCTTTACGAGGAGCAATACGAACTGTTCTTGCAACAGCTTTAGCTTGCATTAGAATGCCCTCCTCTCATTAACGTCTTGTTTTCTTATCATCATTGCCATGGCCTTTGTACGCACGAGTTGGAGCAAATTCTCCAAGCTTGTGGCCTACCATGTCTTCAGTGATGTATACAGGCACATGTTTACGACCATCATAAACTGCGATAGTGTGTCCGATGAATTGTGGGAAGATCGTAGAACGGCGAGACCAAGTTTTAGTAACTTGCTTGCTTTCTGTTTCGTTAAGCTTTTCGATCTTTGTCATTAAATGTTCATCAACAAAAGGTCCTTTTTTTAAGCTGCGACCCATGATTGAACCTCCCTTCGTGATTGCTCTACGGTTCTTATTTGGAACCGTAGTACAATCCCGTTATTTTTTACGACGACGTACGATAAATTTGTCTGATTTGTTGTTTTTCTTGCGTGTCTTGTAACCAAGTGTTGGTTTGCCCCAAGGAGTCATTGGAGACTTACGTCCGATTGGCGCACGTCCTTCACCACCACCGTGTGGGTGATCGTTAGGGTTCATTACAGATCCACGTACAGTTGGGCGCTTGCCTAACCAGCGTGAACGACCTGCTTTACCAATATTAATAAGCTCGTGCTGCTCGTTGCCAACCTGACCTACAGTTGCACGGCACTCAGCAAGAATCATGCGAACTTCACCAGAGTTTAAACGAACTAATACGTACTTGCCTTCTTTACCAAGAACTTGTGCAGAAGTACCAGCTGAACGTACTAATTGTCCGCCTTTACCAGGTTTTAATTCGATGTTGTGGATTACAGTACCCACTGGAATATTAGCTAGTGGAAGTGCATTACCCACTTTGATGTCTGCTTCCGGACCAGACATTACTTCCATGCCCACTTGTAAATTCTTAGGTGCAAGGATGTAACGCTTTTCTCCATCCACATAGTTAATTAGTGCAATATTTGCAGAGCGGTTTGGATCATACTCGATTGTAGCAACGCGTCCTGGAATGCCATCTTTGTTACGTTTGAAATCGATGATACGATATTGACGTTTATGACCGCCGCCTTGATGACGAACTGTCAACTTACCTTGGTTGTTACGGCCGCCTTTTCTCTTAATAGGAGCAAGTAAAGACTTTTCTGGTTGGTTAGTCGTGATTTCTGCGAAATCAGATACCGTCATGCCGCGACGACCATTAGAGGTAGGTTTATACTTTTTAATCGCCATTTCGTTTCCCTCCTCTTCTAGTTATAGTAGTTTTAAGCTTCAAATAGCTCGATTTCTTGGCTTTCAGCCGTTAATTTAACGATCGCTTTACGGCGTTTGTTAGTGTAACCGCCAAATTTGCCCATACGCTTGAACTTACCTTTGTAGTTCATGATGTTAACTTTCTCAACTTTAACGCCAAAGATTTGCTCTACAGCGTCCTTAACTTGAGTTTTGTTAGCTCGTACGTCAACTTCGAACGTATATTTTTTATCAGCCATAATATCAGTAGAACGTTCAGTGATTACGGGGCGCTTAATGATTTCGCGTGCATCCATTATGCAAGCACCTCCTCTACTTTTTCAACCGCTGCTTTCGTCATGATAAGCTTATCATGGTTTAAAACATCTAAAACAGTGATTCCAGAAGCAGACACAACTGTTACACCAGGGATGTTGCGAGCAGACAATGCTACGTTTTCATCTAGGTCAGCAGTTACGATAAGTGCTTTTGAATCAACAGAAAGACCAGTTAATACACCTTTGAAGTCTTTTGTTTTAGGAATTTCGAAAGCAAGGCCTTCTAATACTAGGATGTTTTCTTCTAACACTTTAGAAGATAACGCAGATTTGATTGCCAGACGGCGAACCTTTTTAGGTAGTTTGTAGCTGTAGCTGCGTGGTACAGGACCAAATACAGTACCGCCTCCGCGCCATTGTGGTGAACGGATTGAACCTTGACGTGCACGGCCTGTGCCTTTTTGGCGCCATGGCTTGCGTCCTCCGCCCGCTACTTCAGAACGAATTTTAGTTTTATGAGTCCCTTGACGTAATGAAGCTCTTTGCATAACAATGGCTTCGAATAATACGTGCTGGTTAGGCTCGATACCAAAGATCGCATCATTAAGTTCGATATCACCAACTTTAGATCCGCTTTGGTTAAACAATGCTACTTTCGGCATTCTGTTTTCCTCCTTTCCGGTTTAATTATTATGCTTTTACCGCACTTTTGATTTTTACTAATGCTTTTCTAGCACCAGGTACGTTACCTTTGATCAATAGCAAGTTACGCTCAGCATCAACTTTTACTATTTCAAGGTTTTGTACAGTGATTTGCTCTCCGCCCATACGTCCAGGTAATAATTTACCTTTAAATACACGGTTTGGAGCTACAGGACCCATTGAACCAGGGCGACGGTGGTAACGAGAACCGTGAGCCATAGGCCCGCGAGATTGTCCGTGGCGCTTGATGGCACCCTGGAAACCTTTACCCTTTGAGATTCCTGTTACATCAACAGTTTCGCCTTCTGCGAATATATCAACTTTGACTTCTTGACCAACTTCATATTGTCCTAAATCAGCTCCGCGGAATTCGCGTACGAAGCGCTTAGGAGCAGTGTTTGCTTTAGCAACATGCCCTTTTTCAGGTTTGTTGGATAGCTTGTCGCGCTTATCTTCAAATCCAAGCTGGATTGCTTCATATCCATCAGTTTCAACTGACTTCTTTTGAAGAACAACGTTAGCTGCTGCCTCAACAACTGTTACCGGGATAAGATCACCGTTTTCAGCAAATACTTGAGTCATACCAATCTTTCTTCCTAAGATTCCTTTGGTCATTTCAGTCACACCTCCTAAGTTTCTTATAATTATTTATTGATTAAAGTTTGATTTCGATATCTACACCGGACGGTAAGTCTAAACGCATTAGAGAATCAACCGTTTGTGGTGTTGGGTTAACGATGTCGATTAGACGTTTATGCGTACGCATTTCGAACTGTTCACGAGAGTCTTTGTACTTATGAACCGCACGTAGGATTGTGTAAATAGACTTTTCAGTTGGTAATGGAATCGGACCTGAAACAGCCGCACCAGAACGTTTTGCAGTCTCAACAATCTTTTCTGCTGATTGATCAAGAATTCTGTGATCATACGCTTTTAAACGAATACGAATTTTTTGTTTTGCCATTATTTTCCCTCCTTTTCGCCTATTTTAATATAGACATTCTCCGTGAAAATTTCCCACACACTCGCCATGGCAAAGCGGCCGGGTGTGTCAGCAACCTTTCACATCATCGCAGTCAAAGACCAACATTGTCTATTATACAGAAACAATAAATGAAATGCAACATGTATATGTTATTTCTTTATGTTTCGCACACTTTTACTATTATAACTGCTGATTATGAAGTTTTCAATAGTATAGGAAGAAGTCTAAATATTTGCTTTAGGTACTTGGGATCTGCAGAGGAAGGATTGTTAAAAAAGGTGATTATATTATAGAAGAAAGTAGTTTACAATAAGATATTTTTGATGAAATTTTATTGGTTCAGCTGCAGAAATACACCTCTGCGCTCAGCACTAAAAGACAAAAAAACAGATGGGTCGTCACCCATCTGTTTTTATCTACTGCAATTACTCTTGAATTGTAGCAACTACGCCAGCACCTACAGTACGTCCACCCTCACGGATAGAGAACTTAGTACCTTCTTCGATAGCGATTGGAGCGATTAGTTCTACAGTCATTTCGATGTTATCTCCAGGCATAACCATTTCTACGCCTTCAGGAAGATTACAGATACCAGTTACATCAGTTGTACGGAAGTAGAACTGAGGACGGTAGTTTGTGAAGAATGGAGTGTGACGTCCGCCTTCTTCTTTTGAAAGAACGTATACTTCAGCTTTGAACTTAGTGTGTGGAGTGATTGAACCTGGCTTAGCAAGTACTTGTCCACGTTGGATATCTTCACGTGCTACACCACGAAGAAGGGCACCAATGTTGTCTCCAGCTTCAGCATAGTCAAGAAGCTTACGGAACATTTCTACACCAGTTACAGTTGTTGATTTTGGCTCTTCAGCAAGACCGATGATTTCAATAACGTCACCGACTTTAACTTGTCCACGCTCAACACGTCCTGTAGCAACAGTACCACGGCCAGTGATTGAGAATACGTCCTCAACAGGCATCATAAATGGCTTGTCAGTGTCACGAGTTGGAGTTGGGATGTACTCATCAACAGCAGCCATAAGCTCTTCGATTTTCGCTTCCCACTCAGGCTCTCCTTCAAGAGCTTTAAGAGCAGAACCTTTAACAACTGGGATATCATCGCCAGGGAATTCATACTCAGAAAGAAGATCGCGAACTTCCATTTCAACTAGCTCAAGAAGCTCTTCGTCGTCAACCATGTCACACTTGTTCATGAATACAACAAGGAATGGAACACCAACCTGACGAGAAAGCAGGATGTGCTCACGAGTTTGTGGCATTGGGCCGTCAGCAGCAGAAACAACTAGGATTCCGCCGTCCATTTGAGCAGCACCAGTGATCATGTTCTTAACATAGTCAGCGTGACCTGGGCAGTCAACGTGTGCATAGTGACGGCTTTCAGTTTCATACTCAACGTGTGCAGTTGAAATTGTGATTCCACGCTCGCGCTCTTCAGGAGCCGCGTCGATTTGATCGTATCCGCGTGCTTCACCGCCGCCCTTCTTAGAAAGAACTGTTGTGATAGCTGCAGTTAAAGTAGTTTTACCATGGTCAACGTGTCCGATAGTACCGATGTTAACATGGGGTTTTGAACGGTCAAATTTAGCTTTTGCCATTTGAAAAATCCTCCTTTAGATTATAAAAGTTAAGTATTTTATGCTGTGGAGAGGTATCCCTTCCCACAGCGCTTTTTGCCTACAATAGTAGTTATACTTTATTAAAAAGGTAAAATCAATTATTCACCTTTATTTTTTTTAATGATTTCTTCAGAAATTGATTTTGGTACTTCTTCATAGTGGTCAAAGTGCATTGAGAATGTACCGCGACCTTGCGTATTAGAACGCAATGCAGTTGCGTAGCCAAACATTTCTGAAAGAGGAACCATTGCACGAACTACTTGTGCATTACCGCGTGCTTCCATACCTTCAACGCGTCCACGGCGTGATGTAACATCACCCATGATGTCACCCATGTATTCTTCAGGGATTACTACTTCAACTTTCATAACCGGCTCAAGAATTACAGGATTACATTTTGACGCAGCATTTTTAAGTGCCATAGAGGCAGCAATTTTAAATGCCATTTCAGAAGAGTCGACATCATGGTAAGAACCATCAAATAGTCTAGCTTTGATATCTACTAATGGGAATCCAGCAAGTACTCCTCTGTCGAGAGCATCTTCAAGACCAGCTTGAACTGCAGGGATGTATTCACGCGGAACAACACCACCGACAATGCCGTTTTCGAATTCGAAGCCTTTACCTTCTTCATTTGGAGCAAATTCGATCCATACATGACCGAATTGTCCGCGTCCACCGGATTGACGGGCAAATTTACCTTCAACCTGCGCTGAAGAACGGAAAGTTTCGCGGTATGCAACCTGAGGTGCACCTACGTTTGCTTCCACTTTAAATTCACGTCTCATACGATCAACTAGAATATCAAGGTGAAGCTCACCCATACCAGCGATAATAACCTGTCCAGTTTCCTGGTCAGTATGCGCGCGGAATGTAGGATCTTCTTCTTGAAGTTTTTGCAGAGCAGTAGTCATCTTATCTTGGTCAGCCTTAGATTTCGGCTCGATAGATAATGAGATAACTGGTTCTGGGAACTCCATAGACTCAAGAATAACTAGATTCTTTTCATCACATAGTGTATCTCCAGTACTAGTATCTTTAAGACCAACAGCTGCTGCGATATCTCCAGCGTGAACTACTGAGATCTCTTCACGAGAGTTGGCGTGCATTTGCAGGATACGACCTACACGCTCACGCTTCCCTTTAGTAGAGTTCTGTACATAAGAACCTGAGTTCAATGTACCAGAGTAAACACGGAAGAATGTAAGTTTACCGACATAAGGGTCAGTCATAACTTTAAACGCAAGAGCTGAGAAAGGCGCATCATCGCTAGAAGGACGTGTAACCTCTTCTTCCGAATCAGGAAGTGTACCTTTAATAGCTGGTACATCTAGTGGAGAAGGAAGATAGTCGATTACTGCATCCAGCATCTTTTGAACACCTTTATTTTTGAAAGCAGAACCACAGATTACAGGATAGAACTCAACGTTTACTGTACCTTGACGAATAGCTGCTTTTAGCTCTTCGTTAGTGATTTCTTCACCACCAAGGTATTTCTCCATTAATTCTTCATCAAGTTCAGCAACCGCTTCAATTAACTTTTCACGGTATTCTTCAGCTTGATCCATGTATTCTTCTGGGATATCACGCTCTTCGATATCAGTACCAAGGTCGTTACCGTAGAACGTAGCTTTCATTGTGATAAGATCAATGATGCCTTCGAACTGATCTTCAGCACCGATAGGTAATTGGATAGCTGCTGCATTAGCTTGCAGACGATCATGAAGAGTCTTCAATGAGTACAAGAAGTCAGCACCGATTTTATCCATTTTGTTTACGAATACCACACGTGGTACTCCGTAAGTAGTAGCCTGTCGCCAAACTGTTTCAGTTTGAGGCTCAACGCCTGATTGTGCATCAAGTACAGCAACCGCACCATCAAGAACACGAAGTGAACGCTCAACTTCAACTGTGAAGTCTACGTGTCCAGGAGTGTCAATGATGTTTACGCGATGGCCTTTCCACTGTGCAGTTGTCGCAGCAGAAGTGATTGTGATTCCACGCTCCTGCTCCTGCTCCATCCAGTCCATCTGTGAAGCACCTTCGTGTGTTTCACCGATTTTGTGGATACGGCCAGTGTAGTAAAGTACACGCTCAGTTGTTGTTGTTTTACCGGCATCAATGTGAGCCATGATACCGATATTGCGAGTATTTTCTAAGGAGAACTCTCTAGCCATTGGGTCTTTCTCCTTCCTAGTATGAGTGTTATTTTAGTTAAGCTGTATATCTTACCAGCGGTAGTGAGCAAACGCTTTGTTCGCTTCTGCCATTTTGTGTGTATCTTCACGCTTCTTAACAGATGCACCAGTGTTGTTAGCTGCATCAAGGATTTCGTTAGCTAAACGCTCTTCCATAGTCTTTTCTCCGCGAAGACGCGCATAGTTTACTAACCAGCGAAGACCAAGAGTAGTACGGCGGTCAGGACGCACCTCAACTGGTACTTGGTAGTTAGCTCCACCTACACGGCGTGCTCTTACTTCAAGTACAGGCATGATGTTTTTAAGCGCCTGATCGAAAACTTCCATTGGCTCTTTGCCAGTGCGCTCGCTGATGATATCGAACGCAGAGTAAAGAATAGCTTGAGATTTACCTCTCTTACCATCGATCATCATTTTGTTGATCAGACGGCTAACTAGCTTTGAGTTGTAAATCGGATCCGGCAATACGTCTCTTTTTGCTACAGGACCTTTACGTGGCATGGATTGTTCCTCCTTTCAAAGATGGTTGTCTATTGTTTAGAATTATTTTTTAGCTGCTTTTGGTCGCTTAGCACCGTATTTAGAACGGCCTTGCATACGGTTGTTAACACCAGCAGTATCTAAAGCGCCGCGCACGATGTGGTAACGCACACCCGGTAAGTCTTTTACACGTCCTCCACGGATAAGAACAACACTGTGCTCTTGAAGGTTGTGTCCGATACCAGGGATGTAAGCATTAACCTCGATACCGTTTGTTAAACGAACACGAGCATATTTACGTAATGCAGAGTTCGGTTTCTTTGGAGTCATAGTACCAACACGAGTACAAACACCACGCTTTTGAGGTGAAGCTACGTTTGTTTGAGCTTTCTTGAAGCTGTTGTAGCCTTTGTTAAGAGCTGGTGAATTTGACTTCTCTGACTTAGTTTGACGAGGCTTGCGCACTAATTGGTTAATAGTAGGCATTTGATTTTTCCTCCCTTCGAATTTGTTTAAGCCCACACATCCAGGTGGTTCATTTTGATGCAAAAACAAAGTTCTTGCAGATAGCAATCTACAAAAACAGTTTTTAAAAAGATATGGCAACAGCTGCTGCCCCAACTTCGATTCCGCATGCTTTACCGAGCTTTTTCATCGAATCCACATACACAATCGGAACGTTCATCTGATTCGCTGTACTAACCACTTTAGCTGTAACCCTAGGATCAGCATCACTGGCGACTACGACTTCATCGATGGTTCCCAGTTTAAGAGCTTTGACTGTTTGCTTTGTTCCTACAATAAAACTTTTTGCCTGCAATACTTTATCATAAGACATTTACGACATCCTCCAAAGTATCCGGTGAATAGGAGCACCTTTGCTATAGTACCATCTTCATTTTTCGATGTCAACAAGCAAAATGATTTTTATTTCATTTATTCACTTTAAAATGCGGTACTTGCTGGTAAATAAGCAAGCACCGCAATGATTACATTATTCTACAGTAACAGTATCTTCAGCAGTTTCCTCGTTTGTATAAGGCTCTGCCCTTCTGTATCGCTGCATACCTGTTCCGGCTGGGACAAGTTTACCAATAATTACATTCTCTTTTAGGCCAAGAAGCTCATCGCGCTTGCCTTTAATCGCAGCATCGGTAAGAACTCTTGTCGTCTCCTGGAAGGATGCTGCTGATAAGAATGAATCTGTTTCAAGAGATGCTTTTGTGATACCAAGCAGAACCGGACGTCCTGTTGCAGGCATTTTTCCAGCAAGAAGGGCTTTCTCATTGGCATCCGTAAATTGATGGATATCAAGCAGAGTACCTGGAAGTACATCTGTTTCTGCCGCATCAATTACACGCACTTTACGAAGCATCTGGCGGACCATTACCTCGATGTGCTTATCGCCAATTTCAACACCCTGCATGCGGTATACCTTCTGAACTTCACGCAGCAAGTATTCTTGAACAGCTGTTACATCTTTCACTTTAATTAACTCTTTAGGGTCAATAGAACCTTCAGTTAGTTCCTGTCCACGCACTACTTCGTCGTTTACAGCTACTTTTAAGCGGGCTGTATAAGGTGCTGTATAAGTCTTGGACTCCACTTCACCCTGAACAACAATTTCATGCTGACGGTCGCGGCCTTCATTGATGCCAACTACCACACCGTCAATTTCAGAAATAACCGCCTGGCCTTTAGGGTTACGCGCTTCGAAAATTTCCTGGATACGCGGTAAACCTTGAGTGATATCATCTCCTGCTACCCCACCGGTATGGAACGTACGCATCGTTAACTGTGTACCTGGTTCACCGATGGACTGGGCAGCGATGATACCTACTGCTTCACCAACTTCAACCTCTTGACCAGTAGCTAAGTTACGGCCGTAGCATTTCTTGCATACACCATGACGTGTGTTACAAGTGAATGCAGAACGGATCCACACTTCTTCAATGCCGGATGAGACAATCTCAGTGGCGATATCTTCAGTGATCAGGCCATTTTCAGGTACAATCACTTCTTTTGTTTCAGGGTGTTTGATATTTCTTCTTGCATAACGGCCAATCAGACGCTCTTCCAGCGCTTCAATGACTTCAGTACCATCTTTAAGGGATGCGATCAGCAATCCGCGGTCAGTTCCGCAATCATCATCACGAACAATGACATCCTGCGCAACGTCAACAAGGCGGCGAGTCAGGTAACCCGAGTCAGCCGTTTTAAGAGCTGTATCAGCAAGACCTTTACGGGCACCGTGTGTAGAAATAAAGTACTCGAGTACTGTTAAGCCTTCACGGAAACTTGATTTAATCGGCAATTCAATGATGCGTCCAGCCGGGTTGGCCATGAGTCCGCGCATACCAGCTAACTGAGTGAAGTTGGACGCGTTACCACGGGCACCGGAGTCACTCATCATGAAGATTGGGTTGGATTTATCCAATGACTTCATCAATTTTGCCTGGATATTATCTTTCGCTGCACTCCAGATTGAAATAACACGATCATAACGCTCGTCTTCGGTAATAAGACCGCGTCTGAACTGTTTCATGACATTATCAACCTTGCCCTGTGCTTCCTGGATAATTTCCTGCTTCTCCCTTAATACTACGATATCAGCAACACCGACTGTGATACCGGCTTTTGTGGAGTGCCTGAATCCAAGGTTTTTCATGCGGTCAAGCATTTTGGACGTTTCAGTGATTTTGAAGCGTTTAAAGACTTCCGCAATGATGTTTCCAAGGATTTTTTTCTTAAACGGATCTACTAGAGGCATTTCCTTGATAACAGCAGCTACATCAGTAGCAGGCTCTACAAAATATTTCGCAGGAGTTTCAATCTCAAGGTTTTCTTTTGTAGGCTCGTTAATAAACGGGAATGTCTCAGGCAGAATTTCGTTGAAAATAAGCTTACCAACCGTAGTTAATAAAAGCTTTTTATTTTGTTCTTCAGTAAACGTCTGATTATTTAAGGATCCAGCATGGACAGCTACTCTTGTATGCAAGTGCACATAGCCATTCTGATAGGCAAGCAGTGCTTCGCTTGTATCTTTAAAAATCATGCCTTCGCCAACAGCGCCCGCTCTTTCAAGGGTCAGGTAGTAGTTACCTAATACCATATCCTGTGAAGGAGTAACAACTGGCTTACCGTCTTTCGGGTTCAGGATGTTCTGTGCTGCCAGCATCAGCAAGCGGGCTTCTGCCTGTGCTTCTGCTGAAAGAGGTACGTGAACAGCCATTTGGTCACCGTCAAAGTCTGCATTGTAAGCAGTACATACAAGCGGGTGAAGACGAATAGCGCGTCCTTCCACCAATGTCGGTTCGAATGCCTGAATACCGAGTCTGTGTAGAGTTGGGGCACGGTTTAGCAATACAGGGTGCTCTTTAATAACACTTTCAAGAACATCCCAAACTTCCGGCTGCACTCTTTCGATCTTGCGTTTTGCAGACTTGATGTTGTGAGCTAAGCCCTTTTCCACCAATTCCTTCATAACGAATGGCTTGAATAATTCCAATGCCATTTCTTTTGGAAGTCCGCACTGGTACATTTTTAAGTTTGGTCCTACGACGATAACCGAACGTCCGGAATAGTCAACACGCTTACCAAGCAAGTTTTGGCGGAAACGGCCCTGTTTCCCTTTAAGCATATGAGACAGTGATTTTAATGGACGGTTTCCTGGTCCTGTTACCGGTCTTCCGCGGCGGCCGTTATCGATTAGCGCATCTACAGCTTCCTGAAGCATGCGCTTTTCGTTTTGAACGATAATGCTTGGAGCACCAAGGTCCAATAAACGCTTTAAGCGGTTGTTGCGGTTGATTACACGGCGGTACAGATCATTTAAGTCGGAAGTGGCAAAACGTCCGCCATCCAGCTGTACCATCGGGCGAAGCTCCGGAGGAATAACCGGAAGAACATCCAGAATCATCCAAGATGGTTCATTTCCTGAGCCACGGAAAGCTTCAAGAACTTCCAGGCGCTTGATTGCACGAGTGCGTCGCTGGCCCTGGGCAGTTTTCAGTTCCTCTTTAAGGGTATCTACTTCTTTGTTGAGGTCTATGTCAGAAAGAAGTTTCTTAATGGATTCAGCACCCATGGATGCCTGGAACTTGTTTCCGTACTTTTCGCGGTATGCACGGTATTCTTTTTCAGAAAGCAGCTGCTTCTTTTCAAGAGCCGTATCGCCTGGATCCGTTACAACATAAGAAGCGAAGTAAATAACTTCCTCAAGTGCACGCGGAGACATGTCCAGCACAAGACCCATACGGCTTGGGATGCCTTTGAAGTACCAAATGTGGGATACAGGGGCTGCAAGTTCAATGTGGCCCATTCTTTCACGGCGCACTTTTGCACGTGTTACTTCAACGCCGCATCGATCACAGACAACGCCTTTGTATCGAACACGCTTATACTTTCCGCAGTGACATTCCCAGTCTTTCGTCGGTCCGAAAATGCGTTCGCAGAATAGACCGTCCTTTTCTGGTTTTAATGTACGATAGTTGATCGTTTCAGGCTTCTTAACCTCACCATGTGACCAAGAGCGTATCTTATCCGGTGAAGCAAGACCTATTTTCATATACTCGAAATTGTTTACATCTAGCAAGGGGCCTACCTCCCTTTTGATCTCCGGGTTTTACCCTTATTGCTCAAACAGCAAAAGTGCCAATAATATCCCCAGCAGCCTCCGCCATTTGGCGGAGCGCCCAGGGATTAAGGAATTTATATTAAATTATTCTTTCGTAACTGCTTGCTCTTCGTTTTGCGTTTCCGGAGCGATTGTCAATGATTCAGCCTGCTGAACATCATCTTCGTCTTCCATGTCGCGCATTTCAATTTCTTCTTCATCGCCAGAAAGGATCTTAACATCCATACCTAAACTTTGAAGTTCTTTGATTAGTACCTTGAATGACTCCGGTACGCCTGGTTCAGGAACATTCTCGCCTTTGACGATTGATTCATAAGTCTTAACACGTCCAACGACGTCATCGGACTTAACTGTTAAAATTTCCTGAAGTGTATAGGCAGCACCATATGCTTCAAGTGCCCAAACCTCCATCTCACCGAAACGCTGTCCGCCAAACTGAGCTTTACCGCCCAATGGCTGCTGCGTAACAAGAGAGTAAGGTCCTGTTGAACGGGCATGGAGCTTATCGTCAACCATGTGCGCCAGTTTGATCATATACATGACACCAACTGATACACGGTTGTCAAACGGCTCGCCTGAACGTCCATCATAAAGAACAGTTTTTGCATCACGCGCCATGCCTGCTTCTTCGATCGTTGCCCACACATCTTCCTCGCGGGCACCATCGAATACAGGAGATGCTACGTGAATGCCCAGTGCTCTGGCAGCCATACCAAGGTGAAGCTCAAGCACCTGTCCAATGTTCATACGCGATGGTACCCCAAGAGGGTTTAACATGATGTCTACTGGAGTGCCATCCGGCAGGTAAGGCATGTCTTCTTCCGGTAAAATACGGGAGATAACACCTTTATTACCGTGGCGTCCGGCCATCTTGTCCCCTTCAGAGATTTTACGCTTCTGAACGATATATACACGTACAAGCTGGTTTACACCTGGAGGAAGCTCATCTCCGTCTTCCCTGTTAAACACTTTAACATCCAGTACGATACCGCCGCCGCCGTGTGGCACACGAAGGGAAGTATCGCGGACTTCACGTGCTTTTTCACCAAAGATTGCGTGCAATAGCCTTTCTTCAGCTGTCAGTTCCGTTACCCCTTTAGGAGTCACTTTACCAACAAGAAGGTCGCCATCTTTTACTTCCGCACCTGTGCGGATAATTCCGCGTTCGTCCAGATTGCGCAGTGCATCTTCCCCAACGTTAGGGATATCTCTTGTGATCTCTTCAGGTCCAAGCTTTGTATCGCGTGATTCTGATTCATATTCTTCAATATGGATAGATGTATAAACATCATCTTTTACAAGGCGCTCACTCATAATGATCGCATCCTCGTAGTTATATCCATCCCATGTCATGAACGCGACAAGAACGTTGCGTCCAAGCGCCAGTTCACCAAGTTCCATGGAAGGTCCGTCAGCAAGGATTTCTCCTTTTGTTACACGGTTGCCTACAGCAACGATTGGGCGCTGGTTGTAGCAAGTTCCCTGGTTGGAACGGATGAATTTAAGCATTCTGTATTTATCAAGATCGCCTTTAACTTCCTGCCCATCCACGTTTTGAATGCGGCGAACCCAAACTTCGCGCGCTTCTACATGCTCAACAATTCCCTCATGCTTACAGATAACTGCAGCACCCGAGTCTTTACCTGATACATATTCCATACCAGTACCAACTCTTGGCGCTTCCGGCTGCATCAAAGGCACAGCCTGACGCTGCATGTTCGCTCCCATTAGGGCACGGTTGGAGTCATCATTTTCCAAGAATGGAATACATGCCGTCGCAGCAGAAACTACCTGTTTAGGCGATACATCCATGTAGTCAACACGGTCGCGTTTCACAACTGTGTTTTCCCCTTTGAAACGGGCTACTACTTCTTCGTCAAGGAATGAACCATCGTCACCAAGAAGTGCGTTCGCCTGGGCCACTACATAGTTATCCTCTTCATCAGCTGTCAGATAGTCGATGCGGGATGTAACTTTCCCTGTTTCAGGGTCAATTCGGCGATATGGTGTTTCGATAAATCCGAAACGGTTTACCTTCGCAAATGAAGATAGGGAGTTAATCAAACCGATGTTTGGTCCCTCCGGCGTTTCAATCGGACACATACGCCCATAGTGAGAGTAGTGAACGTCACGTACTTCGAAGCCGGCACGTTCACGTGTCAGACCACCAGGTCCTAACGCAGAAAGACGGCGTTTATGTGTCAGTTCAGCAAGCGGATTTGTCTGATCCATGAACTGGGACAACTGTGAGCTTCCAAAGAACTCTTTAATTGACGCAATAACAGGACGGATATTAATCAGCTGCTGAGGTGTAATGGTATTTGTATCTTGGATGGACATTCTCTCGCGGACCACACGCTCCATACGGGAAAGACCGATTCGGAACTGGTTCTGCAATAGTTCTCCGACTGAACGAAGACGTCTGTTTCCAAGATGGTCGATATCATCTGTATCTCCTACAGAATGCAGAAGGTTAAAGAAATAACTGATTGATGCAATGATGTCAGAAGGTGAAATGTTTTTCACTGCTTCTTCAACGTAGGCATTGCCGATTACATTGATGACTTTTTCGCCATCTTCATTAGGCGCGTAAATCTTAATAGACTGAAGCAATACTTCATCATCTACTACTCCGCCCAAAAGGCTTACGGTTTTAAAGCCGATATCCTTCTCCAGGTTAGGAAGGATCCGGTCTAATGTGCGGCGGTCAAGCGTAACGCCTTTTTCCGCAATAATTTCGCCTGTTTCTGGATCCACAAGCGTTTCAGCCAGTTTTTGACCGAACAGGCGATTTTTGATATGAAGCTTCTTATTGATCTTATAGCGTCCAACATTCGCCAGGTCATAGCGCTTTGGATCGAAAAATCTTGAGACAAGCAAGCTTTTCGCATTTTCGACCGTTGGCGGTTCGCCCGGACGAAGGCGCTCATAAATTTCAAGTAGCGCTTTCTCTGTACTTTCAGTATTATCTTTTTCAAGAGTGTTGCGAATGTACTCGTTGTCTCCAATCAAATCGATGATCTCTTGATCAGAGCCGAACCCAAGTGCACGCAAAAGAACCGTAACGGGCAGTTTCCGAGTACGATCTATTCTGACGTATACGACGTCTTTGGCATCTGTTTCATACTCAAGCCATGCGCCGCGGTTCGGGATTACGGTTGCTGTAAAGCCTTTTTTCCCGTTTTTATCAAGCTTTCCACTGAAATATACGCTCGGTGAACGTACTAACTGGGATACAATGACACGCTCCGCTCCGTTAATAACGAACGTACCTGTCTCTGTCATAAGCGGGAAGTCACCCATAAAGACATCCTGGTCTTTAACTTCGCCTGTTTCTTTGTTTACAAGACGCACTTTCACACGTAAAGGTGCAGAATATGTAACATCTCGTTCTTTCGATTCCTCAACGGAATATTTTGGTTCGCCAAGGCTGTAATCAATAAATTCAAGCGACAAATTACCAGTAAAGTCTTCAATCGGAGAAATATCATGGAACATTTCTCGTAAACCCTCATCAAGAAACCATTGATAAGAAGAGGTTTGGATTTCGATTAGATTTGGTAATTCTAAAACTTCACTGATTCGTGCGTAACTTCTACGTTGGCGGTGTCGTCCATACTGAACTAGTTGACCTGTCAACTGATTCACCCCTCAAATCAAGCGTTATTGTTGCTAATAGCAATTTATATCATCTTATAAGAAAAGCTAGAGAGCGCCTGCCTATCGGCGACAAGCTTTAGACCCGAAACCGATGGCGCAAAGAGCAGCCAGCGAACTGGCTTAGAAGCTGGGCTTTTCCCGAGAATGCAGAGGGACATAAGCCAAGCCTCCATTCTTATAAGACAAAAAGAAAAAGGGTTTTCACTTCAAAAACCACATTTTCACAATACGACTATTATTTTGTTAGCATTCCCATTAAAACCAAATTTATACAACTATTAGATAAATTTAGTTATAAATAGAAATATAATATGTTGGCATTTTACAATACTATCATAGCAAAAAAGTCAAGTCAATCTTTTTTTGCTCTTAAAATAAAATAGCCTTTTTTCTTTTCTGCCGTCTCCACTTCGCCGAATAACTCTGTCAGTTTATCGATGGCAGATGGTGCACCCTGCTTTTTCTGGATGACAACCCATAGCTCTCCTCCAGAAATCAGCGAATTAAAACTTTGTTCAAAAATATCATGAACAACCATTTTCCCGGCTCGGATTGGCGGGTTTGTCAGAATGGCCGCAAACTTATTACCTTTTGTATTTTCAAGGCGGTCACTTTCATAGATTTGCACATTTTTAATGCCATTCATTTCAGCATTTTCCTTCGCAAGATCAAGCGCCCTCTCATTCACATCAACCATATGAACTGTCCGTTCAGGCATTAGCTTTGCTGCAGTCAGCCCAATAGGCCCGTATCCGCAGCCGACATCAAGAATGTTCCCTTCAGCTTCCGGCTGTTCAAAAGTCTCAATTAATAATCTTGAACCGAAATCCACTTCACCCTTTGAAAAAACACCATTATCGGTTTTAAAGCGGAATGGATACTCCTTCAGAGTATAACTCCAGGTTTTAGGACTGCTTTCAACTTTTTGCGTTTGGGAATAGTAGTGTTCAGACATGAAATCACCTCCAGGGAGAATATATAAGAAGAAAATAGGAGAATCACAATTAAGTGGTTTCGAAGGAATTATATAGGATTGCCCACTAAAAAGCAAAAAGTTAAAGTGCAATGTATATTTAATCCCAAAATAAAAAGCCCGCTTAAGCAGCGGGCTTTTCATAAAGGCTATTACTTAACTTCAACGCCAGCTCCAACTTCTTCAAGCTTAGCTTTAACTTCTTCAGCTTCCTCTTTAGAAACGCCTTCTTTAAGAGCTTTTGGAGTGTTGTCAACAAGTTCTTTTGCTTCTTTAAGTCCAAGACCTGTGATTTCACGTACCACTTTGATAACTTTGATTTTTTGGTCGCCTGCAGAAGCAAGAACAACGTCAAATTCAGTTTGTTCTTCAGCAGCGCCGCCAGCAGCAGCTCCACCAGCCATTGCTACAGGAGCAGCAGCAGTTACACCAAATTCTTCTTCAATTGCTTTTACTAAGTCGTTTAGTTCTAAAACAGTCATAGATTTAACTGCTTCAATGATTTGTTCTTTAGTCATGATAATGTTTCCTCCTTATTTTTGGTTTGAATCTATTAGTTTAACGCTAGAATTAACTTACGCGCCTTGTTCTTCTTTTTGATCTGCAACAGCTTTTGCAGCAAGAGCAAGATTGCGGATAGGTGCTTGAAGTACGCTGAGTAGCATAGATAGCAAGCCTTCGCGTGATGGTAGTTCAGCAAGAGCTTTGACATCTTCTACCGAAGCGATATTCCCTTCGATTACACCTGCTTTAATTTCAAGTGCTTCATGCTTTTTCGCGAAATCATTAATGATTTTCGCTGGAGCAACTACATCTTCTGTGCTGAACGCGATTGCGTTAGGTCCAGTTAAAGCTTCGTTTAAACCGGAAAGTTCAGCAGCTTCAGCAGCACGGCGAGTCATTGAATTCTTGTATACTTTGAATTCTACGCCAGCTTCACGAAGCTGTTTACGAAGTTCAGTAACTTCAGCAACAGTAAGACCACGGTAGTCAACAACAACTGTTGATAAACTTGATTTAAGCTTATCAGCAATCTCTTCTACGATTTGTTTCTTTTGTTCGATAACACTGCTCATCCTTACACCTCCTGTAGAATTTCTACATTCATACCGTCCAATAAAAAACCCCCACGACTTTGCAGACATGGAGGAAGTATACAATAGCAAGAAAAAGCAATTCTATCGTAATACCTCGGCAGGAAATTAAGCAATCAAGCACCTGCTGTCTACGGCACAAATGTTATTATATTTTTAACAACAAAATACATATTACAGCATGTATTTTAGAATGTCAATTGTAATTATTTTACTGCAACAGATGAAGGATCTACTTTTACGCCAGGTCCCATAGTAGAAGTAACAGAAACGTTCTTCATGTAAGTTCCTTTAGCAGCAGCAGGCTTCACTTTCATCATTGTATCGAAAATAGTGTTGAAGTTTTCAACAAGCTTTTCGTCTTCGAAAGATACTTTACCAATTGGCACGTGGATGTTACCAGCTTTGTCAACACGGTATTCAACTTTACCTGCTTTGATTTCGTTAACTGCTTTTTGAACGTCAAAAGTAACTGTGCCAGTCTTAGGGTTTGGCATTAAGCCTTTAGGTCCTAATACGCGGCCAAGTTTACCAACTTCACCCATCATGTCAGGTGTAGCAACGATTACATCAAAGTCGAACCAGCCTTGGCTGATTTTGTTGATGTATTCAGAATCACCTACGAAATCTGCTCCAGCAGCTTCTGCTTCTTTCGCCTTTTCACCCTTAGCGAAAACAAGAACGCGCTGAGTTTTACCAGTTCCGTTTGGAAGAACAACCGCTCCACGGATTTGCTGGTCAGCTTTCTTAGGGTCAACGCCTAGTCGGAATGCTACCTCAACAGTTGCATCAAATTTTGCAAAATTAGTTTTCTTCGCAAGTTCAATTGCTTCAGCAATTGGGTAAGCTTTTGAAGAATCGACAAGCTTCGCAGCTTCTGCGTACTTCTTACCTTTTTTAGCCATTTTTTATTTCCTCCTTGATTGTGGTTTTAGCGGAATAACCTCCCACGAGTAAAAGCGGAGGCGCCTCGGTCAAAGGCGCCGCAGCTAGATACCGAAAAGCGGAGGCGCCCATAAGGCGCCTGCGCTAGACAGAACAAAGGTTGCGAGTGAAACAAATTCAGCGTCGCAACCTCATCCCTAAATCTGCTTCATGCATGGATTAGTCTTCGATAACGATACCCATGCTGCGTGCAGTACCTTCAACCATACGCATTGCAGCTTCTACGCTTGCAGCGTTTAGATCAGGCATCTTTGTTTCAGCAATCTCGCGTACCTTGTCACGCTTGACTGTTGCTACTTTATTACGGTTTGGTTCACCAGAACCAGACTCGATTCCAGCCGCTTTCTTAAGAAGAACTGCAGCAGGAGGAGTTTTCGTAATAAATGTAAATGAACGGTCTTCAAAAACCGTGATTTCAACAGGAATGATTAAGCCAGCTTGTTCAGCTGTGCGAGCGTTAAATTCCTTACAGAATCCCATGATGTTAACACCTGCTTGACCTAGTGCCGGTCCTACTGGTGGTGCAGGGTTTGCTTTACCTGCAGGGATTTGCAGCTTTACAAGTTTGATTACTTTTTTAGCCACGAGACACACCTCCTTAAAGTCCGTGATGTGGTAATAGGGAAAATTCCCTCCCACTCAACTTATAGTCTTTATATTAAGATAAAGAACTTTTAACTATTGTCCAGTCTCTTTGGCCGAGACATACTGACCTTTGAAATATTATCACTTTTCAAAGGCAATTTCAAGTTTTTTTACAAAGATATATAAAAGTACTTTCACAGCAGGCTGCTTCTTACAGTTTTTCAATCTGTGAAAAATCAAGTTCAACTGGAGTGTCACGGCCAAACATGTTAACAAGCACTTTAATCTTCGCTTTATCTTTATCAATATCTTCAATGCTGCCTGTGAAGTTCGCAAACGGACCTTCTTTCACCTGAACTGTTTCACCGATCTCAAAGTTGATATCAAAGCGGGCTTCTTCAACACCCATATGCTTAAGAATGTTCGTAACTTCTTCCGGCAATAGCGGAGTCGGCTTTGAGCCTGAACCTGCTGAACCTACGAATCCAGTTACACCCGGAGTATTTCTTACTACATACCAGGAATCATCCGTCATCACGATTTCTACTAGTACATAACCAGGGAAGACTTTGCGCTTCACTACTTTTTTCTTGCCGTTTTTAAATTCTGTTTCTTCTTCTTCCGGAACTACCACGCGGAAGATCTTATCTTGCATTCCCATCGATTCAACACGTTTCTCCAGATTGGCTTTGACTTTATTTTCATAGCCGGAGTACGTATGAACAACATACCAATTCTTTTCCATTTATGAGGACTTGTTCGTCCTTCCCTCCCTGTATTCAACAATTTATTATTTTTGACCAAATTAAAAAACCCGTTTCCGGGCTTTGCAAATGTTTCCTGTGTTATTCTCCATTATACCATGGAAACTCAGGGGTTATTCAAGAATTAAACGAATCAATTCAGAAATTCCCAGGTCAATCACTGCAAAAAACAGAGCGAAGAACGTAACTGTAGCAAGAACGGTAACAGTATAGTTTGTCAGCTCTTTGCGTTTAGGCCAGCTGACCTTTCTCATTTCTCGGCCAACTTCACGGAAAAAATTCACGATGCGCTGCATTTCGTAACCCCCAACTTTCAAGAGATATATCCTTTAACAAGAAGCGAAAGCGGCTTCAAAATCAGACCAATCTTCCTGTCTGCATAAAACGCTCAGGCTTCAGGCTATTAAAAGAGCAAACTTCTTATCTATATAATCACTTTGTTTCTTTATGGATCGTATGAGCACTGCATGTGCTGCAGAACTTCTTCAGTTCCAGCCTTGCAGAATCATTTTTGCCTGCAGTGGAATAATTCCTGGAACCACATACAGAGCAAGCCAAAATTACCTTTTTAGTCATATTTCCACCTACTAAGTCACATTACGCCCTTAAAACTTTAACACGCACCCCAAAACATGTCAATAACTGCAAAAAAAGCAAGGTGTTGGGAAATTCTGTCTACAGGGAAAATTCACGCACTTCCAAATATCTTTCCAGCTTTCTTTTCACCCGCTGCAGGGCATTGTCAATCGATTTAACATGGCGGTTCAGTTCTTCGGAAATTTCCTGATAGGACTGCCCATCCAAATAAAGGGCAAGCACCTTTCGTTCAAGGTCACTCAGAAGCTCGGACATTTTCACTTCAATGTGATCAAATTCTTCCTGGTTGATAATCAGCTCTTCAGGGTCCATAACCTTCGCCCCAGAGATTACGTCCATAAGCGTCCTGTCCGATTCCTCATCATAAATGGGCTTGTCCAAGGACACATAAGAGTTCAGCGGAATATGCTTTTGGCGGGTCGCTGTCTTGATGGCGGTAATGATTTGCCTGGTGATGCACAGCTCGGCAAACGCTTTAAACGAGGACAGCTTGTCCTCTTTAAAATCGCGGATCGCCTTGTACAAGCCGATCATTCCCTCTTGTACAATATCTTCTTTATCTGCACCAATCAAAAAATAGGATCTTGCTTTTGCCCGGACAAAATTGCGGTACTTATGAATCAGATAATCCAGCGCCTCACTCTCGCCCTTATGCACGAGCTCAACTATTTCTTCGTCCTCAAGCTGGATAAAGTCTATAAGATTTTCGTCGATTGTCTTGAAGTCAGCACTCACTAGGATCCCCCCGACCGTACAAGCATGGTTAGAAACATTATACAGCACGGTTTTTTCAAGCGTCAACCGCTCATTGGCCTCCTCTGCGCCATTTTTCAAAAATTTCTGCCACTTCATCACTGAGAGGTATCTTGGATACAGGCTTTTTCTGCTGAATTTTTTTTACTTTTTTTTCGATGCTGCTTTCAATCAAATTCATTTCATTAAGCAGCTCCCTTGCTGATTTCCTTAGGGCTCCCTGGCCAAATATGACCCATTGCTCTGTGAAATCGGAGGTTGCCACATGAATTTGGGTTTTAATATTGCTGAGATCGATAGCCAATTTTTCAATGCGTTCATCGGCCGTTTCATTATTTCTTGTAAAAATAACTTCGATCTTTGAATCCTTAAACTTTTTTTCCGTGCCCTTTACATAATGGGCATCAAACACGACAATCACTCTGTACCCGGAATATCCCTGGTACTCGGCCATTTTTTCAATCAGGCGGTCTCTGGCTGACGATAAATCCTTGTTTTTGAGCTCCCTGAGTTCTGGCCAAGCACCAATTATGTTGTATCCGTCAACAAGAAGGATGTCCATTTCTATCCCTCAAGCGGATGCCGTTTCCGATAAACCTCATACATGAGCAGCGCAGCAGCCACTGATGCGTTAAGGGAAGTAACGTGTCCAGCCATCGGCAGGTTAATGAGGAAATCACATTTATCCCGAATCAGGCGGCCCATCCCTTTACCTTCGCTTCCAATTACAAGACCTATAGGCATCGTCCCATCCATCTGGCGGTAGTCTTGTTTCCCCTTTGCATCCGTACCGGCGATCCAGACGCCTCTTTCCTTTAATTCATCAATCGTCCTGGCCATATTGGTAACACGGACAACCGGGATATACTCGATCGCTCCTGTTGATGCTTTAGCTACTGTTGCCGTCAGCCCGACAGCTCTCCTTTTCGGAATAATGATCCCATGTGCCCCGACTGCATCAGCCGTTCTCATGATGGACCCTAGATTATGCGGATCTTCAATTTCATCCAGAAGCAAGAAAAATGCTGCTTCATTTTTCTTTTCTGCGGCAGCAAACAAATCATCGATTTCTGCGTATTGATAGGCAGCAACCTGTGCGATGACACCCTGATGATTCCCCTCTGCCATCCCATCTATTTTTTTCTTGGGAACGAACTGGACCAGTACCCCGGCTGACTTCGCCAAACCGATTACCTGCTGCATCTGCCCGCTCTGCGAACCTTCTGCAATAAAAATCTTATTAATATCCCTCTCTGACTTTAATGCTTCAATAACGGGATTCTTCCCGATGATAAAATCCTGGCTCATTTTGCCGCTCCTCCTTTCCTTTTCTCAACTAAATGTATGGATTCCAGAATCAGTTCTTCCATCCGCTCCTGTCTTTTTGACAAAAACAGATAGCCGATGAGAGATTCAAAAGCTGTGCTGTATCTGTATGTTTGGACATCGGTATTTTTCGGCACCGAACCGGACTTTGCGTTTCGTCCCCTGCGGACTACGGCCAGTTCTTCCTCCGTCAGCCGTTCAGAATCAATTAATTCATGAATGATTATGGACTGGGCTTTTGCAGAAACATACCGGGTTGCCTCCTTATGGAGGAAATGGGGCCGAACCCGTCCATTTTGAAGGAGATGGTGGCGTATATAGGTTTCAAATACCGCATCCCCCATATACGCCATGGCAAGACTATTCAATTGTTTTTCATCTATTTTGTTTTCATAGTGAAGCATTGCTTAGCCTCTTTTCCATCTGATTCCCTGCGGTGTATCTTCAAGGATAATGTTCATTTCTTTCAGCTGATCGCGGATTTTGTCTGCCAGTTCAAAATTGCGCTCTTTTCTGGCCTGCTGCCTCTGCTCAATCAGCTTTTCGATTTCCTCATCCAGAAGGTCAGCATTTGTTTCTTCAAGAGAAAGGCCTAATACATCAAACAGCGTTTCAAATTCTTTCGTGAAAGCATCGATGACTTCCACAGCTGTGTTTTTCTCCATCAGATAATAATTCGCAAGCTTAGACAGTTCGAACAAAATAGATACGGCATTGGCTGTATTGAAATCATCATCCATATCATGAATGAACTGTTCATGAAGAACGGTTATTTTATCCAGCCACTCCTGATTATTATCAGTCAGGTTCACACTTGCTTCTTTGCGGTGCTGCAAATTGTGATAAGATGTTTTAATGCGCTCCAGCCCTGTACGGGTATTTTCCAGAAGCTCATCACTATAGTTGATCGGATGTCTGTAATGTACGGACAGCATGAAAAATCTTAGAACCTGCGGGTCATGCTTTTGGATAATGTCATGAACCAGGACGAAATTCCCTAGTGATTTTGACATTTTTTCGTTGTCGATATTAATATAGCCATTGTGCATCCAATAGCGGGCAAAGGTTTTGCCTGTCAAAGCTTCCGACTGGGCGATCTCATTTTCATGATGCGGGAAAGCCAGATCCTGTCCGCCGGCATGAATATCAATCGTGTCCCCCAGGTATTTCTTTGCCATAGCCGAGCATTCAATATGCCATCCTGGCCTTCCTTGCCCCCAAGGGCTCTCCCACGCGATTTCCCCTTTTTTCGCTGCTTTCCAAAGAACAAAGTCAAGAGAATCCTGTTTCTTTTCGCCGACGGCAATGCGGGCGCCAACCCGCAGCTCATCAATGGACTGATGGGACAGCTTACCGTACTCATCAAACTTACGGGTATGATAATAGACATCCCCTTCTGATTCATACGCGAAGCCTTTATCAATCAATGTCTGGATAAACTCAATAATGATATCGATGCTTTCTGTCACTCTAGGGTGGACATCAGCCTTTCTGCAGCCCAGTGCAGAAACGTCTTCGAAGTAGGCATTAATGAATCGTTCCGCTATGCTTGGAACATCCGTTCCAAGTTCATTAGCTACGCGGATCAGCTTATCATCTACATCAGTAAAGTTGGAGACATACTGAACATCGAAGCCGCGGAATTCAAGATATCTGCGCACTGTATCAAATACAATTGGCGGGCGCGCATTCCCTATATGGATATAGTTATAAACGGTCGGCCCGCACACATACATTTTCACTTTTCCCTCTTCTATGGGAATAAAATCTTCTTTTTGACGAGTAAGTGTATTATAGATTTGAATGGCCATGAATCTGGCTCCTTTCTTTCCTCAACGTTTCGACTTCGCCTTTTAATTCCTGCAGCTCCTTCTCCAGTTCCTTAAACCGGTCTGCAATTGGATCGGGAAGATCACAATGATTTAAATCCTTGCTAATTTTCACACCATCCCGGACTTTCACTCTTCCTGGAATGCCGACCACAGTTGAGTTCGGCGGAACCTCATGAAGAACAACAGAGCCTGCACCTATCTTAGAATTCTCCCCAATTGTAATGGATCCCAAAACCTTCGCACCGGTTGCAATCAGCGCGTTGTCCTTAATAGTAGGATGCCGCTTGCCTTTTTCCTTCCCGGTTCCTCCAAGTGTCACACCCTGGAAAACAGTTACGTTATCGCCGATCTCACATGTTTCCCCGATGACAACCCCCATGCCATGGTCGATAAAAAAGCGTCTGCCGATCTTTGCTCCCGGGTGAATTTCAATTCCTGTGAAAAAGCGGCTGACCTGGGAAACAACTCTTGCAAGAAAATAAAACTTCCTCTTAAAAAGTGCGTGGGCCATGCGGTGCGACCAGACAGCATGCAATCCTGAGTACGTTAATACTACTTCCAAATAACTTCTTGCTGCCGGATCCTGTTCAAATACCACTTCGATATCTTCCTTCATTCTTGCAAACATTGTTCATTTCCCCTCCTGACATAGGTCTCGATCTCTATTTTTATTTCTCTAAAGCTTTTCCCCTATAATATTTCACTGCCCGTGGAAGCAGGTTAAAAATATAAAAAAGCGCCTCTGCCACAATCGGACAGAGACGCTTTATGCGCGGTTCCACTCTGTTTAGGCTTCAGAAGCCTCAACTTTAACTTGTTAACGGATAAGTTCCGCTCAAATCTACTAGGAAGCAGGGGGCATCCGTTCAAATTGAGGCTCTGAGGCGCACTTCAGAAAAAGGAGAGGCTTAAACCACTTTCAGCCGGTGATGGTTCTCTCTAAAAAGCATCTTTTTTCTTACTTTTCCTCTTCAACACTTTTCGATATAGAATAATTTACTTAATACTATATTACATTTTCTCCAAGATGTTAACCAATAATGCTCATTAATCGAGTTTTTACTTTTTCTTTTCCTAAAAGCTCGATGGCCTGCGGCAGATCCGGCCCATGGGTTTGGCCAGTAGTAGCTGAACGGATTGGCATGAACAGTTTCTTGCCCTTGTGGCCTGTTGATTTTTGCACAGCCTTCATGGCCGCTTTAATTTCATCCGCTTTGAACTCTGCCATATTGTCAATTTCCTGCAGGAAAGCAGACAGCACTTCAGGAACCTGCTCTTCAGCCAGAACTTCCTTCGCTTCTTCATCAACTGTCATTTCTTCTGTAAAGAACAGTTCTGAAAGCTCTGCAATTTGAGCGCCAAAGCTCATTTTTTCCTGATAAAGAGTGATCAGGCTTCTAACCCAATCTTCATTTTCCTGCTGCCAGTTTTCACTGATCTTTCCTGACTTTACCAGGTGAGGGGCTGAAATGGCCACTAAGCGGTCCTGATCAAGCTTTTTCATGTACTGGTTATTCATCCATTCAAGCTTCTGCTTATCGAAAAGGGCAGGAGATTTTGATAATCTGCTTTCATCAAAAATATCAATGAATTCTTCTTTGGAGAAGATTTCTTCCTCGCCTGCAGGAGACCAGCCAAGCAAAGCAATAAAGTTAAAGAGCGCTTCCGGCAAGTAGCCGAGCTCTTCATACTGTTCAATGAACTGGATAATCGTCTCGTCACGCTTGCTCAGTTTTTTGCGGCTTTCATTGACAATCAGCGTCATATGGCCAAACGTCGGAATGTCCCAGCCCAATGCTTCGTAAATCATCTGCTGCTTAGGAGTATTGGAAATATGGTCATCACCGCGCAGGACATGAGAAATTTTCATAAGGTGGTCATCCACTGTTACCGCAAAGTTATAGGTAGGAGTACCGTCCTTTTTGACAATGACAAAATCGCCAAAGCCTTCAGATTCGAATGACACTTCGCCTTTTACCATATCATTGAATTTTAATTCCCTGCCTTTTGGCACTAAGAAACGGATGCTCGGCTTTCTGCCTTCTGCTTCCAGTGCAGCTCTATCTTCCGCTGTCAGATGGCGGCATTTTCCTGAATAAGCAGGGGTATCACCTTTTGCAGATTGAGCTTCACGCTCTGCTTCCAGTTCCTCTTCCGTACAATAGCACTTATAGGCATGCCCTTTGTCAAGCAATTCCTTGTAGTATGTTTCATAGATATGATTTCTTTCAGATTGGCGGTATGGGCCATATTCGCCTTCCTGGTCGATGCTTTCGTCCCAATCCATCCCAAGCCACTTTAAATAGTGAAGCTGGCTTTCTTCGCCGCCTTCAATATTCCGTTTCTTATCTGTATCCTCAATGCGGATGATGAATTTTCCGCCTTTGCTTCTTGCAAACAAATAGTTGAAAAGCGCCGTTCTCGCATTTCCGATATGTAAATGCCCAGTCGGACTCGGAGCGTAGCGGACGCGGATTTCATTTGACATACTAACTGCCTCCTTAAAATCTAAATCTGTTGAGTTTTTCGTCTCACCAGTAGACTGCATAAGCTATATTTTAACACTCAGGTTTTTCTTCTGAAAGGTAATTTTAACGGTTCTCTTTCTTTTTCAGCAAAACAGCGGCCTGGGAGGCGATTCCCTCTCCCCGTCCTGTAAAGCCAAGCTTTTCTGTAGTTGTTGCTTTCACATTAATATTTTCTTTTTCGGTTTCCAGAAGCTCTGCAATCCGCTCCTGCATTTTCCCGATATGAGGAGCCATCTTCGGCTTTTGGGCAATGATGGTACAGTCTGCATTGACCAGCTCATACCCTTTTTCTTTTACGATTCCCCACACATGCGCAAGCAGCTTCGCCGAATCGGCATCCTTGAATTCAGGATCGGTATCAGGAAAATGCCGTCCAATATCTCCTTCTCCAATTGCCCCAAGGCAGGCATCAGCCACCGTATGAAGCAGGACATCTGCATCTGAATGCCCCAGCAGCCCTTTCTCATATGGTATTTCAATTCCTCCAATAATTAACGGGCGTCCTTCAGCAAACTGATGAACATCAAAACCCTGTCCAATCCGAAACATTGTATAATCTCCTTTACATATTACTTCTTTTCTTTATTATTGCTTCCGCAAAATAAATATCTTCTGGCGTAGTCAGCTTAATATTATCGTAACTTCCCTCAACAATCATCACTTCTTTGCCTAACCGCTCAATGAGGCTGGCATCATCTGTTCCTAAAAAACCGTCCTCCTCGGCCTTGCGATGGGCGTCAAGCAGGGAAGAAATACGAAAGGCCTGTGGAGTTTGAACAGCCCAGAGGCAGGAACGTTCAAGTGTTTCTGTAATCAAATTTCCGTCAGCTTTTTTTACGGTATCCTTCAGCGGCACTGCCAGAACAGCCGCTCCTTTTTCCTTGGCTGCTTTCACTAGCGGCTGCAGTAACTCCCGGGTAATAAAAGGGCGGGCAGCGTCATGAACCAGCACCACATCCTCACCTGAAGATGCTTTGGCCGCATTATAGACGCTATGCTGCCTTTCCTTCCCGCCTTCTACCATAGCAGCCACTTTCGTAATATGATGCTTTTTTAACAGAACGCGCATTTCCTCCTCATCCTGAGGATTAATCGCCAAAAAAATGCCCGTGCACTCCGGGTCACTTTCAAAAACTCTTAACGTATGTATAAACACAGGGACATTCCCGATTTCCAGGAGAAGCTTATTCTTTCCCGCTCCCATTCTTTTCCCCTGCCCGGCCGCCGGGAGAATCACTTGATAATTCATATTATGGCTCCTATCTCCTAAGAAAAGCGCAAGCGCCTTGTCCACCCCCGACAAGCACAAGACGAGACTTTTGAAAAGTCGACCTTTGCCTTTTTGGGAGGATCGGCTTGTGACCTCGAGGGGGCAGGCGCTGGAGCTAGACAATTCTCGAAGTTCAATGTTATTTCTTACCTTCCTAAAAAAGCAGGAAAAAGGCAGGGAAAACAATCTCCCTGCACGCTCTGTCCCACTTTCTATCATACATTATAAGGCTTTTTCCAGAAGCTTAGGTTTTGCAAAAATCATTCTTCCGGCTGAAGTCTGCAATACACTTGTGACAAGAACATCAATATGTTTGCCAATATAATTTCTGCCTTCTTCCACCACGATCATCGTGCCGTCATCCAGATAAGCAATCCCCTGATTCTGTTCCTTGCCGTCCTTAATAACCTGTACCTTCATTTCTTCTCCTGGAAGCACAACGGGTTTGACGGCGTTGGCCAGGTCATTAATATTAAGGACTGCTACTTTTTGCAGTTCACAAACCTTGTTTAAGTTAAAATCATTGGTCACAACGACGCCATTCGTTAGCTTAGCCAGCTTCACCAGCTTGCTGTCCACCTCTTGGATTTCTTCAAAATCGCCTTCATAGATTTCTACATTAATGGAAAGTTCTTTTTGAATCCGATTTAAAATATCCAATCCTCTTCTGCCGCGGTTGCGCTTTAATACATCTGATGAATCAGCAATATGCTGCAGTTCTTCCAGTACAAACTGCGGAATGACAATCGTGCCTTCCAAAAAGCCCGTCTGGCAAATATCAGCAATGCGGCCATCGATGATAACGCTTGTATCAAGGATCTTGAGTGATTTTTTAGGTGCAGCTTCAGGCTCAATCTCTTCTTCACTGCTCTTCTTCTTCTTGCTTGAAAATAGAATTAAAAGTTCATCCCGCTTTTTAAAGCCAACCTGAAATCCAAGATAGCCGAACAGCAGCGTCAGCACAATCGGAGCTACGGTATTCAGAATCGGGACCTCAATCGCATTTAGGGCATATCCGATTAAAAAAGCAATGACTAATCCAAAAACCAGGCCGACACTTCCAAAAATAATATCTGTTATAGGTACTTTTACCAGTGATTCTTCTGCCCATCTCACGAAATTGACGACATGATCAACCGCCCAAAAAGTTAAAAGATAAAAAATAATAGCACCTAAAATGGCGGACACATATGGATTATTTAAAAGAGGAATGTCATCTAAACTGATTAATTTTAATAAGTCAGGAATCAAAAATATACCCAGCGTTACCCCAATAATAAGGAAGCATGCCTGTACAATACGTTTTAACATTCCTTCACCTCCTTTTAATCATTATAAACAAATTCACAAAATTGAAACCCTGAATCCGGGGGATTTTCAATTTTATCCCTAATAATTATTTCACGATAGTAAAGTAACGCCTTTATACCTGCTTAAATTTTTACTTTTACACACTTTAAGGGTAGCACCATTGGCAATAAACTGTCAAATAATTAACTTACCATTTTAGCATAACCAATTACATAGTTCAATGGTCTCTTTATAGCTGACGGTCCGCAAAAACCTGCTCTTTTATGAGCTTAAGCCCTTCTTTAATTTTTCTGGCCCTTACTTCTCCTATTCCTTCTACCTCATCGAGCTCCTCTACTGTCGCCGTGATGATATTCGGAAATTCTTCAAATCGATTAATCAGATTATCAATAATGATCGGCGGAAGGCGGGGAACTTTATTCAGCATGCGGTAGCCGCGGGGGCATTTGAATTCCTCGGTATGAATATACCCGTTATAGCCAAGAAGCTTAAGAATAACAGAGTCTTCGAGCATTTCCCCTTTTGAAAGCTCCTGAAGCTTAACAAGCACTGCTCTGGAATCGATGTCCCTTGAATGAGCATAGTCTTTTATTATCCATTCCGCTTCCCGCTCAAGCTCCATCAGCAGCTCATTCATCTGGAGGCGGATCAGCCTTCCTTCAGTACCCAGTTCACTTAAATAGGTAAGGAGCTCATTTTTAATGCGCAGAACCATTTCGATATTATGAAAAACATGAAGAATATCACTGTATGTAACAAGCTCTTCAAATTCCAGGATGCTCAGGTTGCCGATGCTCTGTTCAAGAACGACCTTATATTTTTCAAGCGTCTGCACGGCAACATTCGCCTTGGTTAAAATGACGCCAATATCACGCAGAGCATAGCGGGAATGCCCTTTATACAGTGTAATGACATTGCGCCTCTGGGAAATGGCAATCACTAATGCACCTGTTTGCCGGGCAACCCGTTCTGCCGTCCGGTGCCGCATACCCGTTTCGGTAGAAGGCACACCAGGATCAGGAGCCAGCTGGGCATTAGCTATTAGAATCTTGTTACCTTCTTCATTTAAAATAATGGCTCCATCCATCTTGGCCAGCTCATACAAATAGCTAGGCGAGAATGGGCAATTAATTTGGAATCCTCCATCAACAAGGTTACTAAGCTTTTCTTTTGATCCTAAAACAATCAGCCCGCCTGTATTGGCGCGAAGAACATTATCAATCCCTTCCCTGATAGGCGTACCCGGAGCCATGAACCGAAGGATTTCACTCATCGTTTTTTCGCCCATTTTTTTAGTCTCCATCTTTATCCCCCTAACGCAGCCTTTAATGCTTCACCGACCGAGCTTACTCCGATTAGTTCAATTCCTCCCGGTGCGCTCCAGCCGCCAAGATTGTTAGCCGGCAGGATAACACGCTCAAAGCCCAGCTTGGCTGCCTCCTGCACTCTTTGTTCTATTCTTGATACTCTCCTGACCTCGCCTGTGAGTCCTACTTCTCCGATGATGCAGTCTGTTGCCTTTGTTGGCTTATCCCGAAAGCTTGACGCAATGCTCACAGCAATGGCCAAATCAATTGCCGGTTCATCAAGCTTCACTCCGCCAGCGACTTTTAGGTAGGCATCTTGATTTTGCAGGAGCATCCCGACCCGTTTTTCCAATACCGCCATCAGGAGCGGAACCCGGTTATGATCAATTCCTGTCGCCATTCGTCTTGGATTTCCAAAGCTTGTCGGGGAAATCAGCGCCTGAATTTCAACCAGAACTGGCCTTGTTCCTTCCATGGATGCCACGACTGTTGAACCCGCAGCTCCCTGTGACCGCTCTTCCAGGAAAATTTCTGACGGGTTTGCCACTTCCTCAAGCCCAAATTCCTTCATTTCAAAAATGCCCATTTCGTTTGTTGATCCGAACCTGTTTTTAACCGCACGCAAAATCCTGTATGTATGATGGCGTTCACCTTCAAAATACAAAACGGTATCTACCATATGCTCGAGCAGTCTTGGACCCGCAATGGAGCCTTCCTTTGTAACATGCCCTACGATAAAAATGGCAATTCCCTTCGTTTTGCCGATGCGCATTAGCTCAGCAGTACATTCCCGAACCTGAGAAACGCTGCCCGGCGCCGATGTCACTTCCGGGTGAAAGATCGTCTGAATGGAGTCAATAATGACAAAGTCAGGATTCACTGAATCAATCGTTCTGCTGATTTCATCAAGGCTGGTTTCCGAATAAACGAGCAGACTGTCTGAAGAAACACCTAAACGGTCAGCCCTCAGCTTCGTCTGGCGCATGGATTCTTCCCCTGATATATAGAGAACAGAATGCTTCCTGTTCGCCAGCTGTGATGACACTTGAAGAAGAAGCGTTGATTTCCCGATGCCCGGATCTCCTCCAATAAGAACAAGGGAGCCTCTTACAATTCCGCCCCCAAGGACACGGTTTAATTCTATTAAATCAGTATGTATGCGGGGTTCGCTGACTGTTTCAATGGATGTAATCGGTGTGGCTTTCGCCGCTATGGCCGAACCCTGTGAATGAGCAAAAGCGCCTCTTCTCGTTGAAGCAGGCTTCTCCACCTCTTCCACCATCGTATTCCATTGTCCGCACCCCGGACATTTTCCCATCCATTTAGGTGATTCATAGCCGCATTCCTGGCACATGAATTTCGTTTTTCTTTTAGCCATACTTCTTCCCCTCTCTGTAACTTCATCCAGCCGCTTTAAGGGAAATCTTAAATATTACCGGCCTTGCGTGAAAGAACCAGCGATGACAGAAGTACGGTTAACTTCCTATTCCCTTTTTTAACGGGTCTTAAAATGTTTTTGTCCTGTTATCTTTTTCTATCTTAAAATTAACATAAATCGGCAGAATAAACCTCTTTAAAGGCTGCCAGCATGATATGACTGAAAGAGTGCAAAAAGGTACACGTATAACAGGGACGTGTACCTTTTTGCTGTGTAAAATCTTTTGATGCTATTTTAGCGGGGAAAGCCATCGAGCAGAACAAAGTCTGAACGTCACGTCCTGCAGGCTTAATCAAACAATCAGCGGGAATTAAGTCCCCACTGATTGAAGTCATCTTATTTCTGAAGATTTGGCGCCCCGCTTGGTTCAGCCGTTTTCACTACAAACTCTCCATCTTTCACATCGATTACCACGCTTTGCCCGGTTAGTACCGTTCCTTTTAACAGTTCCTCGGATAAGCGATCTTCAATATGCTTTTGAATCGCCCTGCGGAGCGGACGTGCTCCGTACTCTGGGTCGTAGCCTTCTACCGAGATTTTTTCTTTGGCTGCATCCGTCAATTCCAATGTAATGTCCTGTTCCTTCAATCGTTTCGTTAAGGTGTCAGACATAAGTGTAACGATTTCCTGAAGATGCTTTTTCTCCAATGCATGGAAAACGATGATTTCATCAATACGGTTCAGGAATTCCGGACGGAAGGACTTCTTCATCTCTTCCATTACTTTCCCTTTCATATCTTTGTAATCCTGTTCCCCATCCTGGATGTTAAATCCAACATATTTGTTTCGCTTAAGTGCTTCAGCGCCTACATTGGATGTCATAATCAGAACGGTATTGCGGAAATCAACGGTTCTCCCTTTAGAATCTGTTAATCTTCCGTCTTCCAATACCTGTAAAAGGATGTTAAATACATCAGGATGTGCCTTTTCAATTTCATCCAGCAGCACAACAGAATATGGCTTTCTGCGGACCTTTTCGGTTAACTGCCCGCCTTCTTCATATCCTACATAACCCGGAGGCGAACCTACCAGACGGGATGTGGAGTGCTTCTCCATGTATTCTGACATATCGATGCGGATCATCGCATCCTCGTCACCGAACATCGCTTCTGCTAATGCACGGGCTAACTCTGTTTTACCTACCCCAGTCGGCCCAAGGAATACAAATGAGCCAATAGGGCGCTTCGGATCTTTAAGGCCTGCACGGGCACGGCGGACAGCCTTCGAAATGGCTTTAACCGCTTCTTCCTGTCCGATTACACGGGAATGAAGAATTTCTTCCAGGTTCAGAAGCTTTTCTGTTTCTGTTTGGGCCAGCTTCGATACAGGGATTCCAGTCCAGCTGGCCACCACATTGGCGATATCCTCAACCGTCACTTCACTGTTCTCTTTGCCCTGCTTTTCTTTCCATGTCTTCTTCGTTTCTTCAAGCTGTTCGCGCAGGCGCTGCTCTGTATCTCTTAAGGAAGCCGCCTTTTCAAACTCCTGGCTTTGAACGGCAGCGTCTTTTTCTTTCCTTACATCCTCCAGCTTAACCTCCAGTTCTTTCAGGTTTGGAGGTGTAGTGTAAGAGCGAAGTCTTACCTTTGAACCCGCTTCGTCAATTAAATCAATCGCTTTATCCGGAAGGAAGCGGTCTGAGATGTAGCGGTCTGATAGTTTTACAGCGGCTTGAATGGCTGCATCCGTAATCGTCACGCGATGGTGTGCCTCATAACGGTCACGAAGACCTTCAAGAATCTGTACCGATTCTTCCGCAGTCGGCTCATCAACCGTAATAGGCTGGAATCTTCTTTCAAGTGCCGCATCCTTTTCAATGTATTTTCTGTACTCATCAAGAGTTGTTGCACCAATACACTGAAGTTCACCGCGGGCCAGAGAAGGCTTTAAGATGTTGGAAGCATCGATCGCACCTTCTGCTCCGCCTGCACCTATTAATGTATGAAGCTCGTCAATAAATAAAATGATGTTTCCGGCCTGCCTGATTTCATCCATTACCTTCTTCAAGCGGTCTTCAAATTCACCGCGATACTTTGTTCCGGCAACTACTGTACCCATATCAAGCGTCATAACCCTTTTATCACGAAGAGTCTCAGGCACTTCATTATTAATGATCTGCTGTGCCAAGCCCTCTGCGATGGCTGTTTTACCTACCCCAGGCTCACCGATAAGAACTGGGTTATTTTTCGTCCTGCGGCTTAATACTTCGATTACACGCTGAATTTCTTTGCTTCGTCCAATAACCGGATCCAAGCTTCCTTCTCTGGCAATAGCAGTCAAGTCACGTGCCAATCCATCCAGTGTCGGTGTGTTCGCATTGGCTGCGGAGCCACCCTGATGACTGCCGGACTCATTGCTTCCTAATAGCTGAAGCACTTGCTGGCGAGCTTTATTGAGGCTGACTCCAAGATTATTCAGGACTCTCGCTGCAACTCCTTCACCCTCACGGATCAGGCCAAGCAGGATATGCTCTGTTCCTACATAGGAATGGCCAAGCTTTCTTGCTTCGTCCATGGAAAGTTCAATGACTTTCTTGGCACGTGGTGTATAATGAATGGTCTGGGAAGCATCCTGCCCCCTGCCTATTAAATTCTCAACCTCTTTTTGGATCTTATCAGAGCCGAGGCCTAAAGCATAGAGAGCTTTTGCTGCAATGCCTTCACCTTCGCGTACAAGTCCCAGCAGAATATGCTCTGTCCCGATGTTGTTATGTCCTAAACGGATTGCTTCCTCCTGTGCTAAAGCCAATACTTTTTGAGCTCTTTCCGTAAATCGTCCGAACATCATGTTTTCATCCTCCCAACTCTTGATCTTCCATTTTTAATCTTTCCCTAATTAATGAAGCCCTGCGGATATCGCGTTCATGCGGCCTGAGCGGCCCGCCTGCATATTGCTGCAGGAATCCGGGCTGTGTCAGGATCATCAGCTCATTCAAAATATTTTTTGATATGTTTTTGATGTACTGCATATCAATCCCCAGGCGAACATCAGACAAGCATTGTGCTGCTTCCTTTGATTCAATGATCCGGCTATTTGATAAAATGCCATAAGAGCGGAAGACTCTGTCTTCTAATTGTATGTTAGAAGTCTTTGCTAATGCTTCCCTTGCCGATCTTTCCTGAGAAATCAGCTGACTGACAACACTTTTCAGATCCTCAGCGATATCCTCTTCTGATTTTCCGAGAGTGATCTGGTTTGAAACTTGAAAGATATTACCTAAAGCTTCGCTGCCTTCCCCGTAAATTCCTCTAACAACTAAACCAAGCTGGCTAATTGCCGGAATAATCCGGTTCATTTGCTGTGTGAGAACTAGGCCCGGCAAATGCATCATAACCGATGCCCTGAGCCCTGTTCCTACATTTGTTGGACAGCTTGTTAAAAAGCCAATGTTTTCATCAAATGCATAATCGGCTTCTTCCTCCAGCCAATCATCAATTTCATTCGCCATACTTAAGGCTTCAGAAAGCTGAAACCCTGGAAACAGGCATTGAATTCTTATATGGTCTTCTTCATTAATCATGATGCTGACTTCTTCATTTTCAGAAAGAAGGCAGGCACCATAAGTTGAATTCTCAGCAAGATGGGGACTGATCAGATGCTTTTCCATCAGCACTCTTTTTTGAAGCGGCTGAAGGCGATCCATTAATAAAAGCTCCATTTCCCCAAGTTTTGAAAAAGAATAATGCTCCACCCTCGCCTTTATTTTTTCAATGACCGCTTCTGCTTCTTCATTTGAAAATACAGTAGGGAATTTATATTGCTTCATATTGCGGGCGAGCCTGATTCGTGAACTTAAAACAATATCGGAATCAGGGCCTTCCGCACTCATCCAGGAGCTAATAGCTTGATTCATGAAACGTTCCAGCGACAAGCTTACTCCCCTCCCTTTTGATCGGCATTGAGCTGCTTTTCCAGTTTCCTTATTTCGTCCCTCAATTCTGCCGCTCTTTCAAACTCTTCTTTGGCAATCATTTCTTTTAAATTATTTTTTAAATCATCAATATTCCTTCGCAAGTGAATGGTTCCCCCGATTCGTGCAGGAATTTTTCCGCTGTGTGAGAAATTCCCGCTGTGAAGCCTTCTAAGAATAGGGTTCAATTGATCTTTAAAAGTCTCATAGCAGTTGGCGCATCCAAAGCGGCCTACTTTAATAAACTGCTGAAAGGTCAAGGAACATTGCTCACACTGCAGGACTTTCTCCTGCTGAAAAGGATCCTGACCCGATTCCTGAAAGGCAGGCTGGATATTCAGAAGGCCAGCAAGCAAGTTATTTATTGAAAAACCAGACCCGCTGCCCAGCATAAACATTTCACCTTTTTCCTGTGCGCATTTCTCGCAAAGATGAAACTCTGCTTTCTCGCCATTTACAACTTTTGTAAAGTGCAGTGTGGCCGGCCTTTGATTACATTCCTGACAAATCATGACTTCACCTCTCCAGCTCCCTACTATTTATATTTCAATGTGGTTAACATTGCCTTAAGCATTCTTGCCCTCAGCTCATCCCTGAATGGAAGATCAATATACAGGACAGAACGGTCTATAACACTAAGCATTATTTTAGCTTCCCTATGTGTTATTATCTCTTCTTCTACCAGACGGTAAATGACATTCTCTGCACTGCTCTGGGCAATCCTGCTCTGCACCAATGAAATTAACTGGTCAATTAAATCAGCATGGTCATAGGACTGGACTTTCATAATCCGAATGAAGCCCCCGCCTCCCCGCTTACTTTCTACTGCATAGCCTTTCTCAATCGTGAAACGGGTGTTGATCACATAATTGATCTGAGAAGGAACACACTGGAACTTATCAGCAATTTCACTTCTTTTAATTTCCACAATTTCCCTTTCGCTCTTCTCTAAAACCTGTTTTAGGTAATTTTCAATTATGTCGGATATATTCCTCACCAGGCCTCCCCCTATCTGACTTTGACTATATTTGACATTAATTATACATGATTTATGTAATTTCTTGCAATTGGCGGGTATTAATAATTTTCCCCCATTTTTTGACTTCCCAAACCTGAAAATGGAAGTTAATGTCGATAACAATATATTTTTGATTGGGCGGGTTTGTGCTTGGGTGGAAGAATTTTCTTTGGAGGGATGGTGTGTTTGTGCTTGATTACCAGATGGACAGGTGATACGGGTTAGCTGTCCTGACTTGTTGTTCGGACGGAATAATTAGGCATAATTTAGCTTTCCAGAGAACGGATTTGACTTTTAAAACAGGCCGCAGAAAAGGAGTGGCGCATATCTGAGTGAAAGTGGCACATATTTTTGCCGAAGTGACGTATATATTATTTTCCCTTAAAAAGGAGAGTCCAAATAAGATATTTAGATTCAGTAAATCATCCAAAACACACAAAAAAGAGCACCCATCAGGTGCTCTTTCATATGCCCGGCAGCGTCCTACTCTCACAGGGGGACAGCCCCCAACTACCATCGGCGCTGAGAAGCTTAACTTCCGTGTTCGATATGGGAACGGGTGTGACCTTCTCGCTATCGCCACCGGACTATTTGGTTTGAAGAAACTTCGTTCCCTCAAAACTAGATAATGCATGAAGAAGTGTTTGCCGAGTATTCACCAATGACTTGGTTAAGTCCTCGATCGATTAGTATCAGTCAGCTCCACATGTCGCCACGCTTCCACCTCTGACCTATCAACCTGATCATCTTTCAGGGATCTTACTAGCTTGACGCTATGGGAAATCTCATCTCGAGGGGGGCTTCATGCTTAGATGCTTTCAGCACTTATCCCTTCCGCACATAGCTACCCAGCGATGCCTTTGGCAAGACAACTGGTACACCAGCGGTGCGTCCATCCCGGTCCTCTCGTACTAAGGACAGCTCCTCTCAAATTTCCTGCGCCCACGACGGATAGGGACCGAACTGTCTCACGACGTTCTGAACCCAGCTCGCGTACCGCTTTAATGGGCGAACAGCCCAACCCTTGGGACCGACTACAGCCCCAGGATGCGATGAGCCGACATCGAGGTGCCAAACCTCCCGTCGATGTGGACTCTTGGGGAGATAAGCCTGTTATCCCGGGTAGCTTTTATCCGTTGAGCGATGGCCCTTCCATGCGGAACCACCGGATCACTAAGCCCGACTTTCGTCCCTGCTCGACTTGTAGGTCTCGCAGTCAAGCTCCCTTGTGCCTTTACACTCTGCGAATGATTTCCAACCATTCTGAGGGAACCTTTGGGCGCCTCCGTTACTTTTAGGAGGCGACCGCCCCAGTCAAACTGCCCACCTGACACTGTCTCCCGCCCCGATAAGGGCGCGGGTTAGAATTTCAATACAGCCAGGGTAGTATCCCACCGACGCCTCCACCGAAGCTGGCGCTCCGGCTTCTCAGGCTCCTACCTATCCTGTACAAGCTGTACCAAAATTCAATATCAGGCTACAGTAAAGCTCCACGGGGTCTTTCCGTCCTGTCGCGGGTAACCTGCATCTTCACAGGTACTATAATTTCACCGAGTCTCTCGTTGAGACAGTGCCCAGATCGTTACGCCTTTCGTGCGGGTCGGAACTTACCCGACAAGGAATTTCGCTACCTTAGGACCGTTATAGTTACGGCCGCCGTTTACTGGGGCTTCGATTCAAAGCTTCGCTTGCGCTAACCTCTCCTCTTAACCTTCCAGCACCGGGCAGGCGTCAGCCCCTATACTTCGCCTTGCGGCTTCGCAGAGACCTGTGTTTTTGCTAAACAGTCGCCTGGGCCTATTCACTGCGGCTCATCAGGGCTATGCACCCTAATGAGCACCCCTTCTCCCGAAGTTACGGGGTCATTTTGCCGAGTTCCTTAACGAGAGTTCTCTCGCTCACCTTAGGATTCTCTCCTCGCCTACCTGTGTCGGTTTGCGGTACGGGCACCTTTTCCCTCGCTAGAGGCTTTTCTTGGCAGTGTGGAATCAGGAACTTCGGTACTAAATTTCCCTCGCCGTCACAGCTCAGCCTGTGTGGTAACGGGATTTGCCTCGTTACCGGCCTAACTGCTTGGACGCGCTAATCCAGCAGCGCGCTTACCCTATCCTCCTGCGTCCCCCCATTGCTCAAACGGTAAAGAGGTGGTACAGGAATATCAACCTGTTGTCCATCGCCTACGCTTTTCAGCCTCGGCTTAGGTCCCGACTAACCCTGAGCGGACGAGCCTTCCTCAGGAAACCTTAGGCATTCGGTGGATGGGATTCTCACCCATCTTTCGCTACTCATACCGGCATTCTCACTTCTAAGCGCTCCACCAGTCCTTGCGGTCTGGCTTCAACGCCCTTAGAACGCTCTCCTACCACTGACATCGTAAGATGTCAATCCACAGCTTCGGTGATACGTTTAGCCCGGTACATTTTCGGCGCGGAGTCACTCGACCAGTGAGCTATTACGCACTCTTTAAATGGTGGTCGCTTCTAAGCCAACATCCTGGTTGTCTAAGCAACTCCACATCCTTTTCCACTTAACGTATACTTTGGGACCTTAGCTGGTGGTCTGGGCTGTTTCCTCTTGACTACGGATCTTATCACTCGCAGTCTGACTCCCATGGATAAGTCTTTGGCATTCGGAGTTTGTCTGAATTCGGTAACCCGATGGGGCCCCTAGTCCAAACAGTGCTCTACCTCCAAGACTCTTACTACATGAGGCTAGCCCTAAAGCTATTTCGGAGAGAACCAGCTATCTCCAAGTTCGATTGGAATTTCTCCGCTACCCACACCTCATCCCCGCACTTTTCAACGTGCGTGGGTTCGGGCCTCCATCCAGTGTTACCTGGACTTCACCCTGGACATGGGTAGATCACCTGGTTTCGGGTCTACGACCACATACTCATTCGCCCTATTCAGACTCGCTTTCGCTGCGGCTCCGTCTTATCAACTTAACCTCGCATGTAATCGTAACTCGCCGGTTCATTCTACAAAAGGCACGCTATCACCCATTAACGGGCTCTAACTACTTGTAGGCACACGGTTTCAGGATCTCTTTCACTCCCCTTCCGGGGTGCTTTTCACCTTTCCCTCACGGTACTGGTTCACTATCGGTCACTAGGGAGTATTTAGCCTTGGGAGATGGTCCTCCCTGCTTCCGACGGGATTTCTCGTGTCCCGCCGTACTCAGGATCCACTCTGGAGGGAACGAAGTTTCAACTACAGGGCTTTTACCTTCTCTGGCCGGCCTTTCCAGACCTGTTCATTTACCTCGTTCCTTTGTAACTCCGTATAGAGTGTCTACAACCCCAGGAGGCAAGCCTCCTGGTTTGGGCTAATCCGTTTCGCTCGCTACTCAGGGAATCGCGTTTGCTTTCTCTTCCTCCGGGTACTTAGATGTTTCAGTTCCCGGGTCTGCCTTCCATACCCTATGTATTCAGATAAGGATCCTATCCCATTACGGATAGGGGTTTTCCCCATTCGGAAATCTCCGGATCAAAGCTTACTTACAGCTCCCCGAAGCATATCGGTGTTAGTACCGTCCTTCATCGGCTCCTAGTGCCAAGGCATTCACCGTGCGCCCTTTCTAACTTAACCGTATTTGACAGGTTCATCGAAGATGAACAGTATCAAGGTTTTAACTCTATTTAACATAGAGAGAATTCACTAAAATGGCGATTACTCGGTTATTGCTTCTTCATAATCATTATCTAGTTTTCAAAGAACGAATCTTTCATTGAGAGATTGAACTCTCAAAACTGAACGAACAAAGAACGTCACGTTTCTTGTAAATATTCCTTAGAAAGGAGGTGATCCAGCCGCACCTTCCGATACGGCTACCTTGTTACGACTTCACCCCAATCATCTGTCCCACCTTAGGCGGCTGGCTCCAAAAGGTTACCCCACCGACTTCGGGTGTTACAAACTCTCGTGGTGTGACGGGCGGTGTGTACAAGGCCCGGAACGTATTCACCGCATGCTGATCCGCGATTACTAGCGATTCCGGCTTCATGCAGGCGAGTTGCAGCCTGCAATCCGAACTGAGAATGGTTTTATGGGATTCGCTTAACCTCGCGGTCTTGCAGCCCTTTGTACCATCCATTGTAGCACGTGTGTAGCCCAGGTCATAAGGGGCATGATGATTTGACGTCATCCCCACCTTCCTCCGGTTTGTCACCGGCAGTCACCTTAGAGTGCCCAACTGAATGCTGGCAACTAAGATCAAGGGTTGCGCTCGTTGCGGGACTTAACCCAACATCTCACGACACGAGCTGACGACAACCATGCACCACCTGTCATCCTGTCCCCCGAAGGGGAACGCCCTATCTCTAGGGTTGTCAGGAGATGTCAAGACCTGGTAAGGTTCTTCGCGTTGCTTCGAATTAAACCACATGCTCCACCGCTTGTGCGGGCCCCGTCAATTCCTTTGAGTTTCAGCCTTTGCCGTACTCCCAGGCGGAGTGCTTAATGCGTTTGCGACTAAAGGGCGGAAACCCTCTAACACTTAGCACTCATCGTTTACGGCGTGGACTACCAGGGTATCTAATCCTGTTTGCTCCCCACGCTTTCGCGCCTCAGCGTCAGTTACAGACCAAAGAGTCGCCTTCGCCACTGGTGTTCCTCCACATCTCTACGCATTTCACCGCTACACGTGGAATTCCACTCTTCTCTTCTGCACTCAAGTTCCCAGTTTCCAATGACCCTCCCGGTTGAGCCGGGGCTTTCACATCAGACTTAAGGAACCGCCTGCGCGCGCTTTACGCCCAATAATTCCGGACAACGCTTGCCACCTACGTATTACCGCGGCTGCTGGCACGTAGTTAGCCGTGGCTTTCTGGTCAGGTACCGTCAAGGTACCGGCAGTTACTCCGGTACTTGTTCTTCCCTGACAACAGAGTTTTACGATCCGAAAACCTTCATCACTCACGCGGCGTTGCTCCGTCAGACTTTCGTCCATTGCGGAAGATTCCCTACTGCTGCCTCCCGTAGGAGTCTGGGCCGTGTCTCAGTCCCAGTGTGGCCGATCACCCTCTCAGGTCGGCTACGCATCGTGGCCTTGGTGAGCCGTTACCTCACCAACTAGCTAATGCGCCGCGGGCCCATCTGTAAGTGATAGCCGAAACCATCTTTCAGCTTTTCCTCATGTGAGGAAAAGAGTTATCCGGTATTAGCCCCGGTTTCCCGGAGTTATCCCAGTCTTACAGGCAGGTTGCCCACGTGTTACTCACCCGTCCGCCGCTGACTTCAGGGAGCAAGCTCCCATCCGTCCGCTCGACTTGCATGTATTAGGCACGCCGCCAGCGTTCGTCCTGAGCCAGGATCAAACTCTCCATATAAGAGTTGATTAAGCTCGTTTTGTCTTTTCAAAAAAGACTAATGATTTAAACGTTGACGTTTTGTTCGTTCAGTTTTCAAAGATCAATCCGCCGCTCAGAAGCGACTTTATTATCTTATCAGGTTTAAATACCCGAGTCAATAACTTTTTTAAAGTTTTCTTGGTGGAGCCTAGCGGGATCGAACCGCTGACCTCCTGCGTGCAAAGCAGGCGCTCTCCCAGCTGAGCTAAGGCCCCAATTTAAATGGTCGGGAAGACAGGATTCGAACCTGCGACCCCTTGGTCCCAAACCAAGTGCTCTACCAAGCTGAGCTACTCCCCGTAAAATGGCGCGCCCGAGAGGAGTCGAACCCCTAACCTTTTGATCCGTAGTCAAACGCTCTATCCAATTGAGCTACGGGCGCAATATGAAATTAAATGGTGCCGAGGACCGGAATCGAACCGGTACGGTAGTCACCTACCGCAGGATTTTAAGTCCTGTGCGTCTGCCAGTTCCGCCACCCCGGCATAAAAATGGAGCGGAAGACGGGATTCGAACCCGCGACCCCCACCTTGGCAAGGTGATGTTCTACCACTGAACTACTTCCGCTTAAAATGGTGCGGGTGAAGGGAGTCGAACCCCCACGCCTTGCGGCGCCAGATCCTAAGTCTGGTGCGTCTGCCAATTCCGCCACACCCGCAATATGAAATTAAAAATGGTGAGCCATGAAGGACTCGAACCTTCGACCCTCTGATTAAAAGTCAGATGCTCTACCGACTGAGCTAATGGCTCATATTCTAAAAAAGAACTGAAGTGGTGCCGGCGAGAGGACTTGAACCCCCAACCTACTGATTACAAGTCAGTTGCTCTACCAATTGAGCTACACCGGCATGTTATATGGTGGAGGATGACGGGATCGAACCGCCGACCCTCTGCTTGTAAGGCAGATGCTCTCCCAGCTGAGCTAATCCTCCATTATATACGCCCGGCAGCGTCCTACTCTCACAGGGGGACAGCCCCCAACTACCATCGGCGCTGAGAAGCTTAACTTCCGTGTTCGGTATGGGAACGGGTGTGACCTTCTCGCTATCGCCACCGGACTATTTGGTTTGAAGAAACTTCGTTCCCTCAAAACTAGATAATGCATGAAGAAGTGTTTGCCGAGTATTCACCAATGACTTGGTTAAGTCCTCGATCGATTAGTATCAGTCAGCTCCACATGTCGCCACGCTTCCACCTCTGACCTATCAACCTGATCATCTTTCAGGGATCTTACTAGCTTGACGCTATGGGAAATCTCATCTCGAGGGGGGCTTCATGCTTAGATGCTTTCAGCACTTATCCCTTCCGCACATAGCTACCCAGCGATGCCTTTGGCAAGACAACTGGTACACCAGCGGTGCGTCCATCCCGGTCCTCTCGTACTAAGGACAGCTCCTCTCAAATTTCCTGCGCCCACGACGGATAGGGACCGAACTGTCTCACGACGTTCTGAACCCAGCTCGCGTACCGCTTTAATGGGCGAACAGCCCAACCCTTGGGACCGACTACAGCCCCAGGATGCGATGAGCCGACATCGAGGTGCCAAACCTCCCCGTCGATGTGGACTCTTGGGGGAGATAAGCCTGTTATCCCCGGGGTAGCTTTTATCCGTTGAGCGATGGCCCTTCCATGCGGAACCACCGGATCACTAAGCCCGACTTTCGTCCCTGCTCGACTTGTAGGTCTCGCAGTCAAGCTCCCTTGTGCCTTTACACTCTGCGAATGATTTCCAACCATTCTGAGGGAACCTTTGGGCGCCTCCGTTACTTTTTAGGAGGCGACCGCCCCAGTCAAACTGCCCACCTGACACTGTCTCCCGCCCCGATAAGGGGCGCGGGTTAGAATTTCAATACAGCCAGGGTAGTATCCCACCGACGCCTCCACCGAAGCTGGCGCTCCGGCTTCTCAGGCTCCTACCTATCCTGTACAAGCTGTACCAAAATTCAATATCAGGCTACAGTAAAGCTCCACGGGTCTTTCCGTCCTGTCGCGGGTAACCTGCATCTTCACAGGTACTATAATTTCACCGAGTCTCTCGTTGAGACAGTGCCCAGATCGTTACGCCTTTCGTGCGGGTCGGAACTTACCCGACAAGGAATTTCGCTACCTTAGGACCGTTATAGTTACGGCCGTTTACTGGGGCTTCGATTCAAAGCTTCGCTTGCGCTAACCTCTCCTCTTAACCTTCCAGCACCGGGCAGGCGTCAGCCCTATACTTCGCCTTGCTTCGCAGAGACCTGTGTTTTTGCTAAACAGTCGCCTGGGCCTATTCACTGCACTCATCAGGGCTATGCACCTAATGAGCACCCCTTCTCCCGAAGTTACGGGGTCATTTTGCCGAGTTCCTTAACGAGAGTTCTCTCGCTCACCTTAGGATTCTCTCCTCGCCTACCTGTGTCGGTTTGCGGTACGGGCACCTTTTCCCTCGCTAGAGGCTTTTCTTGGCAGTGTGGAATCAGGAACTTCGGTACTAAATTTCCTCGCCGTCACAGCTCAGCCTGTGTGGTAACGGATTTGCCTCGTTACCGGCCTAACTGCTTGGACGCGCTAATCCAGCGCGCTTACCCTATCCTCCTGCGTCCCCCCATTGCTCAAACGGTAAAGAGGTGGTACAGGAATATCAACCTGTTGTCCATCGCCTACGCTTTTCAGCCTCGGCTTAGGTCCCGACTAACCCTGAGCGGACGAGCCTTCCTCAGGAAACCTTAGGCATTCGGTGGATGGGATTCTCACCCATCTTTCGCTACTCATACCGGCATTCTCACTTCTAAGCGCTCCACCAGTCCTTGCGGTCTGGCTTCAACGCCCTTAGAACGCTCTCCTACCACTGACATCGTAAGATGTCAATCCACAGCTTCGGTGATACGTTTAGCCCCGGTACATTTTCGGCGCGGAGTCACTCGACCAGTGAGCTATTACGCACTCTTTAAATGGTGGCTGCTTCTAAGCCAACATCCTGGTTGTCTAAGCAACTCCACATCCTTTTCCACTTAACGTATACTTTGGGACCTTAGCTGGTGGTCTGGGCTGTTTCCCTCTTGACTACGGATCTTATCACTCGCAGTCTGACTCCCATGGATAAGTCTTTGGCATTCGGAGTTTGTCTGAATTCGGTAACCCGATGGGGGCCCCTAGTCCAAACAGTGCTCTACCTCCAAGACTCTTACTACATGAGGCTAGCCCTAAAGCTATTTCGGAGAGAACCAGCTATCTCCAAGTTCGATTGGAATTTCTCCGCTACCCACACCTCATCCCCGCACTTTTCAACGTGCGTGGGTTCGGGCCTCCATCCAGTGTTACCTGGACTTCACCCTGGACATGGGTAGATCACCTGGTTTCGGGTCTACGACCACATACTCATTCGCCCTATTCAGACTCGCTTTCGCTGCGGCTCCGTCTTATCAACTTAACCTCGCATGTAATCGTAACTCGCCGGTTCATTCTACAAAAGGCACGCTATCACCCATTAACGGGCTCTAACTACTTGTAGGCACACGGTTTCAGGATCTCTTTCACTCCCCTTCCGGGGTGCTTTTCACCTTTCCCTCACGGTACTGGTTCACTATCGGTCACTAGGGAGTATTTAGCCTTGGGAGATGGTCCTCCCTGCTTCCGACGGGATTTCTCGTGTCCCGCCGTACTCAGGATCCACTCTGGAGGGAACGAAGTTTCAACTACAGGGCTTTTACCTTCTCTGGCCGGCCTTTCCAGACCTGTTCATTTACCTCGTTCCTTTGTAACTCCGTATAGAGTGTCCTACAACCCCAGGAGGCAAGCCTCCTGGTTTGGGCTAATCCCGTTTCGCTCGCCGCTACTCAGGGAATCGCGTTTGCTTTCTCTTCCTCCGGGTACTTAGATGTTTCAGTTCCCCGGGTCTGCCTTCCATACCCTATGTATTCAGATAAGGATCCTATCCCATTACGGATAGGGGGTTTCCCCATTCGGAAATCTCCGGATCAAAGCTTACTTACAGCTCCCCGAAGCATATCGGTGTTAGTACCGTCCTTCATCGGCTCCTAGTGCCAAGGCATTCACCGTGCGCCCTTTCTAACTTAACCGTATTTGACAGGTTCATCGAAGATGAACAGTATCAAAGGTTTTTAACTCTATTTAACATAGAGAGAATTCACTAAAATGGCGATTACTCGGTTATTGCTTCTTCATAATCATTATCTAGTTTTCAAAGAACGAATCTTTCATTGAGAGATTGAACTCTCAAAACTGAACGAACAAAGAACGTCACGTTTCTTGTAAATATTCCTTAGAAAGGAGGTGATCCAGCCGCACCTTCCGATACGGCTACCTTGTTACGACTTCACCCCAATCATCTGTCCCACCTTAGGCGGCTGGCTCCAAAAGGTTACCCCACCGACTTCGGGTGTTACAAACTCTCGTGGTGTGACGGGCGGTGTGTACAAGGCCCGGGAACGTATTCACCGCGGCATGCTGATCCGCGATTACTAGCGATTCCGGCTTCATGCAGGCGAGTTGCAGCCTGCAATCCGAACTGAGAATGGTTTTATGGGATTCGCTTAACCTCGCGGTCTTGCAGCCCTTTGTACCATCCATTGTAGCACGTGTGTAGCCCAGGTCATAAGGGGCATGATGATTTGACGTCATCCCCACCTTCCTCCGGTTTGTCACCGGCAGTCACCTTAGAGTGCCCAACTGAATGCTGGCAACTAAGATCAAGGGTTGCGCTCGTTGCGGGACTTAACCCAACATCTCACGACACGAGCTGACGACAACCATGCACCACCTGTCATCCTGTCCCCCGAAGGGGAACGCCCTATCTCTAGGGTTGTCAGGAGATGTCAAGACCTGGTAAGGTTCTTCGCGTTGCTTCGAATTAAACCACATGCTCCACCGCTTGTGCGGGCCCCCGTCAATTCCTTTGAGTTTCAGCCTTGCCGTACTCCCAGGCGGAGTGCTTAATGCGTTTGTCGCAGACTAAAGGGCGGAAACCCTCTAACACTTAGCACTCATCGTTTACGGCGTGGACTACCAGGGTATCTAATCCTGTTTGCTCCCCACGCTTTCGCGCCTCAGCGTCAGTTACAGACCAAAGAGTCGCCTTCGCCACTGGTGTTCCTCCACATCTCTACGCATTTCACCGCTACACGTGGAATTCCACTCTTCTCTTCTGCACTCAAGTTCCCCAGTTTCCAATGACCCTCCCCGGTTGAGCCGGGGGCTTTCACATCAGACTTAAGGAACCGCCTGCGCGCGCTTTACGCCCAATAATTCCGGACAACGCTTGCCACCTACGTATTACCGCGGCTGCTGGCACGTAGTTAGCCGTGGCTTTCTGGTCAGGTACCGTCAAGGTACCGGCAGTTACTCCGGTACTTGTTCTTCCCTGACAACAGAGTTTTACGATCCGAAAACCTTCATCACTCACGCGGCGTTGCTCCGTCAGACTTTCGTCCATTGCGGAAGATTCCCTACTGCTGCCTCCCGTAGGAGTCTGGGCCGTGTCTCAGTCCCAGTGTGGCCGATCACCCTCTCAGGTCGGCTACGCATCGTGGCCTTGGTGAGCCGTTACCTCACCAACTAGCTAATGCGCCGCGGGCCCATCTGTAAGTGATAGCCGAAACCATCTTTCAGCTTTTCCTCATGTGAGGAAAAGAGTTATCCGGTATTAGCCCCGGTTTCCCGGAGTTATCCCAGTCTTACAGGCAGGTTGCCCACGTGTTACTCACCCGTCCGCCGCTGACTTCAGGGAGCAAGCTCCCATCCGTCCGCTCGACTTGCATGTATTAGGCACGCCGCCAGCGTTCGTCCTGAGCCAGGATCAAACTCTCCATATAAGAGTTGATTAAGCTCGAGTTGTCTTTTCGAAAAAGACTAATGATTTAAACGTTGACGTATTGTTCGTTCAGTTTTCAAAGATCAATCTGTCGCTCAAGGGCGACTTTATTATCTTATCAGATTCAATTATCTGAGTCAATAACTTTTTTTAAAATCTTTTTTTGTAAGTCGCTGTCTTGCAGCAACGAATATAAATATATCACCTCACAGGACAACATGCAATATGTTTTTATCTTTTTTATACGTAAAAAAGAAAGAAAAAATATTCCCATTATTCTGCCCCGGAAATCGCATTATTTATATTCCTTCTATAAAAGAAAAAAGACAGAGCACGCATTGTACTCTGCCTTATTTTATGAAATTTTAACGGTGACGCATTAGCGGGAATAACAGTACATCTCTAATAGAAGGTGAATTTGTCAGCAGCATGACAACTCGATCGATTCCGATGCCCAGTCCGCCTGTTGGCGGCATGCCGTATTCAAGAGCTTCAATAAAATCATCATCCATCATATGTGCTTCATCATTGCCCTCTTCACGTTCTTTTAGCTGTGCTTCAAAGCGTTCGCGCTGATCAATTGGATCATTCAGCTCAGTGAAGGCATTTGCATGTTCACGTGCTACAATAAATAATTCAAAACGATCAGTAAAGCGCGAGTCTTCGTCATTTTTCTTCGCAAGCGGCGAGATTTCAACAGGATGTCCATAGATGAAGGTCGGCTGAATTAATTTCTCTTCAACCTTCTGCTCGAAGAATTCATTAACAATATGACCATATTCCATATTGTCTTTGATTTCAACACCATGCTCCTTCGCAAGCTGATGGGCTTCTTCCTTACTTGTTTCTTTCCAGAAGTCTACCCCAGTGTATTCCTTAATGGCATCTACCATATGAAGCCTTTTCCATTCAGGCTTTAAATCCACTTCGTACTCGCCGTATTGCACAGTAGTTGTTCCAAGCACCTCTTGAGCGATATGGGCAATAAGGTTTTCAGTCAGGCTCATGATATCTCTATAGTCAGCATATGCTTCGTATAATTCAATCATAGTGAATTCAGGATTGTGCCGTGTAGAAACACCTTCATTACGGAATACCCGGCCAATTTCATATACCTTTTCAAGACCGCCCACAATCAGACGCTTCAGATGAAGCTCAATCGCGATACGCATATAGAGTTCCATATCCAGCGCATTATGATGAGTGATAAATGGACGTGCAGATGCTCCCCCTGCAATGGAATGCATCATAGGTGTTTCAACTTCAAGGTAGCCATGGCTGTCAAGGTAGCGGCGCATGGATTGGATAATGCGGCTTCTCGTGACGAAAGTCTTTTTGCTTTCCTCACTCATAATGAGATCCAGGTAACGCTGACGGTAGCGCTGCTCAACGTCCTTCAGCCCGTGGAACTTATCCGGCAGCGGACGCAGGGATTTAGTCAGAAGGATAAATTCCTCCGCTTTAACAGACAGTTCGCCTACTTTTGTTTTAAAGAGCTTGCCGCTGATCCCGACAATATCTCCCAGGTCAGCAGTTTCGAAGATGGAGTAGCTTTCTTCTCCAACAGCATCTTTGCGGACATAGATTTGAATTTGCCCTGATAAATCCTGTACATGGGCGAATCCGGCTTTCCCTTTTCCGCGCTTTGTCATAATGCGGCCTGCCAGTGTAACAGAAATATCCTTTTCCTCAATTTCTTCCTTCTCAAGTTCACCGTATTGCTCAATTAATTCATTGCTTTGGTGTGAACGGTCGAAACGTTTCCCGAAAGGATCCATTCCCTGTTCGCGCAAGCTGCTCATTTTCTCGCGTCTTACTTTCAACTGGTCATTTAATTCTTCATGACTCTGGCTCACTGAAATCATCTCCATTTTGTAAATCTTTTTATGTACGCACAATTCTGCGGTCCTTCAAAAATGTATATCTCTATTATTTTACACAATGCTGGCAAATCAGACATCCTAAATAGTTAAATAGAATAAAAACTGCCAGTTCATGCACTGGCAGTTTCCATTTATCAAAAGTATTATAGGCAAAGAATGTCAGCCTGTCAAACTTTACGCAGTTATACAGCCTGTATCTGGCTTCTTTCTTTTTCTTCTGCATCAATGACAAGAGCGTTAAGAACGCCCACCAATTCTTCTCTTGTATTGGATTCATTGATTCCATTGCGGACCTTCGCATTGCCGCGGATTCCTTTCAGGTACCATGCAGCATGCTTTCGCATTTCGAGTACAGCGATATGTTCACCCTTTAATGAAATCAGGCGGTCCAAATGGAGGATGCACACATCCATCTTCTCTCGTACAGAAGGCTCGCCCATTGATTCACCCGTCTCAAGGTATTTGACTGTACGGTAAATCATCCATGGGTTCCCCAGTGCAGCCCGTCCGATCATGACACCGTCACAGCCTGTTTCATCCAGCATGCGCTTGGCATCCTGAGGTGTTTCCACATCACCATTTCCGATTAGCGGAATGTTAATGTTCTGCTTTACTTCGCGAATAATATCCCAGTTCGCTTGTCCTTCATACATCTGGACGCGCGTCCGGCCGTGAAGGGCTATAGCTTTGCCCCCTGCGCGCTCAACCGCCTGAGCGTTTTTAACAGCGTAGATGTGATCTTCATCCCAGCCCATCCGCATTTTTACGGTAACCGGCTTTTCAACAGCGGCTGTTACAGCAGAAACCATTTCATAAATTTTATCCGGGTCAAGCAGCCACTTGGCACCTGCATCACATTTGGTGATTTTAGGGACAGGGCAGCCCATGTTAATGTCGATGATATCCGCATTGGTATTTTGATCTACAAATTTCGCCGCTTCTACAAGCGTCTCTTTTTTGCCTCCGAAAATCTGCAGGCTTAGCGGCTTTTCTCTCTCATCAATATAAAGCATGTTCATCGTCTTTTCGTTCTGGAGGACAATGCCTTTGTCGCTGACCATCTCAGCACATACAAGACCGGCACCGAATTCTTTCACAGTCAGACGGAAAGCGGAATTGCATACTCCGGCCATTGGAGCCAGTACCACACGGTTTTTCAGCTCGATATCACCTATTTTAAACATAATTGCACCTCCCTCTGTAATTATTCAAACTTATATATTAATCCTGCTCCTGTCTGGGAGCCAATTCTTCCTGTGTCACTTTAAGCGCCTGCGCGATCTGCTCGATTAAAGCCGGTGCAGGCATCCGGTTTCCTCTTTCAATTTCACCTAAAATTGAAACCGATACACCGAGTTCTCTTGCAAATCCTTCTTGTGTAAATCCTTTTAGCTTTCGAAAAGCGCGAATACGTCTTCCCCATTTTTCTGCTTCCATATCCGTACTCCCTCTCTGTCAGGTATATCTTCCAGTATTGAAATTAAAGGCCGCTCCATCTTCGGAAGCCTGATGCTGGAATCAACCTCTAAAAGAGGAACAAGGACAAACGCTCTTTCATGCATCCGAGGATGAGGAACTATTAGCTTCTCTGTTTCAATATTTTCGTGACTATACAGCAAAATGTCAAGGTCTATTGTCCGCGGGCCCCAATGGATTTCCCTTTTTCTCCCAAGTTTTAATTCGATATCAAGGCACGCATCCAGCAATTCAAAAGGATCTAAGCCGGTAGAAATTTGGATTGCCATATTCAAAAATTGTTCTTGATCTTCATAACCGACCGGATCTGTTTCATAAACAGATGAAGTATTTACCACTTGGGTTTGCGGAAGCTGATCAATCATCTCAACTGCTTTCTTCAAGTGGTCAAACCGGCTTCCGATATTTGAGCCAAGCGCAATAAAAGCGGTGTTCTTCATGATCTGCCTCTCGTAATCTCGACGGCTACTGACTGATAGTGGCCGGGAATAGGCGGATCAGGCTTGATCACTTTGACCGTCAGCTGCAGAATAAGCGGGAACCGGGAAAGAAGTTCTGCTGCCAGCTTTTCTGCGACAGCTTCAACCAGCTTATAGGGCTCCCCTTCCACAACCTCTTTGCACACTGCATACAGCTCGCCATAGTTGATGGAGTCATCAAGATTATCGGTTTCCCCCGCCTTTTTCAGGTCTGCTTCGACAGCAAGGTCAACAGCAAAGCGCTGGCCAAGCCGTGTTTCTTCCGGGAAAACACCATGGTAGCCGTAAAACTCCATTCGGTTCACATAAATTTTATCCATTGTATTCACCTTTTCCCATTAAAGCGTCCATCATTTTAGCCATTCGGCTCATTTCCTTTACATCATGAATGCGGATCATCTGGCAGCCCTTTTGGATGCCGTAGCAAACCGTCGCTCCCGTTCCTTCTGTCCGCTCCTCAACCGGAAGGTCCAGGATGGTTCCGATCATCCGCTTCTTCGATGTGCCAAGCAGCACAGGATACCCGATGGCCACAAGCTTGTCCAAATCCCTCATCATTTCCAGATTATAGTTCAAGTCCTTAGCAAAGCCGATGCCCGGGTCAAGGATGATATTCTCGTCTTTAACACCTGCAGACTTTACAAGCGCAATGCTTTCGTACAGGTCATTCATGACATCACGGAAAAAGGATGTGTATTCCATATCCTTGCGGTTATGCATTAAGATGATCGGCGCTCCTGTTTCTGCTGCAGCTGCCGCCATTTCAGGATCCACTTTGGCTCCCCACACATCATTGATAATGTGGGCCCCGGCTTCAATGGCCTGCCTGGCGACCTCGGCTTTATAGGTATCAATGGATATCGGAACATCCACTTCTTTTGAAATTGCCTCAATAACAGGAAGAACACGCTTCAGCTCTTCGTCTGCAGGCACCGGATCAAATCCCGGACGGGTTGACTCTCCGCCGACATCAATGATATCTGCTCCGTTTTCAACCATTTCCAGAGCATGCTTGACTGCCAGATCCTGCTGACTGTATTTGCCCCCATCCGAAAAGGAGTCAGGCGTTGCATTTAAAATTCCCATTACAATGGTTTTCTTCCCGTAATCTAGCGTATATGGCCCACACTGAATTGTTGTTTTAGACATTCTGAATCCTCCTACAGTTCATTCCTGCTCCATAAGTGTTCACAGTTGTTTTCATAGTGCATCTGGAGCTCCGATGTTTTCTTCCCGGATAACCCTGGCATTGAATGGCCGTCAAACGAGAACATTGGCACAATTTCCTGGATGGAGTTCGTGACAAAAACTTCATCCGCATCTCTTACAGCTTCTGGTCTGTACAGGCCTTCCTCCACATTCATCCCCATCTTTCCGGCAAGCCTGATTACAAATTCCCGGGTAATGCCGTTTAGTATGCCGGTATGAAGAGACGGGGTAAATAAATGGCCATCACGAATCCAGAATAAGTTCGAAGTGATTCCTTCTGCCAGGTAGCCATCCCTGGTCAGGAAGATCCCTTCTATGCCTGGATCGTCCCCCGCTTCCTTTTTAGCCAGAATGTTATTTAAATAATGGTGGGACTTCAGACGTTCGGCCCCTTCAGGTGTATTGCGGGGAATCTCAAGCATCACTGCCTGCTTTTCTGCGCTTGCACTTCTTGGCGGAAGCGGTTTGCAGAAAATAATCGTATTCGGGTTTTTGTACGAATCTGTCTGCAGGCCAATCTCCCCGTTACCCGCTGACACATTCATCCGGATATAGGCATTATGGTATCCGTTTTTTCCCAGCAGCATATCCAGCGCTGCGAGCACCTGTTCCCTGGTATAAAATGCTTCGATATTTATCGCTTTAAGGCTTCGGTTCAGCCTCTCCAGATGATCGTCCAATAAAAAGGGATGCCCATTATAGACACGGAACGTCTCAAACAGCCCCATTCCATATAAAAAGCCATGATCAAAAGGAGAGATCCTGGCCTCCTCTTTCCTGACAATTTCCCCATTCATATAAATATACAAGGTTTACAGCCCCTCTGCCTGCAGTGACGCTTTGTAATGCTGAATAAAATTCTGAAGGAGTTCCTTTCCGGCCGTGGTCATAATTGACTCAGGGTGGAATTGAACACCTTCTACAGGCAATTCCTTATGGCGAATGGCCATAATCTCTCCCTCAGCTGTCCATGCTGAAACCTCAAGACATTCAGGAAGTGTTTCCTTTTTGACAATCAGCGAATGGTAGCGGGTAGCAGGAAAAGGGTTGGGCAGGTCTTTAAATATAGACTTTCCATCATGAAAAATGTCAGAGGTTTTTCCATGCATCAGACGCTCTGCCTGCACCACATCGCCTCCGAATACTTGAGCAATTGACTGATGTCCAAGACAAACGCCAAAGACCGGGATTTTGCCCGCAAAAGCTTCAATGGCTTTCAGGCTGATGCCTGCTTCATTCGGGCTGCACGGACCCGGAGAGATCATCAGGAACTTCGGCTGCATACTGCCTATTTCAGAAATCGATGTTTCATCGTTTCTTTTGACAACCAGCTCTTCGCCTAATTCACCGAGATACTGTACGAGATTATACGTAAAAGAATCATAATTATCGATCATATAAATCATAGCTGATCCCCTTTTGCCTGTTCTGCGAGTTCTTTTGCTTTCCAAAGAGCAATTGCCTTTTTCAGTGACTCTTTGTATTCATTTTTCGGATTGGAGTCAATGACAATGCCTGCACCTGCCTGCACATGGGCCTGTCCATCTTTAACGAGCATAGTGCGGATGATGATATTCAGCTCAAGATCACCGCTGAAATTGATCCAGCCAAGAGAGCCGGTGTATGGTCCCCTTGTGACCGGTTCAAGCTCTTCAATGATCTCCATGGTGCGCACCTTAGGGGCACCCGTAATCGTTCCCCCGGGAAATACAGCGTCAATGATATCAACTGCACTTTTGCCTTCTGTCAGCTCTCCTTTTACATTGGAGACAATATGCATCACATGTGAATATTTTTCAATGACCATGAACTCATCCACTGTTACGGTGCCATATTTGCAGACTCTTCCCAGGTCATTTCGCTCCAGATCGACCAGCATTACGTGCTCTGCACGTTCTTTCTCATTTTCAATCAGTTCACTGGCGAGCTTGAGGTCCTCCTCATGGTCCTTCCCGCGGGATCTTGTCCCGGCAATCGGCCGCGTACTGACGGTGTTTCCTTTTTTCTTAATCAGCAGTTCCGGAGATCCGCTTACAAGCTGGTATCCCGGCGTGTGGAAATACCCCATGTATGGAGACGGGTTTAACGCTCTCAGCTGTTCGTATACATCCATTGCCTGAATATGAATTGGGCGGCTTTGGCGTACCGAGAGATTTACCTGAAAGACATCTCCCTGTGAAATATATTCCTGAATACTCCTGACGGCAGCCATGAATTCTTCTTCATTCATGGATACACCAAGTGTATTTTCAGCCTGATTGTATTCCGCTTTCGCAGAAGGCTCCTTACTTTCATTCTTCCATCTCTGCTCCCAATTATCTGCCCGTTCCTCAATCGCGCGCTCTTCCCCTTTTTCGTATAAGAAAATCAGCCAGAGCTCTTCGGTTTCATGGTCAAAGACAAAGCATTCTTTATAAATAAAAAAATGAATATCAGGTATCTGCAGATCATCTTGAGCTTCATTTGGAAGCTTTTCGATATAACGTGCGTAATCATAGCTGATAAACCCGATTGCTCCTCCCTGAAAGTCAGGAAGTTCATCGAGCTTATCTGCTTTATATTGATTCAGCCATTCCTGCATTAAGTGAAGGGGGTTACCTTCCAGCACCTGTTTTTCGCCGTCTCTAACAATTTCAAGTTCTGAATTTTTGCCTGTTAAAATGGCTTCCGGCTCAAAAGCTGCGATACTGTACCTGCCTCCCCGTCCGCTTTCAAGTAAAATATGATGTGCCAATCCCTCCGACAGTGAGCGGTATTGGCGGAAAAATCGATTATATGTATAAGGTATTTTTTTTGCATGGATGTGAAGCTGCTTCAATGAGTGTCACCCCTATATTTTTCTCTTTTTTCATCATACATTATGTAGGGCATGCTTTCATAATTTTTATTGTACGAAACAAAAGCGGAAGCGCCTTGCCCACCCCCGACACCTCGAGGGGGTAGGCGCTGGAGCTAGATGCAGACACTCTTCCACAGAGTTATTTACATCGTTCAATTTTGTAGTTTCCTATACGACAAAAAACAGCGGCCATCGAAGACCGCTGTCATATCAATTATTCAGCTTCAAATTGGTATAAAGGAGTACTTAAATAACGCTCGCCGTTACTTGGGATAATAGCCAAAACCTTTTTCCCTTTTCCAAGCTCTTTGGCAACTTTTAGGGCCGCACTGATCGCCGCACCAGAGGAAATTCCTCCTAGGATTCCTTCTTCCTTGGCCGCGCGGCGGGCATATTCAAATGCCTCATCATTTGTAATTTGAATCACTTCATCATAAATCTTTGTATCCAGCGTATCCGGTACAAATCCTGCTCCAATGCCCTGGATTTTATGAGGGCCCGGCTTTCCGCCTGATAGTACAGGTGAATCAGTTGGTTCAACTGCGTAAATTTTGATGTTTTTATATTTTTCTTTAAGCACTTGGCCTGCACCTGTAATCGTTCCGCCTGTACCGATTCCGGATATGAATGCATCCAGCTGGTCGCCCATTTGCTCTGTGATTTCAGGTCCTGTTGTTAAACGGTGAATTTCAGGGTTCGCAGGGTTTTCAAACTGCTGAGGCACGAAATAGCCATTTTCCTTTGCCAATTCCTGAGCCTTGCGGATCGCCCCGCCCATCCCTTCCGGTCCAGGTGTGAGTACAAGGTCGGCACCGTAAGCACGAAGCAAATTGCGGCGCTCCATACTCATCGTCTCCGGCATGACCAGAACCGCTTTATAGCCTTTTGCTGCTGCAATCATCGCTAATCCGATTCCTGTATTTCCGCTTGTCGGTTCAATAATGGTATCACCTGGTTTGAGGCTTCCTTCTTTCTCTGCGGCAGTGATCATTGCCAGGGCAATACGGTCTTTTACGCTGCTTCCAGGATTCATGTATTCCAATTTTAGATAAACATCTGCACTATTATCATCAACTAAACGGTTTAGTTTCACAATTGGCGTCTGGCCAACAAGGTCTGCAATAGAATTTGCTACACGTACCATTTTCCCCACTCCTCATTTCCGACTATTTTTATTGGTTTAATACAAATTTACCAATTTCCAATGGGAATGTCAATGAATTTGATTGCTATTTAAAAGAAAATTCATACTTTTGTCATTATATTTAAACTACCCATTTTTATACATGATACGCAATTTATACAGAAAAAAACACGGAAACCCCTCCGTGCTTTTTATTTACTGCTCACCGTAAAACCACTCAACTTCTGCTTCATTCCAAAAGGGCTTGGCAGAGACAGGAACATCCATCTGCTCAAGAGCGATCTGGCGGCGAATCATGCTCTTCACTTCTTTAAAGGAATAATTTTCTCCCTTTAAATGCTCATGAAGCATTACAACGGCATATCCATCTTCCGTTTTAATCGGCTTGGTCCACTTGCCGGGCTTAAGGGTTTTAACCTGTTCCAGGACTTCTGCCGGTATGTGTTCATCATCTTCACTGACATACCCTGCATTCCCCCCCAGACCGGCGGTAAATTCATCGATCGACCGTTCCATCGCCAGCACAGAGAAGCTCGAGCCTTCATCCAGCTCCTTTAATGTCTGTTCCGCTTCTTCTTTTGTTTTAACGATAATCTGAGAGATGTGATAGGTGTCCGGAACTTGGAACTGGCTGCTGTTTTGTTCATAATAACTCTTCATTTCTTCTTCCGGGACGGAGACATCGGCAGTCAGCAGTTCTTCAAGAATAAGATTATTCTTGATTTGCCTGCGCCACTTGTCTTCGCTCATCTCTTCGGTGAAATTGCCGCCGTACATAGTCTTGACCATTTTCAGTTCAAGATCTACAGCCTTATCAGAGATCTTCACCCCGTATTTTTCCCCTGCTTCTTCAATGACCTTCTGATCAATTAATTCACTTAATGTGCTTTTCCCGTATTTTGTTTCCATTTCACTCATCCATTCCTGGCGAGTGATTTTGTCTCCGCCGACTTTTGCTACTGCTTCCCGGCTGCCATCGCCTTTAAAAAGCAAAAAGGCCAATGTGATAAGATTCAGCAACACCAAACCGGCAATGATCATTAAAAGCTGTCTCTTTTCCAAGTGCTCCTCCCCCTACGAAAAGCGCCTTGCCCACCCCCGGCACCTCGAGGGGATAGGCGATGGAGCTAGACAGTTCTCGAAGTTCAAAGATATAAATTTTGTTAATACAAAAAGCATAAGCTTCCCGTTCCCCCAAACAGCTTGACCTTTTTTTCGGGAGCTATTTGGGACCTATAGGCAGACGCTTAATCAATTTCAAGCTTATTACTTTACTTCGTTCTTTAATTCTTCCAGTTCTTCTTTAGTGTAATGGTATTTCTCATTGCAGAAATGACAGGAAGCTTCAGCCTGGCCGTCTTCATCGATCATCTGCTGGATTTCCTCTTCACCCAGGCTGATAATTGCATTGGCAAAACGCTCTTTTGAACATGTACAAGTAAAGGATACAGGAAGCTTCTCAAGGAACTTCACATTGTCTTTGCCAAGGATCGTTTCCAATAGCTCTTCAGGCGTTAATCCCTGCTGGATCAATTTTGATACAGGCGGGATCTCTTTTAGCCTGTTTTCAATTAATGTAATCGTCTCTTCACCGGTTCCCGGCATAAGCTGCAGAATAAAGCCCCCAGCAGCAAGAATGGAGTTGTCGGGGTTAACGAGAACACCCACTCCAACGGAAGAAGGCACCTGTTCAGAAGTAACAAAGTAATAAGTGAAATCTTCTCCAAGTTCTCCGGAAATCAGCGGAACCTGTCCTGTGAAGTGTTCTCTCATTCCGATGTCCTTCACGACAGTCAAGGTCCCTTCAGTTCCGACCGCACGGCGCACATCAAGCTTGCCCTGTTCATTAAGATCGAAGTGGGTCTGCGGATTTGTTACATATCCGCGCACCTCTCCCTTTGCATTGCTGTCTACCAGGATAGCGCCAATTGGACCGCCGCCTTCAATTTTAATGGTCAGCTTGTTATCACCCTTCAGCATGGCGCCCATCATCACACCCGCCGTCATAGATCTGCCCAGAGCAGCTGAGGCGGTTGGCCATGTATAATGCCTGCGCTGGCCCTCCCCAACTGTTTCGGTAGTGCGGGATGCATAGGCACGGACTTGTCCATCATATGCAAGTGCTTTTACTAGATAATCGCTCATTTTTTGCTCCTTTCTACGAAAAGCGCAAGCGCCTTGCCCACCACCGACACCCTAGAGGGGGTAGGCTGCTTGCGCTAGACAATTTTCGAAGTCCAAAAAGTTTACACATACTTATCTTCCAGAAAACCGCTTATAATGCAGCGGCTTTTTAAAAGCTTACGTCCTATTTTTTATGGTTTCCATATTTCGTTTATAAATAATCTGCAGACCCTTTAAAGTTAAAAATGGATCCACGACATCAATAATATCCGATTCCTGCGCAATTAGGCCTGCGAGACCTCCAGTGGCAATGACAGTAGGTTTTTGAACTGCCTGATCTTTCATTCTTTTTACTATACCTTCAACCTGGCCAACATAACCATATAAAATCCCAGCCTGCATGGCAGATACGGTATTCTTCCCGACAATATGATCAGGACGGGCAATTTCTATTCTTGGAAGCTTGGCTGCACGGGAGTAAAGAGCCTCGGTCGAGATTCCGATTCCGGGAGCAATTGCGCCACCCATATATTGCTTATTTTCATTGATATAGCAATAGGTAGTGGCTGTTCCAAAATCGACAATGACTAACGGGCTGCCATATTCATGAATGGCTGCTATTGCATTGACGATGCGGTCTGCACCAACTTCCCTCGGATTTTCGTACTTGATGTTTAAGCCTGTCTTGATTCCAGGACCCACGACAAGGGGCTTAACATGGAAGTATTTCTGGCACATTCTTTCAAGCGAAAACATGATTGGCGGCACTACAGAGGAAATGATAATGCCATCTATATCTGAAAAGGAAAGATTCACATGCTCAAACAGAGACTTCACAATCATTCCGTATTCATCTTCTGTTTTATTCCGGTTGGTTTCAATTCGCCAATGATGCTTTAATTCATCTTGGTCATAGACACCCAGAACGATATTTGTATTTCCCACGTCGAAAACAAAGATCAACATTCTCACCACTTTATGATTATTTAAAAAAAGCTCAATAGCTTTATTTTTTCACTGAAAACATCATATCACAACTGTTATTGTTTCGTGTAATCGAAAATTCCACCCAGTCTGGCAATTGATATTTTTTCCGCAAAAAAAGCGCCCCTAGAGGCGCTTTTTGATTATTTGTCTTTGCGTTCTTCATCGATGGCAGGAGGCACATCCGCTTCTGCAGGGCTTGAGCCTTCCCTGGTTTCAGGAATTTCGCCTGTTTCAGCAGGATCCTCTTTCTTGATGCTGATGTTCACTTTCACATCTTCATCAGTTGAAATGGAAGTCACTGAACGGTCAGGCAGTCTGCCATGTTCTGATAGATGCTTGATTTGCTCCGCATCAAGCGTTTCGACTTCAAGCAATGTATTGGCGATTAGATTCAGCTTATCTCGGTTTTCCGTTAAGAGCTTTCTTGCTCTTTCATAAGATTCCTTGATAATGCGCTGGATTTCAAGATCGATTTCATATGCGATTGCATCTGAATAGTTCTGTTCATTATGGAAGTCACGTCCAAGGAAGACCTGGCCGCCCTGAGACTGTCCGAACTGCAATGGTCCAAGCTTATCGCTCATTCCAAATTCGGTTACCATGCGGCGTGCAATACCTGTCGCACGCTGGAAGTCATTATGGGCACCTGTACTTACTTCGCCGAACACGATTTCCTCCGCAACACGCCCCCCAAGCAAGCCGACAATTTTGTCGAGAAGCTCAGGCTTCGTCTGGAAGTATCGATCTTCTTTCGGGAGCATAACTGCATATCCGCCAGCCTGGCCGCGCGGCACGATTGTCACTTTATGAACCATTTCAGCTTCATCAAGCACTAAACCGATGACCGTATGACCCGCTTCGTGGAAAGCAACGATATTTCTTTCCTTTTGGGAAATAACACGGCTTTTCTTAGCTGGTCCCGCAATAACGCGGTCTGTTGCTTCATCGATATCTTCCATATCGACTTTTTTCTTATTGCGGCGGGCAGCTACAAGCGCTGCTTCATTCAATAGATTTTCAAGGTCTGCACCTGAAAAACCAGGTGTACGCATCGCAATGCTCTTTAAGTTAACCGACTCATCTAAAGGCTTGTTGCGGGCATGTACTTTAAGCACTGCTTCACGGCCTTTGACGTCTGGGCGGTCAACCGTAATTTGTCTGTCAAAACGTCCCGGACGCAATAATGCCGGGTCAAGAATATCCGGACGGTTTGTGGCAGCAATGATGATAATTCCTTCATTTGCTCCAAACCCATCCATTTCAACTAAAAGCTGGTTAAGGGTCTGCTCGCGTTCATCGTGTCCGCCGCCAAGGCCGGCACCACGCTGGCGTCCTACTGCATCAATTTCATCGATAAAAATAATACATGGCGCGTTCTTTTTCGCATTTTCGAATAAGTCACGGACACGGGAAGCACCCACACCTACGAACATTTCAACGAAATCAGAACCGCTTATAGAGAAGAACGGAACGCCTGCTTCACCGGCTGCAGCCCGTGCAAGCAAGGTTTTACCTGTTCCCGGAGGTCCTACAAGAAGAACCCCTTTAGGAATTCTTGCTCCCAATTCAGCAAACTTGCGCGGGTCTTTAAGGAACTCAACGACCTCAACAAGCTCCTGCTTTTCTTCATCGGCGCCTGCAACATCTTTAAAGCGCACTTTCTTTTTGCTTTCATCATATAGCTTGGCTTTGCTTTTGCCGAAGTTCATCACACGGCTGCCTCCGCCCTGCGCCTGATTCAGCAGGAAGAAGAATAGTATGAAGATGATGATGAAAGGAATGATTGACGTAAAGAATGTCACCCATCCGCTTGTTTCCTTAGCCGGCATGACTTCAACATCTGAAGACTGGGCTAATTGATCCACACGGTCAAGGATATTATCATTGTTCATGATATAAGTCAGGAAGTATTTGCCTTCCTCATATCCTTCTAGCTGACCCCTTACTTCAAATACACCTCTCTCAGGCTGAAGGGAAATGGACGTAATATCGCCGCTTTCCAAGTGATCAACAAATTTATTATAAGAGATGTGCTCCGTTGGTTCATTGTTGCCGTTAAAGAAGCTGACAACTCCAATAATGACTAAAAATATTAATAAATAAAAGATGGTATTCCGGAAGATCCGATTCATCCCTTACCTCCTCCCACGGTAAACAAACTATAGTGTATAGTATCATAGAAAATCGTGCCAATACAAGGAATTAGACTTCTTAAAACCGGGTGATTCTTGTTTCAGTAAAGGGCTTTAATGCAAGATCAATGCTTAGGATTTCCTTAATCGTTATTGCTGTATACTTCCGGCTTCAGGACTCCAATATATGGAAGATTACGGTACTTTTCCGCGTAATCCAAGCCGTAGCCGACTACGAATTCATCAGGAACAATAAATCCTACATAATCAGCTTTGATATCAGCCTTTCTTCCTGTTGGCTTGTCAAGCAGTGTTACAATCTTAATGCTTTTCGCTTTTCTGTAGCGGAACAGCTCAACAAGGTAGCTGAGTGTCAAGCCGCTGTCGATGATATCCTCAATGATTAGAATATCTCTGCCTTCCACAGAAGTATCAAGGTCTTTCAGAATTTTCACTTCTCCCGAAGAAACCATTGCATTTCCATAGCTTGATACATCCATGAAGTCCATCTCAAGATATGTATCCACGCGCTTTAAAAGATCGCTCATGAAAGGCATTGCCCCTTTTAAAACCCCAATGGCAAGCGGGAATCGGTCCTGGTATTCTTCAGTAAGTTCAGCAGCAAGGGATTTAATCTTATCCTGCAGCTCCTCTTCCGAAATCAGTACTTTTTCAATATCATTTTTCATCATTTATTGTGCCCCCTAGAAGATCATTGCTTTATGTATTTTAAAATAATATAACTGGTACAAGATTGCTGCTGCCTATCATCATGTGATTTCTTCAAACCAGGCACCCACAGGATCCTGCCTTGTGCATCTGTCACAATTGGCCAGGTTTTCCGATCATGGAGCGGTACTTTATGGTCGATGAAAATGTCCTTAATCTTTCGGGACCCCTGCATTCCTTTAAGCGTCATGCGGTCTCCCTTTTCTCTTGTCCTGATAATGATTGGAAGAGAAGCATCCTCCCTGCCTAATACCAGGGTATCATTGTTTAGAATTCCTTCAGGACAGTCAGCATATTCAAGGATAATCGATCCGCCGTTTGGGAGTTTAATGCTTGCAGGTTCGAAGACTTCATATCGATAGGATTGTACAGGTTCCTTCGGGAATAAGAAGTGGCATTGCCGGTAGGAGCGTACAATGTGTAAACCGCCTGGAAAATCTAAATTTCCCGATGGATGAGGACTTTTCATTAAGGAAAAAATGCTCTCTATATGAGATGCCGATAACGATGCCGGCCTTTCCTTATAAAGATAGTTTAATATTAGTTGAATCCCTCTCCTTTGTAAAGGCATTGGCATTGCCTCGAAAGCATCGATATCCATACTAATTTCCTCATTGGCTTTCTTTTTCATTACTGTATTCATTTTATGGACAGTTAATTCCTGCAGATATGCTTCATCACTTTGCAAATCTTCGCTGAATCTTTGAAAATGCTCATGCACCTGAGGGTTTTCTTTTCTCAGGAATGGGAGCACTTCCTGCCTGAATCGGTTGCGGCTGTATATTCCTTTTTCATTGCTTGGATCCCGCCGGGGGTTCAAGCGTTCTTTTAGGCAGTAGCTTTCGATTTCGGCTCTATTCAAGCATAGGAAAGGGCGGATGATAAAATAATCGCTAAATGAACGCATGAAGGGAATTCCTGCCCTTGCGCTGCCGGCGCTTCCCCTTGTAAGCCGCATTAATATGGTTTCAACCTGATCATCGCCATGATGTCCCAGCGCTATAAAGTCTGCCCCATATTTCGTGGCGGTTCTTTGATAGAAGCTGTAGCGGCAATCCCTTGCAGCTGTCTGGGAACTCTTCCCGGAATTCTCCATATACTCAGGTACATTCACTCTTTCCATTTCAAATGGAATGGCTTTCTCTTTGCAGTAATCCTTCACAAACATGGCGTCCTGAAAGGATTCTTCGCCTCTGAACATATGATCAACATGCGCGGCGATTAGTTCGATTTGAAGCTGCTGTTTCCGGCTCCAAAAATAATGGAGCAGGGCGATTGAATCCGGCCCTCCTGATACACCGACTACTATTTTCTTATTGTTTAAATCCAGTCCCTTTTTCTTAAGGAAAGCACTCACTTTCTCTTGGAGCATAGGCTTCTTCCTTATCCGATAGAAATATATTTATCGCTGACAATCAGAGGAAAAACCTTATCCTCTAATTGAAGTTTCACTTTATACTACCCCTGCAAAGGGCAGCATAATCCTTCATATAGAAAAGCATATCATTTTTAAAGGGTAAATATCAAAAGGGATTAAGCTTACTATACGGATCAGGGAGAAGAAAGTTTCATTTTTCTCAAATTTAAAGCAGCTGCCCATAAATATATATGAAATAAAGAAGCGTCACGATAAGGGTAATCAGCAGGGTTTCAAAGATGCTCCCTTTCTGTTTTTTTTGCCTGTACACTTGCCTGCTGGCAGGCTGAGGACTGGCTGTTTGTCCGGCATTCCTGTTTACTGTGCTCCTTAGCGCTGGATTTGAACGAGTGAGCTGGAGCATGTCATTTCTCATTTCACCAGCAGAGCTATAGTTGCCTTGCAGGGCAGTTAGAATAACATCTTCGTATTTCAGCAGTTCTTTCTTTTGGCGGACCATCATTTTGAGCTGTTTGAGGTCACCTGTTGTCTTGGCAAACCTTTTTGGGTATGCCGTATTGATTAAAATCATGGCTGCAGCAAAAAGATCGTAGGCCGGATCAGCCTTTCTGGTCCCCAATCCCCAATAGCCGCGATCATAAAACTCGGTAAATTCTTTTATCGCCCTGCCTTGAATGGTGGTTCCGCCCACATCAATGGTGCGTATTTTTGAGGGAGGGCCTGTTACGATCAAATTATCCGGCTTTAAATCACCGAAAACCCAGCCCGCTTTATGCAATGAATCCAGATCGTTCAGCATCTGTACGATTAAAACACCAGTCCAGGAGGATCCTTTTTGCTGGATAAATGTCAGCAAATCAGGGCCCTGTATATATTCCATTACATAGAACGAAACCTTTCCGCTCCTTCTTTCCCAATCATCCACATCAAGCAAAGAAGGCCCGAGGGCAGAGCCTTGGACCTTTGCAAAGGATTTAAGGACGTTCACTTCAGACGTGATGGACATCCCGTTATCACTCATTTTCAAAGCAACCTGCTGATTTTGGTTTTTGGCGAGATAAACAATCCCATTAGCACCATACCCTAATTCCTTTATAATGGTATATCGGTTTCGGTGCCACTTTCCTTCAATCACAGTACCAGGGTTTACTTTACACTGACTCTTCAAAGAATGATTCATCATCACGGGAAAGCAGACTCCTTAATGAACGTTTTTTCTTAAAATGGTTTAGTGCCTCATGAATGGCCGGACCTGTAGGCGTAATCCCGCCTGTTGTCAGCTTCGAGAAAATACTGGTCAGCGATTCAAGATTCGGTGTCCAATCCAGCAGTTTTTCGACATCTTTCTTTTTCCCGGGAAATACGAATACGGAAAAACGGTTATCACCAGATCGTGCATTAAGGCTTAGGGAAAGATCCAGCAAGGCTTCCTTAACGGTTGGAAGCTTATGCTTCATGCTTGCACTGGTATCTACGAGAACCAGCACTTCAAGTTCAACCGTTTCACCCAGTTCATCCACGACCTCCATCACTTCCCCGCGCTGATCAGGCGGAAGGTCTTCCATCGTTTTTGAGCCGCCCAGGATCTGCTGGAGCTCTTTGTTCACAACTCCCTGAAGTGTCTGGGTCATGGCTTTTCTCGTCACCATCTGTACCGTCTGGGACAGCTGCTGAGAGTAGACCACCTGACTGACTCCGCCTCCTGACATAGCGATTCCTTCAATTTCATTCATTCCCTGTTCATCAATGACATCCTGCTCCATGACTCCGATTACATTCACAGTTATTCCCTGCTCCTTGGCCAGAGCCGCCATGGCAACGGGATCTTCACCCTGATTTGAACAGCCATCCGTTATCAATAAAATTTGCTTCAGTGTTCCTGTTTTCATTTGAAACTCCCCTCCACATTTGAGTTGTTAGCATTTTCGACTGAAAGGAGGGGATTTATACCTAAGAAATGCGGAAGCACCTTGTTCACCCCCGACAAGCACAAGACTAGCCTCACGGAAAGGCGTTCTTTGCCTTCTGGGAGGGTTGCCCGAAATGTGAGGCGACTGCCCAGGGACGACAAGCATAAGACGAGCCCTGCAAGAAGGTGTTCTTTCCTTCTGAAAGGGATTGGCTTATGTCTCGAGTCCCTAAGAGCCGCAACTAGACAAGCTTGTGACCTCGAGGGGGTAGGTGCTGGAGCTGGACAATTACCTAACTTCAGAGACCTTATTGAGTAATTTAACTATGAGCAAATTAATCAGTTGGCCTTTTGGCGGATGGCATGTACAGGGATGCTTGTCCATTTAGGAGTATTGTGTTTGACCTTTGACACCACCACCGTCATATCATCTTCAATATTTCCGGATCGTGACCTGATTACCTCTTCCATAATTAAATCGGCTACTTCTTGAGGGTCGTCCGTCTTTAACTCGGATACCTTGCGCTTCATCCACAAATCAAAGTTCTCAACATGCTTCGGCCCTTCAAAAACGCCATCACTCATCATGATCAGCAAATCTCCCGCTTTAAGCTGCTCACTGACCACATCTACATCAAATTCCTGGATGATGCCCATCGGGAGGTTGCTGGCCTGAATTTTCATCACTTTATGGCCTCTCTTAACAAAGCTTGGAGTTGATCCAATTTTCAAAAATTTCGCGTCAGCATTCTGCAGATCAATCATGGCCAAATCCAAGGTGGAGAAAATTTCGTCTGTGGTCCTTAGAGAAAGAACGGAATTGACTGATTTAATGGCAACCTGCTCTTCAATGCCCGATTGAAGAATTTTCTGCAGGAGCTGAAGTGTTTCCTGGCTTTCCGCATGAGCCCGTTCCCCATTGCCCATTCCATCACTGATGGCAATCGCATACTTTCCGCAGCCCAGCTCGATAGTGGAATAGCTGTCCCCTGATACTAAACCGCCGTCCTTCGCAGCATGTGCAACGCCTGTTTCAACCACGAATGCCTTGGCTGACCGGAATGTGACATGGCAATATCCATTCGGGAACGCGGCGCATTCCTCTGAATTTACTAATATCGTTTCTCCCAAAATATCAGATAGCATCGGTGCAATTAGCTTTTCGCATTCTCCATGCCCCTGGCAAAATGGGATGGTCATATCAATATCGACATTTCCCTGCTCCAGGCTGTAGATTTCCACCTGCTCGATATGAATGCCAAACTCCTGAAGCGCTTCAAGAATCTGTTCTTCCTGTTTATGATGATTTTCCCGCTCTCGCTGGATTTCTTTGGCAAAATCACCCATCACCTCCGAAACACCCATCAGCTGATCAGCTACCAGCCTTCTGCTTTCCTGAACCTGCTTCTTCAGCCTTTGGTTCGCCTTAAAATATGTCAGCTCCTGCTGAACAGCTTCTGTCACTTTTTTCGATCTTGTACAGTACTTTTCCCAATCCCTCGCAAGCTTTGGAGAAAGAGCACCTTCATTGTTGTCCACATCATGCATAATATCCATCATATAGTCATAGGTTGTATTAAAGTTCTTTGACCAGCAATGATCCTTCTTAAAGCAGGTCTGGCATGTTTTTTCGGTTACATTGCTTAAAAAATAATCCACTTCCCTGTCACCGTCTTCCTCCCATTCAGAAGGCTCATCATGAGAGGAGAAGCTTTTGGAAAGGGCCTGGAAGACGCTTGAGAACTGGGCAACACGCTGTGCTGTCACATCGCGCATTTTTCTCATATATTGCTGCTGCTCAGCGGCATATTCAGGCGTTCCCGGGATGTGTTTGGCCAATTTCATCGTTAAAGCCTGCGGAGTTAATAAAAATAAGAGAATCGCTGCGCCTGTTTCGGACAGAGTTTTCATGAGGTTTCCGCTTCCTTCTCCATACATGCCCATCAGGAGTGTCGCAATCAGAAGGCCGAATGCCACACCGAACTTCCTGCCTTCTTTTAAAAGACCGCCTAAAAGACCCGCGAAGGCGAGCAGACTCATATGATAAAAGCTCGATATATTCGCAAGGGAGAAGATCAGGCCGGTTACCACCCCTACTGTAGAACCGACTGTTGCTCCTGCCACAAAGGCAAAGAGAAGGACAAGATAGCGTGACATAATATGCTCGACTGAAAGATCATAGACCGTCCAGCCAATTGTTCCCGTCATGACAGAAGCCAGCATAATGATCAGGCAGACGATTTCTTCGGTTTTCAATGATTGTCTGCGTTTATTTATCGAAAGCAGCGGCAGCCCCTGCAGAAAAATCAGCGTTAGAATGAAGCCAAGACCTGACTCAACACCGGCCATCATTCCATCATATAAAGTCAGCTGGCCCTTCATAATGAATGCCTCCAGGAGCTTGCCTCCTAAAAGAGTGAAGAATACATAAAAAGGCAGTGCCCTGATTTCATTATGCAGCCATTTTTTCGAGACCCGGAAGGCAAATAAAAAGATGAAGGTTATTCCAAAAGCGGATACAGCATTGGAGATGGACAATGTGGCAGCACCTGCCATTAATCCCACTAGTGCCAGGGGCGCCTTATCCCTACGTATGAAATAAACCGCTGCAAAAAACGGAAGGCTAAATGGGGTAAGCTTCGCCAATATCAAGGCTCTTCCAAGCAAAAAGCCAATGATCAGCAGAACATAGCCTTTTTTCAGAAAGAAATTCTCCAACCCTGAGTGGAGTTTTTTTAAGCCTTTGGCAAAATCCAGTTTCGGTTTGTTGAAGGGTACTTCCCCGATCGGCTCCATTACATTCCTTTCTACCTTTTCCATTAAACTACACTCCCCATATTTTTATCGTTGCTGACAATTATAAAATCCAGCGCTCCAGAAGTTTGTCAAAATAGCGGACAAGCCCCGGCTTTTCGTTCGACGGTTTTCCACTATATATGGGGATAGATAACAAGATTTAAAATTGGGCTTCCTGAAGTTCCGCTTGGTTCTGACAAAAAAAGTAAACAAACCCTTAGAATGACGGCTTTCTGCGGAAAGAGAAGCATGGAAGAAATTGACGAAGAGGCAAGGGAGATTTACGACATATTTCTTTAAATATCTTATTGACTTCCTTTTTAAAAATTTGTATTATAAATCTTGTACTTCAGAGCACATCTATAAATCTATTAAAATATGGCGGTGTAGCTCAGCTGGCTAGAGCGTAAGGTTCATACCCGTGAGGTCGGGGGTTCGATCCCCTCCGCCGCTATCAAAGAATGCGGAAGCGCGTTGGTCACCCCCGACAAGCACAACACGATCCTCACAGAAAGGTGTTCTTTACCTTTTTGGGAGGAGCGGCTTGTGACCTCGAGGGGGTAGGCGCTGAAGCTGGACATCTTAGAATGTTATTTTCCACGGCCCGTTGGTCAAGCGGTTAAGACACCGCCCTTTCACGGCGGTAACACGGGTTCGAATCCCGTACGGGTCATTTCAAAAGAGCGTCAGCCTTAGGCTGGCGTTTTTTTGATGGATTTGGAGGAATTTTTCTTCTTTCAGAACTTAATATGAGCTGTTACCAAGCAATTGATTAAACTTTTTTAATTGCTTTCCAGTTTATCGGTCACTTTGTTAGATTTATCGGCCAGATTTTCAATATATCGGTTACTTTTCCGGTTTATCGGTCAGCATTCTTATTTATCGGTTACTTTTCCGATATATCGGTCACTTCGCGCTATATCAAGAATTCACTATTAATAAGCTACCAGCAGAATTTACAGCGTTAAACAGCACAAAAAAACAAGCCCAATCGGACTTGTTTCCCATTCTGCTATATAGATCGATCAGCAGCAAGTTATCCTCGTTTAGCGCCTCTTCCTCCACGTTTGGATTCAGTATGGCGTTTTAGCGATGACAGACGATCTTCGCTGTCCTTTAGGAAACGAGCCATTTTGGCTTCAAAGTTTTCTTTAGGGCGATGGTCGTTTGATCTGTTATGGCGAGGTCGGCCAGAGTTTGAATTAGGTCTGAATTCTTTTCTGTCGCCTCTTTCAGGTCTTTCAGAACGCTCAGGCCGGTCTTTTGCCTTTTTGATGGATAATCCAATCTTGCCGTCCTTTTCGACATTAATGACTTTCACTTCAACCATGTCACCCACTTTGAGGTGCTCATTAATATCTTTTACATACTTGTCAGCGACTTCACTTATGTGCACCAGACCCGTTGAGCCTTCCGGCAGCTCCACAAATGCTCCGAATTTTGTAATGCCTGTGACCTTTCCTTTTAACTTGCTGCCTACTTCGATTGACATTAAAAAAATTGCCTCCTTGAAAGATTTAAATCAAAACTTACTATATATTATACAGAAATCAAAAAAAGAGTGTCAATATAGCGTCAATCGGCCTTTTTTTCCTTTTTCTTTTCTTTTTCCGTCTCTTCTTCAGGGAGGTTAAAAATGATTTCATTATTGTCAGATAGGAAGTAATCTTTACGGGCAAGCTTCGCGATATACTCATCATCATTCAGCTTAACAATCTCTTCTTCGAGCATGACTTCCTTTTTCTTCAGGTCAGAAAGCTCCTGGTCCAGCCGGGTTTTCTCTTCCACTTTTTCTTCCAGAGCAGCAGACTGCGAAACGAGTGTGGAGATCATAAAAAATGAAACGACGGCTGCCAGTGTGAAAAATGCCGCTAATCTGCGAAATAATAGCTTTTTCTTACGGCCCGCACTGATCTCTGCTGCTTCCTGCTGTTTGACATAGCTGGTTTCCATTTTGGCTACATTTTTCTTCTTGGTGACACTCACTTCCGCACTCCCTCCTTACTCTTTAGGTTTCTTCCACTTTGCAATCCATTTTAAAACATAATTCTTTATCTGCTGTAAATATCCTGCCAATTTATTATATAACTTCTCGACTGTTTTTTTAATCTTTTTCGGCAATAATTTCCACAAAAGTGACAAAATCCATTTGACAGGCAGAAAAACCACTTTCAAGATGAACCAAAAGACTCGAAGTATGACTTTTAAAAGGGAATAAAGTCCTTTTCCAAGCATAACGGCTATCGCAATTAACGCCATAATAAGACCCTGGATGGGTTTATAGATGAGTAAAGTAAAGGTCTTCACGAAAAAGCGGTATATGGAGATCGCCATCCGGATGGATATCTCCAATACCCGCAGATACATTTCCTTAAATAAACTTTGATAAGCGGCAAAACCGCACAGCAAAGCAATGAAAATATAAAACCTTAATTCGCCTTTATTCACCAGAAATAAAATATAGAAGATTGCCAGGCCCTGTACGAGCCAAAAAAGAATATCATTAATAAAAACAAGCCAGCTTTTCCGCTTGGTCCTTTGCAGGAAACGATTATACGTATCAAGGGCAGCCCCAAATACACTTCCCATGCCGATCATCGCCAGCATGGTCACAAATTGAGTGGTCAGTGTCATCGGAACAACTTGCTAAAGAAGCCTTTAGCTTTATCTCCATTCTGATCGTCAATATAAACAAGGTCAAATACCTTCCCTTTGATGGAAACAATTCCCTTGTCCACATCCAGATTCTTCATCTGCAGATTCTGCCCTCTAATCGCCAGGAAGCCCATCACCGTCTCCAGCAAAAACTCTTCATTATCAAAGCTTTCGACCTGTTTAACGCCAGTAATATCAAGCAGCCTTCTGCCTCTCATAATGACATCATGTTCCTGAGTATTGGTTTTGTTCGAACTTGACTCATAATATTGACTCATTATTCATCCCCCGCAATCAACATAGTACAACCTTTTTGTACATGTTTATGAAAAGGGGAATTAAAATAGAACAAGCCAATAGGAAAAGCGGAGGTGCTGCTGAATTTGGAACTATGATACTGACGAAATTCCGCTAAATCAAGATTTAACGGCCATTATGAAGGTTTTATCAGCCTAAAACGGAAATTTTACGGCCAATTTCGCTCTTTTATCGGCCAAAACCGATAGTTTAACGGCCAATCTTCATAGGTGCAGGCCGCTACTCCACTTTCTCTTCCTTAACAATCGAGTACATTTCCGCTGCCTCTTCCTTGCGGGTCGTTTCCTGCAGGCGCTCCACTTTGACCGTTACCAGCTTCTGGCCGAAACGGATCTGAAGCTCGTCTCCAACCTTAACTGTTGAACTCGCTTTGGCCTGCTGTCCATTTATGGAGATCCTTCCCTGATCGGAGACTTCTTTTGCCAGTGTTCTTCTTTTTATAAGCCTTGAAACTTTTAAAAATTTATCTAATCTCATCTATTGCCACTCCTCTATTAGTATCCCTTGGATTTTGCCTCATTCCAGAATTCATCGAGCTGTTCAAGCGTAAAGTCTTCAAAATTTCTGCCGCTCATCATTACCCGTTCTTCCACATATGTAAAACGGCGAATGAATTTTTCATTGGTTTTTCTCGCAGCTTCTTCGGCATCAATTTTATAGAAACGTGCAATATTCACAAGTGCAAACAGGATATCGCCAAATTCCGCCTCCATCTCGGGGCTGGAGTTCACGGCTTCCTTCTCGAATTCGGCAATCTCTTCTTTTACCTTCTCCCAGGCAGGCTCAACTTCCTTCCAGTCAAAGCCGACTTTTGCTGCTTTTTTCTGAATTTCTGCCGCTCTCATTAAGTTCGGGAATGATTTCGGTACAGAATCCATCATGGACTCCTGCTTTTCACCCTTCTCTTCCTGCTTAATGCTCTGCCAATTCTTCAGCACATCCTCTTCATCTTCAGCCTGGACATCCCCAAAGACATGGGGATGGCGGCGGACCATTTTTTCCGAAAGGCCCTCGATCACATCATCGATGCTAAAATAGCCCTCATCCTCGCCGATCTGAGCATGAAGCATCACCTGGAGAAGGACATCTCCCAGTTCTTCTGTCATATGCTCGCTATCTTCATTATCGATCGCTTCAATCAGCTCATAGGCTTCTTCAATTAAATATTTCTTCAATGATTCATGAGTTTGCTTTTTATCCCAAGGGCAGCCGTTTGGCCCCCGCAGTTCCGAAATAATGCTCCGCAGTTTTGAAAAATCTTTATAGAGAACTGCATCATCTTTTACAGGAGGCACGTATACAGAAGTTAAGTTATTCAGCTCCATATTATGATCCAGTTCATGCAGCTGCACTTTTTTAATAACCTCTTCCTTGCTGCCGGCAGCTGTTACAATATAAACCTCGTAATCGTAAGGCAGTTTTTCCATTAGTGTCAGCTTAACGTCGCTTGCAACAAACTGATCATAAACCTGTCCAATGATAACGTGCTGGGCCACCTGGATCTCATCTCGTTTTAGATCGGTTCCATCCAGCAGCTGAAACCCTTCAATCGGATCAATTTTCAAAGCCTGAAATAGAGGATCAAGGAAGCTTTGTCCTCCTCCGATCATAATCTCAATGCCTCTCTGCGGGGCACGCTCTATGAGAAGCTGCACCGTACGTTCCGCAACCAGCGGATGGCCTGGAACTCCATATGTAATTTCTTTCGCAAGGGCTTCTTCCAGGAGAAATTCACAAATTTCCTCATACACTTCTTCAAATTTCTCATGTTTTTCGTAGATATGATCAAAAGACTGATACGGCAGTCCTTCTTGTTCGAGGTCACGCAGAACCGGATGCTCCTTTGTCCGCAGGTACAAGACCTCTGCCTGTTTAAGTTTTCGATATACGCCAAAAGGAAGCTGATCCAAATCTCCTGCTCCAAGCCCGAGAATGGTTATTTTTTTCATAAAGCGATTCATCTCCTAGTCTTTTTGGGAAGCAAGAACATGAGTTTGCTTCCAAGCGGAAGCAGAGCAAGCTCTTCCTCTTTAAAAGTATTGCCTTTAAACACAATATACAAATACGTAAAGCCTCCAAGCGCTACGCCGCTTAATGCCTGGAATGCGGCAAACATTCTGCCCGGTTCCGGTATTGGCAGCATGGCTGTGGCCTGAAGGTACAGCTGCAAAACAATCGACATCATTAAAGCAGCAAATCCGGCCACCAATAAAAAGCGCAGAGAAAGCAATGATATTTTCAAATATACCCGAAGCTTTACGATAAGAAGAATTAAGACGGCAGCAAGGGCCAGGCACGATGCAGCCGCTGCGCCTGCTGTGCCGTAATTAGGCACCAATAGGATGTTCAGGCTAAGTTTTGCTGCAAATCCCATCAGAATGGCCGCTGCCGGGAAAAAGATAAATCCCAGTCCCTGCAGGATGCCTGTGATTGTGATGATCAGGCTGCTCAGCAAAATCAGCAGACTAAGAATCGCTAGGACATCCGATCCTGACGAGTTTTCAAACAGCATAATATTTGCAGGCTTTATGATATTCCAAAGCCCCACCGTTGCTGCAGCTCCAACAAGAATGCCGATTTGAAGGGCAAGTCTGATTTTATTATGAAGGAATGCAGGCTGATTTCTCATTTTTTCTTTGGAAATGAGCGGCACCAGCGACAGGGACATGGATGTTGCCACAACAATGCCCAGCTGGACAATCGGCTGTCCGCGGTCATACACACCTTTCAGCGCCTTCGCTTCCTCCCCTTCAATTCCGGACGTTAATAGAAGCGAGTATAAATTGAACGAATCTGCCAACTGAATGAAAATAAGCACGAGACTGCTGATGCAGATGGCAAATCCCTGTATGATAATTGTTTTAGCCAGCTTGCCGCTTTTTTTAAAATCGATGGCAATGGCGGACGGCAGGTTTTTTCTTTCTTTTATATAAAAGAAGGTGATTAAAATCAGGATGGCAATAAGTCCGCCGGTTATGGCCCCAAACAGTGCCCCGCCTCCCACCATGTAAAGAGAATTTCCTCCCTTAACAAGCAAATAAGCGGCAATCAGGATGGTAATAACTCTGCAAAGCTGTTCACCTACCTGGGAAACTGCGGTTGGAACCATGTCTCCTTTGCCTTGAAAATATCCCCGGAAAAGGGACAGAATCGGAAAAAGAAGAAACACGGCCGCCACCACTCTGAGTAAAATCGCCAGCTGCGGATCGCCCATCCTGACAGCCAGCCAGTCCGAACCCCAATACAGAATGGAAAACCCGATAAAACCTATTATGGAAAGAACAAAGGCAGCAACGGCAAATAAGTTCTGAATATCCTTCTCTTTCTTTAGAGCGGCATGCTCGGCATAGAGCTTAGAAATTATGACAGGAAATCCATATGTAGATAACACGATAATGATTCCATAGAACGGATAAACCTGCTGATATATATAAAACCCTACATCCCCGACGATATTTTGAAAGGGGACCCGGTAAATAGCACTTAAAATTTTTGTAATCAGGGCAGCAATCGTTAGGATAAACGCACCCTTAAACAAATCGCCAGATGTCTGAACGGGCTTCAATTGCCCATCTCCTTCCAATTGAATTCGACAGTATTATAGCATATTGAGGCCATATGCGCGGGAACGCTTGGGTTTGGTGCGGATATTTTTGTTTGTGCGCGGATTTACCGGGATTGCGCGCGTTGTTTTTTGGGTACGCGCCTTTCGTATTTTTGTGCGCGGATATCCTTGGGTTGTGCGCGCTCCCTAACCTTGTGGGCGGGAAATCTTTGTCTTCGCGCGTTAATTTTTCGTTTACGCGCTGATCTAGGACTTTTACGCGCACTTCAACCCAGTTTACGCGCGGCACCTCCCAGCCCAAAGAAAAAAGGCAGCATTCCGCTACCCCTTTCATTAAGTATCCATTTTTATGATTCCATTTGTCTGGCCAGGAAGCCTGCTGCCGTTTCAACTGCTTTTTGTTCTACGTCGCCCAGTGAATCTTCTTTTGCAAAAATGATAACTGCTCCAATTGGGTCGCCGTTTGCAATGATTGGGCCAATTGTATAAGCGGAGGAAGATTCTGTGTTCCCGTCAACAAGCGAGATGTCGCCTGACTGGTTAACAAGGACTGAACTGCGCTCTTCCATTGTTTTTTCAACAAGATCGCTTATGTTTTTGTTTAAGTAATCCTTTTTAGAACCTCCTGCAACAGCAATGTAAGTATCTCTGTCACAGATTAACACTGGATTTCCCAGGCTGTCATATAATGCTTCTGCATATTCTTTTGCAAAATCGCTCAGTTCACTGATTGGTGAATATTTCTTTAAGATGACTTCTCCATCACGATCTACGAAAATCTCCAGCGGGTCCCCCTCACGAATACGCAGTGTTCTGCGGATTTCTTTAGGAATGACTACACGACCCAAATCATCGATTCGACGAACTATACCTGTTGCTTTCATCCAACGTTGCCTCACTTTCATCTGATGATTTAATAGAAAAGCGGAAGCGCCTTGCTCAGCCCTGACAAGCATAAGACGAATCACGCAGGAAATCCCGATTTCTGGAGTGATTTGGCTTATGACTCGAGGGGCTAGGCGCTGGAGCTAGACAACTCTCTCTCCAGCACAGCACTTACTCTTTCCTCTTTTGGCTATGATCCATAATTGGGAGAAAATGAATGCATCGCCATGTTTGAACTTAGTATCTTTCATATGGAAAGTTATATACGTGCACAAAAACTTTTTCTCATAGATGTTATTCATTCCAAAATCGGATAAACATTCCAAATGATCCTTCAACTTAAAATTACCCTCGTCAGAAAGAGATAAACATTTCTATTGTTTCATTTTATTGACAGTGGTATTTCCATAAATTTACGCAGTTGGATGTTCTTGTTCTTTTTTAGCTTCCTGCATTCCTTTGATCACTTCATATGCAATGCTGAGCCATTCATTTGTTTTGACGCTTTTAATATGGAGGACAGCTTTCAGTTTCTTTCCTTCCATGCCCAGGCCGATCATTCTGCCGTATTTGCTGGTGATCTGGAAAATCTTCTGGCCATCTATATGTTCGCTGGCCTTTTCCGATAAAAGAATCAGCACTTCCTGTTTGGATTGCTTAACTGTCTCGACTCCGGCAAGTTCACCGTAAGCCTTCATTTCGGCAATCTGAAATAAATACCCCACCTCATCCGGATACTCGCCAAAACGGTCGATCATCTCATCTTGGAGCTCTTCCACATCTTCCAGCGAAGAAATGCCGCGGAAGCGCTTATACATTTCTATTTTCTGATGGCCATCAGACAAGTAGAAATCAGGAATATAGGCATCAACATCCAGATCAATCTCAATTTTAGCCGGTTTTTCCTCGACACCATCCAGCTTATCTTTCCGTTCTTCAATCGCTTCTTTAAGCATTTGCGAATACAGATCAAAACCGACAGAGTCGATAAATCCATGCTGTTCGGCTCCAAGCAGATTGCCGGCGCCTCTGATTGATAAATCCCGCATGGCAATTTTGAAACCTGAACCGAGCTCCGTAAATTCCTTTATGGCCTGAAGCCGCTTTTCAGCTACTTCCGTTAATACTTTATCTTTTCGATACGTGAAATACGCGTAGGCAACCCGGTTGGAACGGCCAACCCGGCCCCTAAGCTGATAAAGCTGGGACAGACCCATTTTGTCTGCATCATGGACAATCAGCGTGTTGACATTTGGAATATCTACGCCTGTTTCAATGATCGTTGTGCTGACGAGAACATCGGACTCGCCTTCCAGGAAGCTTAACATAACAGATTCTAACTCATTTTCCGTCATTTTCCCATGGGCATATGTTACCCTTGCATCTGGAACTAGCATGGATATTTCCTCGGCTTTTCGTTCTATATCCTCCACCCGGTTATATAGAAAATAGACCTGTCCATCCCTCGCCAGTTCCCTTTCAATTGCTTCACGAACCAATGCACCATTATACTCCATCACATAAGTCTGGACCGGGAATCGGTTCTCAGGCGGTGTCTCTATGACCGATAGGTCCCTGACGCCAAGCATTGACATATGAAGGGTTCTCGGGATTGGCGTTGCTGTCAGGGTAAGGACATCCACATTTGTCTTAAGCTGCTTGATCTTTTCTTTATGTGTTACCCCAAAGCGCTGCTCTTCATCAATAATGAGCAGGCCTAAATCTCTATACTGAATATCCTTTGATAAAATCCGGTGTGTGCCAACAACTACATCAATAGTCCCTGCCTTTAAGCCTTTAAGGGTTTCGGTCTGCTGCTTTTTTGTTCTAAATCGGCTTAAAAGCCCAATTTCGATCGGATAATCCTGGAATCGTTCTCTCATTGTTTCAAAGTGCTGCTGAGCCAGGATGGTCGTCGGAACGAGGATGGCAACCTGTTTTCCATCCGCAATCGCCTTAAACGCGGCACGGATGGCTACTTCTGTCTTCCCATAGCCCACATCTCCGCATAATAAGCGGTCCATCGGGCGCTCCCTCTCCATATCTTTCTTAATTTCATGGATGGAGCGGATCTGGTCCTCTGTTTCCTGGTAAGGGAAGGCCGCTTCAAACTCTCTTTGCATATCCCCATCCGGACTGAAGGCATAGCCTTTTGATGCCTCGCGCTCTGCATATAGCTTGATCAGATCATCCGCAATATCCTGAACAGAGGATTGAACCTTCTTCTTAACCCGCTTCCAGTCGTTTCCGCCCAGCTTATAAATTTTTGGCTCTTTTGCTTCGGAGCCGACATATTTCTGGACAAGATCAATCTGTTCCACTGGCACATACAGCTTGTCGCTGCCCTGGTAGCGGATATGGAGATAATCTTTGTGGACCCCGTTAATCTCAAGAGTTTCAATCCCCAAATATTTTCCGATCCCGTGATTAACATGAACGACATAGTCTCCAACCTTCAGTTCGGAATAGCTTTTAATCCTTTCTGCATTCGAAAGCTTTTGCCTGCGGGCTTTCTTTTTTGTGCGTTTATTAAAAAGCTCTTCTTCCGTAATAACTGCCAGCTTTTGGCTTGGAAGCTCAAAGCCGGTCTGCAGACTACCCTCTGTAATTTGGATTTTCCCTGTTAAAATCTTATCATCCTCATTCACAAATGCCGCTTCAATCTCATAGTCCTCAAGCACTCTTTGCAGCTTTTTGATCCGCTCTTCGTCTGGACCCAGGAATACGACCGAATATCTGCCTTTTTTCCATCTGTCCAGCTCGCTTTTCAGCACATGCATTTGTCCATGGAAATTCTGCATCTGTTTGCAGGTAACATTAATGATGTTTTGCGGATTTGTATTCGGTACATGTCTCAGGAACAGCGACATATACGTAATCGGATGCTTTGAACGGTGCAGAAACTCTTTTAAGGTGTGGGAAACCTTCACATCATGTATAATCTGGCCCTCACCTAAAAGACTTGTATACCACTCGGCCTCTTCCTTATCAAGGGAGTCGTTCATTTCCTGAACACGGCTGATTTCGTCAATGAAAATTAAGCCATTGGCAGGGAGATAGTCTACTAAACTACTTCCTTCCTCAAAGGCAAACGATAGGTATTTGAAAAGCTGTTCAGGCTTGTTTCCCATTCGCAGCTGTTCTAATTCATAGCCAACATTCTGGGCCAGCTGTGTTTTCGCTTTATCGTCTTTCAGTTTTTTCAGGCTTGATCCCAAACCTTTTTCCAGTTTTTCAATTATTGTCTGGAAGTGCTCTGAATCAAGAGGGATTTCGGTTGCTGGCCCAATCGAAATCTCGTTTAATTTTTCTTTTGATCTCTGGTCCTCCAAAGAAAAAGTCCGGATCGAATCAACTTCTGTATCAAATAGCTCAATCCTAACCGGATCAGCCTCAGTCAATGGATAGATATCAATGATTCCTCCCCTGACACTGAATTCTCCCGGCGAAGAAACCATTTCAGAACGGACATAGCCCATCTGGACAAATCTTTTTAATTGATCATCAGTCAATTCATCGCCAATTTTTAAAGACAGCTGGTATTTCTTCCAGTGGCCTGGAGGCGGGAGAATCTTTCTTAACCCGGCCATTGGGACAATCATGATTCCCGTCTTATGTTTGCTCCAATAATTTAAAGCCTCAATCCGCTGGGCTTTTAACTCCGGGCTTGCAATCCCAATTTCCGCTGCAATCAATTCATTTGCAGGATACAAAAACACTTCCGCTTCTCCTGCCAGATTGACGATATCATCATATAGCTTCTGTGCCTGCAGAAGGTTGTGTGTTACAACAAGCATCGGCCTTCCCGATTGCTCATATATGGAAGACAAAAACAAGGTGCGTGCCGATCCTGATAATCCGGCAAGCATCTGCTCCCTTAGTCCTTCCTCTATGCCAGACAAGATGGAACTTACATCATCCTGCCGGCTAATAATCTCTTTAAGACCTAACATGAAAGCCCCTCCTAATACGAAAAGCGCAAGCGCCCTGGCCACTCCCGACTTCTCGAGAGGATAGGCGCTGGAGCTAGACAGTTCTCAACGTTCAAAGTTTCCCTTTATCTTTTAAAAGCGCAAGCGCCTCGACACCTCAAGGGGACTGGCGCTGGAGCTAAATAGGTTCAAAGTTACAAGGATTTTTATCTTAAAAAGCGCACATGGCGCTCAGGCAGTTCAACCGCCAAAAAGCAGATGCCATTCCAGGCCCATCGAGCCAGATAACTGACAGTCTGCAAAATTCATTTTAACTATCATTAATCTTACTAAATTAAATATGGATGCAACAAGAATCTATAGAACGGTTTCTATCAAAAACAATGATTGCCTCAAAATAGAAATAGAAAAATGCTTTGGATCGTCTCCAAAGCTTGTTAATGAATAATGAAGTCCTGCTGATGATAATCCGGATTGCGTTCCAGTGATTCCTGGCAATCCTCACAGATTGCTTTCACATGCATATCTCCTGTTTGATCATAGGAAATCATTTCCTGGCGTTCCTGATCGTTAAGCTTATGGAAGCCAAGCTGCTCTGAATAAACAGAGCTGTTCTCTATAGAACCAATCTTTGTTCCGCAATGACGGCAATGATAGTGAATAGCCATGCCTGTCCCTCCCGTTAAACTGTCCATAATTCTAGTATGGACTTCGGGCAGGGAACTTATTCATGCATCCCGCAGCTGCCGGCAATAAGAGATACATTATACTATGATAAGATTGATAAAATATGAAGATTATTGATTAAAATCGTTCATTACCTGTAAAAATGGTTTTCTGAACCATTCCTCACAGGCATCTGCGCACTTTTTAGCCGTTTCGTCCATAATGGCCTGTTCTTCTTTAGTAAAGCGGCTCAGCACATAGTCCGGCACCTTCATGCCGCTCGGCGGACGGTCGATGCCAACTCGTATTCTGTTAAATTCCTGTGTTCCCAGATGCGCGATTGTAGATTTGATCCCATTATGGCCTCCTGCGCTCCCTTTCTGGCGGAGCCGTATCTTGCCTACAGGAAGATCCAGATCATCATAAATGACCACAAATTCATCATCATTAATCTCGAAATAATCCATAACAGCCCGAATGGACTCTCCGGATAAATTCATATATGTAAGAGGTTTAAGCAGAAATACTTTCTCTCCGTTCACATAGCCTGTTCCAAATACTCCCTTCAGCTTGGCCTGATTCAAAGGAATATTCAGCCGGTCCGATAAAACATCAATTACATCAAAGCCAATATTGTGCCTCGTCTTATCATATTGCTTGCCGGGATTCCCCAACCCTACAATTAATTTCATTTTCTCACCCCATATTCGAAAAGCGCAGACGTCTAGTAATTAACCAGACGCGCGCTCTGAACTTTTTTCATTCTCTTTTTCATTATAGTAGAAAGTGTGTTGTTCGATAAGAAGTTTCTGTCGGAAGGTGTACCGGGTTCAGACTCATTGAATCCCCCATTTACACTGCTTTCTTATTCTAATACCAAGCAAACAGGGGCTGGACATAATTGCCAAGCCCCTGCAAGAATAGCTTCCCTCGAGCTTATTCTTCACCTGTTTTATCTTCATCTGCTGTTGTTTCTCTGCCTTCTTCATTTTCAGGTGTGCCTGCTTCCTGTTCTTCACCGCTGTTGATTTCTTCTTCCTGTCTTGGAGGAAGGATGGAAGCGATAACCTCGTCATCTTCATTATTGATTTCATAGCCTCGATCGGCCTTGATATCAGCGACTGTTAAGGTCTCATTCACCTGCAGATTCGTTACATCCACTTCAACAGAAGATGGAATATTATTCGGTGTCGCTGTGACAGAGACTTCATGCATGGATTGCTGCATAACGCCTCCATCTTTTACTCCTGCTGCATCTCCAGTCAAGATGACGCGTACATCTGCAGTCATTTCCTTATTCATATCCACCGCAAGAAAATCGGCATGGACAATTTCATTTTTAATCGGATTGGATTGGTAGTCACCAAGCACCACTTCATGTTTGCTGCCATCCACATCTAATGAAAACACGCCGTTTCTGCCTACTTCTTTTATTGTTTTAAGAAAATCCGCCTCGCTTAAATAGATGGATTTGCTCTGCAGCTTTGAACCATACACGACTGCCGGAATATTTCCTTCTCTGCGCAGTGAGGTTAAATTAGAGTTGCGTGAACCTTTTCTTTCTTTTGCTTGCAATACAGCTGTCATAAATACGTCCCCTTCCTCATTTAGAAAAATTCTTGTCTATATAAAAAAATGCCCTAAAATGAGGAAGTCTAAACGTTTTTGTTTTTTCAGGTTTATTATTATTCAGAAAAAACGCAGACCAGGCTTGCTTTACAGCAAGCCTGGATAAGTTATTTAATTACCGATCAATCAAAAAGAGTGCTGACAGATTGCTCTTCATGAACTCGGATGATCGCTTCACCGATTAGCGGTGCTACGGAAAGTTCGACAATCTTGTCTGTTTTCTTCTCTTCTGGAAGAGTGATTGAGTTTGTCACAACCAATTCTTTGATTGTTGAGTTTTCAATTCGTTCGATGGCAGGTCCAGATAAAACCGGGTGCGTACAGCATGCATAGACTTCTGATGCACCGTTTTCAATCAGGGCATTTGCTGCTAATGTAATGGTTCCGGCAGTATCAATGATATCGTCGATTAAGATGGCAGTTTTTCCATCGATGTTACCTACAATGTTCATGACTTCAGCGACATTTGGCCTTGGACGGCGCTTGTCAATGATGGCAATCGGCGCTTTTAAGCGGTCAGCCATTTTACGTGCACGTGTTACACCGCCGTGGTCTGGAGACACGATTACGATGTCGCCATCCATCATTTTGTTCTTAAAGTAATCAGAAAGGATTGGCACACCCATTAAATGATCGATCGGAATATCGAAGAATCCTTGAATTTGCGGCGCATGCAGGTCAAGTGTAATCACACGGGTTGCACCAGCAGTTTCCAAAAGGTTTGCTGCAAGCTTAGCTGTAATCGGCTCACGCGCTCTTGCTTTGCGGTCCTGGCGGGCATAGCCATAATAAGGCATTACGATGTTGATGGTCTTGGCAGATGCACGCTTAAGAGCATCGATCATGATCAAAAGCTCCATTAAATGCTCATTGACAGGAGAGCTAGTTGACTGGATCACATATACATCGCATCCGCGGATGCTTTCTTCAATGTTAATTTGGATTTCGCCGTCGCTGAAGCGCGTTACGGAACATTTACCAAGCTCCACACCAATCACATTGGCGATTTCTGCAGCTAGCTTGCGGTTTGAATTTAAACTGAACACCTTTAAGTTTGGATCTAAATACTGGTTTGACATTTTGGGCCTCCATCGATTTATTTCTTACATATAGAAAGTTCGGTTTATTTCTTAATGTTTAATTTTTGCGTGTAGTTTTCCTTGTTCACCTGGCGTGCACGGGCAATGGATAGGGCTTCTCCCGGCACATCTTCTGTAATCGTCGATCCTGCTGCCACATATGCACCTTCTCCGATCGTTACCGGTGCAACGAGATTGGAGTTGCATCCAACGAATACACCATCTTCGATTTTGGTCAGGTACTTATTTTTGCCGTCATAATTGACTGTGATTGAGCCGCAGCCCAGGTTAACATCCTTGCCTACTTCTGCATCGCCAATATAGCTCAGGTGAGAGGCTTTGCTTCCTTTTCCGAAAACAGATTTCTTCACTTCTACAAAGTTGCCGATTTTCACTTCATCATGAATATCTGATTGCGGACGAATGTGAGCAAACGGCCCAATATTCACTTGTGAACCAATATGGCTGTCATGTGCCGCAGACTGGCGGATCACTGTGCCTTCCCCAATATGGCAATCAGAAATCTCTGTATGAGGTCCGATAACACATTCGGAACCGATGACTGTATTGCCGGAAATGATTGTTCCAGGGTAAAGAACTGTATCAGAGCCAATTTTCACATCCGCTCCAATATATGTGTTGGACGGATCGATAATGGTAACACCATTACGCATATGTTCTTCATTAATCCTCTGTTTCATGAAGGATTCTGCCTGCGATAAGGCTACCCGGTCATTGACACCCAGGGTTTCACCAAAATCAGCCGTTTGGTAAGCTGTAACGACTTCCCCTTCATTTTTCAGAATCTCAATCACATCCGGAAGGTAATATTCGCCCTGCACATTATCATTTGTAACTTTGTTTAAGGCTTCAAACAGGGCCTTATTATCAAAGCAATAGGTTCCAGTATTGATTTCTTTTATCTTCCGTTCTTCCTCGGAAGCATCTTTCTGTTCAACGATTTTTTCAACCATCCCCATGTCATTTCGGATCACACGTCCATATCCGAATGGGTTTTCCGCATGGGCTGTTAAAATAGTCGCTTTGGCAGATAGCTCTTCATGATGCTTGAAAAGCGCTTCCATTGTTTCATGTTTGATGAGCGGTGTATCTCCGCAGACTACGAGCGTCACGCCCTCTTTGCCTTCAAGCATATCGCGAGCCTGCATAACGGCATGAGCGGTGCCAAGCTGCTCCTCCTGAAGAGCATATTTGCTGCTTGAGCCAAGCTGCTGCTCCACCATTTCCGCTCCATGTCCAGTAATGGTGACAATTTCTTTTATGTTAAGCTTTGTAACTTGATCAACAACATGTTGAACCATCGGTTTGCCGCAAACAGGGTGAAGGACTTTGTAAAGCTTTGACTTCATTCTTGTCCCCTGGCCTGCGGCTAAAATGACCGCGTATCGTTTAGACATTTACAGGCCTCCAATTTAACCTTTTTATCCATAACGAATATATCTTAAATGGGCTCTTATTTCAAGAAATGATGACAAAGTACATATATTTGTCATTACCATTAACGGTATTTTCTGAAGAAATGGTTTAATATTTTTACAGAAGGGGTAATGAACAAGAAAGAAAAAAGCCCTAAGCACCGCCAGTAACAGGGGTCTCAGAGCTTGAATTTTTCACAGTTAAAATAAAAAAGAGCCTTACTTATGTAGTAGGCCCTTGTTGATATATTTTCTTAGGAAGCACCGGCTTCTTCAAATTCCACTTCTAATTCACCTAAACGGTGGTACTCGGCTAATACAGCCTCCTGGATTTTACCGCGCGTTCCTGAATTGATTGGGTGCGCGATATCTCTAAACTCCCCATCCGGAGTACGTTTGCTCGGCATAGCTACAAATAAGCCATTATTCCCATCGATCACACGAATATCATGAACAACAAATTCATGATCCAGCGTAATAGATGCGATTGCCCTCATTCGTCCATCCGTGTTAACGCGGCGTAATCTTACGTCTGTCACTTCCATTCTGTTCACCACCTTTTCGAGAAGATATAATCCTAATTGTATAAATTCAACATATTTCCTGAATCTCCTTCTTAGATAGAAAATATTTTTTGAATATTTTGTTCAAAGTAAAACATTGACTGCTAAAGCACTTTTCTGTAATAAAAAACGCCCGTTCACACGAACGAGCGAAATAAACGCGGTTATTTATTTACGAGGGCCACTACTTCAATTTCTACCAATGCATCCTTTGGCAGGCGTGCCACTTCTACACAGGAGCGCGCAGGCTTGTGTGTGCTGAAATATTCCCCATACACTTCATTGATGGCTGCAAACTCGTTCATGTCCTTGATAAATACCGTTGCCTTCACCACGGTATCTAATGACGCGCCCGCTTCTTCAAGCACTGCCTGAAGGTTTTTAAATACCTGATGCGTCTGTTCTTTTACATCACCATCAACCATAACGCCTTCTGCCGTAAGCGGAATTTGCCCTGAGCTATAGAATAGGTTATTTACAGTAATCCCCTGAGAATATGGCCCAATTGCTGCAGGCGCGTGATTCGTTTGAATGACTTTCATGAATTCTCCCCCTAAAAAATATGATTATTTTTTAAAATAGTTGCCTTCACTTACATTGATTTTCTTTTCCCTCACGTCAACATCGGATAGACGCACAAGAGAAAGGTACTCATCAACCAGCCGTTCTTCTGCTTTTTCTGCCTCGACCAGGACAGCAATGCCAGCGAGGTTTGCTTTGAATTCTTCCAGCATGCTGACCATGCCATTAACCGTTCCCCCAGCTTTCATAAAATCGTCAATGATTAAGACATTAGATCCCTCTGCCAGGCTTCTTTTTGAAAGAACCATGGTCTGAATCCTTTTGGCGGAACCTGACACATAGTTAATGCTTACCGTGGATCCTTCTGTCACCTTGCTGTCCCGTCTTACGATGACAACAGGCACATTGAGATAATTAGCGGCAGCATAAGCAAGCGGAATCCCTTTTGTAGCTACCGTCATGACCACATCAACAGGCTTATCTGCAAAGGCTGAGGCAAAAAGCCTTCCTGCACGCTGTACAATTAAAGGATCTCCAAGAATGTCTGTCATATAAAGATAGCCGCCGGGAAGAAGCCTTTCCGGACTGGCAATTAAGCTGCAGAGCTCATCTACAAATGGCCGGGCTTCATCATCGGTTACTTTAACATGAAACTTTACGCCGCCTGCTGCTCCGGAAACTGTTTGCAGCGTGCCTATTCCTCTTTGCTCAAATGTTTCTTTGATGATTGTGAGATCTTCACTGATCGAAGACTTGGCAGAACCATACCTTTCTGAAAAGAAAGTTAAGGATACCAGCTGACGCGGATGGTTCAATAAATAATTGGTCATATCTATCAACCGTTCGCTTCTGCGAAATTTCATTGTGGAACCCCCATTTAAATCCGAATATTTTAACGATAATATACCATTAATATACGGATTTAATCAAGCTTATGTCTTTCTCCGAGCATTCTGACCGCAAAAACCTGGTCGCAAAACCCTCTAAGGCCATTATAAATCCGATGCATTCTTGAATCATGATGCACAAGCCCAAAGACGGTCGGTCCGCTGCCGCTCATCAGAACAGCATCCGCACCAAATCGTTTCATCTGGTCTTTTATTTGCAGCACCTCGGGGTGCATATTTAGTGTTACATCCTCCAGAACATTCCCCATGTTCCGGCAGACATCATCATAGCTGCCCGCATTTATCGCTTCGATCATTCCTGCAGTATTCGGATGCTGTACCTGCTCTACATCCAGTCTTCTATAAACATCAGCAGTCGATACGCCGATGAACGGCTTAGCCAGTATGACCCAGCAGGTTGGAGGAGCAGGAAGCTCCTGAATCTTTTCTCCTCTTCCTGTAGCTAATGCAGTTCCTCCGTATACACAAAAAGAAACATCTGAACCGATTTCCGTACCGATTTCGGCAAGCTCATTCAATGAAAGCCCCAAATCCCACAGCTTGTTAAGACCTCTTAGAGCTGCCGCTGCATCGCTGCTGCCTCCAGCAAGTCCCGCAGCAACCGGAATCGCTTTTTCTATTGTAATGGACACACCTTTTTTCACTTGAAACCGTTCCTTAAGAAGGTGTGCAGCCTGATAAGCCAAATTCCGCTGATCATCCGGAACAAAACGGTTATGAGAGATAATCTTTATCTCGTCCTTATCTAAAAGTGTTAATTCCAGGCGGTCTGCCAAATCAATCGTTGTCATTATCATTTCCACTTCATGATAGCCATCTTTCCGTTTATGCAAAACATCTAATGACAAATTGATCTTAGCAGGCGCCTTAACCATGACCTTCAACATTTCCACCTACTTCTTTCCTATAAATCGGACTCCTGTCCAGCTCCACAAGCGAAGCACTTTGGCCTGTCGGCTCATTCTGAAGGGAAAGCCATACCATCATTCAGTATTGACTTTATTTTAACCGGAAATAAGCGGCAGCATTGTGCTTTTCTTCTAGAGCGTCTCCATTTTTTGTCCTATTTTACCACAAAATAAACATAAAAGCTCAGGTGGCTTGGAATAGAAGTTATCACTATTTGACAAACAGAAAAGCCGAAGCATACGCTTCGGCTGACGCAGTGCATATTAATGCTTAAACATAATCTGTGCGAATGCTATTTGTTAAGAAGGTTCTGCTGCGCAATTTCGATAGCCCGCTTAACCATATTGCCGGCGTCTTTGGCACGGATGCCGCCCCAGCCTTCCTTTTGGACCACATCATAAAAGCCAAGCTCTTTCGCAATTTCTTCTTTTAAACCATCTGACATAACGCCCCGTCTTCTGCCCAACATTAACATCCCCTTTCGCACTGCGGTATGTATAGTATGTGAAAGGAGCCTTACATTCATTAAGAAAAGCGAAAGCGACTTCGCGGAACAAGCCAAAACCGCTTGTTCGTGCGAAGAGTATCCAAGGAAGCCCATCCATAGTGTTGACCCCCGACACCTCGATGAGGTAGGCTGCTTACGCTAGACGGCTCTGAAAAAAGGCAAACAAAAAGCAGTAAACAATTTGTTCACCGCCCGCTGTCATATATATTAGCTTAAAGCAACCTGTCCTGATGTGTCTTCATAGAATGTAATTTGAACCGTTTCTGTTAAAACATCTGCATAGCTGTAAGATACCCGTTCAAATGCATTTTCATCCTGATCTAACTCAATCACAAATACTGAAGGATACGTTTCTGCCAGAACTCCTGAGCGTTCAATGGTCTTTCTGCGCCCGCCATTTGCTTTAAGCAGGAGCCTTTTCCCAAGATTTGAATCAAGAGCTTTTTTAATATCTGATAATGTTTTTGCCATTCGGTCCACCTCACTATGTTAAGTATATCACACTGACACAATACTGTCAAACAAAAATATAAATTATAACAGTGTTTAAAAATAAATGTCAATATGTTTTGTTCTACTTTTTCTTCTAATTTTCAACAATTTTAGGATTGCCTTAAATGGCAAAGATTATGTATAGTTTTTGAAAGCCTTATCAGACTGCCCTTCATTACCTGGGAAATAGTCGAATTTCACCCGCGCGAAATTCCTCGAAAAATGCTTAATAAATTCTTATTTTTCCGGGAAAAGCATAAAAAAACAAGCCGCTATATATCGCAAACGGCCTGCTGATTAGGATTCGTTTAAATCATCGTCATTGTAAGGCATTCCTGTTCTCAGTACTCCCCGGGTTTCTATTCCTCCGAGCCCCTTTTCACCCGTTAATGTATTTCTTAAGATATCCCATAAATTGATTCTTTCCATAAATGGAGTAAGGCTGACTTTCGCAACAATGTATACGGGGTCAAGGGCATGGATATTCACCCTAGAAGGAGAACTGGCAAAGTTGGCGCCTGCATGGATCAGCGATTCGAAATGGGACTGGCATGCTCCAGCAAAAATGACAAGCTGATCAAGGTGCGGTATTTTTTTGCGTGCTTCCCTCACCGTCTGCACAAACTCCCTGGAGTGCCTGTAAGCATTGATATCCGATTTCTTCCCCTTTGCCTTTGAATAGGCATCATGACCTGTTACAACCAGGATATCAGGCCTGTAATGATCGATGAGCTGTCCGATTTTCATCGGCATTTCCTTTTCATTGCAATGGATTCCTGTTACGGGTATGCCTATTTTTTCATAGACACTTAAGCATTTCTTTAAATAAGATGGATCACCATCCAGGTGAAGCACCCTGCCTGGTATCTGAAAATAGTTAAGCGTCTTGCTGTAGCCGTCAGTCACCTCATACTCCTGCTTCTCCCTTAAAAGAGCGAGGTCTTGCCTGAATAGCTGGAAAGACTGTTCCTCAAGCGACCTATACTCCTGCTCAAACTTCATCCGCTGCGCCTGGTTTATGACGATTAAATCTTCACAGGGAGCATCCGCAACGAGACGAATATCCTCTCCGAATAATACGGCCATTTTTTTGCCGCCCTGTTCTTTAATATCAATCACGCGGAATAAAATATCACAGTGATACGAAATTCTTCCGACGATATCCATCGTATTTATAGTCAATGTCGTCACTCCAATTGCCCGAGGGTAAACGCGGGCTGCTTCTGGTCTCTTGTTTGTGATTTATTATTTATGTCATAAATTATGCATTCGTCTATAAACATGTGCGTAGAATTAGAAAAGCGGAAAAGCCTTGCCCACCCCCTACTTCCCGAGGGGGCAGGTGCTCCTCCTAAAAGCTATGCTTTTAGTCGTGAGATAATGAAGCTGACGAGGTGTTCCTTGTGGTGCCAGCCAGTTATCGACGTTCAAAATTTGAGGCAAAAAAAAAAGCCCGCTGTTCTCAGCAGGGCTTGCCTTTATTACGAAAAATGCGGCAGCAGGGCATCGCTCAATCGGGCAAATTCTTCGATGGATAGAGTTTCCCCTCTTCTGCCCGGCTCGACATTGGCTTGTTCGAGAGCAGAGAGAATCTGTTCCTTCTTTTGTTTTCCTCCAGGAAGCTGGCTTGTTAAATTATTCAGCAGAGTCTTGCGTCTTTGTGCAAAGCTTGCTTTTGTCACCTGGAAAAAGAAGGATTCACTTTTCACCGCCACCGCAGGCTCTTTGCGCTTTGTCAGTTTAATGACGGCTGAATCCACATTCGGCTGCGGCACAAAGACCGTCTTCGGCACGATCATGGCCGTTTCAGCCTCTGTATAGTACTGGACAGCAATAGAGAGTGAGCCGTACTCTTTCGTTCCAGGACGGGCTGAAATTCTGTCTGCTACCTCTTTCTGGAGCATACAGACGATTCCTCTGATCGGAAGCTTGTCCTCGAGCAGTTTCATGATAATCGGCGTTGTAACATAATACGGAAGGTTGGCAACAACCATAATATCGTCAACGCCTTCAAACTCCTGATCAATCGCTGTCTTAACATCTGCCTTCAGTACATCTTCATTGATGATGGATACATGGGGATATGGCGATAAAGTTTCCTCTAAGATGGGAAGCAGCCGCTGGTCAATTTCAAATGCAAGCACCTTTTTGCTTCTCCGGGCCAGCTGTTCAGTCAATGCCCCAATTCCCGGGCCAATTTCAATGGCGCCCGACTCTTCCGTGAGGTCTGCATGATCGACAATTCTCCGGAGAATATTCGTATCGATCAAAAAGTTCTGTCCCAGGCTTTTCTTAAAAGAAAATCCGTATTTATCCAAAATCGCCCGCGTTCTGGCTGGTGTTGCAATATCTTTATGCATTTTGTTCCTCCTTGCGAATAGCTTCGATTGCCTCAGCAAAATCTTTCTGGCTGATCTGAAACATCATTAAGCGCTTATGAAGCTGCTTTCCGTTTGTGTAGCCGATTTTGAGAAGTCTGCCAAGCTTTTCTCTTCTTTCCTTGGCGCCCTCTCCGCCAATCAGGCCTGCGGTTACCAGGTCTTCCTGGGTAATGGTTTCTTCATAGGTTTCCTGCATAACCTGGGCGTCCTTTAATGCCTGGCGGATCATTTCAGGCGATGCATGCTCAACGCCCACTCCTCTGCCGTGCTTATGAAGAGCATCCGCTTTTTCTATAAAGGCATGCTTGCATCCAGGTACATCAATAGTGATCGTATTCCGGATTTTTTGGCCGGGAAAGTCCGGGTCTGTGAACACGATTACCCCTCTGGTTTTCTGGGCAAGCTTTATTTTTTCAATGGTTTCCTGATTAATGGCAGATCCATTGGTTTCAATTGTATCAGCATCCAGCGCTCTTTTGATCGCTGCTGTATCATCCTTGCCTTCTACAACGATAATTTCTTTGATCTTCATGTTTCCTCCATAAAAAATAAAATATAAAAAAATTGAAAAAAAATTGAAACATTTCTGTAATGTAATTCGTCTAAATAGATGTAAGAAGAATATAGTAATAAAGAATAGTTCTTATTATATATGATGCAGCTGAGAAATGAAAAATGTTAATTATTAACCTTCTCTGCAATGAAATAAAAAATGCAGGGGAAAGCCCCTGCATCACAAAAATTAATTCAGTATTTTAATCTTTACGGTCTTTCTTCCCCATTTGTAAGCTTCTGATTTGGAAGAGAAGAATACATCGATTTTGTTACCTTTAATAGCACCGCCCGTATCTGCTGCAACGGCATAGCCATAGCCTTCAACATAGACCTTCGTTCCAAGGGGAATGACACTTGGATCAACAGCTATTACCTTAGCACCCGGATTGGCACGCAGATCCAATCCAGTAGCGGTTCTGCCTGAGCATCCGCTGCAATTGGCCGTATAGGCTGTTGACGATACATATATTTCTTTTCCGCTTGCCTTGCTGCTTGTTCCGCGGGAAACCACCTGTGTTGCTGCAGCCACCTTTGTTCCGACAGCAACGACTTTATCCTGCTTCTCTTTCACTTGCTTTTCACTGATCAGCTTTCTGGAAACTTCCTTGCCATTCTCCAGGACGACTTCAAATTCTTTCGCCTTTAGGCCTTCTTTTCCAGCATTCATCACCTTTTCAGTGCCTTTAGCCAAGCTATTATCTTTCTTTGTCACAACTGCGAAATTAATTGGTTCTTCCACTACATCGGTGACTTTTTCAACTCGAATGACTTTTATATTGTCATTGGCTTTGACTGTCTCTTCCAACTTTGGTTCAACACGGTCTAAATCATTGATCTTGATTCCCTGCTGTGATAAAAAGTCAGCGACCGTAGTCGAAGTTGACCAAACCTGCTTCTCTTTGCCGCCATTATTAAGCGTTAAAGCGAATGCTTTCTCTACTTGAATTTCCAGGTTGCTTTTAATTTTATCCTCTGGCTTTGGCTGAACCTTATCATGTTCAGTCAGAGTAATATTCTGTTCTTTTAAAACGTCCCCGACCGTCTTTGCAGCCGTCCAAATCGTTTTCTTCTCGTTATCTGTTACAACTTTCACCTGTTTAGCCGGTTCATAGACAATTTCTGTATTGTCCTTAACCTCTGTGTTTACCGAGGGAAACACATAATCTTCTGAGCGAAGTGAAATATCTAGATCATCGAATATATCTTGAATCGTTGATGCATGCGTTTTGATGACTTTCTCTTGGCCATCTATCGTCAGTGCTACTGTTTTCTTTGTCGTTTCATATGCAATGAAACCACAGGCAGCAGCAAAGACTACTAAACTAGCAGAAAAAATGGCCAATTTCTTTTTACTCAAAGACTTGGATAACAGGTTTTTCATGTTTTGAATCACGATGAAAAACGCCTCCTTTTCTCTCGGAGTGATTATATAGAGTATCTTGCCGACTGTCAACTCTTTCAATTTTCCAGCTTCCGAAAGGCTGGCGGAATGCAGGCATCGGGCTATGATTGCCTGTATCCATAGAACTGCACTCTATCTCTATGTATGAAAGACAGCTCCTCTCTATGCATGCCTTCTTGCAAATGCCCCGTTTTCGATGATGCTTGCCTTGGATTTATACTTTTCCACACTCATGTGAAAAATCCTTCTTTTTTTGATTTAGGGATTTTTACGTCTTTTTGGTAATCCCTTAATTTCTGCCGACCAGGCGTTCAGCAATCGGGAGCGATTCCGGAAGTTCCTCAAGCCTTCAGACTGCCGGTTCTTTATCTGTCACGCTCCTCAACTAGCAGCAAACGCCCTCCGCTCGATCAGCAGGGGGTGCTAGAACAGCACCTTTTTCTAACTGTCTAGCGCAAGCAGCCTACCCTCTCGAGGTGTCGGGGGTGGGCAAGGCGCTTCCGCTTTTCTAGTAAATGGCAAGCTCTCTCGTAAACGTATTTCCTATTATGCAAAAAAAACAGGAGAAAGGAAAGAGAGACTTATCGACATGGTTATCCTATGAGAAGAAGGAGACATGTAGAACTTTTTAGAATCAGAAAAAATTTGGACAAGCCCCAACAGGTTTCGACAAAAAGAGATATCAGTTTATGCCGAATAATTTTTTTGCATTTTCTGTGGTTGCTTGTGCAACTTCTTCTACCGAAAGTCCTTTTATTTCTGCAATCTGCTCTGCAACTAACTTGACATAACTAGGTTCATTCCGTTTTCCTCTGAATGGATGAGGGGTAAGATATGGACAGTCTGTTTCAATTAATAGCTTTTCAAGCGGAATAACATCGGCTACTTCTTTTGGCTTTTTTGCATTCTTGAATGTCACCGGGCCTCCAAGTGAAATAAAAAAGTTCATATCCACACACTCTTTGGCAATTTCATGGCTGCCGCTAAAGCAATGCATGATGCCTCCTACTTCTCCCGCTCCTTCTTCCTTAAGGATTTCGACTATATCGGCTGTCGCATCACGGTTATGGATAACGATTGGAAGCTTAACTTTTTTCGCCAGACGGATCTGCTTTCGGAAGACTTCCTGTTGAATATCCTTCGGAGACTTGTCCCAATAATAATCCAGGCCCATTTCTCCCAGTGCAACCACTTTTGGATGGCTGGAAAGCTCTTCGATCCATTGAAGATCATCCTCTGTCATATCGATGGCATCAACCGGATGCCATCCCACACTTGCGTAGATGAAATCGTATTTTTCAGTCAGCTCCATCGCTTTTTCAATCGTTGGCCGGTCAAATCCAACGACCACGATGTTGGAAATCCCTTCATTCTGGGCCCGATCAATCACCTCTTGTAAATCTTCGTTATATTGTTCGGCATTAAGGTGTGCATGTGTGTCGAAAAACATCAAAAAACTCCTTTTTCTTCATATTATTTTTCTATTACTATTATGTCAGCTATGTAACAAAAATAATGTGCTGGCAGTATGGTTCAAATTTAATAAACTCACCAGAAATTACTTTTCAAGAATAATTTTTTCCAAAAATAAAAAACATAGAAATGCTCACGGTATACGCTTAACACTTCTATGTTTTTATGTTTAACAGAAGAAATAAATAATATTATTTTACCCTTGCACCCAATGGAAGAGATTCAGCGATTGTGGCAAGGGAAAGTTCGCCGTCTTTTCCTCCTGCTAAAATCATTCCTTCTGAAAGCTCGCCGCGAAGTTTCACAGGCTTCAAGTTTGTTACACAGATGACTTTTCTGCCGACCAGGTCTTCCGGCTTATAGAATTTGGCAATTCCGGAAACGACCTGGCGCTTTTCATAGCCAAGATCCAGCTGTAATTTTAAGAGCTTATCAGCTTTTTTCACCGGTTCAGCCTGAATGACCTGAGCCACTCTTAAATCGACCTTCATAAAGTCATCGATTGAGATTTCCTCACTATCCGGTTTTTCCTCTGCTTTTGCTTCCGGCTTTGCTTCTTCTTTAGGAGCTGATCCCTGCATTTTGGTTTTAATGAAGTCGACTTCTTCATTAATATCCAGGCGAGGGAAAATCGGTTCTCCCTTTAACACCTTTGTGCCTTCCGGAATCAGGCCGAATGTCTCAAGGCTTTCCCAGGATGTTAATGCTTCTTCATTTACATTCAGCTGTGTGGAGATTTCTTTTGGCGTACGTGTCAGGAATGGCTGCAGAAGCACCGCGATTCTCCGCAGGGATTCCGCCAGATGGGCCATCACACTCGCAAGCTCTTCCCTTTTCTCTTCCTCTTTGGCAAGAGCCCATGGCTGCGTTTCATCTATATATTTATTCGTTCTGCTGACAAGCTGCCAGACTGCAGATAGGGCAACAGAGAACTCCATTTTTTCCATAGCTTCCTCATACTTGGAAACCGTCTCACGGTTCATTTGCAGCAGCTGCTGATCAAACTCTCCGTCTGAATCTTTATATGCCGGAATGACACCGTCAAAATATTTATTAACCATCGCAATCGTACGGTTTAAAAGGTTTCCTAAATCGTTGGCAAGATCAAAGTTGATTCTTTCCACAAAACCTTCTGGCGTAAACACTCCGTCTGCGCCGAATGGCACTTCGCGAAGCAGGTAATAGCGCAGTGCATCAAGACCATAACGGTCGATAAGGGTAACAGGATCCACTACATTTCCTTTTGATTTGGACATTTTGCCGTCCTTCATCAAAAGCCAGCCATGTGCAAACACCTTTTTAGGAAGAGGCAGATCTAATGCCATCAGCATGATTGGCCAGTAAATCGTATGGAAGCGCACAATTTCTTTTCCAACCAGGTGAACATCTGCAGGCCAGTAATTCAGATACTTGGAATCATCATCGGTTCCATAGCCAAGCGCTGTGATGTAATTCGATAGTGCATCAATCCATACATACACAACATGCTTTGGATTATTCGGCACTTTTACTCCCCAGTCAAAAGTGGTCCTGGATACCGCCAAATCTTCAAGGCCCGGTTTAATGAAGTTATTGATCATTTCATTCTTGCGGGACTCAGGCTGTATGAAAGATGGATTTTCTTCATAATACTGCAGAAGTCTGTCAGCATATTTGCTTACCTTAAAGAAATAGGATTCTTCTTTTACTTTATGAACGGGACGTCCGCAGTCAGGGCAGTTTCCGTCTACAAGCTGGCGTTCTGTGTAATAAGACTCACATGGTGTACAGTACCAGCCTTCATATTCGCCAAGGTAGATATCGCCCTGTTCTACAAGCTGAGCGAAGATTTTTTCTACGATCTGCTTATGTCTGTCCTGAGTAGTACGGATAAAGTCATCATAGGAAATATCGAGCTTCTTCCAGAGATCCTGGATGCCGGCGACAATTTCATCTACGTACTGCTGCGGTGTTACCCCTTTTTCTTCTGCCTTCTCCTGAATCTTCTGTCCATGTTCATCCGTTCCTGTCAGGTACATAACGTCAAAGCCGCGCATGCGCTTGTAGCGCGCCATTGCATCACCGGCAACAGTTGTATAGGCATGCCCTATATGTAAATTTCCGCTAGGATAATAAATTGGAGTGGTTAAATAAAACGTCTTTAATTTGTTCTCCACAAGATTCCCTCCCTCATTTTTTAAGAAAGCATGGGGTGCATATATATATGCAGCTATGCTTTTGACTGACTCATAATGGATACTAAGAAAAGCGCAAGCGCCTTGGTCACGATGGAACGCAGACTAAAAGCGCCACGTCCTGTGGCAACGTCTGCATGACCCCCATCCTGGGGGCCTCAAGCACAAGACGAGCCTCACGGAAAGGTGTTCTTTACCTTTTTGGGAGGCTTGGCTTGTGACCTCGAGGGGGTAGGCGCTGGAGCTAGACAGTTATCGAAGTTCAAAGTTATACTTTCTTATCTCTGTAAAAAAATCCCGCCCAATTTGGACGAGAGTATCAATCAGAAAATCGTGCCGTTATTGGGCCTGCTATATCAATATTTTACAAGAAGTTATATTCGTCAGCATAACCTCTTATACCATCAAAATATACCTAAAAACTTGAAATTGTGCAACCAATAGGCAGAAAGGAATGGCAGGATTCTTCTTAAATTAAATTTTTTTATTTTCTACCCTAAAAAAGGAAATTAACTTACGAATATTATTATAGTAAAAGTATAACAATTGTAGAATTTTGTCGAAATGTCGAAAAGAGTCATATCGCTAATTTTTGAATGGTTCTTTCCTCTTCTTAATTAAACCTTCTTTATTTCTTAAAAACGTTGTCATATCAACACTTCAAGTGATATCCTAAAATTTTCTATTTGAATTCAAAATAAAGTAATTGACGTATATGGGAATGGCTGGTATTATAAATGTAATAAAGATTTTGTCGAATAATGACGAAACAACATAGATAGAGAAAAATATTATTGGAGATTTGAGAGGAGACTTTTATTATGAAATCCACAGGTATTGTTCGTAAAGTTGATGAGCTTGGCCGCGTAGTTATCCCTATTGAATTAAGACGTACACTTGGAATTGCTGAAAAGGACGCTTTAGAAATCTACGTAGATGACGAAAGAATCATCCTTAAAAAGTACAAGCCAAACATGACTTGCCAAGTTACTGGGGAAGTATCTGATGAAAATATCTCTTTAGCTAACGGCAAATTAATTCTAAGCCGTGACGGTGCAGAACAGCTGTTAAAAGAAATTCAAAACACTTTTGAATTAGCAAAATAATAATGAAGAAAAGCTTCTCACGCGTGTGAGAAGCTTTTTTTATTCCTCAATATGATAAGCATGATAAACATCCCGCTTATTTAATCCCCGATCTTTTGCCGTTTGCTTAATGGCTTCTTTGCTCGAGAGTCCAGTTTCTTCTATATAATGTCTAACATGATCTTCAACCGAAAGATTCTCCCACCAGGCTGTTTCTTCATCCTGCACAGCCTCGGAAGTTCCTTCAATAATAATCACAAATTCTCCTCTTACCTCGCCGTTTGAGGCCCATTCCATTGCTTCTCCTACAGTTCCCCGGATAAATTCTTCATATTTCTTCGTCAGTTCGCGGCATAACGCGATATTCCTGTTCCCCATAATATCCGACATCAGCGAGAGGGTTTCCTTCAGGCGGTGGGGAGCTTCATATAAGATGATGGTTGCTTTCAGCTTCGAGAGATTCTCCAGCTCCTGTTTCTTAATTTTCTTCTGCCTGTTCAGGAAACCGTAGAAATAAAAGGGCTGTGTATCAATGCCGGAAGCAATCAGGCCGGTTAATGCAGCATTCGCACCAGGAAGGGGCACCACTGTCAATTTTTCTTCAGCAGCCGCCACTACAAGATCAAAGCCCGGGTCTGAAATCGCAGGCATTCCCGCATCACTGACAAGGGCAATCTTTGCGCCATTGGCCACTTTATCAAGCAGCTTCTGTCCGCTTGCCTCCTTATTATGTTCGTGATAGCTGATGATGGGTGTTGCAATATCAAAATGATTGCAGAGCTTCTTTGTATTGCGCGTATCCTCCGCCGCAATAAAGTCAGCTTCTTTCAGAATCCTAACTGCTCTGAAGCTCATGTCTTCCAGATTGCCGATTGGAGTCGGGACTAAATAAAGGATTCCTTTTGTTTCTTCATGTTCAAAGCTTTTTTGCTGCCACATATGTACCACCAGTCTCTTTCATTAAAAACTCTTCTTTCTTTTTCCGGGGCCATTGCTTAAATTCATATTCGGCTCTCATCGCTTCGCCCTTTTCAGAAAAGGATCGGGAGAAGACCAGGTCCACCGGCCCTCTGCCTCTTGTATACTTCGCCCCTTTTCCTTCATTATGGGCCTTCACCCGTTTTTCAAGATCATTGGTGTAGCCCGCGTACAAGCTGCCATCACGGCAATGGAGAACGTAAAAATAATGGCTATTCTCCATATAAAATCTCTCTCATTTCAGATGTGTATTCATTTTCTTCATTATATACAAATAAAGGAGGCAGGATTTTCAGGTCCGGATTGCCATTTTTCACTGCCTCAATCAGCAGGGTATTCGCTTCTTTTCCGGCCTTTGGATAGACGAATTGCACCCTTTTCGGCTCAAGCTTATACTTGCGCATGAGCGTCACAATGTCCAGGAACCTTCCCGGCCTGTGTACAAATGCCACCTTGCCGCCCTGTCTCGCAAGCCCGCTTGACGCTTTAATCGCATCTTCCAATGTACAGAGTATTTCATGGCGGGCAATCGCCAAATGTTCATTCACATTGATTTCCTCCCGGGAAGGAGTAGGAAAATAGGGCGGGTTGCAAGTGACAACATCAAATTTTCCATATCCTAAAACCTGATGTATTTCTTTAATATCTCCGTGAATCATCTTAATCCGGTCTTGAAGATTATTGTATTCAATGCTTCTGACCGCCATATCATGCAAACGTTCCTGAATTTCAACGCCTGTAAGGACCCCCTTTGTTCTTGTGCTTAAAAATAGCGGAATCACGCCATTTCCGCTGCACAAATCAATAAGATTGCCTTTTTGAATCGGCACATATACAAACCGGGCCAGCAGGACAGCATCCAGTGAAAAAGAAAAAACGGCCGGGCTTTGAATAATTCTCATATCTTCAGCCAGCAAATAGTCCAGCCGCTCCCCTTCTTTTAAAAAATCCATTCTTGATCCTCCATGCTTCTCTGATTCTTTGCTTCTATGGAAAAATAGCCTTCCTATCATCAGGAAGGCTAAAATTTACTTCTTATTCAGGAAAGACAAGCAAAACAAACAGTCTCCCTCTTTTCGAGGGCTGCCAAAATGGAGATTGCAAATGTGAAAGCCTTCCTGATAAAGGCGGGCAAGGTTATCATAGCCTTCGCCAATATCAATCACCTTATCATCATCTGCAGCATCAGCAGACTGCTCTGATTTGCCTTTTTTCGCCGATGTGCTTTCCTTTTCCGCAGATATGTCTAAATGGCGTCTTAAATGTTCATTTTCCAGCTTCAAAGAGTTATTCTCTTCAAGTATTTCTGCCAAATGCTGCTTTAACTCACCAAGCTGCTGATATAACTCTCCAATTTGGGTTTCCATATTACTCACTGAGTCAAAGATTTCTTTTTTATCCACGACTTCCACCTCTTAATCTGTGGACTGAACTGATACAGCACCTTGTTTTAAAATTTCATCCAATGTATATTCGAGGACGCGCTCCGCTTCTTTCACATCGACCTGCAGAACACGCTCCAATATATTCAAGCCTACCACTTTTCCAGCTCCATCAGGGGTCTGAATCCATTCCCCAAGGTCCGGGAGCTGTTCTTTTGCTGCTTCGTACTCATCATTTTCATACTTCAAGCAGCACATTAAGCGTCCGCACAAACCTGATATTTTCGTTGGGTTCAACGATAGATTCTGGTCCTTTGCCATCTTAATGGATACAGGATCAAAATCACCCAGGAAGGTGGAACAGCAGAGCATTCTTCCGCATGGGCCAATTCCGCCCAGCATTTTTGCTTCATCCCTCACACCAATCTGGCGAAGTTCTATCCTTGTCCGGAAGATGGCTGCGAGGTCTTTGACAAGCTCGCGGAAGTCAACCCGGCCATCAGCCGTAAAATAGAAAATGACCTTATTTCGATCAAATGTATATTCAACATCGACCAGCTTCATATCAAGCTGATGTGTATGGACCTTTTCACAGCAGACCTCATATGCTTCTTTGGCGGCCTGCTTGTTCTCCTCGACAATCATGCGATCCTTTTGATCTGCAATACGAAGAACCTTTTTTAATGGAAGGACAACATCATGCTCATCGACCTGCTTCGGGGCAATTACCACTTTTCCGTATTCTACGCCTCGGACAGTTTCGACAATGACAAAGTCATCCTTTTGTATTGAGAGATCTCCGGGATCAAAATAATAAATCTTGCCCGCTTTTTTAAAGCGCACTCCTACTACATCATACAAAGGAAGATCCCTCCTGCAATTTTAGCACAAGCTGTTCCATCAACAGCTGCGGATTCATATTTGCCTGTAATTTTCTTTTGGCTTCCAAAACAGCCGTCATCTGTTCCGTCAGACGCTTTGTAGAAGATTGCAGCGCAAACTGCTCTAAACGATTTCGTTCGTTCAGATGGACAACCTGGTCTTGTTTCCCAAGCTGAATATATAGTAAATCTTTAAAAATAAGAAGTAATAGATCCAAGCCGCGATCAATCTGCTCTTTTTCTTTAAAGTGCAAGAACCAATCCTCCTGAAGGGCAACCATCGCCTCAAGCGGATTCTTCTTCACCACTTCATATAATTTTAACACTATTTTTTGTGCTTGTACAAACCAATCATCAGAACTATATTGCAAAGCTTCATCCAAATTATTGGTAATTTGTGCAAGTAATGGTGCCTGGGCAGGATCCACTCCATTATTTTTTAATTGCTGAATCATTTCCGCAGGAGATAATGGTTTAAAAGAAATGGTCTGGCAGCGGGATAGAATAGTAGGAAGCATCTGCTGAGACTGCTCGGTAGTCAACACAGCGGTCGTCTCTGAATGGGGTTCCTCCAGAAATTTAAGCAAACTGTTGGCAGCGTTAACTGTCATTCTGTCAGCATGTACAATCACATAAAGTTTTCGCTTTGATTCAACCCCGGTCTTTGAAAACTCCTCCTGCAGGCTTTGAATCTGATTCTTTTTGATAGAAAGCCCGTCCGGCTCGAGAATATGAACATCCGGATGATTGCCGCTGTTAATCCTCTTACAGTTTGAACATGTTTCACATGGAACATACCCTTCAAGCGGCTCAAGACAGAATCGGCTTCTCGCCAAAAGCATGCTTGCTTCCCGCTTTCCCGTTCCTTTCATCCCTTCAAATAAGTAGGCGTGGGCCAGCCGATCCTTCACTATGCTATTTTTAAACATTTTCAATACAACTGGCTGTAAGGCCTCCAGCTGTTCCCACGTTTTTCCCACAACGATCACTCACTTACATATATAAATTTATTAAAAGTCCCTTAATCTCGCCGACTTTCCCCAATATATCGATAGATGATTCTTCTTTTTTCATTAGTTCATCCGTCAGCTCTGATAGCTTCTCATCAACCGTTTCTACCACTTTCAGAGACCGGCCCTGTCCATGCTGGTTCCAGCTGTGCGATTGCTTCAGCTCCATCCCAAAGTCAACGGCTTCCTTCACAAACCGCTTCACAAGCGTTTTAAATTTGGCTAAATCCTTAAAGGTTCTGGAGCGGGCCAGCCGTTCTCCAGCGGCATCTATGTCCTTTAACAGACCCTGAAGCTGAGAAGCCTGCATTTTCTGGTCCTGCTTCTGCACCATTTCAGAAAACTTAACGCCGTTCCCAGCAGCCTGCTTCTGCTCATTGCGGACATTTTCCATCTTGAGCCGAAGTTCCTGATTAATTTTCATACCTAATCCTCCGCAAAGGGCATTAAGCTCCCTTTATATTTATTAAAAATGGTGGAATTGTTCAACTGGCAGGACAAATACCGTTGCACCGCCAACCTCAACTTCTACAGGGTAAGGCACATAAGAATCAGCATTTCCGCCCATTGGCGATACAGGTGCTACCAGCTGGTCTCTTGCTCTGCAATTTTCCTTAATAATCTGCAGGGCTCTCTCCACACGGATATCCTCTGTCCCAATCATGAACGTTGTATTGCCTGATTTCAAGAATCCGCCCGTGCTGGCCAATTTTGTCGCACGAAAATTATTGTCAACCAACGCATTCATTAGCTTATTGCTGTCCTGATCCTGAATGACTGCCAGAATTAATTTCATAAGCCCATCCCCTTTACAAGTTTTTAATCCGTTTTATCTTACTTTTATTATATCAATTATTTTATCTTCAAGCAGAAATTAAGGGAATACCGGAAAAATTATTTTGAAAACTGGCTGGCAAGCTTATCAAAAAAACCTTAAAGAAATATGATCTTTAAGGCGAATTTTTTATATTAGTTCTTTCAGCTTGCTCTCCGCCTGCTGATACACTTCCTCCAATGGCCTCGAAGCATCGATTTTAAAGATGCGCTCCGGGTAAAGCTCCATTAGCTTCAAATAGCCTTCCCGCACTTTGTGGTGAAAGTCGAGCTTTTCCAGGTCCAGGCGGTTCACTTCCCGTCCTTTATGCTGATTGATTCGATCCAGCCCGGCCTCCGGTTCAATATCAAAATACAGCGTCAGTTCAGGCATCATGCCTTCAATGGCAAAGCTGTTTATAGAGTAGACTTCATCAATGCCAAGGCCCCTTGCATAGCCCTGATAAGCAAGAGAACTATCAATAAACCGATCACATAATATGATAAATCCCTTATCCATCGCTGGCTTTACTTTTTCAGCCAGATGCTGCCTTCTGGCTGCAGCATAAAGCAGAGCCTCTGTTCTTGGATCCATCTTTGTATTATTTTTATCAAGTATGACACTTCTGATCTGCTCTGCAATCTCAATTCCGCCAGGCTCTCTTGTCTGAAGAACCTGATAGCCTTCCTTTGCCAGATTGCTTGCCAGCATATCAATAATCGTTGTTTTTCCGGCACCCTCAGGTCCTTCGACCGTAATAAACTTACCTTTTTTCATTTTACTTCCTCCAGCTGCTGTTATAGATCCTGATAAACGTTGATGCTGCCTTTTTTTATATTGTCTCCATTTTGAAACCGTGCTCCGGCCTGAATTTGAATTCTGATGTTTGCTATATCTTTACCCTCAATGATTTCACCCGGGTATAAGAGCGGAATGCCTGGCGGATAAGGAATTACCTGCTGAGCACATATTTTGCCGGCCGCCTCTTCCAGTGCCACCGTTTTAATGGTGTGTTGACTCTGTTCCTTTTGCTCAAGGGCAAGGCCGGAAACAGGCTTTTTACTGAAAGTGATTTTTTCTTGGCGGTCTGCCGGTCCGAATGATTTCAATTCCTCTTTCAAACATTCAATAACCCGGTCAAATGGATAATCCATATCGTTCTTCAAAAGAGGCAAAACAAATAGGACATTATAGGGATCCGCCATTTCCGTAAAGATCCCGTGCTTCTCCAGAAGAGTCTGCAGTTCAAACCCGCTAAGAACGGTTTCCGACTGGATGGTCACTTTTAAAGGGTCACCGTTTTGATGTTCAAAATTCAGAACTTTAATTCCTATTATCTTGCTTAGTTTCTTCCTGAACTGCCCGATTTTTCCAAGCAGTACTTCCTCATCCTTTGCCGAAAAGGAAGCTAAATAGGCTCTTGCCAAATCAAGAGATGCCATAATGGGATAGGAAGGGCTGCTTGATTGGAGAATCCCCAGATATTTGGACACTCTTTCTTCCTTTATAAAACGGCTATTAAAATGCAGATAAGCCCCCATCGTCATAGCAGGCAAAGTCTTATGTGCCGATTGTACAACCAGATCTGCGTGAAGCTGAACGGCCGACGCAGGAAAATCATTTCCCCCGATCAAATGCGCTCCATGCGCTTCATCCACCAGTACTGGAATTCCTTGATCATGGGCGTACTGAATAATACCCTCAAGGTTGAACACCATTCCGTAATAATTGGGATAAGTTAAGATCAGTGCTTTTGCATCCGGATATTGTCTGATTGCCTCTTTAACGGTCTCTAAAGCTACTCCCCCGGCAACGCCCCACTCTTCATTAAACTCCGGTGCTAAGAAGACAGGCTTAGCCTTAGCCAATGTAATGCCATTAAGAATGGATTTATGGCAATTCCGCTGGACAAGTACAGTCTCATTTTCCTTTGCGGCTGACATGACCATGGCGAGATTCCCTGAGGTCGATCCGTTAACAAGGAAAAAGCTTTTTGGAACCCCATACAAATCTGCAAGCAGCTTTTGCGCCTCCAAAATGACTCCTTCAGGAGAATGCAAATCATCCAGTCCGCTGAGCTCAGTAGCATCGAGCTTTAAAATATCTTTAAAATAATCTGTTCCTTCACCGCCTGAAAGATGACCGTTCTTATGTCCCGGCACATGAAAAGATACCGGCTGATGGGAAGCATGTTTTTTTAATTGATCCCATAATGGAGTGTGTTCGTGATTCATATCTTCATCACTTTCCTAAGATTCTTCTCTTATTTTAACAAAACAAGTATGTGCTTGCTATAAAAGAAACATGAGGGCGATATCTGTGCCAGTCCCTGAAGCATCAGGCAAATTTATGAAAGAAATCCTTTATAGACATACACCCAAATTAGATTTCCATCATACAATATTAATCAAGTAACCTCAAAAAACCCGCCAATGAATATTCTAAAAATTGTATACAATACCATTGATCTGGGCAGAATAAGTGTATGGAGGTGGAGTGATTGGGTTCGCTATTAGCAAAAAAACATGCAGGGGAAGAATGTGTCATATGCGAGCAGGCAAAAACCAGGGGAATACATCTATACACTTCTTTTATCTGCACAGATTGTGAAAAAGATTTAATCACCACGGATACAAGCAATCCAAAATATAATTATTACTTAAAGAAACTGCGGAAAATAACCATGCCGGAGATATTTTCTTGAAATGTAAGCCCTTTGATAGGGGCTTTTTATTTTTTTATATTGGACGGAATGGCACATATAGAAATATTTCCTTAAAAGGGAGAGCCCAATTTTGATTCAGTAAATCATCCATACATATAGAAAAAGAGCACCCATCAGGTGCTCTTTCATATGCCCGGCAGCGTCCTACTCTCACAGGGGGACAGCCCCCAACTACCATCGGCGCTGAGAAGCTTAACTTCCGTGTTCGGTATGGGAACGGGTGTGACCTTCTCGCTATCGCCACCGGACTATTTGGTTTGAAGAAACTTCGTTCCCTCAAAACTAGATAATGCATGAAGAAGCATTTGCCGAGTAATAACCAAATATAACTTGGTTAAGTCCTCGATCGATTAGTATCAGTCAGCTCCACATGTCGCCATGCTTCCACCTCTGACCTATCAACCTGATCATCTTTCAGGGATCTTACTAGCTTGACGCTATGGGAAATCTCATCTCGAGGGGGGCTTCATGCTTAGATGCTTTCAGCACTTATCCCTTCCGCACATAGCTACCCAGCGATGCCTTTGGCAAGACAACTGGTACACCAGCGGTGCGTCCATCCCGGTCCTCTCGTACTAAGGACAGCTCCTCTCAAATTTCCTGCGCCCACGACGGATAGGGACCGAACTGTCTCACGACGTTCTGAACCCAGCTCGCGTACCGCTTTAATGGGCGAACAGCCCAACCCTTGGGACCGACTACAGCCCCAGGATGCGATGAGCCGACATCGAGGTGCCAAACCTCCCCGTCGATGTGGACTCTTGGGGGAGATAAGCCTGTTATCCCGGGTAGCTTTTATCCGTTGAGCGATGGCCCTTCCATGCGGAACCACCGGATCACTAAGCCCGACTTTCGTCCCTGCTCGACTTGTAGGTCTCGCAGTCAAGCTCCCTTGTGCCTTTACACTCTGCGAATGATTTCCAACCATTCTGAGGGAACCTTTGGGCGCCTCCGTTACTTTTAGGAGGCGACCGCCCCAGTCAAACTGCCCACCTGACACTGTCTCCCGCCCCGATAAGGGGCGCGGGTTAGAATTTCAATACAGCCAGGGTAGTATCCCACCGACGCCTCCACCGAAGCTGGCGCTCCGGCTTCTCAGGCTCCTACCTATCCTGTACAAGCTGTACCAAAATTCAATATCAGGCTACAGTAAAGCTCCACGGGGTCTTTCCGTCCTGTCGCGGGTAACCTGCATCTTCACAGGTACTATAATTTCACCGAGTCTCTCGTTGAGACAGTGCCCAGATCGTTACGCCTTTCGTGCGGGTCGGAACTTACCCGACAAGGAATTTCGCTACCTTAGGACCGTTATAGTTACGCCGTTTACTGGGGCTTCGATTCAAAGCTTCGCTTGCGCTAACCTCTCCTCTTAACCTTCCAGCACCGGGCAGGCGTCAGCCCTATACTTCGCCTTGCGGCTTCGCAGAGACCTGTTTTTGCTAAACAGTCGCCTGGGCCTATTCACTGCACTCATCAGGGCTATGCACCTAATGAGCACCCCTTCTCCCGAAGTTACGGGGTCATTTTGCCGAGTTCCTTAACGAGAGTTCTCTCGCTCACCTTAGGATTCTCTCCTCGCCTACCTGTGTCGGTTTGCGGTACGGGCACCTTTTCCCTCGCTAGAGGCTTTTCTTGGCAGTGTGGAATCAGGAACTTCGGTACTAAATTTCCCTCGCCGTCACAGCTCAGCCTGTGTGGTAACGGGATTTGCCTCGTTACCGGCCTAACTGCTTGGACGCGCTAATCCAGCGCGCTTACCCTATCCTCCTGCGTCCCCCCATTGCTCAAACGGTAAAGAGGTGGTACAGGAATATCAACCTGTTGTCCATCGCCTACGCTTTTCAGCCTCGGCTTAGGTCCCGACTAACCCTGAGCGGACGAGCCTTCCTCAGGAAACCTTAGGCATTCGGTGGATGGGATTCTCACCCATCTTTCGCTACTCATACCGGCATTCTCACTTCTAAGCGCTCCACCAGTCCTTGCGGTCTGGCTTCAACGCCCTTAGAACGCTCTCCTACCACTGACATCGTAAGATGTCAATCCACAGCTTCGGTGATACGTTTAGCCCCGGTACATTTTCGGCGCGGAGTCACTCGACCAGTGAGCTATTACGCACTCTTTAAATGGTGGCTGCTTCTAAGCCAACATCCTGGTTGTCTAAGCAACTCCACATCCTTTTCCACTTAACGTATACTTTGGGACCTTAGCTGGTGGTCTGGGCTGTTTCCCTCTTGACTACGGATCTTATCACTCGCAGTCTGACTCCCATGGATAAGTCTTTGGCATTCGGAGTTTGTCTGAATTCGGTAACCCGATGGGGGCCCCTAGTCCAAACAGTGCTCTACCTCCAAGACTCTTACTACATGAGGCTAGCCCTAAAGCTATTTCGGAGAGAACCAGCTATCTCCAAGTTCGATTGGAATTTCTCCGCTACCCACACCTCATCCCCGCACTTTTCAACGTGCGTGGGTTCGGGCCTCCATCCAGTGTTACCTGGACTTCACCCTGGACATGGGTAGATCACCTGGTTTCGGGTCTACGACCACATACTCATTCGCCCTATTCAGACTCGCTTTCGCTCCGTCTCTTCAACTTAACCTCGCATGTAATCGTAACTCGCCGGTTCATTCTACAAAGGCACGCTATCACCCATTAACGGGCTCTAACTACTTGTAGGCACACGGTTTCAGGATCTCTTTCACTCCCCTTCCGGGTGCTTTTCACCTTTCCTCACGGTACTGGTTCACTATCGGTCACTAGGAGTATTTAGCCTTGGGAGATGGTCCTCCTGCTTCCGACGGGATTTCTCGTGTCCCGCCGTACTCAGGATCCACTCTGGAGGAACGAAGTTTCAACTACAGGGCTTTTACCTTCTCTGGCCGGCCTTTCCAGACCTGTTCATTTACCTCGTTCCTTTGTAACTCCGTGTAGAGTGTCCTAACCCCAGGAGGCAAGCCTCCTGGTTTGGGCTAATCCGTTTCGCTCGCTACTCAGGGAATCGCGTTTGCTTTCTCTTCCTCCGGGTACTTAGATGTTTCAGTTCCCCGGGTCTGCCTTCAATACCCTATGTATTCAGGTAAAGATCCTATCCCATTACGGATAGGGGGTTTCCCCATTCGGAAATCTCCGGATCAAAGCTTACTTACAGCTCCCCGAAGCATATCGGTGTTAGTACCGTCCTTCATCGGCTCCTAGTGCCAAGGCATTCACCGTGCGCCCTTTCTAACTTAACCTACTTCGGCCAATGATAAACGGCGAATCTCTGCGTCAGCTCCGTCATTGTGCTCCTCACGTACTCTCGTATGCTCCGGTGCTCGTTCGGTCGCTTCCTTGATCTTCTTGCTTCTCATTGCCCTCATGGTTTGTGCTCTTACTTATTTTTAAATAAGAGAAAAAAACTAAGATGGCGATTACTCGGTTATTGCTTCTTCATTAACATTATCTAGTTTTCAAGGAACAAAAAATAACGAATGGAATCGTTATGGTTGGTGGAGCCTAGCGGGATCGAACCGCTGACCTCCTGCGTGCAAAGCAGGCGCTCTCCCAGCTGAGCTAAGGCCCCATTATATGAGATGGTGGGCCTAAATGGACTCGAACCATCGACCTCACGCTTATCAGGCGTGCGCTCTAACCAGCTGAGCTATAGGCCCACATAATAGGATTCGAAAAATGATAAGCTGCATATCTCTGCGTCAGCTCTCTCACTGCGCTCCTCACGTACCTCAGTACGCTCCGGTGCTCGTTCAGTCGCTTCCTTGATCTATTTGCTTCTCATTTCTCTCATTTTTTTAAAAGTAAGTTAGAGGATTTAATCTCTCAAAACTAAACGAACAAAACGCGTCACGTTTCATGTAAATATCCTTAGAAAGGAGGTGATCCAGCCGCACCTTCCGATACGGCTACCTTGTTACGACTTCACCCCAATCATCTGTCCCACCTTAGGCGGCTGGCTCCAAAAGGTTACCCCACCGACTTCGGGTGTTACAAACTCTCGTGGTGTGACGGGCGGTGTGTACAAGGCCCGGGAACGTATTCACCGCGGCATGCTGATCCGCGATTACTAGCGATTCCGGCTTCATGCAGGCGAGTTGCAGCCTGCAATCCGAACTGAGAATGGTTTTATGGGATTCGCTTAACCTCGCGGTCTCGACCCTTTGTACCATCCATTGTAGCACGTGTGTAGCCCAGGTCATAAGGGGCATGATGATTTGACGTCATCCCCACCTTCCTCCGGTTTGTCACCGGCAGTCACCTTAGAGTGCCCAACTGAATGCTGGCAACTAAGATCAAGGGTTGCGCTCGTTGCGGGACTTAACCCAACATCTCACGACACGAGCTGACGACAACCATGCACCACCTGTCATCCTGTCCCCGAAGGAACGCCCTATCTCTAGGGTTGTCAGGAGATGTCAAGACCTGGTAAGGTTCTTCGCGTTGCTTCGAATTAAACCACATGCTCCACCGCTTGTGCGGGCCCCGTCAATTCCTTTGAGTTTCAGCCTTGTACTCCCCAGGCGGAGTGCTTAATGCGTTTGTCGCAGACTAAAGGGCGGAAACCCTCTAACACTTAGCACTCATCGTTTACGGCGTGGACTACCAGGGTATCTAATCCTGTTTGCTCCCCACGCTTTCGCGCCTCAGCGTCAGTTACAGACCAAAGAGTCGCCTTCGCCACTGGTGTTCCTCCACATCTCTACGCATTTCACCGCTACACGTGGAATTCCACTCTTCTCTTCTGCACTCAAGTTCCCCAGTTTCCAATGACCCTCCCCGGTTGAGCCGGGGGCTTTCACATCAGACTTAAGGAACCGCCTGCGCGCGCTTTACGCCCAATAATTCCGGACAACGCTTGCCACCTACGTATTACCGCGGCTGCTGGCACGTAGTTAGCCGTGGCTTTCTGGTTAGGTACCGTCAAGGTACCGGCAGTTACTCCGGTACTTGTTCTTCCCTAACAACAGAGTTTTACGATCCGAAAACCTTCATCACTCACGCGGCGTTGCTCCGTCAGACTTTCGTCCATTGCGGAAGATTCCCTACTGCTGCCTCCCGTAGGAGTCTGGGCCGTGTCTCAGTCCCAGTGTGGCCGATCACCCTCTCAGGTCGGCTACGCATCGTCGCCTTGGTGAGCCGTTACCTCACCAACTAGCTAATGCGCCGCGGGCCCATCTGTAAGTGATAGCCGAAACCATCTTTCAGCTTTCCCTCATGTGAGGGAAAGAATTATCCGGTATTAGCCCCGGTTTCCCGGAGTTATCCCAGTCTTACAGGCAGGTTGCCCACGTGTTACTCACCCGTCCGCCGCTGACTTCAGGGAGCAAGCTCCCATCAGTCCGCTCGACTTGCATGTATTAGGCACGCCGCCAGCGTTCGTCCTGAGCCAGGATCAAACTCTCCATATAAGAGTTGATTAAGCTCATAAGTTGTCTTTTCAAAAAAGACTAAAGAATTAACGTTGACGTTTTTGTTCGTTCAGTTTTCAAAGATCAATCCGCCGCTCAGAAGCGACTTTATTAATATATCATTCTCACGATTCAATGTCAACATCTTTTTTAAGATGTTTTTTCATTGCGTCGTGGTGACGACCTTTAATATATTATCACCAGCAATATTAAATGTCAACAGAATCACTAAAAAAATTTAATAAATAAAAACAGCCGCTTCGAACGGCTGTCCAATTACATAATCCATGTCTGTATGGCAACAAGCGCAAACAATCCAGGAATGCCTAGAAATCCGGAAATGGCCGAAGTGGCAAGGTTTATGGGAACATGTATGCCAACCTGATTGCCAAATGCATTTAAGAAAAATAAAAAGAGGGCTCCTATGATCAGTTTAATGGCTCCCTGCCCTATGAACCTTACTGGTTTTAATGGGGCTCCTATAAATAGAAGCAATAAGATTAACCCTCCTAAAATGGAGATTACTGCAATAGGGTCCAAAAGAAAAATCCTCCTCTCAGGAAACTTGTACTACTAATTTATGATTAGCGCGTACAAAAAAGACCTTAGAGAAGGACAAGTATTTTGTAATGATTGATTTTCTTTCCTTAACGGGAACAAACTACATTCTGACTCTTACATTTCTCTTTTTAGCTTCCCTGAATAGAAAAAAGTATTTCGCTTCGGCCAGCTTGGCCTGGCTGATTGCCTCCGGGGATGGATCAAAGCTTTTTTCCACCAGCGATTTCTGGTTGTTCCAATCTGTTTTCAATCTGTTCAGCTGCTCCAGAAGTTTCTCATCAAACTCGCTGCGAAGCCATTTTTTCCTGCGAAAAAACATATATTCCGCCTCCGTGCTTAAACTTCTCTTCTTCCCTCTAACGCTTTTGAGAGCGTTACTTCATCCGCGTATTCCAGGTCTCCGCCTACCGGAAGGCCATGGGCGATCCGGGTAGCCTTTATGCCGGACGGCTTGATCAGGCGGGAGATGTACATGGCTGTTGCTTCCCCTTCAATATTCGGATTGGTGGCAAGAATAATCTCCTGGACCGTCTCATCCTGAAGCCTTTTCAATAAATCAGGAATATTGATATCTTCAGGGCCAATCCCATCCATCGGAGAAATCGCTCCTTGAAGGACATGATACAGTCCGTTATATTCCTTCATCTTTTCCATGGCAATAACGTCTTTCGGATCCTGGACCACACAGATTACTGACCGGTCGCGTCTCTGATCCTCACAAATATAACACGGGTCCTGATCAGTGATATGGCCGCAGACAGAGCAGTAAGATAAATTTCTTTTCGCATTGACAAGTGCCTTAGCAAAATCCAGCACAGTATCTTCTTTCATACTCAAAACAAAAAACGCCAGACGCGCAGCAGTTTTTGGGCCGATTCCGGGCAATTTCATAAAGCTGTCAATCAGCTTTGATATCGGTTCAGGATAATGCATGTATAATTTCCTCCTATATGAAAAGGAAAAGCGCCGCGAGCATGACGGCCTGATGAAGATTCCCATCAGACTATGTTCGCTGGCGCTCAGCCTGTCCGTTCTTTCGTGCATATCTCTATTATAGATAAAACATGCAAGAAAGCACTCTTTCAGGACGTTTGATTAAAACATTCCCGGCAGGTTCATTCCTTTAGTAAATTGGCCCATTGTGTCGTTTGTTAAGTCATCCGCTTTTTTCAGCGCATCGTTAGTTGCCGCCAGAACAAGGTCCTGAAGCATTTCAATATCTTCCGGATCAACAACTTCTTCTTTAATATTTACTTCTAATACTTGTTTATGTCCGGATACAATGACAGTCACCATTCCGCCGCCAGCTGTTCCTTCAATTCTTTTTTCGCCAAGCTCTTCCTGTGCCTGTGCCATCTTCTTTTGCATTTTCTGCATTTGCTTCATCATATTTTGCATATTTCCCATTCCACCGCGCATTTTACATACCTCCAGCTATTTTCTATTCTTTAATTTCAATTAGTTCAGCGCCAAATAACTTGACCGCTTCAGCCACATGGGGCTCTTCCTCAGTTCTGCCGAAGCCCTCGCCAGACTCATCTCCGTCACGCTGGCTGCGCAGGAAATCCTCCCTGACACTTTGCCATTGTTCATCCGGAATGCCGACCAGCTGCAATTTTTTTCCTAATAGCTCAAATAGGACATTCGCCAGTGTATCCAGGAATTTCGCATTATCCATGGCCATCTGACAGTGGATTTCATATTTGAACTTTACGATAAGAGCTGTTTCGGATGCGGCAACAGGTTCTGCTTCATTAAGAAGCGCCGCCTGAGAGCGCATCTGGTTTTGAACAAGCAGGTTCAGCATTTCGCCCCAGCGGCTTTTAACAGCCACCAGGTCGTTTTTCGTTGCCTGCTTCAGTACTTCATTCACTTTTCCAACTGGTGCCTGGAATCCTTTGCGTGAACTTCTCTGCGGCTTTTTCTGTACAGCAGGAGCTCCATCCTCTTTCACCGCTATGCCGTTTTTCTTTAATTCCGCCAGCTCATGCTGAAGCTGTTCGATTTTTTGCATCAGCGGCTTGATGTCTGCAGACTGTCCTGATTTCTCATTCTGTTCAAGCTGGCACAGCTTCACAATCGCCACTTCCAGGAAAATTCTCGGATGGTTGGTCCATCGCATTTCCTGCTGGGCTTTGTTCAGCACCCCAATCAGTTCATAGAGCTCTTCCGGCTCCACTTCCTGGGCAAGCTGCTGGAAGTCCTCATCTAGCATGACTCTTTCCAATGATTCCTCCAGCCTTGGAGCTGCTTTATATAAAAGCATATCCCGGTAATACAGGATAAAGTCTTCTATAAAGCGGGATGGATCTTTCCCCTGAAAAAGAAGCTCTTCCAGAAATTCCAGCCCGGCTGCGGCATCCCTTTCTTTAACCGCTCTTGCCAGTTTATTTAGAAACCCTTGCGACACAGCACCTGTCACAGACAGGGCATCTTCAACTGTAACGCGATCCTGGCTGAAGGAAATTGCCTGATCAAGCAAGCTAAGAGCATCACGCATACCGCCTTCTGCAGCTCTCGCGATGATCTGCAGTGCCTGGTCCTCATATGCTGCATCTGTTTCATCCGCAATCAGCTTCATTCTCCCTGTTATCGCCTGAGCCGTAATCCGTTTAAAATCAAATCGCTGGCATCGGGAAATAATCGTTAGCGGAATTTTATGAGGCTCCGTTGTGGCTAAAATAAAAATGACATGCTTAGGCGGCTCTTCAAGCGTCTTTAACAGGGCATTGAAAGCTCCGATGGAAAGCATATGCACCTCATCGACGATGTAAACCTTATACTTTACAGCGTTCGGGGCATATTTCACTTTGTCCCTGATATCCCTGATTTCTTCTACACCATTATTCGATGCAGCATCAATTTCAATGACATCAGGGATCGAACCGTCTGTAATGCCTCTGCAGGCTGCACACTCATTGCACGGTTCAGTGACAGGTGCCTTCTCACAGTTAACAGCCTTTGCAAGAATTTTTGCTGCACTTGTTTTACCTGTTCCACGGGGGCCGGAAAACAAATAGGCGTGTGATATCTTCTCCTGAAGCAGGGCGTTTTGCAAAGTCTTTGTCACATGTTCCTGCCCGACAACATCGATAAACTGCTGCGGACGCCAAACACGATATAAAGCTTGATAACTCACTGACACGCCCCCTTCCTATGTATAGTCCTTCATCTATTATAACGTATCTAAATTCCTTTTTACAAAACCTAGAGCAAATAATTACAACAAAAAACCCACCCCGCTAAAGGATGAGTTTTAATTACAATATAAACTGCCGTGCACCTTCCGTCGACTGACGCCCATAGGCGTTACTTAAGCAGTTAGCTCGGCCCAGGCAACCCTGCGGCACATGGGAGCTTCCACTTAATGCTGCTTCCTTCCGGACCTGACATGATTCATGGATTCCCATTGCGCAGGACCCGGGCGTCAACACCACTTACTTAAGGCAGGCCCTACAGGACATCAGCCTCGGGAAGGGATTCAGCCTCGCTAGAGCGGATTGCGAGTACAGGGCACCGCTACCTCCCCGCCTAGCACGGCAAAGTTGATACCATATTTAGTTGCGTCTTTGTCCGACGCATTTATAAGTATACTAACATTCAGGCAAAAAAGCAATGCCTAACCATTGTCAATTCCTGTATCCTGTTCCATCTGCAGCAATTGCCTTCTTTTTTTCTCTTCTTTCTTGCGCTTTCGCAAGTCCCGGAAAAAGCTCGAAAGCATCTCGCCGCATTCTTCTTCCAGCACCCCTGGCACAACTTCACTCTGATGATTGAACCGCTCATCCTGCAATAGGTTCATAAGCGTTCCGGCACAGCCGCCCTTTGGATCCTTAGCCCCATACACCACCTTTTTGATGCGCGATAGGATAATGGATCCCGAACACATCGGACAAGGCTCTAAGGTAACATATAGAATGGCATTCTCCAGCCGCCAGGTTCCTAGTTTTTTGCATGCCTGATCAATGGCAAGCAATTCCGCATGCGCAATCGCAGTCTGATTCACTTCTCTCAGATTATGTGCCCGGGCAATGATTTTCCCATCCAGGACAATGACTGCGCCAATCGGAACTTCTTCCAGACCTTCCGCCAGCTTTGCTTCTTTAATGGCCTCCCGCATATACAGTTCATCTTCAGTGAATGATGCTTGCATCAATTATCTTCATTCCTTCTCTTAACATCTGTGTAAAAGCCGCCCCTTTTACAAAAAATACCCTTAAAGGAGCGATACTATGAAAAATCCGCAAACCTATAAACCGGCTCTTATCATTATTGACATGATTAACGACTTTAATTTTCACCATGGAAAGATCCTTGCTGAAAAAGCATTAAATATCGCAAAACCCATCAATGAATTAAAGACTGCTTTTCATGAGCAGGATCTCCCGGTCATTTATGTGAATGATCATTATAATCTCTGGCAGGCTGATCTGGATACGATTTTAAATCATTGCCGCAATCCTGTCAGTGCGCCTATCCTTCTTGAGATGCACCTGTCACCGGATGATTATTTTTTAATAAAACCAAAGCATTCCGCTTTTTATGGCACTGCCTTAAATACCCTTTTGCACCAGCTGGGCGTCAATATGCTTGTCATAACTGGAATCGCCGGCAATATCTGTGTCCTATTTTCGGCCAATGATGCCTATATGAGAGAATATCATTTACATATACCGCATGACTGCACCGCTTCTAATGATGATCACGATAATGAAAATGCTTTAAAAATGGCGGAAAACGTATTAAAGGCCAATATATCTTCTTTCTCTGAAAACAATTATAACATTTCTTCTATGTTTCCTTCATAAAATGGCAGTAGTGTTCTAAGACGTGTTTTTCAGGGAGGGAGATAGATTGCAGATTCATGTGGTCCAGCAAAACCAGTCCTTGTTCGGCATTGCCCAGGCATATGGAACGACGGTTGAAGATCTAATAGAGGCAAATGAAATTCCCAATCCAAATAATCTGGTGATCGGCCAGACGCTTGTTATTCCGATAATAGGAAGCTTTTATTGGGTTCAGCCCGGTGACAGCCTTTACTCGATTTCAAGAAGATTCGGCATTTCTTATCAGCAGCTGGCATCTGTCAATGGCATATCGGTAAGCCAGCCTCTGCAGGTGGGTTTCCGTCTTTATATCCCGCCACGCCCGAAAACGAAAGCAGAGTTCAATGCCTATGTGGAGCCAAGAGGCAATACAGTCGCCCCTGAACTGGAGGAGAGCGCAAGAGAGGCTGCGCCTTATCTGACATATCTGGCGCCATTCAGTTTCCAGGCCCTTCGTGATGGTTCTTTGAAGGAGCCGCTTCTAAATGATTTCCCTGCCATAGCGAGAGCCAATAATAATGTATTGATGATGGTTATTACCAATCAGGAAAATGATCAGTTCAGTGATGAACTCGGCAGGATATTGTTAAATGATATGGCGATTCAGAATAAATTCCTGGATAACATTACAGCCACAGCAAAAAAATATGGCTTCAGGGATATTCATTTTGACTTCGAGTTTCTGCGCCCGGCTGACCGGGAAGCCCAATCAGGAAAATGATCAGTTCAGTGATGAACTCGGCAGGATATTGTTAAATGATATGGCGATTCAGAATAAATTCCTGGATAACATTACAGCCACAGCAAAAAAATATGGCTTCAGGGATATTCATTTTGACTTCGAGTTTCTGCGCCCGGCTGACCGGGAAGCCTATAACAATTTTCTCAGAAAAGCGAAGGCAAGGTTCGGGCAGGAAGGCTGGCTGATTTCTACAGCCTTGGCGCCGAAAACAAGCGCAGAACAGCAAGGCCTCTGGTATGAGGCCCATGATTATAAAGCCCATGGGGAGATTGTTGATTTTGTGGTAATCATGACCTATGAATGGGGCTACAGCGGAGGCCCGGCAATGGCTGTTTCCGATGGTCCAGTAGTGCAGGTTTTGGATTACCAGGCACAGGCTCCATTTTTCAACTACACTGCACCAGACGGGAAAAGACATGAGGTCTGGTTTGAGGATGCCCGCTCCATCCAGGCAAAATTCGATTTAATCAAAGAACTGAAGCTGCGGGGAATGAGCTACTGGAAACTCGGCCTTTCTTTCCCGCAAAATTGGCTCCTGATTACGGAAAACTTCGATGTTACAAAAAGAGCGTGATCTATCAGCAGCTGCCGCGTCCAGGCAGCTGTTTTTTTATTATTCAGATTTTATATGCTTATTTTCATATTTCCAGCTTAAATTCCATATCCCTTCCACTCTATACTGTGTTAAAATAAGCTTTGTGTCGTTTTGGAACGTACCTATAAACGGTTTCTATAGATAAATAAGCAATGCAGGAGGACGATCAATATGGGGGGAATACCTTTTATTACAGTAGAAGGGCCGATTGGCGTTGGGAAAACATCTCTCGCTAAAGCGATTTCTGAGAAATTTCAGTACGCACTGTTAAAAGAAATTGTTGATGAAAATCCTTTTTTGGGTAAATTCTATGAAAACATTGAAGAATGGAGCTTTCAGACTGAAATGTTTTTCCTCTGCAACCGCTACAAACAGCTGGTTGATATCAACAATCACTACTTAGCTCAAAATAAGCCTGTTGTGGCTGATTATCATATATTCAAGAATCTGATTTTCGCCCAGCGCACATTAAATCAGAATGAATATCAGAAGTATTTGAAGATCTATGACATTCTGACGGGTGATATGCCAAAGCCAAATGTCATTATCTATCTCAATGCAAGCCTCGAAACACTGCTCGACCGAATCGAGCTGCGGGGCCGTGAAATTGAAAAGAATATCAGTCCATTATATCTCGAGCAATTATCCCTTGATTATGAAACGGCTATGAATGAGTTCGAAAGGCAGCATCCGGATATTCCAGTGATCCGTTTCAATGGAGATCAGCTGGATTTTGTGAAAAACGAAGCAGACTTAATGCATATATTCGATACATTGTCGATATCATTAAAAAAGAGGAGCATACACTTATGAATCTAAGGCAGAAATACGAGATTCCTTCGAACGCAGTGATAACGATTGCCGGAACCGTCGGAGTCGGAAAATCAACGATGACCAATGCGCTTGCGGACGCACTGGGGTTCCGAACCTCTTTCGAAAAGGTTGATACGAACCCTTACCTGGATAAATTCTATGCAGATTTCAACCGCTGGAGCTTCCACCTGCAGGTATATTTCCTGGCGGAACGGTTCAAGGATCAGAAACGCATCTTCGAATATGGCGGCGGCTTTGTTCAGGATCGATCCATTTATGAAGACACAGGCATTTTTGCGAAAATGCATTATGAAAAAGGCACCATGTCCAAGGTAGATTACGAAACTTACACCAGCTTATTTGATGCGATGGTGATGACACCATACTTCCCGCACCCTGATCTGCTTATTTATCTTGAAGGATCGCTTGATGACATTCTTTCCCGCATCCAGGAGCGCGGCCGTCCGATGGAGCAGCAGACGCCTATTTCCTACTGGGAAGAAATGCACCAGCGCTACGAAAATTGGATTAACAGCTTTAACGCATGCCCGGTCCTGCGCCTGAATATCAATGACTATGACATCATTCAGAATGAGCAGTCCATTGAGCCGATTGTGGAACGCATTTCATATTTTTTAAGACAAACTCAATTATTAAAAAAATAACCGCCATTTTCGGCGGTTTTTTGCTGTTCTTTTAATTAATGGCTCCGAATACTCAGCAGAAATGAGGATCGCTGACGAAATTCTCCCCGCGGTCCTTCAAAAAATAGTATTATCGGCCACTTCCACACATATATCGGTCAGATTCTCTTTTTATCGGTCACTTTCACAGGATATCGGTCAAAGCACTAATTTATCGGTCACTTTTTCAATTTATCGGCCACTTCGCGGAGGATTAACTTAACACTCCACACATAGCGAAAAAATTATATAACAAAAAAACCGCTGATCACCAGCGGTTTTATGTATCTCCAATATTTATGCGCGTGTTAGATGCCAATTAAAATGGAGGAGGAAAGGGGATTCGAACCCCTGCGCGGTTTGACCCGCCTGTCGGTTTTCAAGACCGATCCCTTCAGCCGGACTTGGGTATTCCTCCGCATCGACAAGAAATACTATATCATTTCTAAATAAGTATGTCAACATTATTTTTACAAAAAAAGAGCGGATCAAAATCCGCTCTTCAATTAAGGCTTAATTACTTCGCGATTGCCCATATATGGACGCAATACTTCCGGAATGATGACACTTCCGTCAACCTGCTGGTAATTTTCCAGAATAGCTGCCACCGTGCGGCCGATCGCAAGGCCAGATCCATTCAGTGTGTGCACATGCTCCGGCTTGCCTTTTGCCTCGCGGCGGAAGCGGATATTTGCTCGTCTAGCCTGGAATCCTTCAAAGTTACTGCAAGAAGAAATTTCTCTGTACGTATTATAGCTTGGGATCCAAACTTCGATATCGTATTTCTTCGCAGCTGTGAATCCAAGGTCGCCCGTACACATGCTCATCACACGGTATGGCAGGCCAAGCATCTGAAGGACTTTTTCCGCATGGCCAGTCAGCTTTTCAAGTTCATTATAAGACTCTTCTGGCTTAACAAATTTCACAAGCTCGACTTTGTTAAACTGGTGCTGGCGGATCAGCCCGCGAGTGTCACGGCCGGCAGAACCCGCTTCAGAACGGAAGCATGCACTGAATGCCGCATAGTTAATCGGAAGCTCGTCTGCACTCAGAATCTCTTCCCTGTGCATATTGGTAACAGGCACCTCAGCGGTTGGAATCAGGAAATAATCTTCGCTTTCAATTAGGAAGGCATCTTCCTCGAATTTCGGAAGCTGCCCTGTACCTGTCATGCTTGCACGGTTGACCATGTACGGAGGAAGAACTTCCTTATAGCCATGCTCGTCTGTGTGCAAATCAAGCATGAAGTTGAATAAGGCACGCTCAAGGCGGGCACCAAGGCCTTTGTAGAATACAAAGCGGCTGCCTGTTACTTTACTGGCGCGTTCGAAATCAAGCAGATCAAGATCTGTCGCTACATCCCAGTGCGGCTTTGGCTCGAAATCAAATTCACGGACTTCTCCCCATTTGCGGATTTCCACATTATCGTCTTCTGTTTCGCCGACAGGCACGCTTTCATGCGGAATGTTCGGGATGCTCAGCAGCAATTGGTCCAATTCTTCCTCGACCGTGCGGAGCTCCTCATCCAATGCTTTAATATCATCGCCAACTTCTCTCATTTCAGCGATTAAATGGTCTGCATCCTGCTTTTCGCGCTTTAAGGCAGCCACCTGCTGGGATACTTCATTTCTTTTGCTCTTCAGCTGTTCTGCCTGTACAATCAGTTCACGTCTTTTTACATCCAGATCTTCGAATTTTTCAAGATCCGTTAAATCTTCGCCACGATGCTGAAGCTTGTTTTTCACTTCTTCAAAATTGGCTCTTAAAAACTTAATGTCCAGCATTTTTAGTACCTCCTAAAAAATAGTTTGAAACACAAAAAACTCCCGTCCCCAAAAAAGGGACGAGAGTTACCCGCGTTGCCACCCTAGTTGAAAGCCTGAGCTTTCCACCTTAAATCCATAACGGTTTTAACCGAAAGCATTTACTTTTCCCGGACAGTACCGGGTGTTCCATGCTTTGCTCGAGGATGGATTCACAGGGTTTATTCACCGGTTCCCACCATCCACCGGCTCTCTTTTAGAACAAAGTTCCTGTTACTAGTTCCTCTCATTGCTTTTTAGCTATAAGAATTTTGTAATTCATAATGTACTACAATTATGTTCCTTTTGCAACCAAAATATTCAAATTGTTAATTGCTTGGAATCTTTGACCATTTCAACGAAATAGCCTGTCAGGCGATGGTCATCCGTTAGTTCCGGATGGAATGAGCATCCGAGGAATCTGCCTTCGCGCGCAGCCACAATCCGGCCGTTGTGCTTGGCCAGGATTTCAACATTCTCGCCAGCCTCCACAATATGCGGTGCCCGAATGAATACAGCCGCAAAATCTTCTGCCACTCCGGCAATATCAAGATCCGCCTCGAAGCTTTCGCGCTGGCGTCCGAATGAATTTCTTTCCACATGGACATCCATCACACCGATATGCGGCTCATCATAGCCAATGATATTACTTGCAAGGAGAATTAATCCTGCACATGTCCCGAACATCGGCTTTCCTGATTGCGCAAACTCCTTAAGGCTGTCCATAAAATCATATTTATCAATCAAGCGTCTCATGGTCGTGCTTTCGCCGCCCGGCAAGATAAGCCCGTCCACCTCATCGAGCTGCTCTTTGCGTTTGATGACTACAGCTACTGCGCCGCATGCTTCTACAGAAAGAACATGCTCTCTGACCGCGCCCTGCAGCCCTAATACTCCAACCTTTATCATATTCAATTCTCCTTACCAGCCGCGCTCCTGCATACGAGCTTCAGGAGCCAATGAAGAAATTTCAATTCCCTTCATCGGTGTGCCAAGTTCTTTTGAAAGTTCAGCAATTAATTTGTAGTCCTGGTAATGTGTAGTTGCTTCCACAATGGCACGTGCAAATTTCGCAGGGTTTTCAGATTTGAAGATACCTGATCCTACAAACACTCCGTCAGCACCTAGCTCCATCATTAGAGCTGCATCTGCAGGTGTTGCAACGCCGCCTGCTGCGAAGTTTACCACTGGAAGGCGTCCAAGGCTCTTGATCTCCAAAAGAAGCTCATATGGCGCTCCCAGAAGCTTAGCTTCCGTCATTAATTCATCTTCGTTCATGCCGACAACCTTGCGCACCTGTGCATTCACCTTGCGGATATGGCGGACAGCTTCAACGATGTTACCTGTTCCAGGCTCACCCTTTGTTCGAAGCATGGAAGCACCTTCGCCAATACGGCGTGCTGCTTCGCCTAAATCACGGCATCCGCAGACGAACGGCACTGTGTAGTCTCTTTTATTTAGATGGTATTCTTCATCAGCAGGAGTTAAAACTTCACTCTCATCTATGTAATCGGCACCCATCGCTTCAAGCAAACGAGCTTCTACAATATGGCCGATACGAGCTTTTGCCATTACCGGGATTGAAACTGCACCCATTACTTCTTCCACAATACGCGGATCTGCCATGCGTGCCACACCGCCAGCTGCACGGATATCAGAAGGAACGCGCTCAAGTGCCATAACTGCTACTGCACCAGCTTCTTCTGCGATTTTTGCCTGCTCGGCGTTAACAACGTCCATAATAACGCCGCCTTTTTGCATTTCTGCCATTCCCCGTTTAACACGATCTGTACCTGTCTTCATGTTTATCCCCCTTCGTAAATACCATCTGCTTTGGATGGGTTAAATATTATGATAAAAATAATTTTTCAAAAAAAGGAAAATAAATTATTTTACTCGGAATTTTCCCTATTGAAAATATGCAATGAAAAAGGGCTCCTGTCAAGACAGGAAAGCCCTTTTTCTTAAAACCAACCTTTTACAGTGGAGGAAACACTTCCCCAAACATCTCCGAAGAAACCGCCGATGCTGCGCATAGTCAGCACGAACCAGTTGGCTTTTTCAACACTTTCAGCGGCTACAACATCCACTTGGATATTGCCTTTTCCTTTATCGGACAAGAACTCAAGCTTGCCGTCTTCTTTGGACTCAATCGTTAAGTAGCCGATTTTTTCTCCTTTTTTAATAGGAGCGGTCAATTCGCCATTTTCATTTAATTTCTTTTTATCCAGAACAAGAACGGGCTTAAAGTTTTCCTTTTCCCCATTTCTCACTACCATTTCGATTGCCTCTTTAGAAGAAATTTTGACTTTGTCTTCTTTCCCTTTTATAACAGGCACTGTTTTCTGGCCTTTCACCTGATAATTGGCAGGAACGATTTCTTCTTTTGTGAAGTTGCTGAAACCAAAGTCGAACATTTTCTTAGTTTCATCGAATCTGGATTTATAAGTAGCCTGGCCATTCGCACCTTTCGCGTTCATGACAACACTGATGTAGCGGTTGCCGTCTCTCATGGCAGTACCTGTGAAGCAGTACCCGGCAAAGTCAGTAGTACCCGTTTTAAGGCCATCAGCACCTTCATAGCCATATACTAGCTCCGGAAGCATCCAGTTCCAGTTTTCCATTTTAATTTCATCATCTGTACCCTCTCTGAACGTCTTTCTAGGGGTACTTGCTGTTTCCAATACTTCAGGGAATCGGTTAATCAATTCTTTGGCCAGCATGGCTGTATCTCTTGCTGACATCACGTTTTCATCTTCAGGGCCGCCTGCAGGAGGAGATCCCTTTAAGTCACGGTTGTTTAAACCGCTGGAATTCACAAACTTATATTCTTTTAATCCAAGCTCTGCAGCTTTCTCGTTCATCATTTTAACAAAGTTAGTTTCTGAACCGGCAATTGTTTCTGCAATCGCGATCGTTGCACCATTTGCAGAGTAGATAGCCATTGCTTCATACAATTCACGGATATTGTATTTGCCGTCTCTTCTTAATGGGACATTTGATAGATTGCGATCCTGTGAAACTTTCCAAACATATTCACTTACTGCATATTCCTGTTCCCACTTCACTTTACCTTCTTCAACTGCTTCAAGAAGCAGGTATTCTGTCATCATTTTAGTCATACTGGCAATGCCCAGTACTTTATCCGCATTTTTTTGATATAAAATTTTTCCGGTCTCTGCATCTACTAAAATAGCAGCATCTGCATTGATATTTAAGATATCTTCTGCATGAGCTTTATTTATACCAGGTAAAAGACCTAATATCATGACCAAGGCAAGGAATCCAGCGATAGACTTACGGTACAATGTTTTCTTCAATTTTACTGCCCTCCAACGTTTTAATACACTTTTGTTATTTTATCATAACTCCGATGCAAAGAATAGATAGAGTAATTACCTATTCCTGCCTCTCTGGTGGCATGTTTGGCCCACTGGTATGCATTAGTATTTTCCTAGGTTTGATTCCCGGGTATTTTAGGATAAATGATGACTCTGTTAAACTGGCTGATGATTTCCACTGCAGGATGCTAAAAACAGCCATCATCCTTATCAGAGACGAAAAAAAAGCAGAAAAGGTTTCCCTCTCCTGCTTTGTATTCGTTATAGTGAGTAGTTTGGCGCCTCTTTTGTGATCTGCACATCATGCGGATGGCTTTCTCTTAGTCCCGCGCCAGTCATTTTGATGAATTGAGCATTTTCACGAAGCTCGTGAAGGTCTTTTGTTCCGCAATAGCCCATTCCTGAACGGATACCGCCGACAAGCTGATAAATGGTATCAGCTAAAGGCCCTTTATAAGCAATGCGCCCTTCGATTCCCTCTGGAACAAACTTTTTATTATCTTCCTGGAAGTAACGGTCTTTAGAACCTTTTTCCATGGCTGCAACAGAACCCATTCCTCTGTATACCTTGAAGCGGCGCCCCTGGAAAATTTCCGTTTCGCCAGGGCTTTCAGAAACACCGGCTAGAAGGCTTCCAAGCATAACGGCATGTCCGCCTGCTGCCAATGCTTTCACGATATCGCCTGAATATTTAATTCCACCATCAGCAATGATTGATTTGCCATGCTTGCGTGCTTCAGTTGCACAATCATATACAGCTGTGATCTGCGGTACACCTACGCCTGCGACAACGCGTGTTGTACAAATGGAGCCAGGTCCGATTCCCACTTTTACGATATCAGCACCCGCTTCAATCAAATCCTTTGTCGCTTCGGCTGTTGCAACGTTTCCGGCAATAATGGCGAGATCCGGATAAGTGTTCCTGATTTCGCGTACGGTATCAAGCACGCCTTTTGAATGCCCGTGTGCTGTATCCACAACGATGACGTCCACATGTGATTTAACAAGCATTTCAACACGCTTCATCGTGTCGCCGGTTACGCCGACCGCTGCACCTGCCAGCAGGCGTCCGCGCTCATCTTTTGCCGAGTTAGGAAACTCAATTACTTTTTCAATATCTTTAATGGTAATTAAACCTTTTAAAACACCTTCATCATCCACTAGCGGCAATTTTTCAATTTTATGCTGCTGCAGAATTTTTTCAGCTTCATCCAATGTAGTTCCAACTGGAGCTGTTACAAGATTTTCTTTTGTCATCACATCGGAAATTTTTATCGAATAGTCCTGAATGAATCGGAGGTCACGGTTAGTCAAAATGCCAACAAGCTTCTGTTCCTCAGTATTATTGACGATTGGCACACCGGAAATCCGGTACTTGCCCATTAAATGCTCTGCGTCAAATACCTGCTGTTCTGGAGTTAAGAAGAATGGGTCAGTAATAACGCCGCTTTCTGAACGCTTTACTTTATCCACCTGATCAGCCTGCTGTTCAATGGACATGTTTTTATGGATAATTCCCAAACCGCCCTGGCGCGCCATAGCGATCGCCATTTCAGCTTCAGTTACCGTATCCATTCCGGCACTGATTACTGGAATGTTGAGTGCAATCTTTTCAGTCAAATTTACTTTGAGGCTGACATCTCGAGGAAGCACCTCTGATTTAGATGGAACCAGTAAAACATCATCAAAAGTTAAACCTTCTTTTGCAAACTTAGTTTCCCACATCTTTTTTGACCTCCTGGACTCGAAAATATTATTAGTAGGTTATCAATTGGACAAAATACTGTCAAGGACGGATTAATATGTTGGATTTTTCAAAAGATTCGGAGGTTTCGCTGTGATACATTCATTTGACCTTAAAAACTCCTTTTTATACTTCTTTTCTGCGAACACGTCGCAGGAATTTTTAAAGAAATGCTACCAAAATCAAAACCTGGATCATGCTGAACAAAAGAGCTATGAAAACAGTTACCCTTTTATATACTATCTAGAACACGGACAAGTATACTACGAGCAGGCAGAGAAGGCGCCATTGGTTATCAAGCCGATTCTCTTTTTTTATGGACTTGTTCACCTTGTGAAGGCCTGCATACTGACAGTGGATCCTAATTATCCGGAGACCACTTCTGTTTTGGCACATGGTGTTTCCACCAGAAAAAGAAAAAAGCAGCAATACAATTTTTTTCAGGACGAAGTGAAATTTCAAAAAAGCGGGCTTTTCCCTTATATGGGAGAAAAATTGTTCCACATGAAACATTTGGAAGGCGAAAAAACAACAATGGGGGAGTTATTTGGGCAGATTCCAGAGCTTAATTATTTGTACAGCCAGACAGAGGGCCGAACTACTTTTCTCGAAGCAGAGCTGGAAAAGGATGTATTCATTTTGCCAAATATAATCCTTGATCGCTTTCATATGACCGAGTCCCGCTTTGTTGAATATCTGCAGTCAAAATCAGACTTTAATATAAGTTTTCAGGAATCAGCGGATTCACAACTTAAATTTTTTACAAAAAACCTGAATACATATAATTTCAAGCCGTTAAGATATAGCCCTGATACTGGAAAGTTTTTCTTCCCGCTGGCTAAAGACGGCCTGATTGATTTTCCTGAACTTCTTATTCATTTCCTGCTGCTGTATAACTTAAGCATGATTGCCCGCTATGAAACAGAATGGTGGAGCGAACTCATCAAAATGATGCCGAATAAAGACTATCCTTTTATTCAAACATTTCTTCAAATTACTTCTGCAAAGGGACCATATTTGATTTATCAGTATTTGGCTGATAAGAAATATTAAGCTGGATAGGGACCAATGATCTCTTGTTCGTGTTTACCTGGAGTCTTTGCTGGCATTCAGGAGGGAGCGGAGTGGAAGGTTTTATTTGAGGCATTCCGTGGGGCTTATCTAGCATGTATTAAAGTTTATCGAACATTTAGCACAATTCTTCTTTGTAAAGAACATATATGGAAATTAATACAGAGGCGGAATAAGAAGTGGCGCATAAAATGAAAAAATGGCGCATATAGATATATTCCCTTAAAAAGGAAAGCCCGAAAAATATATTAGGATTCAGTAAATCAACCAAACACACAAAAAAGAGCACCCATCAGGTGCTCTTTCATATGCCCGGCAGCGTCCTACTCTCACAGGGGGACAGCCCCCAACTACCATCGGCGCTGAGAAGCTTAACTTCCGTGTTCGGTATGGGAACGGGTGTGACCTTCTCGCTATCGCCACCGGACTATTTGGTTTGAAGAAACTTCGTTCCCTCAAAACTAGATAATGCATGAAGAAGTGTTTGCCGAGTAATAACCATATAACTTGGTTAAGTCCTCGATCGATTAGTATCAGTCAGCTCCACATGTCGCCACGCTTCCACCTCTGACCTATCAACCTGATCATCTTTCAGGGATCTTACTAGCTTGACGCTATGGGAAATCTCATCTCGAGGGGGGCTTCATGCTTAGATGCTTTCAGCACTTATCCCTTCCGCACATAGCTACCCAGCGATGCCTTTGGCAAGACAACTGGTACACCAGCGGTGCGTCCATCCCGGTCCTCTCGTACTAAGGACAGCTCCTCTCAAATTTCCTGCGCCCACGACGGATAGGGACCGAACTGTCTCACGACGTTCTGAACCCAGCTCGCGTACCGCTTTAATGGGCGAACAGCCCAACCCTTGGGACCGACTACAGCCCCAGGATGCGATGAGCCGACATCGAGGTGCCAAACCTCCCGTCGATGTGGACTCTTGGGGAGATAAGCCTGTTATCCCCGGGTAGCTTTTATCCGTTGAGCGATGGCCCTTCCATGCGGAACCACCGGATCACTAAGCCCGACTTTCGTCCCTGCTCGACTTGTAGGTCTCGCAGTCAAGCTCCCTTGTGCCTTTACACTCTGCGAATGATTTCCAACCATTCTGAGGGAACCTTTGGGCGCCTCCGTTACTTTTTAGGAGGCGACCGCCCCAGTCAAACTGCCCACCTGACACTGTCTCCCGCCCCGATAAGGGGCGCGGGTTAGAATTTCAATACAGCCAGGGTAGTATCCCACCGACGCCTCCACCGAAGCTGGCGCTCCGGCTTCTCAGGCTCCTACCTATCCTGTACAAGCTGTACCAAAATTCAATATCAGGCTACAGTAAAGCTCCACGGGGTCTTTCCGTCCTGTCGCGGGTAACCTGCATCTTCACAGGTACTATAATTTCACCGAGTCTCTCGTTGAGACAGTGCCCAGATCGTTACGCCTTTCGTGCGGGTCGGAACTTACCCGACAAGGAATTTCGCTACCTTAGGACCGTTATAGTTACGGCCGCCGTTTACTGGGGCTTCGATTCAAAGCTTCGCTTGCGCTAACCTCTCCTCTTAACCTTCCAGCACCGGGCAGGCGTCAGCCCCTATACTTCGCCTTGCGGCTTCGCAGAGACCTGTGTTTTTGCTAAACAGTCGCCTGGGCCTATTCACTGCTCATCAGGGCTATGCACCTAATGAGCACCCCTTCTCCCGAAGTTACGGGGTCATTTTGCCGAGTTCCTTAACGAGAGTTCTCTCGCTCACCTTAGGATTCTCTCCTCGCCTACCTGTGTCGGTTTGCGGTACGGGCACCTTTTCCCTCGCTAGAGGCTTTTCTTGGCAGTGTGGAATCAGGAACTTCGGTACTAAATTTCCTCGCCGTCACAGCTCAGCCTGTGTGGTAACGGATTTGCCTCGTTACCGGCCTAACTGCTTGGACGCGCTAATCCAGCAGCGCGCTTACCCTATCCTCCTGCGTCCCCCCATTGCTCAAACGGTAAAGAGGTGGTACAGGAATATCAACCTGTTGTCCATCGCCTACGCTTTTCAGCCTCGGCTTAGGTCCCGACTAACCCTGAGCGGACGAGCCTTCCTCAGGAAACCTTAGGCATTCGGTGGATGGGATTCTCACCCATCTTTCGCTACTCATACCGGCATTCTCACTTCTAAGCGCTCCACCAGTCCTTGCGGTCTGGCTTCAACGCCCTTAGAACGCTCTCCTACCACTGACATCGTAAGATGTCAATCCACAGCTTCGGTGATACGTTTAGCCCCGGTACATTTTCGGCGCGGAGTCACTCGACCAGTGAGCTATTACGCACTCTTTAAATGGTGGCTGCTTCTAAGCCAACATCCTGGTTGTCTAAGCAACTCCACATCCTTTTCCACTTAACGTATACTTTGGGACCTTAGCTGGTGGTCTGGGCTGTTTCCTCTTGACTACGGATCTTATCACTCGCAGTCTGACTCCCATGGATAAGTCTTTGGCATTCGGAGTTTGTCTGAATTCGGTAACCCGATGGGGGCCCCTAGTCCAAACAGTGCTCTACCTCCAAGACTCTTACTACATGAGGCTAGCCCTAAAGCTATTTCGGAGAGAACCAGCTATCTCCAAGTTCGATTGGAATTTCTCCGCTACCACACCTCATCCCCGCACTTTTCAACGTGCGTGGGTTCGGGCCTCCATCCAGTGTTACCTGGACTTCACCCTGGACATGGGTAGATCACCTGGTTTCGGGTCTACGACCACATACTCATTCGCCCTATTCAGACTCGCTTTCGCGCTCCGTCTCTTCAACTTAACCTCGCATGTAATCGTAACTCGCCGGTTCATTCTACAAAGGCACGCTATCACCCATTAACGGGCTCTAACTACTTGTAGGCACACGGTTTCAGGATCTCTTTCACTCCCCTTCCGGGTTTTTCCCTCACGGTACTGGTTCACTATCGGTCACTAGGGAGTATTTAGCCTTGGGAGATGGTCCTCCTGCTTCCGACGGGATTTCTCGTGTCCCGCCGTACTCAGGATCCACTCTGGAGGAACGAAGTTTCAACTACAGGGCTTTTACCTTCTCTGGCCGGCCTTTCCAGACCTGTTCATTTACCTCGTTCCTTTGTAACTCCGTGTAGAGTGTCCTACAACCCCAGGAGGCAAGCCTCCTGGTTTGGGCTAATCCGTTTCGCTGCTACTCAGGGAATCGCGTTTGCTTTCTCTTCCTCCGGGTACTTAGATGTTTCAGTTCCCGGGTCTGCCTTCAATACCCTATGTATTCAGGTAAAGATCCTATCCCATTACGGATAGGGGTTTCCATTCGGAAATCTCCGGATCAAAGCTTACTTACAGCTCCCGAAGCATATCGGTGTTAGTACCGTCCTTCATCGGCTCCTAGTGCCAAGGCATTCACCGTGCGCCCTTTCTAACTTAACCTACTTCGGCCAATGATAAACGGCGAATCTCTGCGTCAGCTCCGTCATTGTGCTCCTCACGTACTCGTATGCTCCGGTGCTCGTTCGGTCGCTTCCTTGATCTTCTTGCTTCTCATTGCCCTCATGGTTTGTGCTCTTACTTATTTTTAAATAAGAGAAAAAAACTAAGATGGCGATTACTCGGTTATTGCTTCTTCATTAACATTATCTAGTTTTCAAGGAACAAAAAATAACGAATGGAATCGTTATGGTTGGTGGAGCCTAGCGGGATCGAACCGCTGACCTCCTGCGTGCAAAGCAGGCGCTCTCCCAGCTGAGCTAAGGCCCCATTATATGAGATGGTGGGCCTAAATGGACTCGAACCATCGACCTCACGCTTATCAGGCGTGCGCTCTAACCAGCTGAGCTATAGGCCCACATAATAGGTAAAGTATTAAAATATGAGAGATTGAACTCTCAAAACTGAACGAACAAAACGCGTCACGTTTCATGTAAATATCCTTAGAAAGGAGGTGATCCAGCCGCACCTTCCGATACGGCTACCTTGTTACGACTTCACCCCAATCATCTGTCCCACCTTAGGCGGCTGGCTCCAAAAGGTTACCCCACCGACTTCGGGTGTTACAAACTCGTGGTGTGACGGGCGGTGTGTACAAGGCCGGGAACGTATTCACCGCAGATGCTGATCCGCGATTACTAGCGATTCCGGCTTCATGCAGGCGAGTTGCGACCTGCAATCCGAACTGAGAATGGTTTTATGGGATTCGCTTAACCTCGCGGTCTCGCCTTTGTACCATCCATTGTAGCACGTGTGTAGCCCAGGTCATAAGGGGCATGATGATTTGACGTCATCCCCACCTTCCTCCGGTTTGTCACCGGCAGTCACCTTAGAGTGCCCAACTGAATGCTGGCAACTAAGATCAAGGGTTGCGCTCGTTGGGACTTAACCCAACATCTCACGACACGAGCTGACGACAACCATGCACCACCTGTCATCCTGTCCCCGAAGGAACGCCCTATCTCTAGGGTTGTCAGGAGATGTCAAGACCTGGTAAGGTTCTTCGCGTTGCTTCGAATTAAACCACATGCTCCACCGCTTGTGCGGGCCCCGTCAATTCCTTTGAGTTTCAGCCTTGCTACGTACTCCCAGGCGGAGTGCTTAATGCGTTTGTCGCAGACTAAAGGGCGGAAACCTCTAACACTTAGCACTCATCGTTTACGGCGTGGACTACCAGGGTATCTAATCCTGTTTGCTCCCACGCTTTCGCGCCTCAGCGTCAGTTACAGACCAAAGAGTCGCCTTCGCCACTGGTGTTCCTCCACATCTCTACGCATTTCACCGCTACACGTGGAATTCCACTCTTCTCTTCTGCACTCAAGTTCCCCAGTTTCCAATGACCCTCCCGGTTGAGCCGGGGCTTTCACATCAGACTTAAGGAACCGCCTGCGCGCGCTTTACGCCCAATAATTCCGGACAACGCTTGCCACCTACGTATTACCGCGTGCTGGCACGTAGTTAGCCGTGGCTTTCTGGTTAGGTACCGTCAAGGTACCGGCAGTTACCCGGTACTTGTTCTTCCCTAACAACAGAGTTTTACGATCCGAAAACCTTCATCACTCACGCGCGTTGCTCCGTCAGACTTTCGTCCATTGCGGAAGATTCCCTACTCGCCTCCCGTAGGAGTCTGGGCCGTGTCTCAGTCCCAGTGTGGCCGATCACCCTCTCAGGTCGGCTACGCATCGTCGCCTTGGTGAGCCGTTACCTCACCAACTAGCTAATGCGCCGCGGGCCCATCTGTAAGTGATAGCCGGAACCATCTTTCAGCTTTCCCTCATGTGAGGGAAAGAATTATCCGGTATTAGCCCCGGTTTCCCGGAGTTATCCCAGTCTTACAGGCAGGTTGCCCACGTGTTACTCACCCGTCCGCCGCTGACTTCAGGGAGCAAGCTCCCATCAGTCCGCTCGACTTGCATGTATTAGGCACGCCGCCAGCGTTCGTCCTGAGCCAGGATCAAACTCTCCATATAAGAGTTGATTAAGCTCATAAGTTGTCTTTTCAAAAAAGACTAAAGATTAACGTTGACGTTTTTGTTCGTTCAGTTTTCAAAGATCAATCGGTCGCTTGAGGCGACTTAATTAATATATCATTTCTGATAATCAATGTCAACAAGTTTTTTTATCTCATCAAATGATGATGTTCATCTCTTGCTGACTTGAATAAGTATACCAGCTCTTATCTATTAATTGCAAGCACTTTTTAATAGATTCTATATCTTTTTTTAAAAAATAAGGTCTGTTAAATTTGTCTGTTGTATTCAGCATCCAGCCTTAGCAGAGCTAATTAAAAAAAGACCGCGGTATGCAGTCATTTTAATACTTCATCAATAAATAACTGGCGGTTTTTCTCTAAATGAATTATGTCGCCGGTTTCCTCTAGTTTCACAAGCGGTCTCGTAGGTGATTTATCTTCTATAAAAAGTATTTCTGCAGTCTGGCCATCTGAGAGCTTCACCATGCTGCCAATGGAAAAGTTCATGATGCCGGAACCCAGCGCTTGAATGGATGGGATATCATATTTGCCGAAGCTATCCTGAATCAGCATTTCAAGCACTTTAAATGGAGATTGCTTCCGTCTGTAGAGCCTTTGGGAGGTCATGGCATGAAATGCATCCGCTGCCGCGATGATTCTACCAGCCTGATTGATTTTGCTGCCTTGTTCTCCAAACGGATAGCCGCTGCCGTCCAGCCGCTCATGGTGCTGGATAATACCGATCTTAGTGCTTTCTCTTAATAGAGATATATTTTGAACCATTTTAAAGCTAAGGGTTGAATGCCTTTTAATTTCTTCAAATTCTTCGGAGTTTAATGAACTGCTTTTATGCAGGATGGATGAGTTTATTTTCGCCATCCCCGCATCTGCCAGGCAGCCTCCCAGGGCAAGCTGCACAATTTCCCCCTTATTCAAACTCAGTTTTTTACCTATAAAAGCACTGATCATTCCCACAGCTACAGAATGCTGGTATAAATAATCTTCATTCGTAGAAAGATGATGCAGAGAGAAAATTCCGGAGGGGTTTTTATCCATTTTCTCAATCAGTGGAATCATAATGTTTCTTATTTTTGCAATATCCACCGGAAGGCCTGATTGCCAGGACATAAATTCTCTTTTGAAATTTTGAACGCCTGTTAAGAATGTATTTAAAAAACTTGATTCATTTGATTCTATTACTTCTTCAGCTTCTTCCAAGCTTCCGGCAGAAGCAAAAGGCTTTCCGTTAACCATGGTGGTTTCAACTTCTGCTTCATCAATCAGGAATATTTTCATAATATCCAGCAGTTCCTTCGTCAGCACTGTTTTTTGTCTGATAATAGGGCGATTCGTCAAGCTGAAAACATCTTCTGATAAAATACAGCCTTCTCTTAATTCCTGTATAGGTACACGCACCATATCCACACTCCAAATGTAATGAGTCTTTTATACTATTTTACATTATTTGGACAAAAAAAAGGAACACAAATCTGTGTTCCTTAAAAATTATTCTTCGCTATTATCTCCATTTACTTCTTCTTCAGGAAGTGAATCAGCATCTTCAAGAGGCTTTGTTAATTCTTCTTCATCTTTTTCCTCTTCTTTTTCAACTTTTGCAACAGTGGATACCGCTTCGTCAGCATCTTCATTTATGCGGATGAGTCTGACACCTTGCGTGTTTCTTCCCATAGTGGAAATATCGTTCACTGCCATACGGATTAGTACGCCGCCTGTTGTAATAAGCATAACGTCTTCTTCTCCTGTGACAGCTTTCATGGAAACGAGGCTTCCGTTCTTATCTGTGATGTTGCAGGTCTTGATTCCTTTACCGCCTCTGCCCTGAACACGGTATTCTTCGGCAGGAGTGCGTTTTCCATAACCGTTTTTGGTTACGATCAGAATCTGGCTGTCATCCTCAAGGACTTCCATGCCAACGACTTCATCACCTTCGCTTAAGTTGATTCCTTTAACACCAGTAGCTGTTCTTCCCATAGAACGAACATCTTCTTCAGGGAATCGGATCAGCATGCCATGGCTGGTTCCAATAATGATCTCCTTGCTGCCATCTGTCAGACGCACCGAAATTAATTCATCATCTTCGCGCAGATTCAGGGCAATTAAGCCATTATTGCGGATATTGGCAAAGGATGATAATGGTGAACGCTTGGAAATCCCTTGTTTAGTGGTGAAGAACAGGAACCAATCATCGGCAAATTCTTCAACAGGAATAATCGCATTTACCCATTCATCTTTGTCCACTCCAAGAAGGTTAATGATTGGAATTCCTTTCGCAGTACGGCTGAATTCAGGAATTTCATAACCTTTAGCGCGATACACCTTTCCTTTGTTCGTGAAGAATAGGATAGTATCGTGTGTGGAAGTGGTAATGAGGTGTTCAACAAAGTCATCCTCATTGGTTCCCATTCCCTGAATACCCCGGCCTCCGCGTTTTTGGGCACGGTAAGTCGAGACAGGAAGACGCTTGATGTATCCCTTATGAGTTAACGTAAGAACAATATTCTCACGCGGGATTAGATCTTCGTCTTCAATTTGTTCGATGCCGCCGGCAACTATTTCTGTACGGCGTTTATCGTTGAATCTCTCTTTTACTTCGGTTAATTCTTCCCGGATAATTTCCAATACTTTTTCTTCATCAGCCAAAATAGCTTTTAATTCGGCAATTAATGCTACAAGGCTTGAATATTCGTCTTCAATCTTTTCGCGCTCTAAGCCAGTCAAACGCTGCAGACGCATGTCAAGGATCGCCTGGGCCTGTTTTTCAGAAAGATTGAACTTGGTCATTAAGCCTTCACGTGCGATATCTGTTGTCTGAGAACTGCGGATAAGGTTGATTACTTCATCCAGATGATCAAGGGCAATCCTCAAACCTTCCAAAATGTGTGCACGGGCTTCTGCCTTTTTCAATTCGAATTCTGTTCTGCGGCGGATTACGACTTTTTGGTGATCCAGATAATGCTGCAGACACTGTTTGAGATTCAGAACTTTTGGCTGGCCATCTACAAGCGCAAGCAGGTTTATGCCAAAGCTTGTCTGAAGGGCCGTCTGCTTATAAAGGTTGTTCAGCAGAACATTGGCATTCGCATCTTTACGGACTTCGATTACGATACGCATACCGTTTCGATCTGATTCATCACGCAAATCGGTAATGCCATCAATTCGTTTATCCCGAACCAGTTCGGCAATTTTTTCAATCAGCTTAGCTTTATTCACCTGGTAAGGAATTTCATTTACAATGATAACTTCTTTTCCATTGGACTTCTGCTCGATTTCTACTTGGGCCCTTAATGTAATGGAACCGCGGCCTGTTTCGTAAGCTTTGCGGATGCCGCTTCGTCCAAGAATGAGACCTGCAGTCGGGAAGTCTGGACCTGGAATGATTTCCATGAGCTCCTGAACAGTGAGGTCCGGCTCCTGGCTGATGGCAAGTACTCCATCAATTACTTCACCAAGCTGATGAGGCGGAATATTGGTCGCCATACCAACGGCAATTCCAGACGTTCCGTTTACGAGAAGGTTTGGGAACCGCGCCGGCATTACGACTGGTTCTTTCTCAGCACCATCATAGTTATCCTGGTAATCAATCGTGTCTTTATTAATATCGCGCAAAAGCTCCATAGAGATTTTGGACATGCGGGCCTCAGTATAACGCATCGCAGCTGCAGCGTCACCATCGACAGAACCGAAGTTTCCGTGTCCTTCAACGAGCATATAGCGATAGTTGAAATCCTGAGCCATACGCACCATCGTGTCATATACTGCGGAGTCACCGTGCGGGTGGTATTTACCGATTACTTCCCCAACGATACGGGCCGATTTTTTAAATGGCTTATCAGAATGCATCCCTAAATCATGCATTGCATATAAGATTCTTCGGTGAACCGGCTTTAAACCATCCCGTACGTCCGGAAGGGCACGTGAAACAATTACACTCATGGCGTAGTCCAGGAATGATGAACGCATTTCCTGGCTAATATTTATTTCTTTTACTTGAGAATTCGGTGTATCGGCCATTTAAAGGAACCTCCTTTAAAGAGACGCAGGATGAACTGTCATCCGTTTGTCACTTCGTATAGCTGAAACCTGCATGGTCTTTCCATACAGATCCTGCTTTTTTTCATAAATTAGACGCACATGGGGCATTAAATAAAAAGAATAAACCAATTATGTAAAAGCAGGATAGAGAACCTCTATCCTGAAAGAAAGCGAAGGCGCTTGGCCTGTGCTGTAGGCTTGCTTTTACAATTAAATATCCAGATTCTTTACATAAACCGCATTTTCTTCGATAAAGTTCCGGCGAGGCTCTACCTTGTCACCCATTAAGATTTCAAACGTTTCGTCAGCTTCGATGGCATCCTCAAGATTCACCTGGAGAAGGGTTCTTGATTCCGGATTCATTGTCGTTTCCCAAAGCTGGCCTGGGTTCATTTCCCCAAGTCCCTTGTAGCGCTGAATTCCCGGCTTGGGCTGGCTCGGAAGTTCGCCAAGAATCTTATCCAGTTCGCGGTCATTATAGGCATATTCAATCTTTTTGCCCTGCTGGATCTTGTAAAGAGGCGGCTGGGCAATATAGATATAGCCAGCTTCAATAATCTGCCTCATATAACGGTAAAAGAACGTTAATAATAATGTGCGGATATGTGCACCATCAACATCCGCATCCGTCATGATGACAATTTTATGATAGCGGGCCCTGGAGATATCAAAATCTTCGCCTATACCGGTTCCGATTGCAGTAATAATCGCACGGACCTCATTATTGGACAGAATTTTGTCCAGGCGGGCTTTTTCTACGTTCAGGATCTTCCCTCTAAGAGGAAGGATCGCCTGGAAATGACGGTCACGCCCCTGCTTGGCAGATCCGCCCGCAGAGTCACCCTCAACCACATAAATTTCGCTTATAGAAGGATCTTTAGAAGAGCAGTCAGCGAGTTTACCAGGCAGGCTGGATACTTCAAGAGCACTCTTCCTTCTTGTAAGCTCCCTTGCTTTTTTGGCGGCCAGTCTTGCTCTTGCTGCCATAAGCCCTTTTTCGACAATTTTTCTGGCTACCGCCGGATTTTCGAGCATGAATTTTTCAAGAGCTTCAGAGAAAATCGTATCGGTTGCTGCACGCACTTCTGAGTTTCCAAGCTTCGTTTTCGTCTGCCCTTCAAACTGAGGATCAGGATGTTTAACGGATACAATAGCCGTTATGCCTTCACGGACATCTTCACCGGAAAGGTTTGCGTCACTCTCTTTAAAGACGCCATTCTTGCGTGCATAGTCGTTGATAACCCTTGTTAAGGCTGTCTTAAAGCCGGATTCATGCGTACCGCCTTCATAGGTATGAATATTATTGGCAAAAGAATAGATATTGCTTGTAAATCCATCATTATACTGAATGGATACTTCAACAGTGATGCCTTCCCGTTCGCCATCAATATAGATAGGCTCTTCATGAAGAACTTCCTTCGTTCTGTTCAAATGCTCAACGTACGATTTAATTCCGCCCTCGTACATATATTCATTTTTCTTGTTTTCTTCACGCTTGTCCTCAATCGTGATCTTTAATCCCCTATTCAGGAATGCCAGTTCACGGATGCGGTTTGCAAGTGTTTCATAATCATATTCAAGCGTTTCAGTGAAGATTTCACTGTCCGGCTTAAAGTGGATGGTTGTTCCGGTATGGTCAGATTCACCGATTACCTCAAGATCTGCACTTGGAACTCCACGCTCAAACTTCTGATAATATTTCTTTCCATCACGATGGACAAATACTTCCAGCACAGTTGAGAGAGCATTAACTACAGAAGCACCAACACCATGCAAGCCTCCGGAAACCTTGTATCCTCCGCCTCCGAATTTACCGCCTGCATGCAGAACCGTCATAATGACTTCGACTGCCGGGCGTCCCATTTTTTCGTGGATTCCGACTGGTATACCGCGTCCGTTATCCACCACCGTAATACTATTATCTTTTTCGATAATCACATTGATTTCAGAACAGTAGCCTGCCAGTGCTTCATCAATACTATTATCGACTATTTCCCAAACAAGATGGTGAAGCCCTTTGGCACTTGTTGAACCGATATACATTCCCGGACGCTTTCGAACCGCTTCCAGACCTTCCAGTACCTGTATCTGATTCTCATCATAGGATTGTTCCTGCACTGCCTTTTGCTCCATTGCCACATCGGTCACCTACACTTTCCATTTCACTAATCTATAAAAAAGCCTGGCTTCCTGAGATGAGCCAAACTGTAGTTTTCACTGACTTGCCTTTCGTTCCATTAGGGAAGTTCTTCCGGCAGTCCTGCATTTCTTTAAAATTCGTGAACACTTAATTTATGGGATCGTTTCTTTAACGTACCTGAGGATAGCGGAGAAAAATAGATCTTTTCTGTTGTGACGACCACAGATTTATAGGAACCTTTAGCGAGGTTCACAACTGACTCCTCCAGGTTCTCCTTACGCTCTTCCGCATACTCGGAAGCAAGGGCTGTTTCTTTATCAATAATGGCGACAATATCCCTTGCCCGGACCAACACATCTTCACCTATATGGATGTACATGCGATCACCTCACTGAATCTTCTTGATTCTCCCTGCCTCAACACTGAACGCTGCTGCTTCTTTAAGTGTCTGGTGGTCTATTCCATCAACGCTCGTAGTAGTGACAAACGTCTGTACTTTCCCTTGAATGGTATTCAATAAATGGGATTGGCGATAATCATCCAATTCCGAGAGGACGTCATCCAGCAGCAGAATGGGATATTCTCCAATTTCAGAATGGATCAGTTCGATTTCGGCAAGCTTAACCGACAGAGCTGTCGTTCTTTGCTGCCCTTGTGAACCGAATGTTTGCACATCGCGCCCATTCACATGAAAAATCAGGTCATCGCGATGCGGCCCAAACATGGTAACGCCACGGTCTATTTCCCTGTTCTTCACTTTTTCAAATTTATCCTGGTATACTTTAACCATTTTCGACAAATCTTGTTCTTCTGATACCTCGGCAGAAGGCTTGTACTCAATTTTTAAGGTCTCAAGCCCTCTTGAAATCCCTTCATGAATCGGCTGTGCCCAATTCTCGAGGAGTCTGAGGAACTCGTAACGCTTTGAAACAATCTTTGCAGCCATCTCAATGAATTGCTCTGTTAAAATCTCAAGCATGGTATGGTCGGTCTGCTTTTTGATCTGGAGCATTTTCAGGTAGTGGTTGCGCTGCTGGAGGATTTTCTGATACTGGCTGATATCATGCAAATAGACAGGTGAAACCTGCCCAATCTCCATATCAATAAAACGACGCCTTACTTGAGGGCTCCCTTTCACAAGATGGAGATCTTCAGGCGCGAACATCACAACATTCATATTGCCCACATACTGGCTTAATTTCTGCTGCTCTATATGATTGCATTTGGCTTTTTTGCCTTTTTTGCTGATGACTAATTGCATGGGCAGGGATCCTTGCCTTTTTTGGACCCTTCCTTCTATTTTAGCATATTCCTGATCCCAGCGAATAAGATCTTTGTCATTTGATGTCCGATGGGACTTTGCCATTGCCAGCACGTAGATCGATTCCATGACATTTGTCTTTCCCTGGGCATTCTCTCCCAATATCACATTTACTTTATTTTCGAAATTTACTTCAAGCTCTTCGTAATTCCGGTAATTTTTTAATAGCAACTGCTCTATATGCATAGACGCTACATCCTTTTAGATAATAAGAAAAGCGGAGGCGCCTTGCCCACCCCCGACAAGCACAAGACGAGCCTCTCGAAAAGGCGTTCTTTGCCTTTTTGGGAGGATTGGCTTGTGACCTCGAGGGGGTAGGCGCCGGAGCTAGACAGTTATCGAAGTTCAAAATTATAAACTTTTTAATTAATTTATTTAGCGGGCTGGACGATCGTAAATTCACCCACGTCCGGGATTTCGATTATATCCCCGGTTCTTAGCTTTCTTCCCCGTCTTTGATCCTGTTCCCCATTGACGAAGACTTCGTATTCACTCAGGAACCATTTGGCCATTCCGCCTGTTTGAATCACATCAGCGGCTTTTAAAAATTGGCCCAGCGTAATATATTCAGTATCAATTTGAATTTCCGTCATATTTTCACTCTTTCCCATTGTCCGACTTCAAGTGCTGCAGTGAAATCTGCACTTTGGCAAAACAATTTCAGAATGGTATCTAATATTCTATTTTACTAAATAAATCGCAGATACACAAAGAAAACTCGCCTGCAGCTGGTTATTTTCATTATTCCCCTGCAATTGGCCAATATTCTTGCGGCCAGGGGTACAGTTTTAGAGATCTGTTTCACCAAAAAAAGTAAGCCGCCGGCACAACCGGCAGCTTTTTTCTTAATACGTCCTTACTGGCAGGATCAATTGCAGAATTGATTCATCGTTTAAAGGTTTGATGATGAATGGTCTCATGGCGCCGGTGAAGCTGATTGTAATTTCAGAGCCTTCAAGTGCTTTTAGGGCATCCATCATGAATTTCGCGCTAAAGGAGATTTTCAATTCTTCGCCTTCTACGGATTTGCTCTGCACTTCCTCGACAACTTTTCCGATTTCAGGAGTGTTGGATGAAATTTCAATTACTCCGCCATCAATTGTTGAGAACTTGACCACATTGTTTCGGCCTTCTTTTGCCAATAATGAGGCACGGTCAATAGCCTGCAGGAATTCCTTTGTATTGACGACAACATCTGTTTTGCTGTCTGAAGGGATCAATCTGGATGTATCCGGGTAATTGCCTTCCAGCAGTCTTGAGAAGAACAGCAGATGTTCGGCCTTAAAGAGAACCTGGTTTTCAGTAATAACGATATCGATTAAATCATTGTTGTCATCAAGAATTTTGCTTAATTCACTTAAGCTTTTTCCTGGAATGACCACATTGTAGCTTTCGCTGGCATTTGTTTCGATTTGCGCTTTTCTTAATGCCAGCCTGTGGCTATCTGTTGCAATACAGGTTAATGTCCCGTTTTCGACCTTCCAGTTTACACCTGTCAAGATAGGGCGTGTTTCTGAGGTGGACACTGCGAAAACCGTTTGGCGAACCATTGCTTTTAATAGGTCTGTAGGGATTTTAAACACATTTTCTTCCTCGATTTGAGGCAAGTGAGGATATTCCTCAGCATCCAGACCATTAAGATTGAATTCGGATTTACCTGAGCGGATGACTGTCTGCAAATGGTTTTCAACGCTAATCTCTACACTGTCAGTCGGAAGCTTCTTAACGATTTCACTGAAGAACTTCGCTTGGAGCACAATGGCACCAGCCTGTTTGATCTCGACAATTTCTTCTCCTGCTTCTTCTTTAGGAATAAAAGATTCGATTGAAATATCAGAGTCGCTTCCCGTTAATGTGACCCCTTCTTCAGAAGCGACGATTTTAATCCCCGTTAGGATGGGAATAGTCGTTCTGCTTGTTACAGCTTTCATAACATCCTGGACGCTTTGGACCAAACGGTCGCGCTGGATTATAAATCTCATTTTTTAAATCCTCCAAGCATATTTTAATGGCGTATTGAATATATATATTTTTTTATAAAAAATAGTAGAAGTACTAGTAGGGCCTGTTAGTATGTGGATAACTGTATTTTTTGAAAGGAAACACAGCCTATCCACATGTGGACAGACTGTGTGTAAGTTTGGTCAAGTTATACACATTATACCTTTAGCATTTCATTGATTTCTTTCAGCTGCTTTTCAAATTGTGAATCTGACTGAATCATCTTTGAAATTTTTTCATGGGCATGAATGACGGTCGTATGGTCCCTTCCGCCAAATTCCTCCCCTATTTTAGGAAGAGAAAAGTCGGTTAATTCCCTTGATAGATACATGGCAATCTGCCGGGGGAATGCGACAGACTTTGTTCGTTTTTTCGCTTTGAAATCCTCAAGCTTTACATTAAAGTGTTCCCCAACCACCCTTTGAATTTCATGGATGGTAATGACTTTCGGTTTGGAGCTTGGAATAATATCCTTTAATGCTTCTGCTGCAAGGTCTGCATTAATATCTTTATTTATTAAAGAGGAGTAAGCTACTACACGAATCAGAGCACCCTCAAGTTCACGGATGTTGGAGTCAATCTGATTGGCAATATACAGCATAACCTCATTAGGAATATCAAGTCCCTCTGCTTTCGCTTTTTTGCGCAGAATCGCAATACGCGTTTCAAGGTCGGGAGGAGTAATATCAGTAATTAGCCCCCATTCAAATCTGGAGCGAAGACGGTCTTCCAGTGTCGGTATTTCCTTTGGAGGCCGGTCGCTTGAGATGATGATCTGCTTGCTTTCTTCATGCAAGGTATTAAAAGTATGGAAAAATTCTTCCTGTGTCTGTTCTTTTCCAGCCAAAAACTGAATATCATCGATAAGAAGAACATCCACATTTCGATATTTATCGCGGAAATCTCCCGCTTTGTTATCTCGGATCGAGTTAATGAATTCGTTCGTAAATTTCTCGGAAGATAAGTATACGACTTTAGCTGATGGATTATGATCTAATACATAATGGCCGATTGCATGCATAAGGTGAGTTTTTCCGAGTCCAACTCCCCCGTAAATAAATAAAGGATTATATGCCTTAGCCGGAGCCTCGGCTACAGCAAGTGAAGCTGCATGGGCGAAGCGGTTTCCGGACCCGATGACAAACGTGTCGAATGTATACTTCGGGTTCAGCATCGTTAATGGCAATTCCGGCTGTTCTTCCTCCGGCTTTTTCTTTTTTGGAGGAAGGGGAAGATCGACTTCTTCTTCACTTTGATTTTGCGGAATGATGAATTTTACTCCTAATTCTTCACCGGTTATGTCATAAAGAATTCCGGAGATCAGCTGGGAATAACGCTCTTCAAGCCAGTCACGGGCAAACTCATTCGGGGCCTTAACGACTAAAGTGTCTCCCTGCAGAGAATGCGCTTTTGTCGATTTCAGCCATGTATCAAAACTGGGCTTGCTGATTTTCTTCTCGATATTGGCCAGAGCATTATTCCAAAGATCCGCAATGTTTTCCAATGATATCCCTCCTTTTCCATCTATATTTGGAATTTAGATTACTGTCCAGCTCCGGTGCCTTTCAGAGGACACCCTTGCTTTTCTTTGTTTCGAGCCACAAAAACGATAGGTTATACACGCTGTATAACCCTGGAGTTTATAAATATACGAAACTGTTTATGTGGAAAAATATATAATAAGGAAGTAAAGTGGAATTTCGACAGTATCCACTGTCTGTGGACAAACTTTTACAAACCCCTTGGATAACCTGTCCACATGTTATCCACAATCTGTGGATAATGAAGATATGCACAATGATTTATTAAGTGTTAAAACACAATTATGATAACAGATAATGCTATGGCTTGCAATGCTTTTTAAACCTTTATCCACAACACGCCATCCCTGTTCATAAAAATTGTCCACAGCCTCTGGTTGTGTGAAAAACTTGTCAATATGTGATGTGGATAATGAAAATGCTGTCGAAATTTTATCCACAGACCTGTTTTTAGAGAAGATCCAATTAAAGTGGACTTTGGAATATCAGATGGAGCAATGCCATTTTTTTGTGGCCAGGTCAACTGGCGACCGTCAAAATTTGCAGTCTCAAATAGTAGCTTTTACAATGAACAAATGAGAAAAACGTGGAAAAATGAAATTTTAGGATGACATTCATGCAAAAAGAAGGTAAACTTTCTGAGTGGGTTCTTTCAGATTTGTAAAAAAGAAAAAGAGCAGCTAAGAGAGAAGCCAGGTTCATACTACAATTTTTTTGCCATTGAAGGCAGATTGACTTATATGCATAGTTGACAATTTTCTAGTTACATCTATATAATTAGAAAGACTGTCTTTAACAGCAATTCCTCAGGGAGGTGTCATATATGAAAAGAACTTATCAACCAAACAAGCGTAAAAGAAGCAAGGTTCATGGTTTCCGCAGCCGCATGAGCTCTCCGAACGGACGTAACGTTCTAGCTCGCCGCCGCCGCAAAGGAAGAAAAGTATTATCTGCTTAGGCCACTGAAACGTCAGTGGTCTTTTTTTCCATGTAAAGATAAATGTTCAAGGCGCTCTGCGCTTTTTTGAAAAGGTGATGACATGAAAAAAGAGTTCCGTGTAAAAAAGAATAAAGAATTTCAAGAGGCCTTTAAAAAGGGAAAGTCATTCGCCAACCGTCAATTTGTCGTTTACATCTTGAGAAAAGAGGAGCAGAATCATTTCCGCATTGGCCTTTCTGTCAGTAAAAAAATCGGCAATGCCGTTATGAGGAACCAGATCAAAAGGTTTATCCGCCAGGCATTCTTAGAACTGGAGGAGGAAATTAAGCCGCAATATGATCTGATCGTCATCGCGAGGAAACCGGTGGCAGAAATGGATTTTCATGAAGTGAAAAAGAGTCTGATCCATGTATTGAAGGTTTCGCGGGTTTTGAATAAACCGAGACTTGGAAATACTAAAAATCAATAATCTTTATCTATCTTTATTTTGAAGCACTTCATTTTAAAAGATGTTAAAATAAGATACATATGAGCGTGTGCCCTCTGACCGGGGACAAGCAAATGATATCCATACTATTATCAGGAGCAATTAAGGAGGAAAAAACGGTTGAAGAAACGAATATTCCTATTAATCGGTTTAGTGTTTGTGATGGCCCTTTTATCGGGTTGTACAGAAATCAACCAGCCGATTACGTCTGAAAGCGAAGGCTTTTGGAACGAGTATATTGTCTACCCGCTTTCGCTTTTCATTATTAAGGCAGCAGAATTCGCTGGCGGCAGCTATGGACTATCGATCATTATTGTGACGATCATTATCCGTCTGGTCATCCTGCCATTAATGATTAAGCAAACAAGAAGTTCAAAAGCGATGCAGGCGATTCAGCCAGAAATGCAGAAGCTTCGTGAAAAATACAGCTCTAAAGACCAGAAAACCCAGCAGAAGCTGCAGCAGGAAACAATGGCTTTATTCCAAAAGCACGGCGTTAACCCGCTTGCAGGATGTTTTCCGTTAATTGTTCAAATGCCGATTCTGATCGGTTTCTACCATGCGATTACACGTACGCGCGAAATTGCAAACCATAATTTCCTTTGGTTTGACCTTGGTTCTCCGGATCCAATTTACTTATTGCCTTTAATTGCAGGTGTGACAACGTTCATTCAGCAGAAAATGATGATGGCCGGCACTCAGCATACGGGGCAAATGGCTGCACAAATGAAAATGATGCTTTACCTAATGCCGATTATGATCGTTATTTTTGCCATTAACTTCCCGGCAGCTCTTTCTTTATACTGGGTAGTGGGGAATATCTTCATGATCGTTCAAACGTATTTCATTAAAGGTCCGGACCTGAAAGCTGCAGCGGCCGGAAATGCAGGAGGAGCCAAAAAGTGAAACAAGTAACTGCTACAGGACAGACCGTCAAGGAAGCAGTAGAGTCAGCTTTAGCTCAATTAAACACAACAGAAGACCGCTTAGAGATTACTATCGTTGATGAAGGTAAAAAAGGCATTTTCGGGATTTTCGGATCCCGGCCGGCCGTGGTGAAAGCTGTGAAAAAACCTGATCCGATTGAGGAAGCCGAAAAGTTCCTCAAAGACGTCAGCGGGAAAATGGGCGTGTCCATTGAAATTGAAACATTAAGGGACGGAAAAAATGTTCAATTTATCCTATCCGGTGAAAAGATTGCTCTTTTAATCGGAAAAAGAGGACAAACGCTCAATTCCCTTCAGTATTTGACACAGCTGGTCATTAACCGCTATGCCGAGCAGTACTTAAATGTGGTGCTCGATGCAGAGGATTACCGGAAAAGACGCCAGGATACCCTGATTCAATTGGCTGAAAGGCTTGCTCAAAAAGCTTTAAAGACGGGAAAAGAAATTGCGCTGGAACCTATGCCTTCATATGAACGCAAAGTGATCCATACCACTCTCGTAAATAATAAGCGAATCAAGACGTATTCTGATGGCAATGACCCGCATCGTCATATCGTCATTGCACCAGTCAGAACAAGATAGCAGGAAGTTCATAAAAAATCCCAATCCATTAACGGATTGGGATTTTTTTGTCGCACTTTGTCATTTCCCCGCAAATTATTAAATCTCAATTGGTTTTATTGTTATTCACATGTGGATAAGTTAAAATAGAGCATATTAATTATGAGACGTGTGGATAATTTTTTTCGCTGGCTGTGTGTAAGCGGGCTGTTGATAAGTATCATGCTGACTGAGGGACAAGCCGGCACTGCGGGCTGATATGCTTTTCTAAAAAAAAGCCATGTGATATTCTATTAATTTGGGGAATCGATAATATTATTCATTTTTTATATAGATCGATGAAGTAAGAAAAGAGAGGTGAATGAAGTGGAATTTGATACAATAGCCGCGATATCAACTCCGATGGGGGAGGGAGCCATTGCCATTGTCCGCCTGAGCGGTGACCAGGCTTTTGAAATTGCGGACCGGCTGTTCAGAGGGGTGGGAGGCAAACGTCTAAAAGATGTTGCTTCCCATACCATTCATTATGGGCATATTATCGACCCGAAAACGGAACAGATTGCTGAGGAAGTAATGGTTTCTGCCATGAAGGGACCGAAAACTTTTACTAAAGAAGATGTCATTGAAATCAACTGCCATGGCGGACTGGTTTCTGTAAACCGCGTGTTGCAGCTTTTGCTGAATAATGGCGCACGGCTGGCAGAGCCGGGTGAATTTACAAAGCGCGCCTTTTTGAATGGGCGGATTGATTTATCACAGGCAGAAGCGGTCATGGATTTAATCCGTGCCAAGACGGATCGGGCAATGAACGTGGCACTTGGCCAGATGGAAGGAAGGCTGTCAAAGCTTATTCAGAAGCTTCGGCAGGAAATTCTGGAGATCCTTGCTCACGTAGAAGTCAATATCGACTATCCGGAATACGATGATGTTGAGGAAATGACCCATCATATGCTGATGGAGAAGGCTTCATATGTGAAGAAGGAGATCGAAAAGCTTCTTCAGACCTCACAGCAGGGGAAAATACTGCGTGAAGGACTTTCAACAGTCATCGTCGGACGTCCAAACGTTGGGAAATCTTCCTTATTGAATAGCCTTGTTCATGAGAATAAGGCGATTGTGACAGATATCCCGGGCACAACTCGTGATGTCATCGAAGAATACGTGAATGTAAGAGGAGTGCCTCTCCGCCTGGTTGATACAGCCGGCATTCGCGAAACGGAAGATATTGTGGAACGGATTGGTGTTGAAAAATCAAGGCAGGTATTAAAGGAAGCAGATTTGATTTTGCTCGTGCTCAATTACTCGGATGAATTGACGTCTGAGGATGAAAATATTTTCAAAGCGGTCGAAGGCATGGACGTCATTGTGATTGTCAATAAAACCGACCTTGACCAAAAAATCGACATGAATCGCGTCCGTGAGCTTTCCAAGCATCATAAACTGGTTACGACCTCTTTATTGGAGGATCAGGGAGTCGACGATCTTGAGGAAGCCATTGCTTCTTTATTCTTTGCAGGCTCCATCGAAGCCGGGGATATGACATATGTATCCAATACCCGCCATATTGCCCTATTGAACCAGGCGCAAAATGCCATCGACGAAGCGATGCAGGGTGTTGAGATGGGAACGCCGATTGACATTGTGCAAATTGATTTGACGAGAACATGGGAGCTGCTTGGTGAAATTATTGGCGACAGCGTCCATGAAAGCTTGATCGACCAGTTATTCTCGCAGTTCTGTTTAGGAAAATAGATGATTCAGGCAGGCTGTGTAAGCTGACGCAGCGGAAATAGATTTTTAACTTTTGCAATCGGCTGGCTCAGGCCCCGGGCTTTTCAAAAGCTTGTGCATGTGCTTTTCTGATTGCTGCAAAGGAGGCCGCATCATGACATATGAAGCTGGAAGTTATGATGTCATAGTAGTCGGAGCCGGACATGCGGGTGTGGAAGCAGGCCTTGCTTCGGCCCGTCTCGGCGCAAAGACATTAATGATTACAATCAACCTGGATATGGTAGCCTTTATGCCCTGCAACCCTTCAGTCGGAGGTCCTGCTAAAGGGATTGTCGTGAGGGAAATCGATGCCCTTGGCGGAGAAATGGGCAAGAACATCGATAAAACCCATATTCAGATGCGCATGCTTAATACAGGAAAAGGTCCTGCAGTCCGTGCGTTAAGAGCGCAGGCCGATAAATTCACGTATCAGCATGAAATGAAAAAAACGCTGGAAAATGAACCAAACCTGACGCTTATTCAGGGAATGGTTGAACAGCTGATTGTCGAAGATGGAGAATGCAGGGGTGTTGTCACACAGACAGGTGCCGTTTATCATTCAAAAGCGGTAGTCATTACCACAGGAACCTTCTTAAGAGGGGAAATCATCCTTGGTGAGCTGAAGTACTCCAGCGGTCCTAACAATCAGCAGCCATCCATTAAGCTCTCAGAGCATTTGCAGGAGCTTGGCTTTGATCTGGTCCGTTTTAAAACAGGAACACCGCCGCGCGTCAACAGCCACAGCATTGATTACAGCAAAACGGAAATCCAGCCTGGCGATGATGTGCCGAGAGCTTTTTCCTATGAAACGACAAAATACATTACGGACCAGCTTCCTTGCTGGCTGACGTATACCAATGAAGAAACGCACACATTAATCGACAATAATCTTCATCGCTCGCCGATGTATTCCGGTATGATCAAAGGGACAGGACCGCGCTATTGCCCGTCGATTGAAGATAAAGTGGTCCGCTTTAATGATAAGCCGCGCCATCAGATCTTCCTGGAGCCTGAAGGCCGCAATACACAGGAAGTGTATGTGCAGGGGCTTTCAACAAGCTTGCCTGAGGATGTGCAGCAGAAGATTCTCAGAACCATTCCCGGACTTGAAAATGTACAGATGATGCGTGCCGGCTATGCGATTGAATATGATTCCATCGTACCTACACAATTATGGCCGACACTTGAAACCAAAAAGGTTAAAAATCTCTATACTGCCGGCCAGATTAACGGGACATCCGGCTATGAAGAAGCTGCCGGCCAGGGGCTAATGGCAGGTATGAATGCCGGATTAAAATCGCTGGATAAGGAAGAAGTCATTTTAAGCCGTTCAGATGCTTATATTGGCGTCCTGATTGATGACCTTGTGACCAAAGGCACTAACGAGCCTTACCGTCTATTGACTTCAAGAGCGGAATACCGTCTGCTGCTTCGCCATGATAATGCTGACCTGCGCTTAACAGAGCTTGGCCGCAAAGTTGGGCTGATCAGTGAAGAACGCTATAAAAAATTCCAGCTGAAAAAGCAGGCAATTGAAGAAGAGAAAGCACGTCTGCAAGGCATCATCATCAAGCCGACTTCTGATGTGCAGGAGCTGATTAAAAGCCAGGGCGGAAGCGGGCTGAAAGATGGCATCCGCGCATCTGATTTGCTGAAGCGTCCGGAAATGACGTATGAGCATATCCAGCAGCTAGTTCCAGCTGAGAGCACGCTTGATGCGGATGTAACCGAACAGGTGGAAATCCAGATCAAGTATGAAGGCTATATTGAAAAGTCACTGCAGCAGGTAGAGCGACTGAAGAAGATGGAGAACAAGAAGATCCCTGAAAACATCGATTATGATGATATTAACGGACTGGCTTCTGAAGCAAGACAAAAGCTGAAGGAAGTAAGGCCGCTATCTCTCGCGCAGGCTTCACGGATTTCCGGTGTAAACCCTGCCGATATCTCTATTTTGCTTGTTTATTTAGAACAGGGCAGAATCGCAAGAGTTTCAGCGGAGTAAAGGGAAAATCCGATCATGTCTGAGAACCGAAAGGATTTATAAATGAATACCGAACAATTTACAGAAATGCTGGCGGCGAAGGGGATTGCCCTTTCGCCACAGCAATTGCATCAATATGACACATACTATTCCACACTGGTGGAATGGAATGAAAAAATGAATTTAACAGCCATCACGGAAAAGGAAGATGTTTATCTCAAGCATTTTTATGACTCGATAAGCGCTGCTTTTTACTTTGATTTCAACCAGCCGTTAAAGGTTTGTGATGTCGGTGCTGGTGCCGGTTTTCCAAGTATACCGATTAAAATTGCTTTTCCGGGTTTACATATTACGATCGTTGACTCGCTGAATAAACGCATTGGGTTTCTGGAGCATTTGGCGAAGAAGCTGGAGCTTGAGAATGTCCGCTTTATCCATGACCGTGCGGAAACCTTTGGCCAGAACAAAGAATACCGCGAGTCTTTTGATGTTGTGACAGCAAGGGCTGTTGCCAGAATGTCCGTTTTGAGTGAACTTTGTCTGCCTCTGGCAAAAACAGGAGGCACATTTGTGGCAATGAAGGGTGCCAGTGCAAAAGAAGAACTGGATGCCGGCAAAAAGGCCATCTCGGTACTTGGCGGAAAACTCGTGGCTTCCCACACGTTCACCTTGCCTGAGGAAGAGAGTGAGCGCAATATATTAATCATTAAAAAAGAAAAGAGCACTCCTAAAAAGTACCCGCGGAAGCCGGGGACACCCAATAAAACACCAATTGAATAGGGTGCGCAAATTGCCATTGTATGACATAATGGTGTAAACTAATCGATTTTTCCAGATATTAATATTGCTCCTGTCCGGCAGGATTTGTCATGATGATAGAGAATATGTTATAGGGAGTTTCGTAAAGGTGGTGCAGGGTGATGAAGCATTCTTTCTCACGCTTTTTTGGCCTAGGCGAAAAGGGAGAACAAGTTACAGCGGAAAAACCAGCAGAAGAACAATTGGATATTGAAGACTTAAGCGACAGAGAAGAAGTTAAGAGGATACCTATTGATCAAATCGTCCCCAACCGTTTTCAGCCAAGAACGGTGTTTGATGATGAGAAGATAGAAGAGCTTTCTCGGACCATCCATACACATGGTATCATCCAGCCGATTGTCGTACGGGAATTTGAGGATGGCCAGTTTGAAATCATAGCAGGTGAACGCAGATACCGGGCCATGAAAAAACTGGGCTGGGAAGAAGCTCCGGCTATCGTAAAAAATCTAAGTGATACGGAAACGGCTTCAGTGGCTTTAATTGAAAACCTTCAAAGGGAAGAACTGTCTCCGATTGAAGAAGCTGTTGCCTACGGAAAACTTTTAGAACTGCATAATCTGACACAGGAAGCATTGGCACAGCGCCTTGGAAAAGGCCAGTCAACCGTTGCAAACAAGCTTCGGCTGCTGAAATTGCCGCAGCCTGTCCAGGATGCGTTATTAAACAAATCAATCACAGAGCGGCATGCCCGTTCGCTCATCCCTCTGAAAGACCCGGAGAAGCAGGTCGCCCTGCTTCAGGAGATAGTGGAGAAGAATCTGAATGTGAAGCAGACAGAGGACAGGGTTGTCAAAATTCTCGAACAGAAAAATCCAAAGCCGAAGCCGAAGCGAAAGGCGTTCAGCAAGGATATGAGAATTGCGGTCAACACGATCCGTCAATCATTATCCATGGTTTCAGACAGCGGCATTAATCTTGATTCGGAAGAAGAAGAATTTGATGAATTTTATCAAATCACAATTAAGATTCCTAAAAAGAAATAATTTTTAACGCGAGAGATAAAGCGGGAGCTCCCTGTTTTGTTTTTCGCGTTTTTTTTGAAGGAACGATAAAAAGACTATTAGAATCTTCTTATTTTTTACAAAAAAATTATTCTGCCCTGCTTTTCATGATAAAATAGACTACGTGATTTAACGATTCTAATAAATTTGCAGATAAATAGATTGTAATACTGATAGATGAAAGCAGGTGACACCGTGGGCAAGATTTTAGCCGTTGCGAACCAGAAAGGCGGAGTCGGCAAAACGACCACTTCTGTCAATCTTGGCGCATGCCTGGCATACATAGGCAAGAAAGTGCTGCTGGTCGACATTGATCCGCAGGGTAACGCAACAAGCGGAATCGGCATAGAAAAAGCAGATGTCGATCATTGCATCTATGACGTTCTCGTTGATGATGTGGAAGCATCAAAGGTTATAAAGCCAACTTCTGTAGAGAATTTATACGCTATCCCGGCAACCATTCAGCTGGCAGGCGCAGAAATTGAACTGGTGCCGACCATCTCACGGGAAGTAAGATTAAAGAGGGCTCTGGAAGAAGTGAAGGCAAATTTTGATTATGTTATTATTGACTGTCCTCCTTCCCTTGGATTACTGACCATTAACTCGCTGACTGCTTCAGATGCCGTCATCATACCAGTACAATGTGAGTACTATGCGCTTGAGGGTCTGAGTCAGCTTCTGAATACGGTCCGCCTTGTGCAGAAGCATCTGAATCATGATTTAAAAATTGAAGGTGTTCTTCTGACGATGCTTGATGCCCGTACAAATCTTGGCATTCAGGTCATTGAAGAAGTGAAAAAATATTTTCAGGATAAAGTATATAAAACAATCATTCCCCGCAATGTACGGCTGGGAGAAGCTCCGAGCCATGGAGAACCTATCATTACTTATGATCCGAAGTCACGCGGAGCTGAAGTATATTTAGAACTGGCAAAGGAAGTGGTTTCAAATGGCTAAAGGTTTAGGAAAAGGTCTGAATGCTTTTTTCAATAATATTGAAACCGAAAAAGAAGAAACTGTGCAGGAAGTAAAAATAAAGGACATCCGTCCAAACCCTTATCAGCCGCGCAAAGTGTTTGAGAAGGAAGCCATCGAGGAATTGAAGCAGTCCATCCTTGAACACGGAATTCTGCAGCCGATAATCGTCCGCAAAAGCATCAAAGGCTATGAGATTGTAGTCGGGGAGCGCCGCTACCGGGCAGCAAAGGAAGCGAATCTGGAGAGAGTTCCTGTAGTCGTACGGGAATTAACGGAACAGCAGATGATGGAGCTCGCTGTTCTTGAGAATCTGCAGCGTGAAGACTTAACTCCCATTGAAGAAGCGGCTGCATACCAGCTGTTAATGGAGAAGCTTAAGGTGACACAAGAGGAGCTGGCCAAGCGCCTTGGAAAAAGCAGGCCGCATATTGCCAACCATATAAGGCTTCTGTCCCTTCCTCCGAAAATCCAAGGGCTGATCTCGGAAGGCAAAATTTCTATGGGCCATGGCAGAGCGCTATTGGGGCTGCGGAAAAAAGAGAAGCTGCAGGCTCTCGTTGAAAAAACAGTTAAAGACGGCTTAAATGTCCGACAGCTTGAACAGCTGATTCAGCAGCTGAATGATGTTTCACGTGAAACGAAAAAGCAAAATGCACCAAAAGATATTTTTATTAAGGAACGCGAATCCTCTCTTAGAGAAAGATTCGGAACCACCGTCCATATTAAACAGTCCAAAAACAAAGGGAAAATAGAGATTGAATTTTTCTCAAAAGAAGATTTGGAACGCATTATGGAACTTTTAGAAACCAATTAGTAAGCCATCTTAATGATGGTTTATTTTTTTACAGGATTCCATAAAAAAAGATTGTAGGTCAGTACCTTTCGTGGTAATTTTAATAGAAAATAATTCGCATTGCGAAATAATAAGGTGAAGAATATGTTTTTGCTAGGTACGCTTGTGAATGGATTATTGATTATTATAGGAACACTGCTTGGGAAATTGCTCCATCGCATTCCTGAAAGCATGAAGGGCACGGTGATGCATGCGATCGGCCTGGCTGTCATGGTGCTCGGCCTGCAAATGGGCTTGAAAAGCGAGAATTTCCTGGTTGTGATTTTAAGCCTTGTTTTCGGGGCGGTTATCGGGGAATACTTTGCTCTCGAAGATAAGCTGAACCAACTTGGCGATTGGCTCGAAAGAAAAATCGGCTCAAAAGGCCAGGGCAGCATTTCCCAGGGCTTCGTAACGGCTACGCTTATCTTTGTCATTGGTGCTATGGCCATTATCGGCGCGCTCGACAGCGGCATCCGCGGCGATCACTCGGTTCTTTATACCAAATCGATTATTGACGGCTTCACCTCCCTCATCTTAACGACTACATTAGGGATTGGTGTACTCTTTTCTGCTTTTCCGGTCATGCTCTATGAAGGACTCATTGCCCTTTTTGCCACCCAAATCGACCGGTTTGTCCCCCAGCTTCTTATGGACAGCTTTATCAAGGAAATGACCGCGACAGGCGGAATCATGATCTTTGCGATTGGTCTGAATTTGACAGGAATTACGAAGATCAGGGTTGCGAACCTGCTTCCTGGAATTGTGGTTACGGGGGTTATTGTGTCGGTTGTTTACTTTTATGGGATTTATTTTTAAGTGATGGGGATTTAGTTGTTGGTGCGGTGGTGGGAAGCGTGTGCAGGGGAATTAATGTGTGCAGCGCCTGTGAATTTTCTGTGCGCAGCGCATAAACTAATGAAATTGACGCGAAAGCGGGCTCCAGGAGCGCATAAAATAGAAATAACAGCGCGAAAATCCGTGTTTACAGCGCATAGCCCTGATAAAAGCGCAAAAACATCATTTGATAGCGCATAACCTACCGAATCAGCGCGAAAATCTGTTATAAGAGTGCGAAAAGTTGAGAGTGCAAAAAGCAACTTCATATAGCGCATAAACTTACACTATCAGCACGAAACCCTGTCAGAACAGCGAGAAGAGATGTACCAACAACGCAATCCCCCTCCCATCCCCTAGCTAACCAAAAAAGCCGCAGGCCCAATTCCCCGCGGCTTTCCTATTCATTAAGGTGTTTGTTCACGGTTCAGTTCCCACTTGAATGCAGGCCATGCTGGCGCTGTCTGGTGGGTCAGGCTTGCTTCATAGATGCCGCCCGAGATGATTTTGGCCATTTTCAGGACGAGGTTGAGTCTTGTGTTCTGGAGGACGAAGAATTCCATAAATCCGCTGACGTTGACGATGCCGGTTATGTGCATGTCCCCTACTTCCGGCAGGTCTTTATTGACTCCGGCGCCAGGCTTGACGGGACCTTCTCCGATTTGGATGACTCCGACGCTTTTTAAGCGGCCCAGGCAGGCGTCGATCCCGATGATAAAGGGATTAAAATGCTTCTTTTTGATTTCGTTCAGTTTTTCTTCCAGGTTTACGGCATGGATCGGGTCTTCCAGTGTTCCGTATACATGGAAAGATGAAATGGATTTTTCCTCGAGGAGTGTGCCGACCAGCGGACCTAATGAATCGCCTGTAGAGCGGTCTGTGCCAATGCAGACAAAAACGATGGGACGGCAGCTGATTCCTGCAGGCAGAATATTCTTCAGTTCAGCAGCCAATTTTTCAGCAGAGTTTGTTTCTTCATGCGAGATTCTGGCAGAAGCCCCGCCTTTTTTGTCAAACAAGTTTGGTTTGAAGTTCATATAGGTCCACTCCCTCTTTATTCCTTGCCATGCCCGAAAAACAAGTATTTATACGTTTTTAACAGTATACGGAAATTTTGTGTAATCTATACATACCTGTATTATTTAATCGTTAAACAATCGAGTTTATAACTGTAAAGTCATGAGAAAAATTGATAAAATTATTTTGTTTTACAGAGGGATTCGCACTGAGAGGCAAGATGCAGTATAATTTCATACAAGCTAAAGAAGTTGGTGCTGTACTTCTTATTTTCACTAAAGTAAAGCAGGTGAAACCATGAGTCCTATTGAAAAATTGATTCACAGTATGATAGATAAAATTTCTAATGAAGAAACGTGGATAACCATCGGGGAAGGCATCTTTAAAATTATTGCGATTTTGATCGTTACGAGCATTCTGATCAGGATTGGCAAGCTGGCGATCCGCAATATATTTAAAGTGAGGACGCCGTCCAGGCTCCGAATTTCAGAGCGAAGGGAAGCTACCCTTCTGAAGCTGCTGGAGAATATGCTTACATATGTGGTGTTTTTCGTTGCGGCGATCATGATATTATCGGTGCTGACGATTGATGTAAAAGCCCTTTTGGCCGGTGCCGGAATCGTCGGATTGGCTGTTGGGTTTGGCGCACAAAGTCTTGTAAAGGACATCATCACCGGGTTTTTCATCATTTTTGAAGATCAGTTCTCGGTGGGGGATTATATCCGGATTGATCAATTTGAAGGAACGGTAGAAGAAATCGGATTGCGGACGACAAAGATTAAAAACTGGACGGGAGAAGTTCATATCCTTCCGAACGGAAGCATTATGCAGGTGACCAATTTTTCCATTAATAATAGTGTGGCCTTTGTGGATGTCAGTATTGCTTATGAAGGCGATATTGTGAAAGCTGAAAGTGTTCTTCAGGAATTATTCGAAAAGCTTCCGGAAAAATATGAGGATATGGTCAAGCCGCCGGAAATTCTCGGCATCCAAAATCTTGCTGCTTCGGATGTGGTGCTGCGTGTGGTTTCAGAAACGCTGCCCATGAGGCACTTTTATATTGCACGGCAGCTGCGGAAGGAAATTAAGCTTTGCTTAGATGAGCATGGCATTGAAATTCCGTTCCCTCGTCTTGTGATGTATACGCGGAATGAACAGGATAACCCAAAACTGAATGCGGAGGGATAAACATGGAGCAAAAAGAATTTGATCTACACGATGTGGTGGAAATGAAAAAGCCTCATCCATGCGGGGTCAACAAATGGAAGATCATCCGAATGGGAGCAGATATCCGCATTAAGTGCGAAGGCTGCGGCCACAGCGTGATGATTCCAAGAAGGGAATTCGCCCGCAAAATGAAGAAAATTCTTGTTAAGCATGAGGGATAAAGAGATAATTACGGGGAGATGAGGGTTTTGGCGGATACATTCAAGTCAGCCTGTCCCCTTAACTGCTGGGACAGCTGCGGCTTTCATGTAACAGTTGAAGACGGTAAGGTGACAAAGGTAGATGGTGATCAGGACCATCCAATAACAAAAGGGAAAATTTGCGGCCGCGGCAGAATGCTTGAAAGCAGGACCAATTCTCCGGAGCGCCTCCTTCATCCGCTGAAAAAGGTGGATGGAGAATTTGTGCAAATTTCATGGGAGCAGGCTTTGCACGATATTTCCCTGAAAATGAAAGAGCTAAAAGAAACGGCTGGCACCACTTCGGTCCTGCACAGCCATGATTATGCCAATGGAGGCTTGCTGACGAATCTGGGTCAGCGCTTTTTTAACTGTTATGGCGGAGTAACTGAGCTGAAGGGATCCATCTGCTGGGGAGCCGGCATCGAGGCTCAGAGCTGGGATTTCGGAGATGCGTATAGCCACGGGCCTGAAGATATTTTAAACAGCAAACATATTGTTGTCTGGGGCAGAAATGTCGCGCGCACCAATATGCACCTGTATCAAAAGCTGCAGGAAGCAAAGAGGCAAGGTGCCAAGCTGTATGTGATCGATCCGATTTTTAATGCGACGGCTAAAATGGCGGACCGCTATTTTTCCATTAAGCCGGGGATGGATGGCTGGCTTGCGGCCGGCATCATGAAGGAAATGCTCCGTCTGGGATTAGAAGATAGAAGTTTCATAGATAAGTATTCTATTGGTTTTGAAGATCTGAATGAACTGCTGAGCAGTGTGACACTTGAGGAAGTGGCAGAGAAAACGGAAGTACCTGCAGTGGTGATGACCGAGCTTGCGATGGTGTATGGGGACCGCCCTGTTTCCACTTTCTTTGGCCTGGGCATGCAGCGCTATGAAAACGGCGGGAACACGATCCGGCTGATGGATGCATTAATTGCCGTGAGCGGAAATATCGGCATTCCGGGCGGGGGCGCAAACTATGCCAACAGGCAGGTTGGGCAAAGCTTTGATGGGGCAACCCTCACCCTCCCTAAACGGAAAACGGCTTTCAGGCAATTTACGATGATGCGGCAGGCAGAGGGAATTTTAACAGCAAAAGATCCTGAGATTAACATGATTTTCGTTACGTGCGGAAACCCTTTAACTCAGGTGCCTGACTCATCAAGGGTACGCGAGGCTTTTGCATCTGTTGAGACAGTCGTTGTGTTAGAGCAGTTTATGACAGATACGGCCAAAATGGCTGACTATGTGCTTCCGGTTGCCACAGTCTTTGAACAGGAAGATGTCTATTACTCTTCCATGTACCATCACTTTGTCAATCATGGTCCGAAGCTGGTTGAACCGCCAGGCGAAGCGAAGACTGATTTATGGGTTTGGACTGAGCTTTCTAAGCGTCTCGGATTCGGAGCCGATTTCGATTTTACAAGAGAAGAGTTTATCAGCATGGGCCTCGGTTCACTTATAGAGCATGGGATCACATTGGATAGCTTAAGGAATTCCCACCATAAGGAGCTCCCGGTTGATACGGTGCCCTGGGCAGACCGGCAGTTCAAAACGCCAAGCGGTAAGTATGAATTCACCTCTGCTGCGGCGTTCCGAAAGGGTTCCGAAAGCAGGCTGACACTCGCTCTTCCTCGGGAAACCAAGTGGACGGACAAAGAGCGTGCTGAGCAGTTTCCTTACACATTGCTGACGATTCATCCGCTTCGCTCTAATCATTCGCAGCATTATCACCTGCTGAAGCCCGTGCCAAAGGCAAAGGTGGAAATTGCCGATAATATTGCTGAGAAGCTTGGCCTGCAGGAAAACGATTATGTCAAAGTGTGGAATGACCGCGGAGAAATGAAGGGCTTTGTCCATATTATGAAAAAAGCCCATCCGGATACCATCAATATCGATGAAGGCATTTGGGCAAAATTCGGCGGTCCCGTCAATAATCTTACATCCAGCCGAGTATCGGACAATGGCCTTGGCAGTACTTTGTACGACTGCCTTGTTAATATTGAGAAATGCAGGTGACAGGTATGATGCCTGCCACCTTTTCTTTACATTTCTCCGGCAACTATCTATAATTGTTAGAGGCTTGTTTAAATTGAGAAACAATCGTATTTTTTATAGATGAATTAAAGTTGAGGAGTGACTTGGATGGCTTTAACAGCTGGTATTGTAGGTTTGCCGAACGTCGGAAAGTCTACGTTGTTTAATGCAATTACCCAGGCAGGAGCAGAGTCTGCGAACTATCCGTTCTGTACAATTGATCCGAATGTGGGAATTGTTGAAGTGCCTGACCACCGTTTGAATAAATTAACTGAATTGGTTCAGCCGAAAAAGACTGTGCCAACGGCTTTCGAATTTACGGATATTGCCGGCATCGTAAAGGGTGCGAGCAAAGGGGAAGGTCTTGGAAATAAATTCCTGTCTCATATCCGTGAAGTAGATGCCATCTGCCAGGTTGTCCGCTGTTTTGCGGATGACAATATTACACACGTTGCAGGGAAAGTGGATCCAATCGATGATATTGAAGTCATCAACCTGGAATTGATACTGGCTGATCTTGAATCGGTTGAAAAGCGAATTGGCCGCGTGAGCAAGCTGGCTAAGCAGAAAGATAAAGATTCTGTGTTTGAGCTTGAAATTCTGGAAAAATTAAAAGAAGCGTTTGAAGCAGACAAACCGGCGCGTACAGTTGAGTTTACAGAGGAACAAATGAAGCTTGTAAAAGGTCTTCATCTGCTGACAATTAAACCTGTGCTTTACGTGGCAAACGTAAGCGAAGATGATGTAGCAGATCCTTCTTCAAACGAATATGTGCAGCAGGTTAAAGAATTTGCCGCAAAGGATAATGCGGAAGTAATTGTAATCTGTGCAAAAATTGAATCTGAAATTGCGGAGCTTGATGGGGAAGAAAAAGAAATGTTCCTTCAGGAGCTTGGCATCGAAGAATCCGGCCTTGATCAGCTGATTAGAGCAGCCTACAATCTGCTTGGACTGGCAACTTACTTCACTGCCGGCGTACAGGAAGTCCGCGCCTGGACATTCCGCAAAGGCATGAAGGCTCCACAGTGTGCGGGAGTTATTCACTCTGACTTTGAAAAAGGCTTCATCCGTGCAGAAACGGTTTCCTATGACGACCTTGTCGCTGCAGGCAACATGACAGCTGCCAAAGAAGCAGGAAAAGTCCGCCTCGAAGGAAAAGAATATATTGTGAAAGACGGAGATGTCATGCACTTCCGCTTTAACGTTTAATTTGCTGAGAACCTCTATTTTTAGGGGTTCTTTTTTAGTATGCCGGCATTAGGAAGCTAATTTCTCGCGGAGTGGCCGATATATGAAATAAGCGGCCGATAAACCTGGGAGTTTGACCGATATATTTTCAAAGTGACCGATAAAAATGAAATCTGACCGAAAAACTGATGAAAGTGACCGATATTGCAGGCGACTGCAAAAAATTTGCCTTCCAGACCAACATAAATACAGGTACTCTCTCAAAATAATCTTCCACCTGCCAATTAACTCTAGTGTTATTGCTTTTGCATAATTAATGTGCTATAATTTCAACTTGTGAGTAATGAATATATTGCTCCTTGCCCTTTTGAAGGGCCGTTAGACCAAAAGGAGGTGAAAGTGATGAGAAAGTACGAAGTTATGTACATCATCCGCCCAAACATTGAAGATGAGGCTAAAAAAGCCCTAGTTGAGCGTTTCAACACAATCTTAACTGACAATGGTGCGGAGGTTTCTGAATCAAAGGATTGGGGTAAGCGTCGCCTTGCATACGAAATCAATGATTTCCGCGATGGCTACTACCAGCTAATGAACGTTAATGCTGAAGCAAAAGCAGTTGACGAGTTCACTCGTTTAGCTAAAATCAGCGAAGACATCATCCGTTACATCGTTGTTAAAGACGAAAAATAATAGATAAAGCCATTTTTACCGAGAGGAGTTGATTCTGATGATGAACCGTGTTGTTCTTGTCGGACGTTTGACAAAGGATCCTGATTTACGGTATACCCCGAACGGAGTTCCTGTCGCTTCATTCACTCTTGCCGTGAATCGTACTTTTACGAATCAGCAAGGTGAGCGGGAGGCAGACTTTATCAACTGTGTGGTATGGAGAAAGCCAGCTGAAAACGTAGCGAACTTCCTTAAAAAAGGCAGTCTTGCAGGTGTAGATGGCCGGATTCAGTCCCGCAGCTATGAAGGCCAGGATGGAAAGCGTGTTTACGTGACAGAAGTCCAGGCTGAGAGTGTGCAATTCCTTGAGCCGAAGAATAGTTCTGGCGGCCAGGGCGGCAATCCGAACTACGGCGGTCCAAGAGATCAGGATTTCCCATTTGGAAATAACAGCAATCAGAATCAACGCCAGGATATTCGTAATCAGGGCGGCTATACTCGCGTGGATCAGGACCCATTCGCAAATGACGGCCAAATCGACATTTCCGATGACGACCTGCCATTCTAATAGTGCCCGATTATGAACGGAAATATATAATCATAAAGCTAAAGGAGGTAACTGACCATGGCTGGAGGACGCAGAGGAGGACGTGCTAAACGTCGTAAGGTTTGCTTTTTCACTGCAAACGGAATCACTCACATCGACTACAAAGATGTGGATCTTCTTAAAAAATTCATCTCTGAGCGCGGTAAGATTTTACCACGTCGTGTAACTGGCACTAACGCTAAATACCAACGTAAATTAACGATTGCTATTAAGCGTGCGCGCCAAATGGCATTACTGCCATACGTTTCAGGTGAATAATTAATATGAAAAGACGCTGATATCCGGCGTCTTTTTTATTATGCATTCCTTCTTTAATACGGGATTGTGTTAAAGTGCAAACTTGATGAAAAGGCCGGCATTCCCTCTTCCGAAATCGCGAAGGTTGAACCTGCATTTAATACTAGCTACAATAGACTTTATGAGTTGTCTTATTTGGAATGGTTCAAAAAGCCGGGAAAATGATTTTCCCCTTTTTGGATACACAGTTTGAGGGGTGTATCAATGAATAATGTACATAAATTAACAGAAGGTGCAGTGCTTCTGGCTGTTTTTGCAGTGCTTCTTCTGATTTCGCTCTATGTGCCGTTTCTCGGTACCGTTTCGGTTTTCTTCCTGGCTCTTCCGTTTATTATGTTTGCAGCAAAAAATAACCGGATGTATGCGATCGTATTTCTGACGGGAGGCATCCTGCTTTCTCTGATTATCGGTTCGATTATGGCGCTGCCGCTTGTGCTGACATTTGGACTGACCGGGACGGTAATCGGCATTTTTATAAGTGAAAACAAAGGACGGTTGCCCTCCTTTATTGCGGGCACCCTGGTATTCCTTGCAGCCCTGCTGATCCTGTATGCGGCGGCAGTTGCTCTTTTTAATGTGAATATTATTCAAGAAGGCATCAATATGATGGAGGAGTCCATCCAAATTTCAGAAGGAGTGCTTGAAGGCTTTGGCCAGAACGCGGATAAAGCAGTCGAGCAATTTACAGAAGGCCTGAAAATGATTGAGACGCTGACGCCAAGCTTATTCGTCATGACATCGGTCATTTCCGTTTTTGTCATCCAGTTTGTCTCCTTTCCGATTGTCAAAAGATTTGGTATTAAGGTTGAAAGCTGGAAGCCGTTCAGGGAAATGAGCCTGCCGAAAAGCATATTATGGTACTATCTCATTACCATTATAGCTTCTTTCCTTTTTAATCCGTCAGAGGGAAGCTACTGGTTTATGGCCCTTGTAAATATTGCATTCATTCTGCAGATTTTCATGGTCATTCAAGGCCTGTCCCTGATTTTCTTTTTCAGCCATTTAAAGGGGTGGCCGAAAGCTGTGCCGGTCCTTGCAGCTGTATTTACATTTCTTATGCCATTTCTCCTTTATATTGTGAGGATATTAGGTATAATTGACTTAGGATTCGATTTAAGGCAAAGATTAGGAAAAAAGTGATAAACAACACTACTGTTTAGGAGCTGAAAACATGCCTTCGTATTTAGAAAAGCGGTCCATACGCTATCCGATTTTTGGATTGATGGGCATAACAGTGGTGCTTCTCGGTATATTGGCGTACTACAATTGGCTTTTTGCACTAATTGGGCTGTTTATGGCCATCCTTCCTTTCTACTATCTTTTTCAGCTGATTCAGAAGCATCGGAAGGAGACGGAAGAATACATCTCGACCCTTTCCTACAGGGTGAAAAAAGTCGGCGAAGAAGCTCTGATGGAAATGCCGATCGGGATCATGCTCATTAATGATGAGTATTACATTGAATGGACCAATCCCTTTTTAGCATCCTGCTTCGATGAAGATACGCTAGTCGGAAGATCGCTTTATGATGTCGCGGATTCGCTTGTTCCACTGATCAAACAAGAAGTGGAAACCGAAATCATTACCCTTCACGACCGCAAATTCCGGGTGATCCATAAACCGGAAGAGCGCCTATTATACTTTTTTGATGTCACGGAACAGACCGAAATTGAAAAAATGTATCAGGAAGAACGGACGGTTATCGCCATTATTTTCCTAGATAATTATGATGAACTGACTCAGGGGATGGATGACCAGACAAAAAGCAGCCTCAATAGCCTGGTGACCCAGATTTTGAATAAATGGGCACAGGACAATGGGGTCTTCTTGAAGAGAGTCTCATCTGAGCGGTTTATCGCGGTATTTAATGAACATATTCTGCAGCTTCTGGAAAAAGGGAAGTTCACGATTCTTGATGATGTCCGGGAAACCACTTCCAAGCAAAACGTTCCATTAACGTTAAGCGTAGGTGTCGGGACAGGGGTCTCTTCCCTTCCTGAGCTTGGTTCACTGGCCCAGTCCAGCTTAGACCTGGCATTAGGCCGCGGCGGAGACCAGGTGGCCATCAAACAGACGAACGGGAAGGTTAAATTCTTCGGGGGGAAAACCAATCCTGTTGAAAAAAGAACACGGGTCCGTGCACGCGTGATTTCCCATGCGCTGAAGGAATTGATTTCCGAAAGCGATAAAGTGATCATCATGGGTCACAAAAGCCCGGATATGGATGCGATTGGAGCGGCCATCGGTATTCAGAAGGTGGCGCGCCTGAATCAGCGTGAAGGCTATGTGGTTGTGAATTTCAATGAACTCGATACAGGTGTCAGAAGGATGATGAAGGAAATTGAAAAGAATGAAGAGCTCTTTTCTAAATTCATCACCCCGGAACAGGCGATGGAAATTGCAACAGACGATACCCTGCTTGTGGTCGTTGACACCCACAAGCCATCCATGGTGATTGAGGAAAAGCTGCTTCATAAGATTGAACATGTTGTCGTCATCGACCATCACCGCCGCGCTGAAGAGTTCATCCATAACCCTCTGCTGGTTTATATGGAGCCGTATGCCTCCTCCACAGCAGAACTGGTGACAGAGCTTCTGGAGTATCAGCCGAAAAACGGCAGAATCGAAATGCTGGAAGCAACGGCCCTGCTTGCCGGGATTATTGTCGATACGAAGAGTTTTTCACTGCGGACAGGATCCAGAACGTTTGATGCGGCTTCCTATCTGCGCGGACAGGGTGCAGATACCGTGCTCGTCCAAAAGTTCTTAAAAGAGGATGTAGATACCTACATCAAGCGGGCTAAGCTGATTGAAACCGTTCAATTTTACAGAGAAGGAATTGCGATTGCCAAGGGACAGCCGGATCAGATATTTGACCAGGTGCTGATTGCCCAGACAGCAGACACCCTGCTGACGATGGATGGTGTGGTTGCTTCATTTGTCATTTCAAACCGCTCTGAAAACATGATAGGGGTCAGCGCACGTTCCCTCGGGGATATCAATGTCCAGGTGATCATGGAAAACCTTGAAGGCGGCGGACACTTAACAAATGCTGCCACACAGCTTCACGATGCAACACTTGATGATGTTGAGGTCCGATTAAAAGAGGCTATAGATGAATACTTTGAAGGGAGAAAAAAAGAATGAAAGTAATCTTTTTAAAAGACGTTAAAGGCAAGGGCAAAAAAGGCGAAGTGAAAAATGTAGCAGATGGCTATGCACATAACTTTTTAATTAAGCAAGGGCTTGCTGTCGAAGCAAACCAGGCCAATGTCAGCAGCCTGAACGCCCAAAAGAAGAAGGAAGTTAAGCTTGCAGAAGAAGAATTGGCTGATGCAAAAAAACTAAAAGAAACACTTGAAAAACTGACTGTTGAATTTACAGCTAAATCAGGTGAAGGCGGCCGCCTTTTCGGCTCCATCACAAGCAAGCAAATTGCTGAAGAGCTTCAAAAGAAGCACAGCATCAAAATCGACAAGCGCAAAATCGAAATGGAAGATGCGATCCGCACGCTCGGATACACTAAGGTTCCAGTCAAGCTTCATACCGAAGTAACGGCAACATTAAACGTACATGTAAAAGAAGCTTAAAGTGAAACTTCAATCAGTTTGACTGCGATAAACTAATATTGGAAGTAGCTTTTGCTTATAAACATGTTAAAATAAAAGGGTTGATTAAAAATGTGATCAGTTTCGGCTGGTCGCATTTTTTAAAGGGAATATAAAGGATTTTTATATAAATAGAGTATTACTTTTATGCTTTTCCAGCGCCGAAACAAGGCGCTTGCGCATTTCAATTAGGAGGTTTGAATGGATGAGTGACTTATTTGCGGATCGGCTCCCGCCTCAAAATATTGAAGCGGAACAGGCAGTGCTTGGGGCAATCTTTCTTGAACCCTCCTCTCTTACACAAGCATCAGAGATTTTGATACCTGAAGACTTCTACCGTGCGGCACACCAGAAGATTTTCAATGTGATGCTGAAGCTGAGCGACCAGGGAAAAGCGGTCGACTTAGTGACCGTGACAGAAGAGCTCAGTGCAGCGAAACTGCTGGAGGATACCGGAGGGGTTAGCTATTTAAGTGAACTGGCCGGTTCTGTCCCAACAGCAGCGAATATCGAGTACTATGCAAAGATCGTTGAAGAAAAGTCATTGCTTCGCAGGCTGATCCGGACGGCGACGGGCATTGCCCAGGACGGCTATACACGTGAGGATGAAGTAGAAGTTCTGCTGGGAGAAGCTGAGAAAAATATCATGGAGGTCGCACAGCGCAAAAACGCCGGTGCCTTTCATAATATTAAGGATGTTCTGGTCCGGACCTACGATAATATCGAGGAAATGCATAACCGTAAAGGAGATATTACAGGGATTGCGACTGGATTCGCCGAGCTGGACCGCATGACAGCCGGCTTCCAGCGCAATGACCTCATCATTGTCGGTGCCCGCCCTTCCGTGGGTAAAACAGCCTTCGCCCTGAATATCGCGCAAAACGTGGCAACGAAAACCGGGGAAAACGTCGCGATCTTCAGCCTTGAGATGGGTGCCGAACAGCTTGTCATGCGTATTCTTTGTGCAGAAGGAAATATTGATGCTCAAAGGCTTCGTACCGGCTCCCTGACGGATGAGGACTGGGGAAAGCTGACGATGGCAATGGGAAGCCTATCAAATGCAGGGATTTTTATTGATGATACCCCAGGTGTCAGAATCACAGATATTCGATCTAAGTGCCGCCGATTAAAGCAGGAGCATGGGCTTGGCATGATCCTGATCGACTACCTGCAATTAATCCTGGGAAGCGGGCGTTCGGGAGAAAACCGCCAGCAGGAAGTATCTGAAATCTCGCGTTCCCTTAAGCAATTGGCCCGTGAACTTCAGGTCCCTGTTATCGCACTGTCTCAGCTTTCCCGTGGAGTGGAACAGCGCCAGGATAAGCGCCCGATGATGTCAGATATCCGTGAATCGGGAAGTATCGAGCAGGATGCCGATATCGTGGCATTCCTATACCGTGATGACTACTACGACAAAGAATCCGAAGACAAAAACATCATTGAAATCATTATCGCCAAGCAGCGTAACGGCCCGGTTGGAACCGTTCAGCTGGCATTCGTGAAAGAGTATAATAAATTCGTAAACCTAGAGAAACGCTTTGATGATTCATTTGCGCCGCCTGGTGCATAAAGAGGGCCTGCATTTTGCATGTCCTCTTTTTTATTGTCTAGCTCCAGGCATTTCTAATTTTCTTATTTTCATATTTTCATGGTTTCACGAACATATTTTTATATTTTTATTAAAAATGTTCGTGTTTTATTGACTATCACACATCACCTTGATAAACTAAAGTGGTTGAAATAAGTTACTTAATAAAAATGATTATAGAAATTTTTAAAACCATGGGATTCCCGGAGGTGCTTTTTTAATGTCATCAGTAGTAGTTGTTGGAACACAGTGGGGAGATGAAGGGAAAGGAAAAATTACAGACTTCCTTTCTGAAAATGCAGAAGTCATCGCACGCTACCAAGGCGGAAACAATGCAGGACATACAATCAAATTCAACGGTGAAACATATAAGCTTCATTTAATTCCATCTGGAATATTTTATAGCGATAAAATTTGCACGATCGGAAACGGAATGGTTGTCGATCCTAAAGCGCTAGTAAAAGAATTGGCGTATCTTCATGACAAGGGAGTTACAACAGACAACCTGCGCATCTCAAACCGCGCACATGTCATCCTTCCATATCACCTGAAGCTTGATGAAGTGGAAGAAGAGCGCAAAGGCGCTAACAAGATCGGTACAACGAAAAAGGGTATCGGCCCTGCTTACATGGATAAAGCAGCCCGCAACGGAATCCGCATCGCGGACCTTCTTGACCGTGAAGTGTTTGAAGAAAAGCTTGCACGCAACCTTGAAGAAAAGAACCGCCTGCTTGAGCGCTTCTATGAAACAGAAGGATTTACAATCGAAGAAATCCTAGATGAATACTATGAGTACGGCCAGCAGATCAAGCATTATGTCTGCGACACTTCTGTTGTGCTTAACGACGCATTGGATGAAGGCCGCCGCGTTCTTTTCGAAGGTGCACAAGGAGTTATGCTTGATATCGACCAGGGTACTTACCCATTCGTTACATCCTCTAACCCAGTGGCTGGCGGCGTAACAATCGGTTCTGGTGTCGGCCCTACAAAAATCAAGCATGTTGTGGGTGTATCCAAGGCCTATACGACTCGTGTAGGAGACGGCCCATTCCCAACTGAGCTTGATAATGAAATCGGAAACCAGATCCGTGAAGTAGGCCGTGAATACGGTACAACAACTGGCCGTGCCCGCCGCGTCGGCTGGTTCGACAGCGTGGTTGTCCGCCATGCCCGCCGTGTCAGCGGTATTACAGACCTTTCTCTTAACTCCATCGATGTACTGACTGGAATTGAGACATTAAAAATCTGTGTAGCATACCGTCATAATGGAGAAGTAATCGAAGAGTTCCCTGCAAGCTTAAAAGTACTGGCTGAATGTGAGCCGGTATATGAAGAGCTTCCAGGCTGGACAGAAGACATCACAGGCTGCAAATCTCTGGATGAGCTTCCTGCGAATGCCCGCCACTACCTGGAGCGCGTTTCACAGCTGACAGGAATTCCATTATCGATCTTCTCAGTAGGTCCGGACCGCACACAGACAAACGTAGTCCGCAGCCCATGGAGACAAAACTAATACTTGATTGGAAAGCCCTAATGAGAATTAGGGCTTTTTTTTTGTGGGCTTGCTGTGTCTTCGGACAGGGGAAGCGGAAATTGGAGGGTGCGAGTCCGAAGTAGGTGTGTCTTCTGACAGGAAGGGGAGAAAATCCCGGGAATGAGTCCGAATCAGTTATAGTTTGTTGAAATTGGGTAAAAGAACTGCAAAATTGAGGAATAAACCATCAAAAATGGGGAATAGAATCCATAAATCAGGGAAAAGAACCTCCAATTTGGGGAAAGCAACCCCTTAAACGGGGACTCCTGTCTAAAAATCAGGCACAACCTTGCCGCAGCATTCCGCTAAAATAATATTTTTATAAAAAAGTTATTGCGTTTTTATAAAACTCTATGATATTATAAAAAGCGTCGCCAAGGTGGCAACCTTGGAAACACACATAGTACGAGCCATTAGCTCAGTCGGTAGAGCAGATTGCAGCATCAGTGAATTTCTTCACCCGAATAGCAATCTGTGACAAAGCACGCAGGGCTTTGGAACATCTGACTCAGCAGTATCAGGCTTTAGGCAACAATTATAGTACGAGCCATTAGCTCAGTCGGTAGAGCATCTGACTTTTAATCAGAGGGTCGAAGGTTCGAGTCCTTCATGGCTCACCATTTATATTTTTTTGGCCCCTTGGTCAAGCGGTTAAGACACCGCCCTTTCACGGCGGTAACACGGGTTCGAATCCCGTAGGGGTCATGGCGAATAACCGTCAGCAAACAGCTGGCAAGCCCAGCTTACTTGCTGGCGGTTATTATTTGGTCCGGTAGTTCAGTTGGTTAGAATGCCTGCCTGTCACGCAGGAGGTCGCGGGTTCGAGTCCCGTCCGGACCGCCATTTACATAAATTTGCTTCTTCTAAAATCGATTGTAAAATCGGGACAAAGGACGAAGCCAAACATTATTTAGGCAAAATAACTTAATATGGCTCAGTAGCTCAGTCGGTAGAGCAAAGGACTGAAAATCCTTGTGTCGGCGGTTCGATTCCGTCCTGAGCCATCCCAAAAAGGAGTATGTAACCAAGCATGCTCCTTTTTGTTACATTCATGTAATACAAGCAGGTTTCGGCTGCATGGCTGGTGTAATTTAGCACTCCCCTAACTCATCTTCTTTCGTACCCCTAAAAAACCCTTAGAAATAGGGATTATTTCCTACCTTTTCTTCGACAAAAACCTCTTTATTTCTTTAGAAAATTTACCATTAATAGTCATAAAATGTCAGCTATTATACATTTTTGTTACATTCCCGAGTCTAGTAATCTATTTGCTTTGCTGTATGGTAAAGTAAATATTGTGAAAAAAATAGATTGACAAATTCGTAGTTACATAGCACTAAATGAAAGTGTCTTTTGTTACCGTAGTCTAGGGGGATGTAACCATGTTCAAATGGGTGAAAAAAGTAACCTCAGCATCAGAATCTACAGCGAAGAGCTTTAATAAAACAATAAATAGAACGATCGCGGCTGGCTTTGCAGCGGCGGCTTTAACATTGGCAGGCGGCGTTTCCGCTTCTGCCAATGATGATAAGCTTGTGACGGTTTACTATGTCTATATGGGTGACGAATATATCGGAACGGTGTCGGATAAGAAAGTCATCGAGGATATGGCCGATAAAAAGATCAGTGAGGCAGAAGGTTCCTACAAGGGATTAAAGCTGGCGCTGGCATCTGAACTATCTTTTATTCCTGAGCAGGTTTTTGAGTCCAGTTCAGAAGTGAATGATCCAGAAGCGGTCAATGGCTTAAAAGATAAGATGGAAGTACATGCCGAAGCGGCAGCATTAGTCATTGGCGGCAAGGAAGTGGCTTACGTTGAAAATGACGAGCAGGCCAAAGCGGCTCTTCAGAAAATCAAGACTTCCTATGTATCAGAGAAATATTTAAAGGCTCTCGAGGAAAGAAAGGCATCTGCTAATATGCCTTTACCTCAGCTGAAGGAAAATGAAACACGTCTTTTAGATGTCCGTTTTACTGAAGATGTATCCATCTCTGAAACAACCGTGAAACCGGATCAGATCATCAGTGCAGATGAGGCTGTGAAGCTTCTTCAAAAGGGAACCCTTGAGGAAAAGAAATATGAGGTTAAAGAAGGTGACGCACTAAGCAATATCGCCAGTGCCCATAACCTTGATATGAAGCAGCTGATCGAGCTGAACAGCGTACTCAAGGAAGATTCTCTTATCAAAGCTGGACAGGAATTAAATGTGACTGTCTACAAACCGTATGTAAAAGTGATAGCAGATAAGGAAGTTTTCAAAAAAGAAAAAATCGATTATGAAAAAGAAGTCATCGAAGATAGCAGCATGCCTAAAGGCGAAACGAAAGTAAAGCAAGAAGGCAAGGAAGGCGTTCGCGCTGCAACCTATCTGATTTCTGAAGAAAACGGCCAAACGGTCAAAAAAGAAGTAAAAGAAGAAAAGGTTCTTGAAGAGCCTGTGAAACAAATTGTCATCAAGGGAACCAAGGTCATTCCATCCCGCGGTGAAGGCAGCTTTGCTTATCCTGCTGTCGGCGGCTATATCTCAAGTAAAATGGGTTACCGCTGGGGGAAAATGCATAAGGGAATAGACATTGCAAGGCCTAGCGACCGTACGATCAAAGCAGCTGATAATGGTACTGTTGTATCTGCAGGCAGAGATGGCGGCTATGGCAACAAAATCGTCATCGACCATAATAATGGCTTCCGCACGGTTTATGCCCATCTCGACTCCATCAGTGTCAGTGTTGGCCAAACCGTCTCAAAAGGCTCAAAAATCGGTGTTATGGGATCCACTGGGGATTCAACCGGTGTCCACCTGCATTTTGAAGTATACAAAAACGGAAAAATGCAAGATCCGCTTAAATATATAAAGTGAAACTTCAATCAGTGGGGGCGTACTTTTCCCCACTGATTGTTAGTTGAACCAATCGGGCCTTTACGGGCAGTTTGCCCCCACCTAGCCCTCCTTTGATACTTCAGAGACTTGAAGATGGGGGCTTACTGCCCGTTAGACTGCGATAAATAAATAATTTGCGCTAAAAAGTCTCTAGCTTTCATGCTAGAGGCTTTTGTAGTTAAGAATAAGATAAAATACCACCAAAGTTTTACAAGCCTTTGCTAATAGATGAATTCCCACTGTTAAAATGGTAAAGTAAAGTAGATAACATATGTATGAAACTGACTTCTACTGCTCCAAAAATAAATAAATGAGCAAGAAAAAGGAGATAGGTATGGATAAAAAAATTCTGGTTGTAGACGATGAGAAACCAATTGCAGATATACTGCAGTTCAATTTGAAAAAAGAAGGCTATGAAGTGGTGTGTGCCTATGACGGCAATGACGCACTCGATAAAGTAGAAGAAATCAAGCCGGATCTGATTCTGCTTGATATCATGCTTCCGCAGAGGGACGGCATTGAGGTTTGCCGCGAAGTGCGCAAGAAATACGATATGCCAATCATTATGCTGACAGCAAAGGATTCTGAAATTGATAAAGTTTTAGGCCTTGAGCTCGGTGCAGATGACTACGTTACAAAGCCGTTCAGCACGAGGGAGTTGATTGCGCGTGTGAAGGCCAACATGAGGCGCCATCAGCAAATTGCTTCCAAGACGGAAGAAGAGGAAGAATCAAACGAAATTGAAGTTGGTTCCCTGATTATTCACCCGGATGCCTACGTGGTTTCCAAGCGCGGTGAGACGATTGAATTAACACACCGTGAGTTTGAGCTTCTTCACTATTTGGCCAAACATATTGGACAAGTCATGACGAGGGAGCATCTGCTTCAGACCGTATGGGGCTACGATTACTATGGTGATGTCCGCACAGTTGACGTAACCGTAAGGAGACTGCGGGAGAAAATCGAGGATAATCCAAGCCACCCGACATGGATCGTGACAAGAAGAGGAGTCGGTTATTACTTGCGGAATCCTGAACAGGAGTAATAAGGTACATGGAAAAGGTGGGTTTTTTTCGGTCTATTCATTTGAAGTTTGTGATCATATATGTTCTTCTCATCCTGGTAGCCATGCAGATTATCGGGGTGTATTTTGTCAGGCAGCTGGAATCGACCTTAAAGGACAATTTCAAGGATGCCATTCAGGAGAGGGTTAATCTCCTCACCTATTATGTGGAAGAACAAATGACCAAGGTAAGGCCTCCTGATGAGGAAGCTCCGTCCCTGGAGGATGATATCAGAAGACTATTAAGTGATTACAACTCGGCGGATATATCCGAAGTCCGTGTGATTGAAGGAGAATCACTGAGGATACTTGGCACCTCCGATCCCGATAATCAGGGGGTTGTCGGTGGAAGGTCTACTGATAATTTAATCAAGATGGCCATAGCCACTAGGCAGCAGGTAACAGAGGATCTGGTTGACCCCCAGGGACAGCGGATATGGGTTCTCGTCACGCCTATTAAAAATAGCGGGGAAGTTAATGGAGCCATCTATCTGGTTGCTAAAATTGAAAACATCTATGAGCAGATGAGGCAGATTAATAATATTTTCACCACCGGTATAGCCATTGCATTAGCAATCACAGCAATCCTGGGCATACTCCTTGCCCAGACGGTGACACGCCCGATTTCGGATATGCGGAAACAGGCGCTTGCCATGGCAAAAGGGAACTTCTCCCGCAAGGTTAAGGTTTATGGGTATGACGAAATTGGCCAGCTGGCCATTACCTTTAACAGTTTAACAAAGAAACTTCAGGAAGCTCATGCCACGACAGAAGGCGAACGGCGAAAATTGTCCTCCGTTCTTTCTTATATGACAGATGGAGTCATCGCAACCGACCGCAAAGGGCGTGTTATTTTAATTAACGAGCCTGCAGCAAAAATGCTGAATGTTTCACGTGAAACGGTCCTGTCTTCTCCGATTGTTTCCCTGCTGGGCCTTGAAGAGGATTATAACTTTGAAGAGCTATTAAATGAGCGCGATTCGGTCATCCTGGATTACAGCAGCAAGTCGAAAACGCTGATCCTTCGCGCTAATTTCTCGGTTATCCAAAAAGAAACCGGCTTTGTCAACGGCTTAATTACTGTTTTGCATGATATCACGGAGCAGGAGAAGATTGACATGGAACGCCGCGAATTTGTTGCAAATGTATCTCATGAACTCAGGACGCCGCTGACAACGATGAGAAGCTATCTGGAGGCTCTTGCGGAAGGGGCCTGGAGAGATGAGGAGATTGCCCCAAACTTCCTGGATGTCACCCAAAATGAAACAGAGCGTATGATCCGCCTGGTCAATGATCTGCTGCAGCTGTCTAAAATGGACAGCAAGGATTACCGCTTGACCAAGGATTGGACTGATTTCATTTTCTTCTATAATAGAATTATAGACCGTTTTGAAATGACGAAGCAGCAGAATGTTACGTTTGAAAGAAAGCTTCCGGACCATTCGGCTTTTGTTGAAATAGATGAAGACAAGCTCACCCAGGTGCTGGACAATATCATCTCAAATGCACTTAAATACTCTCCAGAAGGCGGAAAAGTTACGTTCAGCATTGAGGAAAAAGATGAATTTATTATTGTCAGCGTTTCAGACCAGGGTGTAGGGATACCGAAAGAAAATATTGATCAGATTTTTGAGCGTTTTTACCGGGTGGATAAAGCCAGAACAAGAAAGCTTGGCGGAACAGGCCTTGGATTGGCCATTGCGAAAGAAATGGTGGAAGCGCATGGCGGAAAAATTTGGGCAGCGAGTACAGAAGGGAAAGGGACAACGATTTCATTTAGCCTTCCATATGTTCGCTCGGAAGAGGATGATTGGGAATGAGTTATGAAAATATAAAAACCATCATACTGACCATTCTAGTAGTGACAAGTGCCCTGCTGACCTGGAATCTTTGGACCTACCAGCCGAACTTTGAGCCAATTGAAAAAGCAAATACCGTTCAGGAAGTAACAATAGCGGAAAAAAAAGAAGTTAATCAGATTGTAAGACCGGACACCCTCTTATTCCATCTCGGGGAAAAAAAGACCTTTGGAACAGTCAGCCCCGGTGAAATCGATAATATAATTAAAGAAATCAGCGATTGGAATTTTGCTGACTTTGAAAATATCACAGAAGAAGCGGGCATTCTTCCTTCGTTTGTTCATGATGAAGGAAAAGCTGTTCTTGTGTTTCCGGATTCTGTTCCGATTGAATTATACAAATCAGTAATCAAAATTGGTGATAAGAATCTGACTAATTTTCAGTTTGACCATATTGTCATTGATACTAGGCAAGTGGAGAAAAAGGATGGAATTGTCGATTTTGTCTCAATGGATAACCGGCAGGTTTTTAGGAGCCGTGTACCTGTTTCATTTATTCAGAATTTCAAAAGCCAATTCTTCAATTTATCGGAGTATAACCCTGAATATAAAGCCTATTTTGCTTCTAAGACATCTGATGAACGAACCATCTACCTGCCTTCACAGGATACAAAAATGGCGAGATATCAGTATTTGGAGAAAAAATTGGACTCTGAACAATATAAAAATGCTCTATTCAGTGACCCAAGTGTAGTGCAGAAAAGCTTTCAGCAATCAGAGGACGAGTATAATGATACCTTAAGCTTATTGAGAGTGAATTCCGACAAAAATACCCTTCGTTATGTAAAACCGGCTGCCGGGGATAACCCGACTTTTCCGTCAGGCGACCTGCTGAAAAGGAGCATTGATTTCATTAACGGACATTCGGGGTGGACAGACAATTACCAATTTGCCGAAATAGATGAGCTGAATCATAGAGTTGTATTCCGGATGTATGATTCTTCAGGTTATCCAATTTTCAGCGATGATCCAAAAATATCCGAAATCCGCCAGATTTGGGGGCAAAATGAAATTTATGAGTATTTTCGAAGCAATTTTCAGCTTGGACTGAGTGCTGAACCCCCATCAGAAGTATCTCTAAGTTCCGGGACCCGGGTAATGGAATACTTGTTAGGTCTGGAAGGGTTTGATCCGGAATTGCTGGAGAATGTAACACTGGGATATAAGATGATGCTGGTCAAGGAAGCTCAGAACACCTTCATCCGTCTGGAGCCTTCCTGGTTTTACCGGTATGAAGGGACTTGGAAAAGCATTTCGCTTGATGAGACAGGGGGTATGGATAATGGATTGGAGTAAGATCAAAACAATCTTTATTTTAACCTTCCTGGTGCTGGATATTTATTTGATGTACGAGTTTTTCAAATTGAAGGAAGCCAGTGAATTTGAACCGATTTCACAGGCATCCCTCGAAAAGCAGCTTAAGAATGCTGATATCACATTTGAAGAGCCCCTTCCGAAAAGCAACCCGAAAGACCGGTATCTGAGGGCTAAGCCGGTGGAATTTGATATTGAAGAACTTGAGGGAGATACAAGGCTGGAGGGCCAGGAAATTACGATTTCAGAAGGGACTACTCTGAATTCTGTCCTGGACGAATCGATAAAGATCAGTGATAAATTCAGTCCTTCCGAATTATCCGCTTTTATCAAAAACAGGGTGTTATACGGCGAACAATACCGCTACTGGGAAAAACCTGAAAACAGTAATAGAATTACGTATTATCAGGAATTTGAAGGCAAGATGTTCTATATGAATTTAAATGGTGAGCTCACATTTTATTTGAATGATGAAAATGAAATTGTCTCTTATAAGCAGACACTCCTGGAAAAGATTGAATCGAAGGAAGAAAGTGAAAAAGTCATTCAGCCGATAAAGGCCGTTGAAACACTATACAAGAATGGATCACTGGAGGCTAAGTCAAAAATTACAAATGTAGAGCTTGGCTATTTTACCTTTGTGCATTTGAGCTCTTCTCAATTATTGACGCCTGCCTGGCGATTTGTCATTAATGGCGAGGAGAATTTATTTGTTGATGCCTTTCAGGGCAGTATTATTAAGCTGAACAACGAAGAGAAAAAAATAGTGGAGTGAGGAGAACATGTCTTTACAATTCAGCGTTCTCGCGAGCGGCAGTACTGGGAATGCAATCTTTGTCGAGACGGAGGATCATTCCTTTCTGGTTGATGCCGGATTAAGCGGGAAGCAAATGGAAGGTTTATTTCAGCATATTGGCCGGGACATCGGCAAGCTTTCAGGCATACTGGTGACCCATGAGCATAGTGACCATATTAAGGGTGTCGGAATTCTTGCCCGGAAGTATAACCTGCCGATCTATGCCAATGAAAAAACATGGCTGGCCATGGACGGACTGATTGGACAAGTCCCGGTTGACCAGAAGTTTCATTTTGATATGGAAACGGTGAAAACATTCGGAGCCCTTGATATTGAATCCTTTGGGGTTTCCCATGATGCGGCCGATCCCATGTTTTATGTATTCCATCATAATGGGAAAAAGCTTGTGCTGATTACCGATACAGGATATGTCAGCGACCGCATGAAAGGCCTGATTTCGAATGCGGAGGCTTATGTATTTGAAAGCAATCATGATGTCCAGATGCTTCGCATGGGTCGTTACCCGTGGAATATTAAAAGAAGGATCTTAAGCGATGTCGGCCATGTATCCAATGAGGATGCAGCCCTTGCGATGAGTGAAGTGGCCGGCGACCGGACGAAGAGCTTTTATCTCGCCCATTTAAGCCAGGATAACAATATTAAGGATCTGGCGAGAATGTCCGTATCACAGACACTTGAAAGCCGCGGGATCATTGTCGGCGAACAATTCGCCCTTTTTGATACCGATCCGAAGGTCCCAACGATTTTAACAGCCGTTTAAATATAAACCAGTAGAGGAATACACAGAGAGACATCAGTTTCCGTGTGTTCCTCTTTTTCTTTTTTGAAAAAATATAAAAAAAGTATGAACAAAGTCGTAAGATTGCTGCAGCAGATGCATTTTTGTTAGATTTTTAAAAACGGGAGAGTATAATATTGGGTATAAAGGAAGACTAAATTTTAGCATTTATATTTTAAAAGGAGCTTTTTTAACAGTGGTTTTTTGCAGATGAAAGAAAGGATGGGTGCAGTTTGGGCTATTATGATCAAGATCATCAGAACCGTTATAAAGGGCAAAAAGGCAACAAGGGCGGATATTTTTTGGCCAGCCTTGTTGGTGTCATATTAGGGGCCATCCTGGTCGTGGTTGCAGTGCCAAAGCTATCTGACTACAACGTGCTTCCTTATAAGGTTGAACCGGATGAAAAGCTGCAGGATGAAGCAGCTGAGAATAACAATAACGCCAATGTTCAGAATGTCTCACTTGATGTGACAACAGATGTAACCAAAGCGGTCGACAAAGCTGGGGATGCGGTCGTAAGCATTACGAACATCCAGACAGCCGGTTTTTGGTCGAATGAAGGAAATGGCAGTGCCGGACAGCCAGCCGGAACAGGTTCCGGAGTTATTTATAAGAAGGAAGGAAATACAGCCTTCATCGTTACAAACCACCATGTGGTAGAAGGCGCTCAGGAGCTGGAGGTAAGTTTGCAGGATGGCACCAAGCTCCCGGCAAGACTGGTTGGCAGCGACATTTGGACGGATCTTGCAGTGCTTGAAGTAGAAGGAAAGGAAATTAAAACAGTTGCCGAATTCGGCGATTCAGACACACTGAAGCCAGGTGAGCCTGTCATTGCCATCGGAAATCCTCTCGGACAGTTCTCCGGCTCTGTCACTCAGGGGATTATTTCTGGCCTAGAGCGTGCCATACCCGTCGATATCGACCAGAATGGAACAGTTGACTGGCAAGCAGAGGTACTTCAGACAGATGCCGCCATCAACCCGGGTAACAGCGGCGGAGCTTTAGTCAATATCAGCGGCCAGCTAATCGGCATCAACTCCATGAAAATTGCTGAAAGTGCGGTAGAAGGAATCGGATTGGCGATTCCGATTAACTACGCAAGGCCAGTAATTGAGGACCTCGAGAAGTTCGGAGAGGTAAAACGTCCGTATATGGGTGTACAATTGGCATCAGTCAATGAGATTCCAGGCTACTACCAGCAGGAAGCGCTGAAACTGCCTAAGGATGTTAAATCAGGTGTGGCCATCACTTCAGTTGAACCGAATTCTCCAGCTTCACAGGCAGGACTGAAGGAAATGGATGTCATCGTCGAGATGGATGGACAAGAAATCAAAGACATCATCGAATTGCGACAGCATCTATATACGAAGAAATCGGTTGGCGACCAGATGAAGATTAAGTTTTACCGCGACGGCAAAACCCAGGAAGTAACAATGAAGCTGAGCGGCGAGACATTTTAATGGAAAGACTAAATGGGAAAGCGGCAATCGCTTTCCTGTTTTTTATTGTTTTGTTAATATGAGATGTGGATAACTTATATACATACGCGAAAATAAAAATTATCCACAGATCGGATAAAAAAACAGGCTGCCAGCCTAAAAAGGAGCATGCTGAAAATGATTTACTGCTGTGACGAACACGTTGATCTGGCAATAGATATAGTGGTTGATGAGTACGAAACATTCCCGCAATTAACAAAACTTGAAGAGGATAAAAAGTTATCAACAACCTGTGAATATTGTCAAAATAACGCAATATATGTTGTAGCGAACGAATGATCTCATACAAGATGTGGATGAAAAATGTGGACATGTGGATAACTTCTGTGGATATCTTGTTTGTAAAGTGAGGACATGCTGTGAATATCTCAATTATTACGGTCGGAAAGCTAAAAGAAAAGTACCTGAAGCAGGGAATTGACGAATACCTGAAAAGACTGTCGGCCTACGCCAAAATGGACATCATCGAGGTTCCAGACGAAAAAGCCCCTGAAGAACTAAGCGAAACAGAAATGATTCAGGTGAAGCAAAAAGAAGGTGAGCGGATCCTGGCGAAGATCCATCCGGATGCCCATGTCATTGCCTTGGCTATTGAAGGGAAAATGAAATCATCGGAAGAGCTTGCTGATAATCTTGATAAGCTAGCTACATACGGGAAAAGCAAGATTGCTTTTGTCATTGGCGGGTCTCTTGGGTTAAGCCAGGAGGTATTGCAGCGGGCGGATGAAAAGCTTTCTTTTTCGAAGATGACGTTTCCGCATCAGTTGATGAAGCTGATATTATTGGAGCAAATATATAGGGCTTTTCGGATTAATCGGGGGGAACCGTATCACAAATAGTGGTAAAACAAAAAGTTAAACTTATCCTAGATAAGCACTTATTATATAGACTTTTATAAAAATAAGGATACCGTTATAACGGTATCCTTAATAAAATTCAATTCATAGAAGAATTTTTAATAAGTTGTGCTAAATAAACCAGTCCCTTTTCTAATTGTTCCATTGAAGCATACGAATAGGAAATACGAAGGTGCTGATCATCATTATTATCATACACACTTCCTGGATTTAATAAAATTCCTTCTCGAAGGGCTGCGTCAAATAGTTTTCGGGTGGAAACACCTGTAAGTAATTTAAGCCAGATATAAAAGCCACCTTTTGGGGTGCTCCATGTTGCTATCTCAGAAAAATATTTCTTTAAAATTTGAATAGTGAAATCCCTTCTGAATTTTAATTCCTCTTTTGTTGCCTTTAAGAAATCCTCATACATACCACTACAAAGCCACTTGTCTACAGCATATTGTGATAAGGAACTTGAGCCATAATCTGTTTGCATCTTTATATCTGCCAAACGTTCAATAACAGGTTCTGGTCCCACAATCCAACCAATTCGTAACCCGGGGCTTAATGTTTTTGACACACTTCCTATATACAGGACATTCCCTTGTGTGTCATTGGCTTTCAAAGGATTTGGCGGAGGGTTTTCAAACCATAAATCACCATAAACATCATCCTCGATGATAGGGATAGACTCCCTTTGACAAACCTTTATTAATTCAAGCCGCCTTTTTTCAGACATTAATGTGCCTGTTGGATTGTGAAAAGTGGGTATCGTATAGAGTAAAGCCGCATGATGTTGTCGCTTCATACGTCCAATTGAGTCACTTTTAATTCCTTCTTTGTCAAGTGGTATACCCAATAAATTCATTCCAGCCGATTGGAAAACGTGTACGGAGTTTAAATAGGAAGGTGATTCATGAAGTATTGTTGATCCTCTTTTTAATAATCCAATAGAAATCAATTGCAGCGCTTGGAGTCCTCCAGAAACAATTAAAATCGATTCGGGGGATGCTTTAATTCCCTTTGTTCTTAAATATGCACTAACGGTTTTACGTAAAGATAGGCTTCCTTTAGACTCCATGTATCCAAGCGATAAAGACTGCTCATTATCTATTTGTAGTATTTGCCCCATTTTTTTGTTGGGCAATAGATCTGGTGAAAGTTCTCCTGTTCCAAGCCTAATCATAGTAGGGTCTGCTTCGGATTTATTAATTTCTTGAATGATCGTTATATTTGGTTTATGGATACCCGATTTTACATAACTTATCCAATCTGGAGGAGGAGCTGAAGCAAGTAGGCTCCAGGTATTGTTAATCACCTTAGTACCGCTTCCAACCTTAGACTCAATTAATCCATCGGCAGCCAGTTCTTCAAGTGCAGTTACAATGGTACTGCGATTTACTTGTAATCGTTTTGCTAAATTTCTTTGTGGTGGTATTTTAGTGCCTATTGTCCATTCACCGTTCATTATTTTGTTTTTCATAAAATCATATATTTGCTGATTTAAAGGAACGACTGAATTTTTTTCTGGCTTCCAATCTAATTCATACATAGGCTATCTCCAATCATTTTTTTAAATTATAACAAAATGGTTGGATAGACTCCCATCCAATTGGTTGGAGACATATGACTTGTCCTTGGCTATTCTAGATAAGAATAGGGGGAATCATAGTGGAACCATTATTTCATGGGATGGTATTGGCATTTGGATTAATCTTACCTTTAGGAGTTCAAAATGTATTTGTATTTAATCAAGGAGCGACACACAACAAATTCACCAATGCTTTACCTGCAATTATTACAGCAGGGGTTTGTGATACAATACTGATTTATTTGGCTGTGGCCGGGGTATCCATTATTGTTTTTAGTTTTGAATGGTTAAAGATTTTGTTATTTTTTATTGGCTTCCTTTTCTTAGTTTATATGGGCTGGATCATGTGGAAAAACACACCCGAAATAAACGCTAATCAAGAACAAAACCGTTTTTCTGCACGTCGTCAGGTTACTTTTGCTGCTTCTGTTTCATTACTTAATCCTCATGCTATTATGGATACTATTGGAGTTATAGGAACTAGTTCATTGGCTTATACAGGATTTGAGAAATGGGCGTTTACCGTGGCTTGTATAATGATTTCTTGGATCTGGTTCTTTTCCTTAGCGATTTCTGGCAGGAAGATTGGCCAATTTGATAAAAATGGTAAGTTCTTAAAACATATGAATCAAGTTTCCGCACTTATTATATGGGCTATGGCTCTTTATATGGGATATCAACTGTATTCATTATTAAGTTAGCATGAACTTTAGGAAGCTTGACCATAAATGCAAAGTGAACCGTATCATAAATGAAGCTATTTTTAAAGAGAACATGAAAGAAGTTTGTAATTTATCTATTGTACCCTCTTATAATTTGGGCTGCTAGTGGACAGCCAAATGAACTATTGATAGCGAATCCTGCTTAAGATCATGAGATTCAAACATTATCGAAAATTAATGACAATTTTTATCCTTGATTTTTGGCTTGAGTACTTTATCTCTAAAAAATTTACCACCTCTCCCAATGAGAATTCATAGAGAATTTCTTCCTTCAGGTTACTTTGCTTTTATTTTTAACATAAGCCCAACATCAATAATATGTGAATCCAGTTGGTTAAGTTCCATAATATGTTCCAAAGAAACACCGTATTTTTGAGAGATTTGAAATAATGTATCCCCTTTTTTTACAACGTATAATTCGTATTTTTGTTTTAGCAGTTCTGGAAAATGGACTATCTTTCCGCCTTTAATAGATTTAATGTTATTGCTTAAAATCCCGTGGTCAATCAATACTTCTATTATTTTTTCAGCTCGGTGCCGATAAGTGTCATTTATCAGTGATTGTTTTGCCTGAGTTCTGATTTGTTCTCTCTTTTTATTATTTTTTAAATAGTATTTAATTAGTTTTACGGTTCTCTCAGGAGATGACGAAAGAACTAAATCATGCTTATGTTTAAATTTACTTCTAACTGCAGGAGTATCTGAGGTAATCAAAAAACCTTCTGAACCAAGAATTTCATAAGTGCGTTGTGTTAATTGATCTTTACAGTTTTGGATACCGAGTACGATTTTTGCTGAACTATAAACCTTGTGGGCTTCGCTATAATCCAAATATCCGTGTATCCAATTATTAGGAATGTTTTTCCCTAATAGATCCCCCATAGAATCCCAATCATCGCCCCAAAAGTCTACACGGATATTATTTTCTAGAAGAGGAGAGATTAGCGTTTGTATAGAAGAAAGACGGAAGGAGTCGGGGTTCTTTAAAAGAAAGTCGGGATACGCATTGGCTACAACAGCTATATCACAACGGTATTTTTTAAATGGCTTTACACGATGATGGACACTTTTGTGATAGGCAAAATCTAAATAAGCTGATTTGAAACCTTGTTTATTATATAACTTGCAAATTGACGGAGTAACCGTGAATACGAAGTCTGGGTTCATTCTTTTTATTAATGGAATAGAAAATTTCTTTGTGTGCAGCGGATCTTCCGTCGCCCAATAAACAAGAGGTATTTTTTTCTGTTTTACAACATCATGAATCCATATTTGCTTATTTTTTGAATGTTCTGCGGTCCATCCCATAGATATAATAAGATCTGGTTTGAATTGCTCTATCATTTCGAGAATATTTCCCTTAGTTAGTGATCCTGAGATCATGACATTATGACCTGCATCTATAAAGCCATTTGGCAATCCAAATATCCACATCGGATGACTTTCAAGGAACAGAATCCTCATGGTGATTCACTCCAATCACAAGTATTAATTTGTATTATTCTACGAATTACTTGAAATTTTGGCACGGCATAAATCTATAAGTGATAATGAGTTTATTTAAAGTACTAAATATCATTGTGAGACGATTATAATAGGAGTAGGGAAGGAATTAGAGAGTAGACATTAATAGAATTCGTTGAGGACCTGCAAAATGCATTTTAATTTGAGTCGTAAGAGTGGGAAAGGTTAACCCGGACCATAACGAACGGCAGTATTGAAGAAATTAATATAAGTTTCCTTTATTTATAGATTCTGTTAATTAGTTTTGGTGAACCGTATCATAAATAAAAGATGTTTATGCGAAAAAAATAACAGCACCCCCTAAGATGATGGAGAGGTGCTGTTATTGTGAATGCCTACATGTATTTGTTTGTATCATTGGCTGTTTTTGCTCTTCCCGGTGAACTTAATTTCTAACCTTAATACTCCCCTTTAATAACAAAAAACGACCCCCGAATAGTCCCCGCCAGTTTAGATTTCCGCCTGGCAAACTTAAACTTCCCTTCTAACTCCTTTGGTACTTCCATCCCCTCAGAAAGCTTAAAACCAACAGCGCGTTTTTTAGGGTCATCAACGGTATACATGACGTTGACACTAAGGCCATCCTCATAGAAAACGTAGGCCCATTTGATATTCTCCACTTGAAAACGCGACGTCTCTAAAGGTTTGGCTGCAAACTCTATATCACGTTCTTCTTTCAAAATATGGTTCACATAATTAAGGGTCTCCTGGCTTTTGCTGGCCGGTACAACCGTAAATTCATGCTTATATTTGTTCATGAAGTAACGGGCTTCATTCGCACGCAAACCAGCAAGTGCTTCCGCTGCTGGTGAAGACTCTAAACCAGCCGCAGACACATTTTTAAAATCGACCATATAGGACATTTAAATCCCGCCTTTTATCTCCTTATTTCCTAACAACAGGAATCCACATTTCACCAAATACCAAGCCGTTTCGCTGCCCCATCTCAACCGCTGCATTGGGCCCGCCAACATAGGCAACATTCGTTGCTTCTGGCAAGACTTGACCAAAGGCAATGCCAGTAAGCATATTGCTTAACTCTTCCCCTGTCTCGGCTTCCCCTTTAACAACGAGGTATTCCCCTTTAGGGAATTGGATCAGTCTTGATGCTTCTGGGAGCGACTCCTCTGTCATGACGCCAGCATAATGCATCATCTTGTTATTCACCGCTTCGTTCACTACAAAGATGTAGTCATTTTTGGCTATGGCCTTTAAAGCGTCTAGCCTTCCATCCTGTTTGACTGCCTGCCAAAAGTCTGCCTTTTCCTTATTGATGCCGGCATAATCCGTATAATCACTCTTCAGTTCAGTTCCAATGCCTAATACCGTAAAGCTTTCTTTTTCTTCCAGAGTATAATCTGCCATAATCAAAACCATCCTTTTTTAAAAATTTCAAATGATTTATCTTTTCACTTGATGAGTTTATAATAGCCTTAAATCATGTCAAAAAATGATACTGTTTAGGAGGCCAAATGAAAAAAGTTGAACGGATTAATGTGATGATGCGGTATATCAATAACCGTGCCCACTTTACTATTTCTGAGATCATGCGAGAATTTAATATCTCCCGTTCAACAGCGATTAGAGATATTCGGGAAATTGAAGCCATGGGGATGCCGCTTGTCGCTGAAGTTGGAAGGGATGGGGGCTATTTTGTCATGAACAACTCTGTCCTGCCCGCTGTTCGCTTTACCGATAATGAGATCAAAGCTCTGTTCCTTGCCTTTATGGCTACAAGAAATCAGCAGCTCCCCTATCTAAAGAGCCGTCAGTCTTTGGCTGAAAAACTGCTCGGCCTCATCTCAGAAAACCAGCAGGAAGACCTTGTTCTCTTAAATCAAATCCTGCTGTTTGAAGGGACCAACCCCAATAATCCCGACCTGCTTGAACTGTCGGACCTCCCTCACCCGATGCTGGAAAAACTTATTCAAACCCTTCTTTTGGATAGCTATTTATTGATTACCATCAACGAAGAAAATGGAATTAGGTCATATCCCATTTATCTCTTGCAACTTTATCGTGAAAAAAGCATTTGGCTGATTGAAGGCTTTGACTTAAAGGAAGAAAAGAAACAAATTTTCCCCGTGGACAATCTCACCAATGTCGAACCCTATCCTGTGAAAAAAAGAGTAAGCAGAAAAAATATTTTAGAAAAAATAAGCAAGCAGGAGGAAGTAATCAACCTTGTCCTTGAACTTGGCCCGCAGGCAATTGCCCAGTTCAAAAAATACCACCCTTTAAAAGTCTCGATTTCCTATACGAATCCTTACCAAACGACAGCTGTTCTGAAGACTTTTATCAATGTTCATAATTCAGAGGAACTGACCGAAATAACCAATTGGATGCTTTTCCTGGGTGGGGATATCAAGGTCAGGGAAATGCCGAAAGAAATCTTAGAAGGTTTGCAAGAGAGATTACGCTTATTCTGTCCATAAGAAGAGCCAGATAAAACCTGGCGTTTTCCAGGCATTACGGAGTTACAAGGGCACCATTAGGAGAATGCCATTAAGACATACCGCCCAGATGCTCCTCTAAGCGCTTCATAGTCTGTTCGGCACCTGGGACGGCATATGTTTTCACCTTTTCAAATACAGCGGCAGTTTCTTCAAAGATTGTGGTATAAGTGAGTTTAGTTTTGCCATCCAGATCCTCAAAGACTGCTGTGGCGAGAAAATGGGGAAACACATCATGTTTGAAGACGATTCGCTCGGATTTAACGACCTCAACAAAGACGTTGGTATTGGGATAATCAACGCCATCAGGACCGTGCATGATAAATTGCCATGTACCGCCTGGTTTCATATCGAATTTCTGAAAAGTCAACGTAAAACCTTGTGGTCCCCACCACTTTGACAGGTGCTCCTCTTTCGTCCAAGAATTAAACACAAGATCAGCTGGAGCATCAAATACGCGCGTGACTGTAATTTCGCGTTCCCCTATTTGTGTTGTCATTTTGTTTGTTGAGTTCATGCCGGTCCCTCCAAGTTAAATTTGATTAAAACCCATATCACTAATCCCTCTTGCTCATCAGCTGTTCAGCCACCATATTATTAATTTGCTAATCGTTTATCATTATCCTTCTGATAAACGGTGAGAGATTCTCCTAATTTAATATAGGCTTTTGAGAAACCCAGGTGCTTTTTACATTATTTCTTGCCAAAACTCCTATTTAACTAAATGCAGAGTTATTAAGCAACTTGCATAGATAGAGAGGAGTGATAGTCCTCGCCTTTGATTAGGTCAGAATTCTTTTTGTATTTTACTATAATAATTATTTGTGCCTCTTTCCTAATGTTAATATTGATATATAGCCTTTTATAAAAATATTCCATTGTAATTATTAGCGGTATTTATTATTATAAATGAGTATTTGAATACAAGATTAAGAATCTTTTTGACCACTATTTTGAAATCTCAACTTAGGAGGATATGGAGTGGCAAACAAAGAATTGAAGAGAGGCTTAGAATCGCGTCACATTCAGATGATTGCGCTGGGTGGTACCATTGGTGTCGGCTTATTTATGGGATCAGCAAGCACCATTCAATGGACAGGACCGTCTGTGCTTCTTGCTTATATAACAGCAGGAATTTTTATCTATTTCATCATGCGTGCCATGGGAGAAATGTTGTATTTAGAGCCTAACACGGGTTCCTTTGCAACATTTGGCTATAAGTATATTCATCCATTGGCCGGGTATTTGACTGCCTGGAGCAACTGGTTTCAATGGGTAATAGTCGGGATGGCTGAAATTATTGCCGTAGGTGCCTACATGCAATACTGGTTTCCAGACTTGCCTGCGTGGATTCCGGGTTTCATTGCTATGTTGATGCTGGGAGCGGCGAATTTAATTTCAGTAAAATCATTTGGTGAATTTGAATTTTGGTTTTCCTTGATTAAAGTTGTAACGATCATCTTAATGATCATTGCCGGTTTTGGACTTATTTTCTTCGGAATTGGCAATGGAGGAGAGGCAATAGGATTTTCTAATCTTTGGGAACATGGCGGATTCTTTACAGGTGGATGGACAGGCTTCTTCTTTGCCTTATCCCTTGTTATTGGAGCGTATCAAGGCGTTGAACTAATTGGAATTACAGCAGGGGAAGCAAAAGATCCGAAGAAAACGCTTACAAGTGCAATTCAAAGTATCATTTGGCGGATTTTGATTTTCTATATTGGAGCTATTTTAGTGATTGTAACTGTATATCCTTGGGATCAGCTTCAATCAGTCGGAAGCCCATTTGTGGCTACTTTTGCAAAAGTAGGAATCACTGCTGCTGCAGGAATTATTAACTTTGTTGTTATTACAGCGGCGATGTCCGGCTGCAACAGCGGTATTTATAGTGCAGGTCGTATGCTTTATACGTTAGGAGTAAATGGGCAGGCACCTAAATTCTTTACGAAAATTTCTTCTCAAGGTGTACCGATTGTCGGTACTATGGGTGTACTGATTGGTTTAGCGGTTGGTGTTATTTTAAGCTATATTGCACCAGAAAATTTATTCGTCTATGTATACAGTGCAAGTGTTCTTCCAGGTATGGTTCCATGGTTTGTCATCTTAATCAGTCAAATTAAGTTTAGAAAAGCAAAAGGAGCTGAAATGGACAAGCATCCATTCAAAATGCCTTTTGCTCCTGTGACCAATTATTTAACCATCGCATTCTTATTAATGGTATTAGTGGGAATGTGGCTGAATGATGATACCCGGATCTCGCTGATCGCAGGTATTGTTTTCCTGGGGATTGTGGTTATCAGTTATTTCGCTTTTGGAATAGGAAAGCGTGTACCACAAGATTCTGGAGAAGATCAGGAAGCAGCTTAAAAGAGAAGAGTTCCTTCAGCATGGTGAGCTGATCTGCTCATTGAAAGAACATTAAACCAAAGATGATTCAAAACGTGCAATTCTGCAGATGAATTGATAAAAGCATTATAATTATAACCACCTTGATAGGCTAAATGTCTTTTTGGGTGGTCTTTTTTATCTGCTCCCATTACCGCTTATGGAAGATCCATTTGTCCTCTCTTTTGTTTACTGGAAGCGTGACTTGAAAGTGAAAATCCTGTCCTGCAATAACCTAAAGGTTTTCACATTGAAGGATTTTCATTTGGATCTGTGGAATTCTGAATTCAGAAAGCCAATTTCCAGGTTTCTCCTTCACAAACGTCCGGGGAGGCACCATGGTAAAAGAAAATTATTTCAGGGGGATCACATGATTGAATTCAGAGAAATAGACCGGCATAATTTTTTCGATGTCATTGATTTGCGTGTAGCAGAAGAGCAGAAATCGTTTGTGGCGCCGAATGTGTTTTCGCTTGCGCAAGCCAAGGCATTTCCAGAGTGTGTTTGTTTAGCGATTTATCATGATGATGTGTTAGTGGGCTTTACGATGTACTGCATGGACTTCGACGATAAGGAATATTGGATTTACCGCCTGATGATTGATGTGAAGTACCAGTCAAAAGGTTGCGGGAAAGCGGCCATGGAGCAGCTGATTGAACGGATTAAGCAGGATCAGGAGCATAAGGTGATTTATTTAAGCTTTGAGCCTGAAAACAATCTGGCGAAGCGGTTATATGAAAAACTGGGCTTTGAAGCAGATGGCCGGGTAATTGAAGGGGAAATCGTATATAAACTAACGTATTAATCAAAAGAGCTCCTGCTGAGGGAGCTCTTATTCATGGAGGTGGACCAATTGCTTAAAAAGAATAAAACATGGATTGTACTCTTCATAATAATTATTTTTTTGATTGCGGGCCTGCTCGACCTTAAGTATCAAGGGCTGTTCTTTCAGCTGCTGCCGGAATCCGTTCAATCAAAAATTACAGGTGCCTGATCCTTTAAATGTGCCGGGTCAGGCACTTTCCTTTCTACTCCGGAAAAAGCCTGTCCCCAATTCATTAAAAGCAATAGCAGCCAGAATAATCGCCGTCCCTGCCCACTGAAGCGGTGTTACGGTTTCTGACAAAATAATGCTGGCTGATAAAATGGCGATCGGTAATTCAATGGAGGTTAAGATATTGGCGATTCCTCCTGAAACTAAAGGCGCACCAGCTGCGAAAAACAGCGGAGGGAGGACTGCCCCAAATAATGAAACACCGACGGCAATTGTCAGCAGATTTTCCTCCAAAGGCAGCACAGACGGGATATCACCCATAAATAGGATAAGCACCAGGATGGTTGATCCGGTTACCATTAAAGAACTCCGTGTCCAGGGATCCACATGAACAGCGACCTTGCCGCTGAAGAAGATAAATCCTGCATAAGTGAACGCGGAGAGAATCCCAAAAATGAAACCTTTCAATGGAAGGCCCTGGATGTCGCCATTTATGATATTCGAAGCAAAAAAGACCCCGATTAGTATTAAAATGATGGTTAGTACTGTAACAGGCGAGGGTTTTATTTTGCTGGAAATCCATTCTAAAATAATCCCGATCCAGACGAACTGGAACATTAAAATGATGGCCAGTGATGCAGGAAGATACTGCATTGAACCATAATAAAAAATACTGGTTAAACCGACAAAACAGCCGGTCATCATGATTTGCAGCACATTTTTCGTATTTAGCCCTTTGAAACTGGACCTCTTAATGAACGTAAAAGCCCATAACAAAATGAAGGATATAACCATCTGGACGATATTAATTTGTCCCAGAGAGTAGCCGTAGCTAAACCCCAACTTAGCAAAAATCGGTGTAAAACCGAAAAATGATGCACCTAAAAGTATATATAAAACCCCTTTATTTATTTTCAATTTGAAACCTCCTTAATGCCAACATAAAAAAGGTGCTACACATGTATCACCTTTTTAAGCCTTCTTGTAAAGTTAGATCACCAGCTGTCTGGTTTCCGCCCCTTTTTTCTTCCCTTCCAATCTCCGGTAAACAAAAGCAAGCAGCGCCGCTGGTATCGTGCAAACCACCATCCCGATAAACGCATATCTTGGTTCTATTTCATATAAATACCCGCCAAAAATGGTGAAGAGGGCTGTACTCCAGCTAAGGGCGAGTGCAGAGTATACCCCTTGTGTAATCGGCACCTGTTCATGAGGAACATATTTGATCAGGTATTTCATAAATGCGTAGTGTGCCATCGCAAATGAGAAGGCATGCAATGTTTGGGCAACCGTAAACATAATCACATGCGGAAAGGCAAATACGAGTATCCAGCGTGCGGTTGAGCCCAGTGCTGCCAATGCCAGTAATGAGCCGATTGAAAATTTGCGGAAAGTCCGGTCGGCAATGAAAAAGAATAGGATTTCTGCAATCACGGCAATGTTAATGATCAGGCCGATTAAATATTTGGGAGCCTGAATTTCCTGCAAATAAATATAGCCATAGTTGTAATAAGAAGCATGTGCTGCCTGCAGTAAAATGACTATGACGAGCACCAGGCCGAAGTGCTTGATGCTGAATAATTTCATTATGGCTCCTTTTGTCTGGCCGGCTTTTGGCTTTTCAGATAAAACTGCAGGCGTATTCATGAAACCGAGACTCAAAAATACCAGAACGCCGAGCAACAGTGCCCAGAATATGGCATCGTCGCCAAATGCCCCTGTAAAGAAGGTCAGAATCATGCCGGATGCAACGAATCCTATCGACCCCCAGGAGCGGCTCTTTCCGTAATCTCTTAATTGCTTACTCTGTACAAGAATGCCTGCAGCACTATCCAATGCAGGCATCAGAGCAGGGTAAAAGAAATGTAAAAACAGCGTTACCACCAGCAGGCTTGTAAAAGAATTGGCCGGGATATAGCAGAGAATGGCAATCAGTGTGCCGATTCCCATCCCGTTAAGCAGGGTTTTACTGCTGAATTTTCCTGATAAATAGGGAAAGGCAAAGAGTGTGGAAAGGCCCCGTACAGCCAAACCTAGACTCATGATCAAACTCGCCTGTGAAACGGTCATTCCTTTTATATAGATCAGCCACCCTGTCCAATAGGGCAGAAAAACACCCCAGGTCATAAAGAAACTGAAAAACTGTCTGCCCATCCAGCTCTGTGTATTCATTAAATATCCCTCCGATATTTGCATGATATCAGGAAGATTCGTACAATAATATGAGATATCTCATATTTCGGGGTGGAGAATGGAAATTTATAAACAGGAAAAAAGACAGCATTACCTGGAGCAGCACTCCATTTCGCATATATTTTCTTTTCCGATTGAGGAGTTTATGGAAGTACGCGAATATAAGCGGGATGAATGGATTATCCGCGAAGGCATGAGGCCGGATTATTTGTATTATGTCATTGAGGGAAAAGCCAAAATTTACGTTACATATCAAAATGGGAAGGTTTCCTTGATCAATTTCATCAATGCCCATGATTATATCGGGGAAATGGAGCTATTACATGAAGTGTACTATACAAAGGGGATTCAAGCCTCCACGAAGACGATTTGTTTTGCGATTCCTTTGCATCACTATCGCACAAGGCTGCTGGAAGATACGACCTTTCTTCGCGAGCTCACCAAGTTTTTAAGTGTGAAAGCAACGAAAATGGCTGAAAAGTATTCACAGAGCCTTTCCTTTCCGCTTGAAAACCGGCTGGCGGATTTCATCCTGCAAACCGCTGATGGGGAGGCCTATAAGGAAAAGCATGTGACCGTCTGTGATTTTTTAGGGGTATCTTATCGCCACTTATTGCATGTTCTTGTGCAGTTTTGCGAAAAAGGATACCTGCAGAAGGAAGGGCGCCATTACCATATCCGGCAGACGGACGCACTGCACAGGCTTGCTGATGTGCTGAAGAATGAGTAAGAATAAGGCTAGCTGTGCACCTATAAAAAATGCCACATGGAAAAAGCCATGTGGCATTTACGCAAGCTCTCAAGAACGCGAGTGAACCTTTTCCCCTTGCACCCAGACTACCCGAATATGCTCCGGACGGACAAGATACATGATTTTCTGGAAAATATCATGTAACGCTTCATTTTCAGCAAAGATAGGAAGGCTTGCTCCCGGTACTTTCGTATCGACGATTTGAACGTCCCATGCATAGTTCTCCTGAATTCGCCCAATAGGCAGACTCAAGCTTTCTCCTCCGCCGGCAGTAGCCAGGTAAAAGGCTTCATGGATGGAAATCCGGGAATCCGGTACACCACGTTCCTCGGCAGGAAGAGCCGGATTTACTCCGTCTTCCAGCATTCTGGAGGAGACAACAGCCTGCTTGGCATTATCATAAAGACTTGGAGTCGCGCCAGCTGAAATATCCGTCCCTAATCCAATATCGATTCCCTTAGCCATAAAACGCTTGATTGGAATCACGCTATTGGCGAAGTAGGCATTGGACAGCGGACAGTGGCTGATTGCAGTGCCTGTACTTGCAAACAGCTCTGCATCATGGTCATCAAGGAAATTGCAATGAGCCATCACCGATTTTTCGCCTAATAATCCGAAATCATGCAGGGCAGCTGCATCATGCTTGCTGAAGCGGTCTTGTACATAACTGTGGGCCCAGTCACTTTCACTGCAGTGGGATTGAATATGTGTATCATACTTGGCAGCCAGTTCGCCCAGGCCCTTCAGTGCTTCATCTGAACAGCTTGGTATGAAGCGCGGTGTAACAACAGGATACACGCCTTGTTTAACCGTTTTGGCCAGCTCCTTCACGGCTAAAATGAACTCCTCCGTATCGGCTAATGCTGTTTTCGCATCTGCATCACGATAATAGTCTGGATTTTGTTCAGGATCATCCATGACGACTTTACCCACTAAGCCCCTCTGCCCTTTTTCAGCACATATTTCCGCTAATAATAAACTGGCCTCTTTATGGACGGTTGCAAAGTAGAGGACCGTCGTGGTTCCATTTGCGAGCAGTGTATTCACGAGATCTTCATAAACCTTCTTGGCAAAAGCCAAATCTGCATATTTGGCCTCTAATGGAAATGTGTATGTGTGGAGCCAGTCATAGAGGGGAATATCCAAAGCTGTCCCTGATTGAGCCCATTGCGGCGCATGGACATGCAAGTCCACAAAACCAGGCAGGAAATATTGCCCGTCTGCTAAGCGGTGAAAGTTCTCCTGTCCCTCATAGGCAGCCAGCAGGGATTGGTAGTCCTCATGCTCAGGACCCGCCATTTTTTCAATCATTCCATTTGAATTTACGAAAAATAAGTAATCTTTAAAAATATTTATTTTCTTAGGAGAATGACTGGAAAAAGCGGTTCCACGAAAAATATACGTATATTTACTCATAAACACCTTCCTAATGTTCGTGTTTTGTGCTACTATAGTCATTGTAAATTTTTACGTTTGGGGAGAGCATATACTTTGGGCTTTTTTCTATTGGTCTGTTTAATAGAAACAGAGATTATATGGATATCATAACACCAACAGGGGGTTCTTATGATGGATTACTAGTAAAATTCCGGTCTATCAGCCGAACCCTGACGGACGCTCCAAAGGCGGATATGCTAACTATGTGTATGAAATCCTCAATCCGACTACCGCCCGTTTTACAAAAACAACGGAAGGATCGGATGATGAACTGACGATTCTGCTTGCTGTCAATCAAGAGGATCAAGAGCAGGCCAAGGCATTTATGCTGTTGACCAGAAACTATGATCTGGACATGCCGGATGAGCCTTTTATTAAATTCCAGGATACGATTTTTTATCAGGACTTAGATATCGTCCAAAGCCAAAAGCCGGAGCTTCTTCCACTGGACTTACAGGCAGAGCTGCATCTGAAGTCAGACGCCCTTACCATCGCCTATCGTAAATGGTTGAATGAGCTGGGTGTGGAGAATGGCACAAATCCTATTCAGGATGAAGTCCGTAAAAAAGTATTAGTGAAATAATGATCAGTGCCAGCTCCCCGCTATACGGCAGCTTACCAGGGGCTGGCGCTTCTCTATTTTATAAAAAGCTTAAGAAAAAACTTGCGTGAAATCAAAAATATTGATATATTTTTATTGTGAAACACTTCACAAGTGATTATATTGATATTTTTTTAAAGTTATATGTGAATTATTTCACATAATTTACAATCACCTAAATTAAATTGAATGCAATGAATTTTTTTAACAACAATATGTGAAGAGTTTCACAAATAGATATTGGGGGAAATCAAAATGAATGTAACATTAGGAAACAAAATAGTACTAGTAGGAAATGGAGCCGTTGGATCAAGTTATGCGTATGCGTTATTAAATCAGGGCTTATGTGATGAGCTTGTCATTGTCGATTTAAATGAAGAGAAAGCAAAAGGAGATGTCATGGATCTAAACCACGGCATTGTTTATGCCCCAACGGCTATGACGATTAGATATGGTTTTTATGAAGACTGTAAGGATGCCGCTCTTGTGGTGATCTGTGCAGGTGCAGCACAAAAACCGGGAGAAACCCGGCTGGATCTCGTGAATAAAAACGTGAAAATTTTCAAATCTATTGTAGAGAGTATTATGGACTCTGGATTTAATGGCATTTTCTTAGTTGCAACCAATCCAGTCGATATATTGTCTTATGCAACCTTGAAATTCTCCGGCCTGCCTAAAGAAAGAGTCATTGGTTCTGGAACCATTCTGGATTCTGCCAGATTCCGTTATTTATTGGGGAAAGAATTTGATACAGCAGCCGTAAGTGTCCATGGATATATTATCGGTGAACATGGCGACTCTCAATTCCCGGTATGGAGCTTCGCCAATATTGCCGGAACCCCCGTAGCAGAGAGGTTAACAGAGGAAAGAAAAGAAGAAATAGCTGTTCAAGTGCGGGACGCTGCATATGAAATTATTAACGCAAAAGGTGCAACCTATTATGGGATTGCGATGGGGCTGGTCCGAATAACAAAAGCCATTTTACGAAATGAAAATGTGGTATTGCCGGTTGGCGCACTGTTAGAAGGAGAATATGGCCATCGTGATGTCTTTGTCGGGATTCCATCTGTGATTACCAGAAACGGTGTGAAGAATATTGTGGAGCTGTCACTGACCGAGGATGAAAAAAGGAAGCTTGCCAAATCAATTCAAACCTTAAAAGACATTCAAAATTCAGCATTATAACGAGTTGACATCTTAGAACCAAAGGGGCAGATCATATGTTAGTGGAAACGTTCAATCCTTTTCATAACCTTGCTGTTTCATCCCTAGTGGCCGCCATCCCGATCCTTTTATTTCTGCTTTGCCTGACGGTATTAAAAATGAAGGGCATTCATGCAGCCCTATTAAATTTAGCTGTTACTTTTTTTATCGCACTTATTATTTTTAAGTTGCCCTTCGGAGAAGCGGCGGGAAGTATTATTCAAGGTGCTGCGGCAGGGATTTGGCCGATTGGGTGGATTATTGTCATGGCTGTGTGGCTATATAAAATTTCGGTGGCATCCGGCAAGTTCGATATTTTGCGAGGAAGCATAGCCGGGATTTCCCAAGACCAGCGCATTCAATTTCTGCTGATTGGATTTTGCTTTAATGCCTTTCTCGAAGGGGCTGCCGGTTTCGGCGTACCGATTGCCATTTGTGCCGTGCTGTTAGTGTCACTGGGCTTCAAGCCTTTACAGGCAGCGATGCTCTGTCTCATTGCAAACGGTGCTTCGGGTGCTTTTGGAGCGATCGGAATACCGGTCGGCATTGTCGATACGTTCGGTATTCAAGGCGTCACTTCCATGGATGTGTCAATAATGACAGCACTGACACTGCCGATTATTAACTTTACCATTCCTTTTTTATTAATATGGCTCATTGATGGGTTTAAAGGAATTAAGGAAATATTACCGGCAATCCTGATCACAGCTGGTGTGTACACTGTCACTCAAGCACTCATTACCGTATTTGTAGGACCGGAGCTTGCTGATATTATTCCTTCCTTATTAGCGATGGGTGCATTAGCTTTATTCCTGAAAAAATGGAAGCCAAAGAACATCTTTTTGCTCAATGGGAAAGAGTGTCAATTTGAACAGCATGCATTAGGTGAAATAGTTAAAGCATGGTCACCTTTTTATCTATTGACCCTATTTATTTTAATATGGAGCTTCCCGGCATTTAAAGGGCTTTTCGCTGAAGGGGGCCTGCTGGAGTTCACAGTCATTAACTTCAGCATACCTGGATCTTCTCTTGCTGTCAGCATCAGTTTAATTGGAGCAACAGGCACTGCGATCTTATTGGCCGGCTTAACGACAATAGCGACGACAAATGGTATTAATATGGGTGAAGGCTTCAGCCTTCTGAAGAAGACGGTTTCAGAGTTCTGGATTCCGATTATCATGATTTGTGCCATTATCGGTATTTCCAAGCTCATGACGTACGGCGGCATGACCGTCACTCTAGGGGAAGCCGTTGCGACAACCGGAAAAATATTTCCGCTGCTGTCACCGCTCTTAGGCTGGATTGGGGTGTTCATGACAGGATCTGTCGTGAACAACAACACTCTATTTGCTCCCATCCAGGCGACAGCTGGTAATGTGATTGGAACCAACTCATCTTTATTGCTCTCTGCCAATACGGCTGGAGGCGTGATGGCAAAGCTGATCTCTCCTCAGTCCATCGCCATCGCCACAGCAGCGGTTGGCGAGACAGGAAAAGAAGCTGATTTGACTAAAATGACATTGAAATATAGCTTTGGATTGCTGGTGTTTGTTTGTATTTGGACATTCATATTGTCATTGTTCTTCTAGTTCGCCAATTAAAAAGGAAAAACGAAAGTGGAGCATTCAGCTTCACTTTTTTATCCTCTTAGAGACAGACCATAAGAGCAAGAATGAGGACGAAATGGATATCGTTCTCTTGTTAAAATGAGTCCAACAACTTTAGGAGGAGATAATAATGAATAATATACAGAAATTTAATGAGCTGCATTTTTCAAATGAACTTTTATTCCTGGGAAATGCCTGGGATTTGCTTTCCGCTTTAACACTTGAAAGAGCAGGGTTTAAAGCAATTGGCACGACCAGCTGGGGGATTGCTGATTCACTGGGATATGCAGACGGAGAATTGATTGATTTTGACAGGCATTTAGCGATCATCAAAACCATAGCAGAGAATGTGAAAATTCCTGTTTCTGCTGATATTGAAGCAGGCTACGGGGAAGATATCCCAACGATTGTCGATCATGTTTTAAAGACGGCTGATGCAGGGGCTGCCGGCATCAATATTGAGGATTCCTTCAAAAAGCAGAAAGGATTAAAAGAGATTTCCTGGCATTGCAGCCTTTTAGGAAATATAAGAGCATCGTTAGAAAACAATGGCTATAAGGATTTTTATATTAACGCCAGAACCGATACGTATTTACAGAAACAAAATCCGCTGCCGGAAACGATTGAACGGGCAAAAGCATATGTGGAGAGCGGAGCCAGCGGAGTTTTTGTACCGGGTTTAATAAAAGAAGAGGAGATTAAAGCCATCACGAAGAATGTCAGTGCCCCGCTCAATGTCTTATCTTTACCGGGACTGACAAATTGTAATAAGCTAAAAGAATTAGGTGTGAGGCGTTTTAGCTTTGGAAATGCCTTGTCTGATAAAGTGATTGCATATATAGAAAAGAATGCACGTGAATTGGCAGAGTCTATGGATACTGCCATATTGTATAATAATTAACAGCAGTGCAGGAAGGAAGTGGAGTTAAATGGCACAAAACATCAATCTGTCATTTGAAGAGATGTGGGAGAAAATCATCGCCTGTGATCGTAAATATGATGGCTTATTTTTTACTGCAGTCAAAACAACGAAAATATACTGCCGCCCTTCCTGCAGATCAAGAAAGCCTAAAAAGATAAATGTAGAATTTTACCCAGAAAAGAATGAGGCGGAAGGAGCAGGTTACCGTCCCTGCAAAAGATGCCAGCCAGAAGTGGAGCAATCCCCGCATATTGCCCTAGTCAGAGAAATCATTACATTCCTGGTCAATCATTATAAACAGAATTTGGGATTAAAAGATATAGCTGATCAAGTCGGCCTAAGTCCCTTTTATCTGGAGCGCTTATTTAAACAGGAAACCTCTGAAACTCCCCGTACTTATTTAGAAAAAATTCGTATCGATAAAGCAGCTCATCTCCTTAAAAGCACTGCGCTGACAAATCTGGAGATCTGCTATGAGGTAGGGTTTCAGAGCCCTTCCAATTTTTATAAAGTGTTTCGAAGCTTGAAAAACTGCTCACCGAGTGAATATCGGAAGGAATTCCTAAATAAAGAATCAGAAGCTGAGGAAGTTACAAAACCTTTAAAGCAATACATTCAGAAGGACAGCAGCAATTAAACGGCTCTGTCCTTTTTAAATTTAATTAGGAGGTGCTTAACCAAGGGCAGCTTTGAATGAAAGTGGTCAACTGCCCCCTTTTTACTCATCCATAACCATTGCTTATTCCTCCTTTCCGGATTATAGTGTATACGAAGGATAAGTCATTACAAAACCTATATATATCTGAAAGGTTTATATAAAGGAGAAGAAGTATATGCTAGCAGCAAAGAACAGCTTCAGAATTGAAAAAGACTTTCTAGGTTCTAAGGAAGTTCCGGTTGGAGCCTATTATGGCGTTCAAACGCTTCGTGCGGTTGAGAACTTTCCGATTACTGGCTACCGGATCCATCCGGAGTTAATCAAGGCAATGGCAATAGTGAAAAAGGCAGCGGCCATAGCAAATATGGAGGTTAAGCGCCTTTATTCAGGCATTGGAGACCCTATCGTACAGGCAGCCGATGAAATGATTGAAGGACTATGGCATGATCAGGTCATTGTTGACCCGATCCAAGGCGGTGCCGGGACGTCCATTAATATGAATATTAATGAAATCCTTGCGAACCGTGCAATTGAAATAATGGGCTATGAAAAAGGTGATTATTCACATTGCAGCCCTAATACTCATGTCAATATGTCACAATCGACGAATGATGCCTTCCCGACAGCAATGCACATCTCTGTTTTAAATCTGCTGGATCAATTAATCGTGACAATGGAACATATGCACTCCGTTTTTCTGGAAAAATCAAAGGAATTCAACCATGTGATCAAAATGGGACGGACGCATCTGCAGGATGCCGTTCCAATCAGACTTGGCCAGGAATTTGAAGCGTACAGCCGTGTCATTGCGCGTGACATTAAGCGCATTCAGCAATCCAAACAGCACTTATATGAATTGAACATGGGGGCAACGGCAGTCGGAACCGGACTAAATGCCATCCCTAAATATATTGACTTAGTGGTGAAGCACATTGCCGACATCAGCGGCCTGCCGTTTAAAGGGGCAGAACATCTTGTAGATGCCACGCAGAATACCGATTCTTACACAGAAGTTTCCGGAGCTTTGAAAATCTGCATGATCAATATGTCTAAAATCGCAAATGACTTGCGTCTAATGGCGTCAGGCCCAAGAGCTGGCCTTGGCGAAATTTCGCTTCCAGCAAGACAGCCGGGTTCATCCATTATGCCAGGAAAAGTAAATCCTGTTCTTCCGGAGCTTATTAATCAGGTGGCATTCCAGGTCATCGGAAACGACCATACCATCTCTCTTGCTTCAGAAGCAGGACAGCTTGAACTGAATGTCATGGAGCCAGTCCTGATCTTTAACCTTCTGCAGTCGATCAGCATTATGAACAATGCCTTTAATACGTTTACAGAGCATTGTGTAAAAGGAATCGAAGCCAATGAAGAAAGATTAAGGGAATACGTTGAAAAGAGTGTGGGGATCATTACTGCAGTAAACCCGCACCTCGGCTATGAAGTCGTATCAAGAATTGCCAGAGAAGCAATCTTGACCGGCTCACCAATCAGGGAACTATGCCTGAAATATGATGTGCTAACTGAAGAAGAATTGGATTTAATTCTCGATCCATATGAAATGACCGATCCTGGCATCGCAGGCGCTGCGCTGCTGGAGAGGGACTGATAATTTTACTTGACCCCCAATACTGTATTGTTTGGGGGGTTTTTTGCTTATTCGGACAAGAGCGAACGAAGATTGAGAGAACGAGTCCGAAGTATGTGCGCTTTCGGACAGGAGAAGGCGAAAATCGAGAGAGTGAGTCCGAAGTTGGCGTGCCTTCGGACAGGCTAGGCCGAAAACCGAGAGAGTGAGTCCGAAGTTGACGTGCCTTCGGACAGGAGAAGGCGAAAATCGAGAGAATGAGTCCGAAGCTGGTGCACCTTCGGACAGGAAAAGGCGAAACCCGAGAGAGTGAGTCGGAAGTTGACGTGCCTTCGGACAGGAAAAGGCGAAAACAGGGAGAGTGAGTCCGAAGCTGGTGCACCTTCGGACAGGAAAAGGCGAAAACCGAGAGAACGAGTCCGAAGTATGTGCGCTTTCGGACAGGCTAAGCCGAAAATCGAGAGAGTGAGTCGGAAGTTGGCGTGCCTTCGGACAGGCTAAGCCGAAAACCGAGAGAGTGAGTCCGAAGTTGACGTGCCTTCGGACAGGCTAAGCCGAAATCCGATAAATCCAGTCCGAACCTACTCACCATGCACAAAATCAATAAGATTATTCATAATAAGTATCACTAGTACTTCCAACTGCAGTAAAGTTCTTCTTCAAAACCCTGCAAAATGTCTTCCTGCTTAAAGCTGCGCTGCGCCATTCATAAATGCTTTGGGTCGTAATTTTTCGTTGGGGAAAAAGCAGTTTAAATTCCTTCACACTCCGCAGAATAGCTTGTTCAATCTTTTCGTGCCCTCCGCACCTTTCGCATACAAGTCTGCTATTTTTTTCAAATAGCAATATGGATGTACAGGTTTCGCAATACATCCCTTTTAGCAACTGATCGTAGTGATAATCAGGTAACCCCGTAAATGTAAATGGATTTTCCGTTTGGTGTAAGGAGAGTAAGTTTTGGGCGAGTTTCCTGTGCCCATCATTTAATTTGGATGGTGTATTATTTAAGTCATTAAAAAAGCGGTTCACTTGGGTTGGCAGTATAATGGGCTGGTCCATAGGGGCTTGATATAAGGTGAATTCAGGGTTAATAAAGATAACGGAGGCTTCAACGGGGTAATTTTGCTTGAGGGTTTGGAGCAGTTGGCGGAATAGAGCTGTGCTTCTTTTCAATTGGTCTACAGGGTTTTTATATTCCCTGCCGGTATTCACGGTATAAAGTTTGTCAGCTTCTAAATACCAGTCTCCCTGATAATTTTTTACTTCCAATAGATGGATCATTCCTTGTGAAATGATCAAGGTGTCGATTTGAAAATATGAGTTATTTACTTCCAAGAACAGGTCATTAATAATCAGCCTTTCTTCTTTCAGCTGTTCTGCAAGAAGGTCAAATTTCACTTCACCTGTGTAGCCTTTTTCAAGGTTCGAATAGTGATGCTTTTGCTTTTCGCTTAACTCCATGCGAGTGTTTAAAAATCTAAAAAACAATAATTCTTCCGGCACGGGTCTTTTTCTAATTAACATTTTCCACTTCCTTTCTTGATCTTAAGCTTATTCTATAAGAAATATCAAAAGATACAAACAACTTTCAATCATCTCCCAAGATGAAAATATACACCATTTTCCAGATTTAATGAAACATCAATACATTAAGTGTTACCCCGCCGAATACAATTCCATTGTTGATAAAAAACAGGAGGTTTCAATTTAAATAGGTTCTATAACACCTATTGTCCTCCAGGCAGCAGAGGTGAAGGTATGGCATTAAATATAAAGCAGGCATCTTTCCGTTCGAAAAAAATGCGCAAAATAGGCGGTTATGGCGCCGCGATAGCGGTGACTCCTTATCTGCTAATCAAAATCGCCTGGACGTGTGGCATCTTTCTTCCAACAGAGCAAATGGGCGATGCCAGTTGGCGAGGGATTAACGCAGCTACGGCGATTGTTGCGGCGGTTGGCCTCCTGCTGGCGATGGCGTTCTGCAGGCCGTGGGGTGAACGGCTGCCGGCGTGGCTGGTGGCTCTGCCTGTCTGGCTGGGTACCGGTCTTCTTGTTCCCATGCTGCTGCTCGCTCCTGTCCTTGGTCCAGCCGCCATGGCTCAGGATCAGGAAGCAGGTGCCGCTGGCTTCTGGATTTACGAGCAGATCTTCGTTATGGTCTCTCTGGCCGGGGTCGGTATTTGCCTGCCTCTGGCTTTGGCAGGGTACGCCAAGGCGCGGTGGCCTGAGGCGCTTGGCGGTCCAATCGACTGCGGGGAGCTGCCGGGACACACGCGGCAGCTGCAAGTCACTTTGGGCAGACTTGCTGCAGCGGGATGCATTCAGCTTGGCGCCATAAAGGTGTTCTGGTCGGCAGGTGGAACCCTTGGTATAGACCCGGGCATGCTGGATTCCCGTGATTTGTGGTGGCACCTCTTGACGCTAAGTACAGGCGGGTGGGCTCTAGTGGGTGCGTGGGGCCTCTTGGTGCTGATTACCCGTCGCGGCTCCCGGAGTTTTTTGCCGCCCATGGCTGCGGCATGGATTTCGTCGGGCATGCTGTTTTCTTATAACCTCTTTTCCATCATCCGCCCGGATTTTCAGTCCAGCCCGGAGTACCCGCTGGCCCGGGTGCTGACCACGGAGGCCGGTATTGTATTGGGCGTGATGATGGGAATAATCCTTCTCCTGGTTCTGCACGATCGGCGGCGAGCGCTGATAAGGCAGGAGTAATATTCGGAGTAATATTCGTCCTTGCTTACGCAGGCTATTTCCTTTTCCCTTCATTTGTGTAAAATGATAATAGACTATTTTGGCCCGGGAGGATTTAGATGATTACCATAAAGGAAATAGCAGAAAGGGCGAATGTTTCTCGGACAACTGTTTCGAGGGTTATGAATAATTCCGGTTATGTAAGTGAGGACGCAAGGAAAAGGGTCCTGCACGTAATAGAGGAGACCGGTTATGTCCCGAGTGCCCATGCGAAGTCGCTCCGCACAAAAAAAACAAAGGTTATTGGGGTTATTCTCCCGAAGATCAGCACCGAAACGTCCAGCCGTCTGGTTAATGGGATTGACGATGTATTGGCCGGGGAAGGCTATCAGATTCTCCTTGCTAATACAAATCTTCACGCTGAAAAAGAGATAGAATATATACGGCTTCTGAAAAGCAGGAATGTGGACGGCATGATTCTGTCAGCTACAAACGTGCAGCCGGAATTGATTCAGGAAATCCATCAGCTGAAAATCCCTTTTATCATGGTGGGGCAGTATGCGGAAGAATTGACGAGTGTAATTTTTGATGAATATCAGGCTGCGAGGGACATGGCTGGCCTGCTAATCAAGAAGGGATATAGAAAAATTGCTTTTATAGGCGTGGATGAAGCCGACCGTGCGGTGGGGTATCTCCGGAAAAAAGGATACCTCGATGCAATGAAGGAACATCAGCTCCCGGTTGAAGCGAGCTGGCTGCAAAAGGGGATTTTCGATATAGACTCAGGCGCTGAGTGCATGAAGAGAATCATGGAATCTGCTGAAAATAAACCTCAAGCTGTTCTTGCTGTGACAGATCGTCTGGCGATTGGCGCATTGCAATATCTCAGACAAAATGGATTTTCGGTTCCTGGTGATGTAGCGATAGCCGGCATGGGCGGATCAGAGCTTTCTAAATATATCACCCCGGGACTGACAACCATAGATTTTTCCTTTGAAGATGCGGGCCGGGAGGCAGCCTTATTAATTCTTCAAAAAATTAAAGGGGAACATGACCCGGAAATAACGCGGAAAATTAGATATAGACTTGTAGAAAGAGAAAGTATATAATGATTGTGTAATCGATTTCATAGGTAGGATTAATCGATTACACTTTTATTTTTGTTTTTATGGAATCGATTTCACAACGGAACGTTCCATTATTTTTTATCCAATGTGGAATCGATTCCACAAACGTATGAAAATAGGGGTGAAGAGAATGTCGGAGTATCGTAAAATTGCGGAGGAATTAATTGACGCTGTCGGAGGCAGGGAAAATGTTCACTCAGTAGCCCACTGTGCGACCAGGCTGCGGATCATGGTGAATGATAAGGAAAAAATTGATCAGGAAAAGGTTGAAAGCATCAATAAGGTAAAAGGAGCTTTCTTCAATTCAGGCCAATATCAGATTATTTTTGGCACGGGAACGGTTAATAAAGTCTATGAAGAAGTATCCGGCCTGGACATTGAATCCATGTCAGCATCAGAGCAGAAACAAGAAGCGGTTAAAAGCGGTTCTGCTTTCCAAAGGGCGATCCGGAAATTCGGGGATGTATTTGTGCCGATCATTCCAGTCCTTGTCGCGACAGGACTCTTTATGGGATTGCGCGGACTGGTGATGCAGGAGGAAATTCTCGCTTTATTTGGCATGACGGCATCTGATGTGTCAGAAAATTTCATTTTATTCACTCAGGTACTGACGGATACGGCGTTTATTTTCCTGCCGGCTCTTATCGCCTGGTCAACCTTTAGAGTATTTGGCGGGACGCCTATTATCGGTTTAATCCTTGGCTTGATGCTTGTAAGTCCTTCCCTGCCTAATGCCTGGGATGTAGCAGGTGGAAATGTTGAACCGATTTACTTTTTTGGATTCATTCCGGTTGTCGGCTATCAGGCATCTGTCCTTCCAGCCTTTATTGCCGGGATTATTGGGGCAAAATTGGAGAGGGTCATTCGAAAACGGGTGCCGGATGCGTTGGATTTAATTATTACCCCGTTCTTAACCCTTCTGATCATGATTGGATTATCGCTTCTTGTCATTGGGCCGTTATTTCATATGGTGGAGCAGGGCATCCTGGATGTTACTACGACTGTGCTCTCATGGCCGTTCGGGATCAGCGGCATCCTTATCGGGGGTCTTAATCAGCTTATCGTTATCACTGGTGTTCATCATATTTTCAATATGCTGGAGATCCAGCTATTGGCTCAATATAAAAGCAATCCTTACAACGCAATTGTTACATGTGCCGTTGCAGCACAAGGCGGTGCAACCTTAGCAGTCGCTTTAAAAACACAATCAGCCAAATTAAAGGCTTTGGCTTTTCCATCTGCTTTATCTGCGTTTTTGGGAATAACCGAGCCAGCATTGTTCGGTGTCAATCTGCGCTACGGAAAGCCGTTTGTCATGGGACTGATTGGCGGAGCTGCCGGCGGGTTCGCTGCCTCCCTGCTTCAGCTGAAAGCGACAGGAATGGCCGTTACCGTTATTCCAGGCACCCTTCTTTACTTAAATGGCCAGGTTCTGCAGTACATTTTAGTCAATGTGATTGCCATCGCAGTGGCCTTTGCCCTGACCTGGATGTTTGGATATTCGGATAAGGCAAAGAAAGAAGTGGAACAGGGACAGTAACAGAAATTTCAACAGCAAGGATGTTCTAAAATGACTGAAATAGATTTATTCAAGAAGGCCAGCGGGGAAGCAGAAAAAAACAGGCATTTGGTTAGGCAGGATCCTTACCGGTTGAAGTATCATCTCATGCCGCCTGTCGGCTTGCTGAATGATCCCAATGGCTTAATCCAGTTCAAGGGTGTTTACCATGTATTTTATCAATGGAATCCGTTCGACACTGCACATGGTGCCAAATATTGGGGACATTACTCATCCAGGGATCTCGTCCATTGGAAGGAGGAGCCTATCGCGCTGGCTCCTGATCAGTGGTATGACCGGAATGGCTGCTATTCCGGCAGTGCGATAGATCATGATGGAAAGCTTTATCTCTTTTATACAGGAAATGTGAAGACGGAGGAGGGCAAGCGCGAGACTTATCAGTGTCTTGCCGTTTCAGAAGATGGCATCCATTTTGCCAAAAAAGGGCCTGTCCTGGAGCTGCCGAAAGGGTATACCGCTCATTTCCGGGATCCGAAGGTCTGGGAAAAGGATGGGCACTTCTATATGGTAGTTGGAGCTCAGACCCCCAATCAGGAGGGTGCCGCTGTCCTGTTTGCTTCGAAGGATTTATACCATTGGGAGGAAAAAGGGAAGATTGCCGGCGCATGGATGAATGGTCTAGAAGACTTCGGTTATATGTGGGAATGTCCGGATTTATTTGAGCTGGATGGCCAGGAGATATTGCTTATTTCACCGCAGGGGCTTGAGCCGAGCGGGTATGAATACCATAACCTTTTTCAATCAGGGTATTTTGCCGGAAAGCTTGATTACGAAAAAGCGAAGTTTAAACATGGTTCCTTTGCTGAGCTGGATCGCGGCTTTGATTTTTATGCACCGCAGACGTTTAAAGACGATTCAGGCAGGCGGATTCTTTATGGATGGATGGGCATTACAGATGAAGCTGAATCCAGCCAACCAACTGTTCCTTATCGCTGGATCCACGCATTGACCATGCCAAGAGTGCTTGAAATAAAAAACGGAAGGCTTATCCAGACGCCTGTAAAGGAATTAAAAAATCTCCGCAAAGATAAGATGGAGCTCCATAATATGGAGATTAATGGAGAAAGCCTGCAACTGGACGGATTAAGGGGAAAAACGGCCGAACTGATGCTGGAATCCTTTAAGAATGTAAAGGGAATATTCAAAATGGATTTACGGAATGAGGCCTCTCTTACTTATAATCCGGATCAAAAGGAAATCCAGCTGAAAAGAAGAAATGTAAAAACAGGAATGCAGGAGTCAAGAATCTGCAAAATTTCAAGTCTATCCAAACTGCATGTGTTTATGGATCAGTCTTCACTGGAAATTTTCATAAATGGCGGAGAGGAAGTGTTCACCGCACGATATTTTCCTGATCCTGAGGATGAAACGATTTTCTTTAGCGGGGATGCAGGCTTTTCGGTATCCATGTGGAATCTTGAGGATAAATAACTTATTTGAATGAGGTGTACTATGAAAGGAGTTCTATGTTTAGGGGAAGCTCTGATTGATTTTATTCCCCTGACTTCTGATAATTCAACCTATCAAAAGGCTCCGGGCGGGGCACCGGCTAATGTTTCGGTTGGAGTTTCGAAGCTTGGAGGGAAGGCTGCCTTCATCGGGAAAGTCGGAAACGATGTCCTCGGGCACTTTCTGCAGGATACCTTGAAGGGGTACGGGGTCCATACACAATATATGAAACTGACGGATGAAGCGCGGACAGGTATTACGTTTGTGACGTTAGAGCCCTCTGGTGAACGGGATTTTAGTTTTTATATTAACCCAAGTGCAGATAGTTTCCTGAATAAAGATGAGATCGACTGGTCCATTTTTGAAGAATATAAGATTTTTCACTTTGGCTCGATTTCACTGATTCATGAGCCTTCGAGAACTGCAGCCCTTCAAGCAGTGAAGAGGGCTAAGGAAATGAACATGATTATTTCATATGATCCGAATCTCCGCTTGGGATTGTGGGATTCTGCGGACAGGGCGAAAGCAGAAATTATGGCGACTCTCCCCTATGCTGATATGTTAAAAATTTCGGAGGAGGAACTCACCTTTTTAACGGGGTGCAGTGATATTGAGGAAGGAATATCCCGGCTGCCTGAAAATCAGCTGACAATCGTTACATTGGGCAGTGACGGCAGCCTCTTCCGCTGTAAAGATGAGATTGGGAAAATTCCTGCATTGCCATACAAGGTGGTGGATACCACCGGTGCCGGAGATGCATTCGTTTCCGGGCTCCTTTATTGCATAAATGAATCTCCTAAAGCTTTTGAGGAGCATTCGCATGACGAGATAGCTTCCATGGTTCGCTTTGCAAATGTGTCAGGAGGCCTGGCTGTAACCAGAAAAGGCGCCATGACCGGTCTTCCCTGCCTGGATGAAGTGCAGGAAATTCTTAAAAAGACATAATTTTACCAAACAGCAGACAAACCTTCCAATAATGGAACCGTTTTGTCTGCTGTTTTGGTTCCCGAAAAGCCCCGCGCCACTTTCTAATTTGTCTAAAATAGTATATAATTATCAGATAATACTAGCTATCTTACCCGATCAATCATTATAATAGAATAGAATGTGTATTTTGTGTGACGGAAAAGGTGTGTCCTTGGGTGATGCCTTTCTAGTGGTGACACCTGAGCAGCGCCTGCAGTTTTTGGCAAATATCTGGGATAAGGAAGGTTTAAAATGAGCAGCGTACAGAACAAAACAGACGTTATCTTAATTGGTGCCGGAATCATGAGCGCGACTTTGGGGTCTTTACTGAAAGAGTTAGCACCTGAATGGGAAATCAAAGTGTTTGAAAAGCTCGAAAGCGCAGGAGAAGAAAGCTCTAACGAATGGAATAATGCAGGGACGGGACATGCTGCATTGTGCGAGCTTAACTATACATCTGAAAAATCTGATGGATCAATAGATATTACTAAAGCGATTAATGTAAATGAACAATTTCAGCTTTCCAGACAGTTTTGGGCTTATCTTGTAGAAAACAACCTGATTCGCAATCCGCAGGACTTTATTATGCCAATCCCTCATATGAGTTTTGTTCAAGGGGAAAAAAATGTATCGTTTTTGAAAAAACGTTTGGAAGCGCTGTCAGCTAATCCGCTGTTTCAGGGCATGGAATTTTCCGATGACCCTGAAAAGCTGAAGGAATGGATTCCGGTGATGATGGATGGCCGCACTTCGGACGAGCCAATTGCAGCTACCAAAATTGACTCTGGTACGGATGTCAACTTCGGTGCGTTAACGCGCATGCTGTTTGACCATCTAAAGAGTAAAAATGTCAATGTTCATTATAAGCACAGCGTTGAGGATTTGAAGCGTGCTGATGATGGATCATGGAACGTCAAAGTTCGAAATATGGAAAGCGGCACAACCGAAAACCATCAGGCGAAGTTCGTATTCATCGGCGGCGGTGGCGGAAGCCTGCATCTGCTGCAGAAGACGGGCATCCCTGAATCCAAGCATATAGGCGGATTCCCGGTAAGCGGACTGTTCCTCGTCTGCAACAAACCGGAAATTGTCGAGAAGCATCATGCAAAAGTGTACGGAAAAGCCAAAGTAGGTGCACCTCCAATGTCCGTACCACATTTGGATACAAGGTTTATTGATAACAAGAAATCCCTGCTGTTCGGACCATTTGCCGGCTTCTCGCCGAAGTTCTTAAAGACAGGTTCCAATTTGGACCTGATCAAGTCCGTTAAACCGAATAATGTCATCACCATGCTGGCAGCTGGTGCAAAAGAAATGGGGCTGACAAAATATCTGATTCAGCAGGTCATGCTATCCCATGAACAGCGTGTCGAAGAATTGCGTGAGTTTATTCCAAACGCTCAGAGCGAAGACTGGAGTGTCGTGGTCGCAGGCCAGCGTGTGCAGGTTATCAAGGATACGCCTGCCGGAAAAGGAACCCTGCAATTCGGCACCGAGGTAGTCAGTGCCTCAGATGGCTCGGTTGCTGCCTTGCTCGGAGCTTCTCCGGGTGCTTCAACAGCCGTTAACGTCATGCTTGAAGTATTGCAAAAATGCTTCCCGCAGTATATGGAAGAGTGGCATTTTAAAATCAAGAAAATGATTCCGTCCTATGGTATGTCACTATCGGAAAATCCTGAGCTGTTCCATGAGATTCATGAATCAACAGCACAGGTGCTGGGACTGAGCGAAGCAGAAAATCAAAAAGAGCTGGCCTATACCTGATCTTTACCAGATGGAACCTTTGACCCTAAATGCGGGTTGAAGGTTCTTTTTTATATGCTGAGAAACCAGTGGTAAAGCCTTGCAACCTAAGCTTGCGTCCCCCTGCAACCATTCCTATCTTTACTTTTGGCCAAAAATTTTACCATAATGGGATTATCGATTTGCAGAAAGGTGATTGTGAATATGATTTTTGCCGAGAAGCTGAAAAAGTAGAGGAAAGAGAAAGGATGGTCACAGGAGGAACTGGCTGAAAAGCTGTTTGTGAGCCGCCAGTCTGTTTCCAAATGGGAAAATGGCCAAAACTATCCCAGCATTGAAATTATTATTAAACTGAGTGATCTGTTTGGGGTTACAATTGATGAATTGTTAAGGAGTGACGGGGAATTGACAGAGAAAGTGATAAAGGACAGCAGGCAATTGGCTTATCCCAGATGGAAAGTATTCTTTGATTGTTTATTTTTGATAGGGTCCGCCATGCTAATCATTAAACTATGCATTTTAGGCCTCAATAAATTTACTGCACTGGACACTCCTCTTCGCGGATCTTTTTTCTGGAATTTCGGTCCTTTATTCTTAATGCTGGGCGGTGCGATTTTCTCTGACACATTAAAAAAGAAATATAAAAATGAGTAACGCAATCCTGCATTCTTGTGCATGGATTGTCGGGCGCCCACCATGCAGCTCCTGCTATTCTGTAGATACAAGGAGGTCATCGATATGGATTTGCTGCAAAATATGAATCTGGCGATGAGGTATATTGAAGAGCATTTAACGGATGAAATTGACTTCAAAGTAGCAGCAAAGATTTCGTATTGCTCGGAATACCATTTTAAACGAATGTTTTCCTTTCTTGCCGGTGTATCGCTTTCCGAGTATATCCGCAGGAGACGGCTGACATTGGCTGCCTTCGATCTGAAGGATAAGAATGCCAAGGTCATTGATGTAGCCATGAAATATGGGTATAGCTCGCCTGATTCGTTTACGCGGGCATTCCAGCAGCTTCATGGCATCACTCCTTCAGAAGCCAGGAGTGATGGCCATGCCCTTAAGGCTTATCCGCCGATGACCTTCCATTTATCTATTAAGGGAGGAAATGCAATGAACTATCGTATAGAAGAAAAAGATGCCTTTCGGATTGTGGGCTTAAAGAAGAGGGTACCGATCATTTTTAACGGGGTGAATCCGGAGATTGCAGCCATGTGGAAGAGTTTAGATGAACAAATGATTATTAAACTTAAAAGTTTATCGAATACAGATCCCCTGGGTCTGATTAGTGCATCAGCAAATTTTTCTGAAGGAAGAATGGAAGAAAAGGGGGAGCTTGATCATTATATAGGGGCAGCTACCACGAAGGAATGTCCAGAGGGTATGGCGTCCCTTGAGGTTGAAGCATGTTCATGGGCAGTTTTTGAAGCGGTGGGGCCATTCCCTGAAACGCTTCAGAATATCTGGGGACGCATCTACTCGGAATGGTTTCCTTCCTCTTCCTATCAGCAAATAGAAGGGCCGGAAATACTCTGGAATGAAAGTAAAGATACCACTTCCCCGGTATTTCGCAGTGAAATCTGGATTCCGGTTGCAAAAAAATAGGACTCCCCAGCAGCTAGTGGAGTCCCAGATATTTATATAAGTATTAACATTTGGAATTAGATAACTGTCTAGCTCTCCAGCGCCTGCCCCTCGAGGTCACAAGCTTGTCTTGCTGCGGCTCCTAGGGACTCGAGAAGTAAGCCATTCCTTCCAGAAGGAAAGAACACCTTCTTGCAGGGCTCGACTTATGCTTGTCGGGAATGGGCAAGGCGCCTTCCGCTTTTCTATTCTTTCAGCCGATCCGGCAATCCCTGGATTGAGGACACGACCACATCAAGCTTGGCTTCGATCCGGTTCAGCAAAAAAAGCGTGACCACAATCGGGAAGCCGAGTTCGCTGATCAGGGTGACCATCTGTTCCATCCTATATGCTCCTTTCTATTTTACAAGCTATAAAAAAGGCCGGGTTCCAAAGAATCCGGCCTCATTCCTTTACACTAATTCGTAATCAGTCACATTGCGCTCTATTAATCTAGCACCTTTGGCAGAAACAAGGTCACCGCCATTGCCGTCAAATGCGTTCACTGCAATGATTTGTTCCATCACTGCCTTCACAGCTCCCGGATCAATTGGCTCCTTCGGGCTGTCAACCGATAATTTGGTTTCTTTGCCAAGCTCCGTTACAAATGTCATTTCAAGTGTCTTCGCCATTCCTTTCACCTCCCGCTTTGTTATTTTCAACAAGAATTAGCCTAAAATATCGAAGCTGTCATTTCTGTTCATCTCTGTCAGCGGGTAGCTTGATAATCCGGCGATTGCCTGTCCCACTGTGAAAAGCTGGTCCGCTGTAGCGGATTGCTTCACCTGTTGTAGGTTTTTGATTTGTAGACAGGTTTGCCCTGTCCGTTCAATCCTGTTTCAAAAACCAGGCGAAGCTTTGAATCAATGATGATTGCCTGTGCCATTCTTGCTCACCTCCCTTTCACCTATATAATCGAAATGAAGGCTGTAAAAAGACAGGGTGGGAAAAATTTTTTTATTAATCTTGCTGAAGGGTGGCCCTGATTTTTGTCAGGGCGCCTTTTTTCCAGGCTTTTACCGCTGAAACTGTTACTCCATGCTGTTCGGCAATCTGTTTGACTGACAAACCATAGAGGAAAGTCGATAGGACCCAGATGGTCTGATTTTTGGTGAGGCTGCTGCAGTAAGAAAGAAGCTGCTCTTCTTCGAGTGGCTGATGTGTATAGGAAGATTCCGCTGGTGACCAGAATTCTTCACTCCGGGTGACAGTGGTGTTTTTCTGCATCCTGGTTTTTCTCAATTCATCAATCAGCTTCTGTTTAACGATGCTATAGGCGAAGGTCAGAAACTTTCCCTTTGTATGGTCAAATAGATTCCATGCCTCCCAAAGCCGGATGAGGGCGATTTGAAAATACTCTTCCTGATTTTTATAAATACTCAAAGATCGAATAATCTGATGAATCATCGGTTCATATTGTGCTGCCACTTGCTCAAAGCTCTCCATGCTGGAATCCCTTCAGGAAAGCGCGCTCTCTAAGTATTCCCGGGTAGCTCAAACATAGCTTTTTCATCATTTTTTTGCGAATGGAGAAAAAGCTGTAAATCGGCAGTTAACACCCCTTAACTCCGGAGTTAGGGGGTCTAAGTCCGGAGTTAAGGGGTCTAACTTGAGAGTTACGGGCAGTAACGAAGTTTTTTTATTTTATATAAAAAAATTTCGCAAACAAATCCTCTTCACGCGCTGAAAAGCCCATTTCGAATAATTCTTCGTAATACTGCTCTTCAAATTTTCTCGTTAAAATTCCATAGAAATACGCGATAGGACGGGCGATTGTACAGGTTTTTATTTTCCGGATCAGCTGTTTAAAAGCATGGATAGCTCTATCCAGCACCACGTTCATATTTTGTTCACAATTGTGCTTGTAAGCGGCTATGGCTGTCATTCTCCAGAACTCCTCAATCTGCTTTGCTTCCGGAAAAAAGGAACGGGCAAGTTCCAAAAATGCTTTTGGAACACGATCACTGGTAAAGCTGTAATCAAGTCCGGTTTCGGAACGTTTAGTATTCTTTTGATTTTTATTAGTTTTAGAAAGATTGATAGTTTTATTAGGGTGGTCCATTTTTTTCTTTTTTGGTGGTCCACACTTGGGGAAACGATTAAATACATACAAATTGCTGGACTGGGAGCCGTTTTTTCTTTCCGTTTCATGAACGGTAAAGAGACCGAGGCTTGCGGCCTTGGCTGCCATTCTTTTAAAAGTGGAGCGGGAAATGCCATTGCCGCTGTATTCCTCATGAATGGCTTTTAACACAGTCCCGATCTTGGCATTGGAAACACCGGGAACCTTAGCGGCAAAACGAACAAGCCGTTTCAGCCCAACAAGTTCTCCCTTCGAAAACTCATTCTTATGTACGGCAAGCCACATTTCCAGATGGGTATTAAACTCCTGAAGATCTTTAAACTGAGAAAACTGTTCAAACTGGTCCACACTGCCTGATTTAAGATTCATATCTCTGCACCGCCCTTTCATCATTGATAATCGAAATGAAAGGGGGGAAAAGACAGGGGGATTGAAGAAAGATGTGACAGAATGGTGAAAAATTTTATACCTGTGTCCCCGCTGCCTGTGGCGGCTGTTCGAGCCATTTTTCCCTAATGGCAATCAGCAGGCCTTTTCCATAAAAGAGAGACATGTCTTTGGCAATGCCCAAATTAGTGATATAAAAATACCTTCAAGGTTCCTTTGCTGTCCAGGGTAGCTAACAGAACGTTATTAATTTCTGTTTGATAGCAGCGTTCTAAATGGGAGATTAGCCATCTTTCGTCCTTTTGTATGTTTTGCAGCTCTTTTTTATCCACTTTGCCTTCCTTAATGATGGTTCTGGGCATATCGAATGGTTCAGCATTCCTTTGGAGGAAATCAGGTGTAATGGGCTCATATTTGGGGTCTAAAAAGAAGGAAATGCTCCCGTTGGCCTCCCATAGAGCCAGCGCCACCTTTTTTACATCTTCTACTTTTTTCTCGCGTAATTCCTCCAGCAGCACATCAATGGATATCCTTGCTTTGTTTAAGCCCTTGTAGATGATTTCTCCATTCTGCACAAGGGGGATAGGCTTGCTGTTTACCAGTCTTCTAACCGCTGGCCATTTCAGGATACTGAATAAACTGATCAGGTAAAGAACCACAAGTACAGTGGTTGTAACAATTGAACCTTTTAGTCCTAGCTCCTCATCTGATAAGGGATGGGCAATAATATTGCCTATCACTAAAGCCATTACTAAATCCAGGAGTCTTAATTGGGAAATGGCACGCTGCCCCAGCACTTTGGCAACAATGACTAAGAAGAAATAAGCGATGACAGCCCTGAGTCCCCACTCCAAGGCAGAAAGTGAGTGCTGACTCTGTAAAAAATCCATTTATGGCACATCCTTTAATCTGCGTAAAAAGTAAGCTTGCATAGTTCAGCTTTATACAAGTGTTTTCCTATCCAGCTGCAAATATTCAAAAGGGAGGAAGGTTTGTAAATTATTAACAATACATATATGATTTGTCTTTTTGAAAAACTAAGAGAAAGGAGGTTATCTAAATGAAAAAATACTTATTGATGCTTTTTCTATCTCTATCTTTCGTAACGTTAACGGGCTGCGGAAACGATGAAAAGCCTGAGGAAGACGAACAGGTTGAAGATGTGGAAGAAGAGGATGAAATTGGCGACGGCGAAGTGGATGATGAGTAAATACTAGCCTTGAAAAAAGGAGTGCCCATCCCAGGCACTCTTTTTCATGTGGAGGATAAACACAAAACAACGATCTTATAAGGTGTGGTCTGGGCAGGTATGCTTTTGGTAGACGGACCATAGATTACAACTAAGTCTCTGTTTGCGGGGCTGCCGGTAAAGGCCTGCCCATTTGTCAGCACCATCTGGGTATACGGCGAGACGTTTAATTGCAGCTGGCCATCACTGCTGACTAGTTGGCTATTAAAATAGTCCGTTTTCACATTTTGGTGAGAAGTATGTTTTACGACCACAAGCGCACGGTATTGAGGAGGATATATCAGCGGAACAGGAGCATTGCCGTCATAATATCCAGTAATGATGTCCCCCGCAGACAGCATGGTTTGATCTAAAACGTAAGTGGAAGGAGATACGATGAAATTGACAGTTCCCCCCATTCCATTATCAGCGGAAATGATTTTATGGCAGCCTTCTCCATTAAAATTAGAGATCTGAGTAACGGTTCCCGTGAAATATTGAAAATTGGTCATGTCCTTCCCCCGTTCTTATAAAATAAAGCCTCGGATTTAACCAATATATTAAAACAGCCCACATTACGTTCCTTTTAAATTTACAAAACATTACTCTTCACCCAATCTTTACATTCAATTTACATTCGGTCTGTATAATTTTCTTATAGGTCATTAGTATGATATTTTGGGGGTTTTGGATAAATGAAGAAGCGACTGGACAACTTTGCGGCAGCCTTCAGCCATAAGCTGAATCTGGGCACAAGATTATTGGCACTGTTTTTTACCCTGCTGCTGCTATCGATAGCGGCAGTCGGAGTTAGTTCCTATCTTAAAACAAAGGACATGGCAATCAAAACAATTGAGGATAGACTGGCAAGAGAAGCGGAATTAATGGGCTATATAGCGGAAAACTTAAAGTTTGTGTATGTAAGTGATGATGCGTACTTTAAGCAGCAGCTCGAGGCCAGTGTCCGTTCTCAGCAGAAAAAGCTGCAGTCGGATGGGATTGACTCTGATTTTTTCTATCTTGCAGATAACAAGATTACGCCTTTTAAGGTCAGCAGCAAGAGGGATGCCACTTTTTCAAGGGATACAATCAGTAAGATCAGCGCAATGAAAAATGGCGTCATACACATTGAGATGAATGGGACAGATTATACAGCGGCCTTTCAGGAGATGAAGGAAATTAGCGGAGTCTATGTAGTCCTCATCCCGGCAAAAGCGTATATGTCTGATGTGCATGCGATCGGGTATTTTATGATTGCAGCGATTGTGGTCAGTTTATCGGCTGCTTCGGCTATTATCAGTCTTTTTGTAAGAAAAGTAACAAAGCCTTTGAACCTATTAAGAAACACCATGCGGGAGGTCCGGGAAGGAAACCTGCAAAACCCGCTTGAGATTCATACAGAAATTCCCGAAATTGCTTCTCTGCAGAAAAGTTATAACAGCATGATTGAACAAATGAGGAGCCTGCTGCGGGAGCTGACCGGCACAACGAAGGAGCTGGAGAGTACGGGCAATGAGCTGAAAGGGTCCTCCTTCAGCGCTCTTGAAAGCGGACAGCAGCTGGTATCAGCCATTCACCTTGTGAAAATAGGGGCAGAGCAAACCGCTGCCAGTTCTGAAAATAGTGCGTCCAGTTTTAAAGAAATGAAAGATAAGTTCGAAGACATGTTTTTACATATGGAAAGTGTAAACCGCAGCTCAGAGGTGATGAATGATTCTGCCAGGCGCGGCGGGAACAGCATCAGTGATCTGATCGCTGCCATTCATTCCTTTGGCTCGGAGTTTGGAAAATTGACCCTGACAATAAAAGAGGTCAAAGACCATTCCTCAGCGATTACAAATCTTGTCGGAATGGTAAAAGGGATTGCTGAACAAACAAGGCTGTTATCCTTAAATGCTTCCATCGAGGCTGCCCGTGCGGGAGAGGCAGGGAAAGGCTTTGCCGTGGTCGCAGGAGAAGTCAGGAAATTGGCTGAGCAATCTGCAGGTGCTGCAGAAGATATCACTCAGGGAATAAGAAATATGGAGAATATAACACTCAGGGCTTCAGAGGAATTTGACCAGCTACATACAGAGATAAAAGGCAATCTTGAGATGGCAGGCCAATCCAAAATATCATTGGACGAGCTGATGAATGAGATTTCTAATGTAAGCGGAAAGCTCCAAACCATGCAAACGGAGCTGAAAGGCCTGGAAAAAACATTGCCGCAGCTTGAACAGGGGGCTGAACAGTTCTCCTCTGTTTCACAGGAAACATTGGCCAGTGCAGAAGAAATGCTCGCCGCCAGTGTCATTCAAACAGGACAGATGGAGAAAACGGATGAAATTGGGATGAAACTCAACTCTCTGGCAAGGTCATTGTCTGAAATGACAAGCCATTATAGGGCATAGGAATTAGAAAAGCGTAAGGAAAGGCTCTTGAATCCTCAAAAGCTGCCCTAGCGGGTTGCGGTGTTAGACGGATCTATTAAAAAGTGAACCAGGCATTGGGTGCCTGGTTCACACATTCTCTGTAAGCAATCCACTGCTTAACAAGAGCTTCATCCTTTATTCATTATTTTAATCCATAAGCCTTGATAATCTCCTGATTTACACGATTGCCTGCATCATCCCATGCACTGGCACGCAGGGAGACAGAGCTTCCCTTCATCTTTGGATGCTTGATTTCGGCAGTCCAGCCATTGCCCTTGGAAACTAATTTTGCCGCTTCCCATGTCTTTCCTTCATCAAAGGAAACGTCAAGGCTGGCTCCTTTTATTTTGCCGTTTTCAGGAGCATCGGCTATTTGAACAGCTGATAAATCAAGCTTCTTTTTACCGGCCGTGGAGTTGCCTGACATGTCAGTATCCACTTTATAATCAAGTGAAATCAGCGGCAGAGCAGTCTGGAATTCTTCTTGCTTCTGTGACCAGAATGTCCACTCCGTATGTGTACGGACTGATGTGTTCCAGCGCTCTGCATCACGGGCAGCATCACTTACGAGTTTGTACTGGGTTTTCTCTGCCGGAAATTCATTAAATAAGTAGAGTGCCTGGCCCTTTCCTTCTTTAACCAGCTTATCCCCTTGATATAGCTTTAATGTCTGATCGCCAGGGTAATTCATGTCTGCTCCCGTATGTCCAGGTCCTGAGTCAGCCCAGGCAGGAACATTTAATATCAAATTATTGCCTGAACGGTATGGAGCCCAGAAACCATCACCAAAACGAGGACGGACCACAGGTGAAAACCATTCTTCATTCAATGTCTGACCCGGTGTATATTCTACTTTTGGCTGTCTTACTTCCCACTGGGCATCAAGAACACCAGCCTGGTGGTACCATGATGTACCTTTTTGCGCCGATACCCACTCTGTTCTGACAGACGGAAGTGACAGGGTCTGCAGGAAACCTACTCCGGCAAAGCTGTGCGCCAGGATATCGTACCGGAACTCAGCGCCCGGTGCAGGACGATCTGATTTATATTCAGAATTGATTTTGACAAGGTCCTTCGATTTCGGAGAATAGTTTACCTTTTTAGGCACTGCCTGATGATGCATATCCACCAGGTCATATAAGTAATCCGAGTCAGGTGTACCCTCGACTTCTAAGGTCAATTTTCCGGACTTGGCAGCTGCGATGAGCTCTTTGCCTTCAGTGCCGCTGATGCCAGCAACCGGGAGAGGGCTGTTGGAAAGTGAAAAATCTTCATTTTCTATTCCCACCCATTCACTAAGCTCCTGAGGTCCATCATTAACGGTAATCAATAGTTTTGCTCCTGCTGCTAACGCTGCTGCCGCACGTTCTGATCCTGTTAATTCATCACTGCGCTGCACAATTGCGGCTTTCCCTTTTACATCCAGCTTTTCATAATCCTCTGGGGATCCATTTCCGGCATAGACAGCATTCAAATTATACTTCCCGTTCAGAAGAGTGCTGCCTGCCTGAGGGATATCATCCAGTTCCTTTCCTTTGTAACCGATTGTCAGCATTGGTTCTGCCAGGCGCCAGCGCGTAGCCTGTGTGAATTCACCAGCGTTTACTTTCTCTGTAGGTGCAGCGTACATTTTATCCACCACTACCGGCATAATGTAAATGTCATTCACCTGGTTTCCATTGATGCTGCGGTAATATTCCATCTTCCGATAATTGGCTTCTGTTTCTTTCGGAACATCCACAGTAATTTCGTTGGCCATGCGGGCATCCAGCATAACTGTCTGAGGGCCATCCAGGTTAATTTCCGGGTCGCCGACAAGCGCTACACCTGCATGATCTGTATCTGCATCAACACCCATCATCGACATAACTGAATACGTTCCTTTCGGCAGCCGCAGCTCCTTCGTGCCTTCCACTGACATAAACTGTGGTTCGCCAGTTGGTCCCAAAAGGTAGAAGTATGCAGAGGCAGCTTCTCCGTCCCGGTCAATTGCCTTTATGGTAAGCGGGTACCTTTCATCTTCTTTAATCATGCCTAATGACGTATGAACAACCTTTTGGCCTTCCGCTGAAGCACTGATATGTCCCTGATAACGGGCGCCGAAATCACCATTATTCGGATCTAGTGTAACGGTAACCTCAGCACTTCCATTAGCTGGAACAGTCACTTTTTCTGATGAAAGCTTTACCATTCCGGCAGGAGCATCGGTGTCATGGCTATCTTTCATCGATACTGACAGATCCAATGTCACATCCTGTCCGCTGTCGTTTGTATACGTAATGGCCTTCTCAGCCGGTACATCATTCTCATGAGGCCAGTCATAGAAGCCAAAGTCGAGGGAACCAGTGGCTCTTATATTACCAAGCACTGCAGCTTCAGCATCAAGACGGCCAGTTCCGCCTTCAAAAGGCTTAATGTCCTCTAGCTTCTTTGTGGTGCTCATCAGAGCTTCCTTAAGCTGTTCCCCGGTCCAGTCAGGGTGGCGCTGGGAAAGAAGGGCTGCAGCTCCAGCAACATGAGGTGTTGCCATTGAGGTGCCATCCATGCTCATGTAAGAGCCGCTTCCCTGGTTCGTATATTGAGAACGTGCTGCCATGATTCCTACTCCAGGAGCAGTAAGATCAGGCTTTAATCCTGAGCTTCCAAAGCTTGGCCCTTTAGACGAGAACCAGGCAAGATTGTCAGACTTGTCCACGGCGCCAACAGTAAGAGCTTCGTCAGCAGCTCCTGGCGATCCGATTCCTTCACTGCCAGTGTTCCCGGCAGCAATAACAAACAAGGAACCTGTTTCTTTACTAAGATTGTTCACAGCTTGAGCCATTGGGTCTGTTCCATCGCTTGGTTCAGAACTCCCCAGGCTCATATTGACGACTTTGGCATTTTCAGCAGCCCATTCCATTCCATCTATAATCCATGAATCCTGGCCAAAGCCTTCATCACTAAGTACTTTTCCTACAAGGAGACGGGCACCAGGAGCCACACCCTTATTCCGTCCTTCAGAAGCTTCACCTGTGCCAAGTACTGTGGAAGCTACATGTGTTCCGTGTGCATGTCTATCGGTTACTTCCTCTCCTGGCACAAAGCTCACTGCCTCATCCAGCTGGCCTGCAATGTCCGGATGCTCTGAATCAATTCCGGTATCAAGAACAGCCACCTTTACGCCTGTTCCATCATAGCCGGATTCCCAAGCTGAAGGGGCTCCTATCTGTGGGACACTTTGCTCAAGAGAAGCTTCGACACGGCCATCCAGCCAGATTTTTTCAATGCCTGGAGCCAGTGCAGCCTTAGTTTTCTTAGAAGTTTTGTTTGCTTTAGTAATTTCTTTCCAGAATTCCTTTGTTTCTTTCTTATCAGCTGAGACTGCAACACTATCTATGCTTTCAAGTACATGGGTTTTCTTTGAGCCTTTTGGGGCTGGATGAGCATCAGCTGAACGGCCTTTGGACTCGGAATATTGAATGATGACCGGCAATTCCTTTTGATTTTCATCATCATAGCCATCTTTCATTAAAGCCGTAATATTGAATAGATCCTGGTCTAAAAATCCGGAAGCCAGATATGGCATAGCCTGATCAGGAATGACATACGTTTCCTTGTTGGCTGTCAAAATACGTGCTCCACTTGCGGAAGGGTCCGCTGGTTCAACATGAATGATATTCTTTCCATCTGCAAATTCGGTTACAGTTACGACATCACCTGTAATAAGGGTAATGACATGCTTGCCTTTACTGGCTTTTGCATTCATCCCTTGCAGATCAGTTATGGCCGCTTTGCCATCTGCACCTTTTAGGATGCCTTTTCCTGAATCATCAGCCGAAGCCTGCAGGGGCGGAACAGCCAGCATAGCAGCAGCCATGGCAGCTGTTAAATACTTTTTAAACCTGAAATCTCCCATTCGTGAGTATTCTCCTCTTCAAAAGTATAGTGGTTTACCCTTAAAGCAGCTGGGAAATCACCCCTATTAAACTGCTTTAAAATAATCAAGATCCAACATCCTTACATACTTGATTCATAGTTTGTAAGGACTTTCTATTGAAAAGTATAAAGAAGAAAGAACATTCTGTTAATTGGGGAAATTAAAAGGCGATTTAAGTGTTAAATCTGGGCTAAAAGGATTAGATTTCGATAAATTGATGGATTATTGGGAGCGTTAGTAGGTATTTATGACAATAAAATTTGGGGTTATTTAATAGGAGAAGAAATTAATATTCTACTTAACTGCAAATCTATCAATTTTAACCTTAGAATTCTTGTGCTTATGCAATGTTGATTTTTTTTAAACCTTCAGCTGAATAGTCAAAAAGGACCAGCGGAAAAGCACCGCCAGTCCTTGCTTTATACATCAAAAACACCCTCATAGATCCTCTTCAAATCATCACGAAGCTTCTCGACCGGTATGAACCGCGCCTCCCTCAGAACTTCTCTTCCATCCAGATATAAGGCAATCACAGGCACTGTAAAAGCCATGAGGAACCCGGCTATCTCAGTGACCTTACCTGCATTCACAAATCGTGCTTCTATACGGGGATAATCTTTCAACACTTCCTCAACCTGAGGAAGCAGGCCATGACAGACGCTTCAGCTGTCAGTCAGCACGTAAATAAGGCCAAGCTCAGCACTCTGAATAAACTGATGCACCTCTTCCATCGCTGTCAGCTCTTTCATCGTCATCCTCCTCTTCTGCTGGCATTTTTTCCATTATACAATAGGATTTCCATAACCACTTCTAGAATACCTTATCAGGAAGGAGTGGTTATATTGGCAAATCTATGGGAAGAAAAGTTCTCCACAGAAGGATACTTATATGGCGAAGAGCCAAATGAATTTATCAGAGAGCATGCGTGGCGGCTTGAGGGGCACAAACGAGTTGCTGCTTTGGCCGAGGGTGAGGGCCGAAATGCTGTATTCCTTGCCAGGCAGGGGCATGAGGTAACCGCATGGGATTATACACAAAGCGGGTTAATGAAAACACAGCAGCTGGCTGAACGCCACCATGTCAGAGTAGAAACTGGGCAGAAGGATCTCATTCATGATCCTGTTCCATCGGGGGAGTATGATGCTTCGATTATGGTTTTCGGGCATTTTCTGAAAAAAGATCAAAAGACTGTTTTCGATAAGCTGGTTTCCGTTGTAAAGCCGGGTGGAATCGTCATGCTTGAAGTCTATTCGGAGGATCAGCTCCTCTATGGAACAGGCGGACCGAAAAGTGTTGATATGGTGTATGATCCCGCAGATCTTCTCCAATGGATTAAGAGCTATAAAGTCCTTCATTTCTTTTATGGCGAACAGGAGAGAGTTGAAGGAAAAGGCCATACAGGTACGGGGCATGTGATTCAGGCTATATTGCAGAAATAGAAAAAGGAGGCATGAGCGGCCTCCTTTTCTGTTTTAAGATGTAATTGATTGGGTTCTGTTTACCTTGGCAGAATAAACACGATACAACACGAATGCCAATCCGGAAAGCAGGATTCCCGAGATGTATGGGGCACCGATGCTCATGGTAAAAAGCCAACCGCCAAGCGGGGGCCCGATAATGCGTCCCAGGGAGTCAAATGATGACAGCAGGCCGGTCGTGCTGCCGTGTCCAGTCTGAGATGTCTTTGTCAGCAGGGAAGACACGCTTGGGCGGATAAACCCATTTCCGATGCCGAATACTGTTAAGAAAATCGCTGCTGTGGTAAAACTGTCGACAAGGAGAATAAGTCCAAAGCCAATGGCGGAGATGATGATCCCTAGCTGAATCACAGCTCCTTCTCCATACTTTTTCGTCATTCTTCCTACCAAACCGCCCTGCACAAGGGCGCCTCCAAATCCCATAATCATAAAGATATAGCCAAGCTCCACTGTGCCAAGGCCAGCCTTGTCAGCTGCAAAATACGCAAAGGTTGCTTCCAGACCTGCCAGTGACAACGAAACAAATAGCTGAAGAATAAACAAAATTCCAGTGTTCCCGCTTAAGGCTGTTAAAAGTCCTGGACGCTTAGCAGTTCCCTGACTGCGCTGCTCTGGTGAAAGGGATTCTTTCAGCACAAGCATGACAAGAAAAAAAGTAATAAACGAAGATGTTCCTGCCGCGTAGAAAGGAATGTTCAAACTTTCCCGGGAAAAGATGCCGCCGATTGCCGGCCCAAAAATAAACCCCAAGCCCACTGCAGCTCCAATGATCCCCATCCCTTTTCCGCGGTCTTCTTCAGATGTAATATCTGCAACATAAGCCATGACTGTCGGCATATTGGCAGAAGACAGGAAGCCGCCGATGATTCTGGCAGCAAACAGCATCCAAAGCTCAGTGGATAAGGCCATCATGAAAAAAGACAGGCCAAGGCCAAAAATGCCGATCATAATGACCGGTTTGCGTCCGATTTTATCGGAAACACGCCCCCACATAGGCGCAAACAGCAGCTGCATCAACGAATAAACAGCCATTAATAGGCCCAGTTCAGTGGGTGAGGCCCCTAATTCTTCCGCATAAAAGGGGATGACAGGAATGATGATTCCAAACCCCACCATAACAAGAAACATAACTGCGAATAAAAGAGGCAGTGCTTTTTTTGTATTCAACGTGTTCACTCCAGTTAAGGTCAAATTCCATCTAAGTATTATGATTATAACAAAAACATTCCCATACTTTCACCTTAGGGATTGGGCAGGTAAATAAGTTCTATTTATTAGCCAATTTTAAAAATATATTGAAATATCAAAATAATATAAACTATGATGAACTTGTACATTTTTACAGTCAAGAGAGGGGGAAATGGATTGGAAAAGAAATTAGAAAAGAAAGTGCTGATCGCAAGCCTGATCGGAAGTTCCATCGAATGGTTTGATTACTTTTTGTATGGGACGGTTGCTGCACTTGTATTTAATCAAATGTTTTTTCATAGCGATGACCCGGCCGTTGGATTGATGCTGGCGTATGCCTCTTTCGCACTTGCTTTCTTCATCCGTCCGCTTGGTGGTGTTATTTTCAGCCATATCGGCGATAAAATCGGCAGAAAGAAGACCCTTGTCCTCACACTGTCCCTTATGGGTGGTGCAACAGTTCTCATGGGCTTTTTGCCTACCTACGATAATATAGGCGCGGCAGCACCGATCCTGCTGATCATATTACGCTTAATACAAGGTATTGGGCTTGGAGGAGAATGGGGCGGCGCACTGCTGCTTGCTGTTGAGTATGCCCCAAAAAATCGGCGCGGCTTTTTTGGAAGCATTCCGCAAATGGGTGTCACCATCGGAATGCTCCTTGGAACGCTTGCCTTATCCATCATGACTTTATTGCCTGAAGAGGCCTTTTTATCATGGGGATGGCGTGTACCGTTCATTCTAAGTGCCCTGCTGGTCTTTTTTGGCCTATGGATCCGCAAAGGCATTGATGAAACACCATCCTTTAAAAAGGCCCAGGAGAAAGGCGAAATCGCCAAGATTCCGTTTGTGGAAACGATGCGAAGCCATTGGAAGGAAGTATTGATTGCTGTCGGCGCAAAAGTGGTGGAGACAGCTCCATTTTATATCTTCGGAACCTTTATTGTTTCCTATGCGACAACACAGCTTGGGTTCTCGCGCACCGTTACCCTGAATGCCGTTACGATTGCAACAATTATTACTACTATTCTAATCCCTATCATGGGAAAACTGTCTGACAAAATTGGCAGGAAAAAGCTATATGTGGGCGGAACGGTCCTGATGATGCTTTATGCCTTTCCATACTTCTGGCTGCTTCACCAGGGTTCGGCAGTTCTGCTGGTTGTGGCTACCATATTGGGTCTCGGCATCATCTGGGCTCCGATCACCGCTGTACTTGGGACGATGTTTTCTGAAATATTTAAGTCTAACGTCCGCTATACCGGCATCACACTGGGCTATCAAATAGGGGCCGCTCTGGCAGGAGGAACCGCTCCTCTCGTTGCAACTGCCCTGCTGAATGCCTATGACAATTCCTATGTTCCTGTAGCGTTATACATCATGCTTGCAGCCGCCATCTCTTTAATTGCGATTGCATCCGTCCGTGACCGAAGCAATCAGGACCTTGATTCTGATCTGCCAGGAGATGATTCATTCCATACAGGCTTCGGACAAACCGATCAAAAAGCTTAGAAAGGTAGATTTCATGCTTTTATTATCTGAAAAAGAAATCAAATCCATCTATACGATGGAAACAGCCATTAAGGATCTGGAAAATGCCCTGGTTCATAATCTGGAGGGGAAAATTCAGAATCCCCATAGAACTGTCCTGGATCTTCCGGAGAAAAAAGCCTCTGCCCTTTATATGCCGAGCGCCATGCCGCCAATTGGAAAAACGGCTGTGAAGGTGGTTACCATCTTTCCGGAGAACCCTGCAATCGGCAAAAAAACCACTCAGGGAGTCATTTTATTAAGCGATACGGAAACAGGGGAACATCTGGCATGCATGAATGCTTCGTACCTGACAAGACTCCGGACCGGTGCCGTGAGCGGCATTGCGACTAAGCATCTGGGGAAAAAATCGGCAAGATCTGTGGCCGTGATTGGCTGTGGGGCAATGGCTGAAGAGCAGCTGCATGCCGTATTGGAGGTCCGCGAAATAAAGGAAATTTTCCTTTACAACCGGACGGCTGCAAAGGCACATGAGTTTGCTGAAAAATTTGATGAATTCAACGGTCCGGTGACCATATTGGAAAATGCAGATGAAGCTGTTTCCCTTGCGGATATTATCATCTGCAGCACCCGCTCCGAAAAGCCTGTGTTCTCAGGCAAGGCCCTCCGGCCGGGTACGCATATTAACGGGGTAGGCTCCTATCTTCCGCATATGCAGGAAGTCGACTCAGAAACACTGCTGCGAAGCTCTAAAATCGTCGCAGACACCTTGGAAGGGGTCAAAGACGAAGCAGGTGATTTCATAATTCCTGCCACCGAAGGCGTTTGGAGCTTTTCGGACCTTCACGGCGAAATCGGACAATTATCAGCCGGAATGATCGCAGGCAGAGAAAACGATGAAGAGATTACCTTATTTAAATCAGTCGGCATTGCCTACTTTGACCTTGCTGTGGCTGCCGCCGTTTATGAAAAAGCAATTCTCGAGGGCATCGGAACAAAGGTGGACCTGTAAAAAGGTGAATAGTGCCTGAAGCTTTGGAAAATCTATATCTATACTTCTAAAAAAAAGGAGAGATAGGGATGCCAAAGCAGCCGAACAAAGTAACAGAAGAACAGCAGATCGTAGCTGCCCAAAACCAGGCGGAACAATTTAAAAAAGGAATGGACACAGAATTTGCCCTTGAAGAAAACGTCCAGGATGCGGCAGCCAAAAGCCAGCAGTATCAGGCACAAAACCAGCAGCCGACTTATGAACCGAATAAGCCATTTTAATGGAGCTGCATGATGGGTTTTATGCCTGTCATGCAGTTTTTTTGTATGGAATAATTCGCTGGACAAAGGATAGCGGGCAGAAAGGGAATTTTTTAATTGCTGGATCAGGATATAGGCCGGAAATTAACTTTATCAGGGCTTTTCGCCAGGTATATCAGTCAGAATTTAAATATATCGGTCACTTTGCCAAGGATATCGGTCAAAATTTGATTTTATCGGCCACTTTTTTAAGGATATCGGTCAGAATTCCACTTTATCGGTCGCTCCGCGTCCCAGCAGCTTTCCAGCACTATCACTGTGCAAATGTGACTAAGCATCTGCCATGATTTTTTTGTGCGCTGCCCCAAACTCTTGTAAAATAAGTGGCAAACAAGATCGCAAAAAGGAGTCATTATGAAAAGTCATATTATCATTGGTGCAGGAATTCTGGGGGCCTCTGCAGCCTACCATTTGGCTAAGGCAGGAGCGGAAGTCACGGTTATCGACCGCAAAGATCCTGGGCAGGCCACAGACGCAGCGGCCGGAATTATATGCCCCTGGCTGACACAGCGGAGGAATAAGGCCTGGTACGCGCTGGCCAAAGGGGGAGCGGCCTATTATCAAACACTCATCCGGGAGCTTGAAAAAGACGGCGAGACAGAGACGGGCTATCAGAAAGTTGGAGCCGTCAGCCTCCATACCGACCCTGTAAAGCTTGAAAAAATGGAAGAACGTGCGGTAAAAAGGCGCGGGGATGCACCAGAAATGGGGGAGATTACACCGTTATCTCCAGACCGGACATTGGAGCTGTTCCCGCCTTTAGCAAAGGAGTATGCCTCTGTACATGTAAGCGGCGCGGCGCGCGTCAACGGCCGGGAACTAAGGGACGCCCTGCTGCGGGCAGCTGAAAAGCATGGTGCAGAGCTGGTGCATGGCTCAGCTGAACTCTTGTGTCATGGAGATGAGGTCATGGGAGTCAAAGCCGGCAGAAAACAATATGAAGCGCAAAGTGTCATTGCAGCGGCTGGAGCGTGGGCTGGGGAGCTTTTGAAGCCGCTTGGTATTCAGTTGGATGTGAAGCCGCAAAAAGCCCAGATTGTCCATCTCCAGCTTGAAGGGGAGGATACAGGCAACTGGCCGGTTGTGATGCCGCCAAACAATCAATACATTCTGGCTTTTGAAGGAGGCCGCATCGTCGTTGGTGCTACCCATGAAGATGATATGGGCTACGATTTAAGAGTGACAGCTGGCGGTCTAAATGAAATTCTTGAAAAAGCTTTAGCAATAGCCCCTGGATTGTCGGATGGAACGTTCACAGAAGCACGTGTGGGCTTCCGTCCCTATACACCCGGGTTCTTGCCCATTATCGGCCCCATTCCGGGCATAAAGGGTCTATACTTAGCAAATGGACTTGGAGCCTCAGGGCTGACCGCAGGGCCGTTTCTTGGCGCCCAGCTGGCCAAGCTTGCTCTCGGGCAAGAGGTGGATATTGACCTGAGCCTCTATGATCCGGCTGGCGCGATAGAAGAATAATAAGAGAAAAAAGGTGCCTGTTTGCTGCAGGCACCTTTTTTTACTTCTGCTAAGTTAATAAATCCCCTCAATTCGGGTATACACTAATGAAATGAATGATAAATGGCGTTTCATTAGGAGGCTGAATCATGAAGTGGAAAGGCAGAAGAGCGAGTTCTAATGTAGAAGACCGGAGAGGCATGGGCGGAGGGGGAAAAACCCTGATCGGCGGTGGCCTGGGCGGAATTATTATTGTATTGTTATTTACCTTCCTCGGTGGTGATCCGGGTGAGCTTTTAGGCAATATGGCCGGAACTGACTCTGGTACAGCTGTGCCATATGAAGAGTCAGAGCAGGAGAAAGAGCTTGCTGATTTTGTCTCTGTTGTGCTGGCGGATACAGAGGAAGTCTGGACGGAAATATTCGAAGAGCAGGGATTGCAATATGAGGAGCCGACCCTTGTTTTATACTCAGGCAGCGTACAGTCTGCGTGCGGGGCAGCGTCCTCTTCCGTAGGGCCCTTCTATTGTCCAGGCGACCAAAAATTGTACATTGATTTAAGCTTTTACGAAGAACTCCAAAGGAAATTCCAGGCTCCTGGTGATTTTGCCATGGCCTATGTCATAGCCCATGAGGTAGGGCACCATGTGCAGACGCTGCTTGGAACGACTGAGGAAATCATGCCGCTCCGCCAGAGAATGAGTGAAGAAAAGTTTAATCAGTATCTTGTCCGTTTTGAATTGCAGGCCGATTATTATTCAGGTGTTTGGGCCCACCATGCCCACGGAATGGGATATTTAGAGGAAGGCGATCTGGAAGAAGCCCTGAATGCGGCAACGGCAGTAGGGGACGACACTCTTCAAAAACGGGCGCAGGGCTATGTAGTTCCGGAAAGCTTTACTCATGGAACGTCAGAACAAAGAAAGTCATGGTTCTACAAAGGATTCCAAAACGGAACCATCAAAGGTGGAGACACGTTTAAACAAAGTAATTGAGGCAATTCGAAAGGAGCAGTTCAAATGAATAGCCAAATCCAAACATTCCAGCTGGCGGATGATGGGCAAATACCCAACAATCCGGACCTCCCTGTTATCATCTACAAGGCCGTTTTTAAGGACCAGCCTGATGAAATAGAGGCGGCTTTTAACAGACATCAATGGACCGGCAGCTGGACGGGCGGGGTGTATGATTACCACCATTATCACAGCAACACTCATGAAGTACTGGGTGTCAAAGCAGGACAAGCCACCGTCCTTATCGGCGGTGACCAGGGCGAGCGTCTTGAACTTCACCAGGGCGACGTCATTCTCCTTCCTGCAGGCACAGGACATAAGAATGCTGAAAGCAGTCCGGACTTCGAAGTCGTGGGTGCCTATCCCGGCGGAACAAGCCCGAATATGAAGAAAAAAGACCCTTCAGACCGTGTACAGGCTCTTGCAGAAATTAAAAATGTCCCGGTTCCGCAGACTGATCCTGTTTATGGTGATGAGGGGCCGATGCTGACGGAGTGGAAAGAATGAAGGCTGCTGTTTACCGGCCCAAATAGAACATTTACCGGCCGATTTTAAAGAAATACCGGCCAAGCAGATTCTAATCCGTGAAATAAACTGCACAAAAAAAGCCAGAAGAGCATAAACTCTTCTGGCTTCCGCTTTTCTATTAACGTACACCCTTCATATATCCTTGAATCTTAGGACTCAACATGAATAGGATAATGGATAACACGATTGCAGCTGCACCAATTACACCGAAATAAGTCATTTCTGTTTCTGGTGAATAGAACTTAACAATCTGTGCATTGATTGCCTGTGCGGCCGCGTTTGATAGGAACCAAAGGCTCATCGTTTGAGCGGAGAAAGCAGCAGGCGCTAATTTAGTTGTGGCTGAAAGTCCGACTGGAGATAAGCAAAGCTCACCAAGAACAACAATAAAGTAGCTAAGAACCAGCCATAATGGACTTACAAGAGAATCTGTTCCGCCTAGGTATGCAGGCAGCAGAATCACAATGAAAGATAAACCGGCAAATAATAGACCCAGTGAGAATTTCTGCGGCACTGAAGGCTGGCGGTCGCCAAGCTTCACCCACAGCCAGGCAAATACTGGCGCAAAGAAAATGATGAACAAAGGGTTTAGAGACTGGAACCATGCCGGTGAAATATCAAGTCCCATAAAGTCAAGCTGGGTACGCTTGTCCGCATAATTCGCAAGAATCGTTGAACCCTGCTCCTGGATAGCCCAGAACATAACAGATGCAATGAATAATGGAATATAAGCAATGATGCGTGAACGTTCCACTTCTGTTGTTTTCGGGCTGCGGTACATTACAGTAAAGTAAATGATCGGAAGACCAATACCAAGAACACCAACAAGGGCAATAAACGAATCAAATGTTAAAAGACCAGTAGGGATGCCGATGGCCACTAAAATGGCAATAACCACAGCACCAAGGCCAATTCTTGTATAAACCTTTTTCTTTTCGCCTTCAGATAATGGATTAGATACATAAGTTCCTGCTAATCCAAGATTTTTCTTTTTCGTTAAAATAAACACTAATAAACCAAAGAACATACCAACAGCTGCAATTGCGAAACCTAGGTGGAAATTATAATTCATTCCAACTGTTCCGACAATTAATGGCGCAAGGAATCCTCCAAGGTTGATACCCATATAGAAAATACTGAAACCTGCATCGCGGCGATTATCTTCCGGGCTGTAAATATCCCCAACCACACTTGATACATTTGGTTTCAATAATCCAGTACCTAATACGATCAGCACCATGGAAACAAAGAACATAGCCAGGCTGCCAGGAATAGAAAGGGCAATATGGCCGAGCATGATTAAAATTCCGCCATAGAACACAGCTCTGGAGGTTCCGAACAATCTGTCGGCCATCCATCCGCCGATGATCCCTGACATATACACCAATGATCCATAAATGGACATGATTGCTAAAGCTGTAGGCTCATCCAGGCCTAAACCGCCTTTTGAAACCTCATAGTACATATAGAATACAAGGATCGCTCTCATTCCATAATAAGAAAAGCGCTCCCAAAATTCAGTGAAGAAAAGTGTGAACAAGCCTTTAGGATGTCCAAAGAAACCTTTTTGAGGCACACTTTCAACAATTTTCTGCCTATTAAAATCTGACATGTTTCATCCTCCTTTTAGCTATTCTATAATATCTTTCATAGTTCCTAATTGTCAAAAAAAATTTTATGTAACGATGGTTATTATTGACTTTTCAGGCAGAATAAATTGATTTTTCCTGAGAATTAAATAAATGAATATTTTTTTAGAATAATAACAGTATTTAAACTGTTCTAAAAAACAAAGTTATTCCCATAAAAAAAGCCGCTCAAACTGGCGGCTGCTGTAAATATTCCTATGCGTTTGTAAGTATTGCTTCTTTGTGGCTATGCTGATGGATTGGCTCTTCCCGGCATGATAGCCTGTTTTTTCCCAAGTCCTTGGAATGCAGAAGGAGCTGGTCTGCGTATACATAAGCTTTTTCAATAGAAAGCAGCTCGTTCACTTTATAGTAAAAAAGTCCAAAGGATGCCGTGTAGGAAAGAGAAATGGACTGCTCTTTAAAATCTGCATGAAACGTGCTGTTTTCAATGCCTTTGCGTATTTTCTGAGCTAAATTCAAGCATTCTTCATATGACCTGAACCTCATAATTATTGTAAATTCCTCTCCGCCGCTCCGAAATAAGTAATCATCTTTAGAAAGGTAGCTCTTCAATGAATCGGCAAAGTGCCTGATTGCCTGGTCGCCCACGGCGTGGTTATAGCTGTCATTAATCCTTTTGAATTTGTCGATATCCGCCACTACAATCCCGATGTATTCCCCCGATTGATTGAGTTCCGTCATTTTTTTATCCATATAAGCACGGTTAAAAACACCAGTAAGAAAGTCGGTATAGGCCATCTGCTCAAATTTATCGCGTTCGATTTTATTCTGCAGCATCTGCGATTTCGACAGGAAGGAGCGGCTGACAAGATAATTAAGTATAAATAGACTTATGAGCATTTCCCATTTTCCCTCATTCAGGAATAACAGCAAAAGACCATTAGTAAAGGCAATCTTCCCCATATCCAGCACACTTCTAGTTTTGATAAAATCAATCGCTTCCTGCTTCGTTTTAATATCTCCTGTCAATTTAAACACGGTAATCAGGAAAATGTCTGAAAGCATGGATGTTACGGTAATCAGCATCAGCATGACTATCCAAAAACCGAATGCCGCATCCTGAAAGAGGGGATATAGCAGATTGAATAAATAGAATGCGATAGAGTTGCTCATCACAAAGGAGCCAATGTTATAAAATGTATGGAAAAATTCATCCGGATCGTCTGTTTTTGTGTGTTTTTTATAAAAATAAACGCTAAATCGATAGATGGCTTCAAATATTAATAAACCCAATGGCCCTGTAAAAAGCCCAATGGAGAGACTGTAATTAATCCCATAATCGATCGAGGTATTTCCGTTTCTGCTGATAATCCGCAAATGGTGATACAAGCAGGAAAACAGCAGGTATATGACCAGGGCCTTTATATAGGCAGAGCTCTCGACGATGATCCCGTCCGAGATAACAGCGATGAAAAGTGAAACACTAAAAAGCGTAACCATAAATATTCTGGAGCCTTGCATCTTTCTGTACTCCTTTGCCTATTGTTATACCTTTATTTTAAAGGAATTTTTTTCTAGAAAGTAGACAAATTTAATATATTTTCTAAATTTTTTAATATTAATCAGTTTAATTGTTTTCTCCTGGAGGCAAGCAGGATATTATTGCATCTCTTAAACTATCAAATTTTATGAAAAACACCAAATGAATTTGCGTGTAAACAAACTTGAATACAAGTATGCAATAATGTTTACAAATGTATTCAAAAATGTAAACAAGTATACAAATAGGTGTACATGTTGGCATATAAGGATGTGTGCAACATTGTTTACATGTATACGGAAAGTGTATACAATGTAGGTATAAGTTTACAATTTGTTTACGTCATTACGCTTTGATTACTTTTTATTGCCTCTCATTGATTAATCTCTCAATCTGAATTACTCTTAAAACAACAGATCTATATTATGGAGAATGAAAGGATTGAATGATTTGACGAATTCAAGAATTGCAGCAGTTGACGTAGGAAACGATTCTATTAAAGCAATCTTTGGGAAATTGGATTCAGAATTAAACATACCGAATGTAATTGCGAGAGATGTTGAGGACCGCCCGGTTATTGGGATTGAAGAACTTGACAGCAAAAATCCGCTTGAAGGCATACATATTAGAGTTCACTCCCCTGCCCTGAAAGAAAACAATGCGATTTATCGTGTGGGACACCTGGCAACCAAAAGTGACAACGCTACTGAGTTGGATCCAGGCAGCAGCAAATCCGAAGAAGATCAGACATTAGTCATGCTATTCTCAGCTTTGGCATTGGATGCTGTTCAGAAGGATGGTTCCACAGGCTTTAAAAAGTCCGGGAATGTGATTGATGCCAACTACACACTTGGAACAGGACTTCCACTTCGTGAAGTAAAGGAAGGCAAGGATGCGGGCTACCGTTCCAAATTGCTGGGCTCTGTCCATCAGGTTGAGTTCCTTGTGACACCGAAGTACCAGGGGCAAAAAGTAAATATCAAGTTTGATGAAGTAAAGGTTTATCCTGAAGGATTTGCTGCTTATATCAACCTTGTAATGGATAACAACTTAAACATCATCAATAAGGATTTAATTGATAAGCGTATATTAATCCAGGATATTGGCGGATTATCAACGGATATTGCTGTCATTAAAAACCGCAATGTTGATGATGATAAAGCGCAGGGCTTCAACCTTGGGGTATCTGAAGCTCTAGAATCCATCCGTGAGGAGATTCGTTCGAAGCATGGCGTTGAGCTCGACAGCCGCAGGGATGTCGTGGAAATCATCACGAAAAAGAATGACCGTAATCATATTATGGTAAAGGGAAGCCGGACAAGCGTACATGATATTACAGACCGAATTCTGCTTGACCTGGCTAAGAAGCAGTATCGCCTTCTCCGCAACGTTTGGCTGAAAAACTCCCAGACGGAAATCTGCTACTTTGTCGGCGGCGGCTCTATTGTTCTAAAAGATTATCTGAAAACATTAAATAACAATCTGGATGGCTATAATATTGACTTCTTCGAGGATGAAAAAGAAAGCATCTGGATGATGGCAAATGCTTATTACAAGCTGATCTCTGATTTTTCAAGAAGAACGAATAAAGATAAGGCAGACCAGGATAAAAAACCTGTAAAAGCCAACTAGGGTGATTTTTCATGAGTAAAGCTTCCTCTTCTGAAATTAAGAGAGGACAATCCGTATCCTTTCGGGTGCCATCTGACACACCTGATCATATTCTGAAGCATCTGCAAAAGCTCAAGGAAACCGAAAAACGGAATTTTTCGAGTAAAATTGCCGAGTTTGTGATGCAGGGAGTCAGCAGCTCTCAATCAAAAGACCGGGAAACCATTACCATTCCCCTTCCCAAGGGGTTAAGCAAAATTCAGCGCGACTGGCTAAAGCATGAGCACTCAGAAGCATTGCTCGGCAGCATCCTTTATCAGCTGATTACAGATCCGGTGCGGGCAACATCTCTGCTGGCATCTTTGAACAGCAGGTCTTCTGATATTGATGAAGCTCTTTATCTGCAGGAGGAGCCGAGGTATTCGGTGAGTCAGTATGATTCCACAGCTGCTGCTTTAGAAGAAGACGATCTATCTGAAGCTGATCTGACGGATATTGAAGATGATTTGCTTGACTTTGATTGGGAAAAAGCCAAACAGGAACAGCAAGAGAACACAGAAGGTGAAACTGAAGAGGAAAGCGAAGAAGACCTGGATACTCTTCTTGGCGGCTTTCTTGCACATATGAATAAATGAATTTTAGGGGAGTTTCAGCGATGAGACTCCCTTTTTTGTATTTAGAAGAGGATTTTCTGGGTAATTTACAACTATAGCCTATCTTGGCACGAAAAGGAGGAATTTCAATTGAATTATGATTGCCTGATTGTTGGAGGAGGGATTGCTGGACTCCAGGCTGCCATTCAGCTGGGCAGATATAAACATAAGGTGCTGGTGATTGATTCCAATGATGGGCGTTCCACGATATGTAAAAGCTATCATAATATCTTAGGCTATCCTGATGGTGTAAGCGGCCCTGAACTCAGGGAGATTGGGAAAAAGCACGCGGAACGCCTTGGAGTGGAGTTTGTTAATGAAAAAGTGGAGCAGGCTGAAAAGGCAGATGGAGGTTTTGTGGTTTCGTCCCAAAGGGGCAATAAATATTCTGGCAAACGGATTTTGCTTGCAACGGGAATTATGGACCGGATGCCGTCCTTCCCAGAATTAATGCCTTGTCTCGGCATTTCTGTCTATGTCTGTCCTGACTGCGACGGATATGAGGTAAAGGATAAACGCACCATTGTGCTTGGCTCTGGAAATGCCGGCGCGAATATGGCATTAACATTGTCTTATTGGACAAATGATCTAGTTTTTATCAACCATGAGAAAAAGCCGGCAGATCAGAAATTACTGGAGAAAATGAAAGAAAAAAATATTGAATATCTTGAAGAATCTATAGGTAAGGTACTCGCAGAAGACGAAAAATTCAACGGTGTACAGCTAGAAAACGGTAAAAAAATCACAGGTGATAGAGGATTTATCGCTTTTGGAGGAAACGAAGTAAAATCTGACCTGGCGAAACAGCTCGGTGCAGAGCGCCTTGAAAATAAGCATATCCTGACAGATCCCCGCTCAAAAATGACAAGTATCAAAAATGTTTGGGCAGCAGGCGATGTGGCAGCCCATTCGGAACAAGTAACGATCGCAATGGGGGAGGGTTCTCAGGCTGCCATTTGGATCCATAAATCGCTGCTGCAGGATAAAAATTAACCTAATTTGGTTTGAACATAGAATTTAAAGGGTATATATTGGTTTATTTCTGTATTCTTTTCTCATATAATAGCCTATAAGCTATTAAATAGAGAAAGGTGTATGCATTGAAGAAAGAAAGCTTGGATCTAGTCGTTCGGGAGTTACTGGAGAGATCGGGGAGTCTGGCAGAGATTAAATTAGAGAGTCATTTTCCGGGAAATCGTATAGCTGGCGGAAAATACAGCATGGGAACACATACCGTAACCCTATATATGGAAGAGATTAAGAACCAATGTCATCAACTGTTTTCTTCTGCTGATCGTTTTTTGGACTATTTCACTGTTGTGTTTGCTCATGAGCTTGGCCATGCTGAAGATATAGAGCTGGAGGAATTGGCCAATCATCTTGATTCCTGCATAACAGAGCAGGAACGCTGCCTTACAGCATTGAAAATTGAAGAAAATGCTTGGACATTTGCTGAAAAACTGCTGCCGGATATGGATAAAGCCTTCATGCAGAAAATTATCTATCATTCGTTAAAACCCTACCGGGAAAAGCTTCAAGTGGAGCCAGCTTGACAATATAGGAGAAAGCCGCAGACCAAAATGCTGCGGCTTCTAAATTTTCACCAGATTTTATATCCTTAAATTTAAATTGTCTAGCTCCACAAGGAACGCTTCGACAGCATCATCATCGCACGTCTAAAAGCGTTAGCTTTTAGGAGGAGCGCCTACCCCCCCCCCTCAAGGTGTCGGGAGTGAGTAAGGTGCTTCCGCTTTTCTTATTTGTCATGAAAAAGGGTATTGAAAAATCCAATTGTAAGCGTTACACTTACTGTAGTAGTATGCAAATGCTAAAAAGCAAGCAGCTTTTTTTTATACCGCTTAATGCAAACGTTTGCGCACCGCGATAATAGAAAAAGAAATTTTATATAAATTGAGGGTGTTAATATGAAGAAGGTTTGGTGGAAAGAAGCAGTAGGATATCAAATTTATCCCCGCAGTTTCCAGGACACAAACGGAGATGGAATTGGCGATCTTCAGGGAATCATTCAGCGGCTTGACTATATCAAAGGATTAGGAATAGATGTTATCTGGATTTGCCCAATGTACAAATCCCCTAATGATGATAATGGCTACGATATTTCAGATTATCAGGATATCATGGAAGATTTCGGTTCGATGGAGGATTTCAGCCAGCTGATGGATGAAGTCCATAAGCGCGATATGAAGCTGATTCTTGATCTTGTGTTGAACCATACAAGTGACGAACATCAATGGTTTATCGAATCCCGTTCATCCAAGGAGAACCCGAAGAGGGACTGGTATATTTGGAGAGACGGAAAGAATGGCAAGGAACCGAATAACTGGGAAAGCATTTTCGGCGGATCAGCATGGGAATACGATGAGAAAACGGAACAATATTACCTGCATGTTTTTTCAACCAAGCAGCCTGATTTAAACTGGGAGAATAAAGATGTCCGTGAGGCTTTATATGATACGGTGAACTGGTGGCTGGATAAGGGAATCGACGGTTTCCGGATTGATGCCATCAGCCATATCAAAAAGCGTGCCGGCCTGCCTGATATGCCGAACCCGAAGAAGCAAAAGTATGTTTCTTCCTTCGATATGCATATGAACCAGGAAGGCATTCACGAATTCTTAAAGGAATTTAAAGACCGCACATATGCGAACTATGATGTGATGACAGTGGGCGAAGCAAACGGTGTTACCGTGGATGAAGCCGATCTTTGGGTCGGTGAGGAACAGGGTAAAATGGATATGATTTTTCAATTTGAACACCTTGGCCTTTGGGATGCAGAAACCAATCCCGAGGTTGATATTGTCGAGCTGAAAAAAGTTCTAACCCGCTGGCAGAAAGGCCTGGAAGCTGATGGCTGGAACGCCTTATTTATCGAAAATCATGATAAGCCTCGTGTCGTTTCAACATGGGGAAATGATGAGGAATACTGGCACCAGAGCGCGACATCCATGGGTGCCATGTACTTCCTGATGCAGGGAACGCCATTTATTTATCAGGGACAGGAAATCGGCATGACCAATGTCCAATTCCCATCCATTGACGATTATGATGACGTAGCCGTGAAAAACCTCTACCGCCTTAAAAAAGAGGAAGGCATGTCCCATCAGGAAATCATGGATATCATCTGGGCCTCTTCCCGTGACAACAGCCGTACTCCAATGCAGTGGTCTTCCAGGGAAAACGCAGGATTCACGACGGGCCAGCCATGGATGAAGCTCAACCCGAACTATAAGGAAATCAATGTGGAAGTCCAATCCCAGGACCGGGATTCCATCCTTTCGTTCTATAAAAAAATGATTCGAATGAAAAAAGAAAATGAAGTCTTCACCTATGGTCAATACGATCTGCTTCTTGAAGAAGATAAGCAAATCTATGCTTATACCCGTACATCAGATGATGACAAGGTAGTCGTCATTACGAATCTTTCAACAGAGGAAGCATCTTTTGAAGCTGAATTTAAGCTTTCTAATGATCAGCTTTTATTGAATAACTATCCGGTTGAAACACATGAAGATACGGATTCATTTACGCTTAAGCCTTATGAAGCCCGTGTTTATCGCTTGAAATAAGCTTTGTTAGCAGGACTCCTTTTAGGGGTCCTGCTTTTTATTAAGTCTGCTTCTTTTTGAAATCATCCCAAAGTGCTAAAATGAGAAAAATAACCAATGGAGGCTCAGGCAATGGCGAAGGGTAAAACAAATGCGATGCGCATGCTGGATGCTCAGAAAGTGGATTATGAACTGATTACATACGACAATCAGGACGGGAAAATAGATGGGGTTTCGGTGGCAGCGAAGATTGGCAAAGATCCTGAAGCTGTCTATAAAACCTTAGTTGCTCAAGGCCACAGCAAGCAGATCTACGTGTTCATCATTCCCGTAGAGGACGAGCTGGACTTGAAAAAGGCCGCTAAAGCTGCCGGCGAAAAGAAAGTCGAAATGATTCCGGTCAAAGATATCCAGAAGCTGACCGGCTACATCCGCGGCGGCTGCTCCCCGGTCGGAATGAAAAAGCAGTATCCCTCTTTCATCGATGCAAAGGCAGCGGAGCTTGAACTGATGATTGTCAGCGGAGGCAAAATCGGCATGCAGATGGAGCTCAAAGCGGAAGATTTGCAGAAGGCAATCGGAGCTAATCTGGCGGATTTAATAAAATAATGAAAGTGAAGAGTGCTGAATCACCATGATTCGGCACTCTTTTTTACGAAAAAAGTATAAAATTTTGAACGTCGATAATTGTCTAGCTCCAGCGCCTACCCCCTCGAGGTCACAAGCCAATCCTCCCAAAAAGGCAAAGAACGCCTTTCCGGGAGGCTCGTCTTGTGCTTGAGGCCCGCAGGATGCGGGTCATGCAGACGTTGCCACAGGACGTGGCGATCTTAGTCTGCGTTCCTTCGTGGGCAAGGCGCTTCCGCTTTTCTAAATAGGCTTTCACCCATCCTGCTCCCTTTGCATACTGTAAGGTGAAAATGCATTTCGAAAGGAAGTGTAAGAGTGGCTGGGAAAATATTAAAATACTTCGCCGGCGGGAATACAGCCCGGGGGTTCCACAATTTATTCGAATCAAACCTGGCAGGGCTTGATCGCTTATTCATTTTAAAAGGCGGACCGGGAACAGGCAAATCATCCCTGATGAAAGCAATCGGGGCAGATCTGTCCGAAAAAGGCTATGACCTGGAATATATTTATTGCTCGTCTGACAGTCAATCGCTCGATGGCGTCATCATTCCTTCTTTAAAAGCAGGCATTGTCGATGGAACAGCGCCGCATGTAATCGAACCGAAAGCACCTGGCGCGGTCGAGGAATATATCAATCTTGGGGAAGCATGGGATTCAAGGGCACTGGCTGCATGTAAAGAAGAAATCACGGTACTGTCGGGCCAGATCAGCAATTCCTTTGCAGCGGCTTATGACACGTTTGCTGAAGCATTGAGGATTCATGATGAATGGGAAAAAATCTATATAGAAAATATGAATTTCCAGAAGGCAGATGAACTGACGAAAAAGCTGATTTCCACCTTCTATGGAAATATGAAACTAAATAAGACACCATGTGTAAAGCATCGTTATTTAGGGGCAGCTACTCCGATCGGAGCGGTGGATTTTGTGCCGAATCTTACGGAGGATATTCAAAAAAGATACTTCATAAAAGGGCGTCCGGGTTCCGGCAAGTCAACCATGCTGAAGAAGCTGGCAAAAGAAGCGGAGAGCCGCGGATTTGATATTGAAATCTATCATTGCGGGTTTGATCCACACAGCCTGGATATGATCATCGTACGCGAACTGGGCCTCGCTATATTCGACAGCACGGCCCCGCATGAATATTTTCCGAATCGTGATGGAGATGAAATCGTCGACATGTATGAAATTACGATCAATTCAGGCACAGATGAAATTTACGCTGAACAGCTAAAAGATATCAGCACCCGTTATAAAAATAAAATGACCGAAGCCGTATCTTATCTGGCACGGGCAAAAACCCAGCGGGACACGTTGGAAAAAATCTATGTCAACGCCATGGACTTTACAGTGGTTGACCGGATCAGAGAGAAGGTACGCTCTGAGCTGCTGCTGATTTCAGAGAAAGTCTCAATAAGGGAATAGAGAGGAGAACACAAACAATGGATTATACAAATTATCCGTACTATCCATATATGTATGACCAGAATGAACATGGACGCATTTTTCCGGGCGGAGGATCGGGAGGCGGGTTCAGCATTCCTGGTCTTCCAGGCGGCGGATTCAGTATTCCGGGATTTCCGCCAGGAGGAGGATTTGGGCCGCCAGGGCCGCCTCCAGGAGGGCCGGGCGGTGGTTTCGGACCTCCTGGCGGTGGAGGGGGTCCTGGAGGGCAAGATGGGCCGCCATCAGGGCCGCCGCCAAGCTTCACACCTCAGATGCAGCAGGTCAGCACGTTTGCTGTTGATCCAGGTGCCATAAGGGGCTGCTTATTCCGCTATACGTTTGTATGGCTTCAAAACGGAAGAAGCTTCTGGTTCTATCCGACCTTTGTCGGCAGAACCTCTGTAGCCGGCTGGCGCTGGAGAAACTGGCGCTGGACGTATTACGGAACAGACTTGAGAAGAATTCGTTCTTTCCAATGTTTTTAATATAAAGAGCTAATAAAAAGAGGTATCCCGCTTCAGGATACCTCTTTTTATTGTAGGCCAGCGCTTGTTCCACCGATATAGCAGCCGCTGAAGCTTGTTAATCGGCCAGATTTTTAATATATCGGTCAGTAAAGCAAGTTTGTCGGTTAACATGTTGATATATCGGTCAGTTACCCATGTTAATCGGCCAGTATTTCATTATATCGGTGACTTCCCGTCATATAAGCCTTTCAGTATTAACCTGATGGAAACCATTTAGAAAAGAATATGGGCAGCCAGCACAATCACCGGTAAAGTAATAAGCGTTCTTTGGATAAAGATAATAATCAGATCCCATAATGTTACGGGGATTTTAGAGCCAAGCAGAAGTCCGCCCACCTCTGACATATAAATCAGCTGGGTAACGGATACAGAAGCTACGATAAACCGTGTCATTTCGCTTTCAATGCCTGCACCGATAACGGAAGGCAGGAACATATCGGCGAATCCGACTACAAGTGTTTCAGAAGCGGCTTTTGCTTCCGGCACCTGCATTAATTCAAGCAATGGAATGAAAGGCATTCCTAAATAGGCAAAAACGGGAGTGTACTCTGCGATAATTAGAGCCAATGTTCCCAAAGCCATGACAATGGGGGCTACACCCATCCACATATCCAGAATATTTTTGGCGCCATCCTGGAAGAAGGCTTGCAGGCTCTGGTTTGTTCTTGCTTTAGAAACAGCCTGTTTAAGTCCCCAGCTTGCTGGAGTATGTCCTTCAGGGATGCTCTCATCAAGCTCTGCCTCCTGGCCGTTATAATACGTATCAGGCTTTCGGGACAGGGGCCAGATTCTAGGGCTGATAATGGCGCAAATGAATCCCGCTGCTGTGATGGTCAGGTAAAAAGGCACAAACATATGGCCAAGATTCACCTGTGAAATAACAACAAGGCTGAAGGTAATGGATACGACGGAAAACGTTGTGCCAATAATGGCCGCTTCCCTTTTCGTATAATAGCCCTCTTCATACTGTTTGCTGGTCAGAAGAACACCAATGGTTCCGTCACCAAGCCAGGAAGCTACACAGTCAATTGATGACCGCCCAGGAAGCTTAAATACCGGACGCATGATTTTCGTTAAAAGCGCGCCAAAGAATTCAAGCAATCCAAAGTTCAATAGCAAAGGCAGGAACAGCCCGGCAAATAAAAAGACTGAAAACAGAATTGGCAGAAGGTCATTTAAGAGCAATCCTCCTGTGTTTTCAGACCAGATCTGTTCAGGACCGATTTGAAAAAGGGTAATAACAGCAAAAACAGCTCCTATAAATCTCGCTGCAGCCCAGATATAGGGAACGTCAAATAAGTTCTTGAAAAAAGGGCTTTTTTCGATAAAAGCAGGCTTAGCGAATTTTGCCAGCAATGTACCCAATAGTGTAATGACAATAATAAAGGTCATAATTTCAGGAAGATAGTCTGCGAGCAGGTTTTGGATCCAGCCTGAAAAAATGGCTATGGGAATTGTAATATCCCCTTGATATTTGATTGGAACCATGAATAAGCTGATTCCAATTAATGACGGTATGAGAAATTTTATTAGATCTGTAGAAGAATACTTCTTTCTGGATGCATCAATCAATATCATTCACCTTTTTCTTATATTTATAAACCAAATGTTATTTTAATTCATAACCCTTGAAAAAGCCAACCCTTTCTCTTAAATTCCACTGTTTCCCTTCTTTTTAAACTTCTAAAACAAACTTATTTTTACGCTCCCATATTATGTTAAAATATGAAATAATCAAAAAAATCAAAAAGCAGGTGTGCGGATGTTCAGGTTTCGGTTATATTGGACCTTCACAAAGAAGGCCTTTCTTCGATCAGCCGTTTATCGATTTGATGTATGGTCGCGGCTTGGCTCAAATCTTATTTTTCTGCTGATGTGGGGTTCGATTTGGACTGCTTTATATGCCGGGAGGGAAGAAGCTGGCGGAGTCAGTTTTGAGTCCATGCTGACGTATATTGTGGTCAGCCAATTTTTATCTGGAGTAAATGGGGCGGGCACCCCGCTGTGGGAAATCCAGGAGAAGGTCCGGACAGGAGATATTTCCCTGGAATTAATGAGGCCATTTGATGTGCCGCTCCGCTATCTTTTTGCCGATTTTGGCAGTGTGGCCTTTTACATACTGACAGCGCTGCTCCCATTATATACAGTCATGTTCATTTTTATGGATTTGACATTGCCTTCTAGCTGGGAGACTTGGGCTTTGTTCATCGTATCCGCTTTTATTGGATTCCTGATTCGCTATTGCATTGAAATGTCTTTTGGGCTGCTTTCCTTTTTTCTCGTTGAAACGGGCGGCATTGTCGATGTCTTTTACTTTGCCATGTCCCTTCTTTCAGGATCAGTCATTCCGCTGTGGTTTTTTCCGGGCTGGCTGGAAAAGATGGCACTTTACTTGCCGTTCCAGGGAATCTATTACATACCAAATGCGATTTTTATAGGCAAAATCTCTGGTGCGGAAATCCTGCTATCCCTGGGTGTCCAATTATTTTGGGCTGCAGCCAGTTATCTGCTATTAAGGTTTGTCTGGAATCGCGCATCCCAAAAAGTAGTGGTGCAGGGGGGATAAAGTGTGAGTGTTTTAAAATATTTCGATTTGTATTTCAAGCTCATCTCCGCAGGTGTGAGGGCTCAGCTGCAGTACCGGTTTGCCTTTGTCATGAGGATTGTCGGCCTCATTACATCCTATACAGGCACCGCTGCCACGATGTGGATCATGCTTTATCAGTTTCAGGAATTGGGCTCATGGACCTTTTACGAGATGCTGTTTTTATTTGCTGTCGCTGTTTTATCCTGGGGGTTCTGCATCATTCTCTTTTTTCATTTCAGGGGGTTGGACACCTACATTTTAAATGGCACGTTTGACCGCTTCCTTGTCAGGCCAATCAATCCATTTTTTCATTTCATGGCGATGAAGTTTGACGTCGCCTCTTTTGGACAGTTCATCTTCAGCATCGGCATTTTTATTTGGGTCAGCTTTGAACTGCACCTTGATTGGACAGTTGGTAAAAGTTTATTTCTGCTGTTATCTGTGGTTGGGGGCATCCTCATCCAGGGCGGTCTGCTTGTCATGATTTCTGCACTCGCCTTCTGGACGACAAAATCGGAACAATTTTACTGGGTGGCCATGTTTCCTGCCCGAAATCTTACCAATTATCCTTTGGTCATTTATCCGAAAGCCGTGCAATGGTTTACAGCCTTTGTCGTTCCATTCGGTTTTGTGAACTATTTTCCCGCGGCTGTGCTTCTGGAAAAGGAAACGCCATTTTTCCCGGAGAATATCGGGTATTTTTCGCCGCTTGTCGGCATCGTCTTTTTTGCTGTAGCCTATTATATTTGGATGCTTGGTTTAAAGAGATATAAGAGTACAGGTTCATGACATCGTTTAGGAGGGCTGGAATTGCCGATTATAGAGGTTGAACATCTAATGAAGGACTTTATGATTGCCAAGAGGGAGACAGGCTTCCTTGGCGCTGTAAAGAGCCTTGTAAAAAGAGAGCATATTAAGAAGGAAGCAGTGAAAGATATCAGCTTTTCGATCGGAGAAGGGGAAATGGTCGGCTATATCGGACCGAATGGCGCCGGAAAGTCCACCACCATCAAAATGCTGACGGGCATTCTTGTCCCAAGCTCAGGATGTGTAAAGGTAAACGGAATCATTCCCTATGAAAACAGGCAGGAAAATGCCAAGAATATCGGAGTGGTTTTCGGCCAGAGAACACAGCTTTGGTGGGATCTGCCTACCATCGAATCGTTTGAGCTGCTGAAGGAAATCTATCAGGTTTCGGATAAGCGGTATAAGGAAAATATGGACACCTTTACGGAGATTTTGGGACTCGATGAATTCCTGAACACGCCGGTCCGCCAGCTGTCGCTTGGGCAAAGGATGAGGGCTGATATTGCCGCATCCCTGCTGCATGACCCGCCAATCCTATTTCTGGATGAACCGACGATTGGCCTGGATGTCGTAGCCAAAGAGAAGATGAGGACCTTTATTAAAGAAATTAATAATGAGCGCAAAATCACCGTCATTTTAACCACACATGATATGGAGGATATCGAAAAACTCTGTGAGCGGATGATTCTCATTGACCATGGGCAAAAGGTTTACGACGGGGAAATCGCTGTGGTAAAAGAGCGTTTTGGCAAAACGAGGACACTCATCGTTGACCTGGAGGAATCATCACACAGCCTCCAGCTTAAGGGCGGAGAGGTGTTTAAAGAAGAAGCAAGCCGCTTCTGGATCCGATTTAACCGGGATGAAGTGTCAGCCTCGGAATTAATTGCCCAAATTACCGAAACACATAATATCAAAGATTTAACCGTGGAAGAGCCTGCAATCGAATCAATCATCAGCCGCATTTATCAGGAGGGCTATCAGGAGCTACCGGATACAGTAGAAGTGTAGCCTCAGTTTCAAAATAGGCTTGGCTGATATGTCAATATTTTCTGAAAAATTGATATAATATTAAAGAGGTGATCAAATTGATTCTATATTTGCTGGGCTTTTGTGCAGTATTGCTGGGAGCAGGAATGTTTGTGGACTGGTGGCATAAAAAGCATGGAATTGACGATTTTGACCCTGAGGAAAATGAAAAGCATGTATCTGAGTCAGAGAGAGCCTACATCGAGTCTTATATGCATAACATGAAAAATGATCATCATAATGGAATGTCATAATAGAAGAGCATGGCGGGTGCCATGCTCTTTACCTTTAGAATAATAAAAAACCTATTGAAATAATCACGCCGCTGACAAGCAGAGTCAGAACGCAGAATCCCATGATGTCTTTTGCCTTTAATCCTGCAATGGCGAGAGCCGGCAGCGCCCAGAAAGGCTGGATTAAGTTGGTCCAGGCATCCCCCCATGCAACCGCCATCGCTGTTTTAGGAATGGAAGCTCCCATTGATTGAGCCGCTTCAAGCATAATCGGAGCCTGAACAGCCCACTGACCTCCTCCTGAAGGAACAAAAAAGTTTACAAGCCCCGCGCTTAAAAACGTGAAGAAATGGAATGTGTAATCATTCGAAATGCTTACAAACGCTTCGGACATAACCGCCGCCAGTCCTGAGGCGGTCATCATACCCATGATCCCGGCATAAAACGGGAACTGAATAATGATTCCGCTAGCCCCTTTCACTGCATTGAGGACAGCTTCGAGGAATCTTTTAGGTGTTCCGTGGAAAAGGATGCCGAGGAACAGGAATAAGAAATTCACGATATCAAGGTTCAGATTAAACCCCTTTGTAGCGAAATAATAAAATAAGAATACAAGCCCAAGGATCCCGGCCAGCAATGAGATGATGCGGCTGTTTTCCAGGCGTTCAGCAGGTGTCATCGCCCCTTTTTCAAGTGAAGCTGCCTGGATGTCTTCTTGAAGAAGAGCAGGATCGACCACAATGGTCTCCTCTTTCGACGGCATCATAAAGCGGTTTACAAAAGGCAAAACCAATAATAGTGCCACGACAATAAAAATATTGAAGCCGGCAAAAATGGTCTGATCAGTAGAGATGACGCCAATCATATCTTCAGAGAAGTGTCCAGGTGTAGCAATGGTCAATGGAATCGAACCGGAAATTCCTCCGTGCCAGACAACGAAGCCTGAGTAAGCGCTTGCAATTAACAGGCGATAATCCACATTTTTTACTTTTTTGGCAAGCTCTTTAGCAAATAAGGCACCGATCACGAGACCGAATCCCCAGTTAATTAAGCTTGCAATCATTGATACGAATGACACAATAAGGATGGCCTGGCCGGGTGACTTGGCTAATGATGCCATTGCACCTAACCCTTTTTTAAAGATCGTGCTGCTGGCCAATACATGACCTGTGACTAAAACCAGCACCATCTGCATGGAAAAAGTCAAGAGGCCCCAAAACCCATTTCCCCAATGCTGAACCATTTGATAAGGTCCATTATCTGTAAAAATCAAACCTAATCCAAAAACCGCAAAAGTTAGGATAATAACAAATAAAAATGGATCCGGCAAATACCGCTGCATAATGCGGTTAAAGAAAGAAACCAGTACTTTCATGATGCAACCCCCTAAAAATATATTTCTCGAACCTAGTATATTTTCTGCAAAATTCAATTTATTCCTTCTTTTCTGAAATAAATCTTGTCTATAAAGCTTTGACCCTTTAAATTTGGAGAGTATACTTCGAAAAGGAGACTGGGGACATGAACGTTAAAATAGTGAAAGCGGCAAACGGGGAACGGGACATCTTAAGAAACCTGTATGCTTTCTATCTGCACGATTTAACAAAATACACTGATGCATTGGAAGTAAATGAAGAAGGCACATACGAATTTGATGCCTTTTCATTAATCTGGGACAAAGAAGGCATTGAACCTTACCTCATTAAAGCTGATGGCAAACTGGCAGGATTCCTGCTCCTTTTACGTGCTCCTTTTCTAAAAAAAGCAGATTACTGCATCAATGACTTTTTCCTGTACAACTCGTTCAGAGGGAAAAAAGTGGGGCAAGCTGCTATTGATCTATTGTTTACTGAATATAAGGGAACCTACTATATAGAGCAGTTAAAACGAAATGAGCCTGCTGTCCGCTTTTGGAAAAAGGTGTATCGCTATTATCAGCTTGATGTTGACGAGACCTCGAGAATGGAAGATGGAGAAGAATGTGTAGGGCAGTTGGTGAATGTGGAATGATAAATTTACTGAACCCGGTGCTTCTCTGAGAGTCCGAAACAGGTGCTTCTTCGGACAGAAAAAGGAGAAATCGGCGAGTGCGAGTCCGAACCCGCCACTCGAACAGGGGAACATAACCCCAAATTGATGCAAAAAGGAGCGTTCAGATGGATATTCGATTATTAATAAAGCTTTTTGAGGAAAATAGAGACATAGAAAAAGCAATCCCCATGCAAAGCTATCTTAAAGACCACTTTCCTTTCCTGGGAATCAAGACACCTGAACGAAGAGCTCTCTTAAAAGAATTTTTTAATGAGACAGGCCTTCTGAAGCAGGAATTTAACCCGGAATTTGTGGAAGCCTTATGGGACATGGAAGAGCGTGAATACCAGGCTGCAGCTCTCGACTACATTGGAAAATTCACCAGGAAACTGGACAAAAGCCATCTGGCATTAGTCGAAAAGCTGATCACAACAAAATCCTGGTGGGATACCGTTGACATGCTTGCCACCCATGCAGTGGGCGCCATCGCGTCTAAAAACCCGGAAGTCATCCCAGAAAAAATAGAGGGATGGGCAACCAGCAACGACATGTGGCTCCGCAGGACAGCCATCCTCTTTCAGCTAAAATACAAAACCCTCACAGATGAAGACTTACTTTACCGTTATATCCTTTCAAACAATGACAGCAAAGAATTCTTCATCCAAAAAGCCATCGGCTGGGCGCTCAGGGAATACTCCAAAACAAACCCTGAATCAGTTAAAAGGTTTATTGAATCAAACACACTTGCCAAATTGAGCATTAGGGAAGGGAGTAAGTATTTAGGTTAGATTCCTGGAGGAAGAGCAATTATTTAAAATAACCCTAAGAACATGATAGAATGGCAAATAAGTTTTTCAGTAAAAATACTACAGCCAGAAGGTGAAATTTAAATGATCAAATGCATTGCCAGTGATATGGACGGAACGCTATTAACCGCCACACAGAAAATCACGCCTGAAAATATCGAAGCCATTAAAACAGCTCAGGAAAAAAGAGTCGAAGTAGTCATCGCAACCGGGCGCTCCTACTTCGAAGCAAGCTTCGTCCTCGATGAAGCCGGCATCTCTTGCCCGATTATTTGCGCAAACGGGGCAGAAGTAAGGGCTGCAGATGGAAAAGTCGTATCCTCCAACCCGCTCGACAAGGACCTGGCGAAAAAAGCGGCCTATATCCTTGTGCAGAATAACGTTTATTTCGAGGTATACACAAACCAGGGTACATATACTATTGATGAAGACCGCGGCGTCTCCATCATTGTCGACATCTTTTTAAGCGGAAATCCTGAAGCGGATATTGATGAAGTGACAAAAGCTGCCGAAGAACGCTTTACAAAAGGGCTGGTGCGAAAAGTGAACAGCTATGACGAGCTTTTCAACAGTGACGAGCACCAAATATACAAGCTGCTGGCCTTCTCATTCGAACCGGATTTTCTCGTATCCGCCAAAGAAGATTTGCTTAAGCTTGAAGGCATGGCCGTAAGTTCATCAGGGGATGAGAACCTGGAGCTGACAAGTGTGAACGCCCAAAAGGGGATTGCCCTTGAAGCTTTTGTAAAAGAAAAAGGCATTTCACTTCTGGAAACAATGGCAATTGGCGATAATTATAATGATTTGTCTATGTTCAAACGCGCAGGAAGATCCGTTGCCATGGGCAATGCCGATGATATCATTAAAGCACAATGTGATGCTGTGACATCTGCAAATGAAGAAAGCGGTGTAGCCAAGGCAATCTGGGAAGTCCTGAAGTAAAATTTCAAGGGGATGAAAGCTGGATGAAAAAGGTGTTCGGTGCAGGTTTGCTGGTTTTTGGTCTGCTGGCTGGATGTTCTAGTACCGGCGAGAATAATAGCGGGAAACAAGTCGAGGATCAGGAGGCCAGCCTTCCTGCCGGTGAAGAGCCGGAAATACTGGCAGATGAGCTTGATATTCCCTGGTCCATCGCCAAAACAGACGAAACCTTTTACATGACGGAAAGACAGGGCAGCATTTTAAAAGTGGAGGATGGCAAGAAAGAACGTCAAAAGGTTGAGCTTGCGAAAAAGCTTTCTGCTGCTTCCGAAGCTGGCTTGCTTGGATTTGTGCTGGCACCTGATTTTTCACAATCAAACGAAGCATATGCCTATTACACCTATGAAAACACCTCAGGTCAGTTTAATCGTATAGTGACCCTCCGGCTTCAAGATGGAACGTGGAAAGAGGAGCAGCTTTTGCTCGATAAAATCCCGAGCGGGCAGTTCCACCACGGCGGCCGGCTTGAAATTGGCCCTGACGGAAAGCTTTATGCTACTGCAGGCGATGCTGCCACTGATCCTGAAATTGCTCAGGATGTAAATTCTCTGGGAGGAAAAATCCTAAGAATGAATCTGGATGGGAGCGTACCGGACGATAATCCTTTTAGCGGATCCTATGTTTATAGCTACGGCCACCGCAATCCGCAGGGGTTGGTATGGGCTGAGGATGGGACTTTATATGAAAGTGAGCACGGCCCATCGGCCAATGATGAAATCAATAAGATCCTACCCGGGAAAAATTACGGATGGCCCGTCATAAAAGGGAATGAAACGAAGGAAGGCATGGAATCGCCGCTGTTTACCTCCGGTGATGACGAAACCTGGGCTCCGTCCGGGATGGCCTATTATAAAGGCAAGCTTTACACCGCTGCCTTAAGAGGCAGTGCCGTTCTTGAGTTTGATCTGGAAACAAAGAATGTAAGGAAAATTGTTTCTAACTTAGGCAGGATCCGGGACGTATTTATTGAAGGGGATGTGCTATATTTTATCAGCAACAATACGGACGGACGCGGCAATCCGCTTGATAAGGATGACAAACTTTATCAAATTCCGCTTTCAAATATATAAAAAGAGCCTGGCAGCAGTGCCAGGCTTTAGTCTTTGGCTGAAAGGCCGTGCATAATAAATTGAATGGTCCGTTCGGTTTCCTTTTCATCATCCCAATTGGCTTCAGGCAAGAGTAAATACCTCGCAATTAAATAGCCGAAAATGGAGGTAAAGGTCATTCTTACTGCGCTGTAGGCTGGAATCTCAATAATCTGGCCTTTTCTTTGATAGTATTCGACCAATCCGGCAAATCGTTCGAACACCTTCATGGCAATATGCTCTTTGAATTGTTCCTTCAGTTCCGGGTGAAACGGAATTTCCTGTATCAGGATTTTTATCAAAGAGGCATTGTTTTTAAGAAATTCAATCCGATTCTCCATCATAGCTCTTAAAAAATCTTCATACCGCTCGTATTTATGATCAATTACTTTGTAAAGATCCTTGATGACAAAGGGAGCAATCAGCTTAGCCATCATCGGTGAAACGATCCCCATCAGCAAATCCTTTTTTGTTTTATAGTGTCTGAAGATGGTTCCTTCGGCTACTCCTGCCTTCTTGGCGATTTCGCTTGTCGAGGTGGCTGCATAGCCTTTTTCGGAAAACGATTCAATCGCAGCCATGATAATTTTCTTTTGCTTCTCCGTAAGTCTTTCTTCTTCCTGAAATAACTCTTCTAAAATGGAATCCTGCTCTGGCATGGTTAACTCCTTTATACGTACAAAATCTATAGCTTTATTATAAAGGAATGAAAATGCAAAAAGAAATTTTAAATTTTCCGGTACCGTCTTAGAGCAGCGATATTCAGAATCATAAAGAGCAGGGAGAAAGCGAGCAGCATAAGCAGATCTTTATAAATCATTTCCCATCCAAAGCCTCTTACCATTACATTTCTTAATGCTTCAGCCGCGTAATACAGAGGCGTAAAAGGGCCGATCCAGCTTAACCACTCTGATATGGTCTCCAGATTGAATAACCCCGAGAAAAAGATCTGGGGAACCACAATAAGCGGTATAAATTGAATCATCTGCAGCTCATTATTGGCAAACGAAGACAGCAGGATTCCCAGAGTCAATGCTGACAGCGAAAGAAGCAGTGTGATGAGCAGGACATAGCCAAAAGACCCTTCCATCAGCATGCCAAGTACATAGATTGCATACCAGGCGATGATGGCAGCCTGGATCATGGTGAATATCCCGAATCCCATGATATATCCCGCAACGATTTCCCATTTCCGAAGAGGACTGGTCAAGAGCCGCTCAAGTGTACCGGTTGTTCTTTCTCTTAAAAAGGAAACACCGGCAATCAGGAATACAAAGAAAAAGACAAAGAATCCCAGCAGCACCGGGCCGAAATAATCAAACTGCCCCATGTCGTCCGAGCCGAATAAATAATCGATCTGTATCTCCTGAATCCCGCCATTTTGCTGTATAGGCTTCAGTGCATCCTGAACCCATTTCATCACAGCTCCGTTTACACTCGGATCGCTTCCTTCCAAAACCACTGATGGCGGCATCTGATCAAACACCAGATACGCATCCAACTTCTTGTCTGATAGGTCATTTTCTGCCAGCTTCTCCGTTTCATAGTGTTTGAGCTTGGCATCTTCCAGGTTAAGCTGAGTTTCCAATTTTTCAGGGATATCAACAAGACCAATTTCAGGCGTATATTCATCTCCGTTAAACACAAGGTGAAGCATAGTCAGGACCAGGATAGGGGCGAAGATCAATAGAGCCATCGTCCGTTTATCTCTTAAAATCTGGCGGAGTATCCGTATAACCAGGGCCATAATCCTCATATTAAGCACCTCCATATGCCAGGAAGGCATCTTCAATATTGGCAGAGCTGGTTTGCGACATTAATTCTTCCGGTGTTCCAGCTGCAATGAGCTGTCCATCCCTAATCATGCCCAGCCTGTCGCACTTTCCCGCTTCATCCATGACATGAGTCGTCACCAGGATGGTCGTTCCATTCTCCTTCAGGCTTTTAAAAGATTCCCAGATGCTTTTTCTGAGGACAGGATCGATTCCTACGGTAGGTTCATCCAGGATGAGAAGACCAGGACTATGCAGAAGGGAAATGGCAAGGGAAAGTCTTCTTTTCATACCCCCTGAATAATCGGAAACCAGCTTGCCGAGATGGTCAGTTAACGAAACAATTTCCATTACCTCATTCATCCGCTGCTTTTTTTCTTTTCCTTTTAATCCATACAGCGTTGCAAAAAAATCAAGATTTTCCTTTGCTGTTAAGTCGGTGTATAGGGCGTCAGATTGCGCCATATAGCCAATTCGTTTGATCAAATCCAGCTGGGGCATTTTTTTGCTGAAAATATGGTTTTCCCCCTGTGTTGGCACCTCCAGTCCTGCCAGCTGTTTAACAAGCGTCGTCTTGCCGGCTCCAGATGGGCCGAGCAGGCCAAAAATTTCCCCCTCGTAAATTTCAAGGTTAATGTCTTTTAAAACCTGGTGCTTTCCATAAGTCTTGAATACATTTTGAATGGAAACAATCGGATTTTTCATCTGTTCACTCCTTTTTAATAAAAAAGTGAGTAATCACTCACATAAATCATAATCGAAGTACAACCTGTTTGTAAAGTGAGTAATCACTCATTTTTACATCTGCAAAAGGAATTTTAAGCATGAGCAGGCTTTTGTGAGTTAAGTCACTTCTTCCTAAACTCATGTTAGCTAAAATATTTCTAATAGAATGTAAAAGCGGGGGATGGGAATGGAATATGAAAAGCAGGATCATAGGCCGTTAATCGATGAATTTTTAGGCAAGATTGAAATTTTTAAAGAACTCCCCAGTGAATCCATACAGCTGATCGATAAACGAATTATTAAGAAAGCTTATTTAAAAGGCGAAAGAATTATGTCTGAATATGAAGTCGCCAAAGGAGTTTACTTTGTTCATTCCGGCATTGTGAAGCTGACGAAACAAGATGAACATGGCAACGAACTGATTGTCTGCATTAAGAAAAAAGGCGAGATTTTTGCAGAAGCCAACCTTTTTAACCAGACGGGCCAAACCTATCCTGCGACGGGTACAATGGTGCAGGATGGTGAAATCTACTTTCTGAACACGGATGATCTGGAACAGGAGCTCTTGTATTCACCGGAAATGGCTGTTCAGATTATCCGCTATATGAGTGAATCGCTGCGTGATATGACCTCCATTCTGAGGGACATCGCCCTGCTTGATGTGTACACGAAAACAGTCCGGACATTGGAAAGGCTCGCGGAAAAATTCGGCGCCAACCACTGTAACCGGATGCATCTTGAGCTTCCTATAACCGTCCAGGAATTCTCCACCCTTGTCGGAACATCCCGGGAAAGTGTCAGCCGGGTTTTTTCCAGACTGAAAAAAGAAGGAATCATCGAAATTACAGGCAGAAAAATCGTCATTGTGGACTGGTGCAAATTTTGCTCCCTTTACCATCAGAGGCTGTAAGGCAACGCTGTCTTTGCTCAGTCTTGTTTTTTTGTTATATAATAGATTCATAGACTCTATGACTCTGAGGTGCAAAGCATGGCTGATTTTCGTTCCAGTGAGATTATCAATAAACCTGTACATGAAGTATTTGATTATATGATTAAGATGGAAAATGTCCCTGAACTCATGCCGTTTGTAGTGAAAGTGGAAAAACAGACCGAGGGCGAAATCGGAAAAGGAACAAAGTTCATCGAAACCCGTATGGTCAGAGGGAAAAAGATCAGTGCAGGCATTGAAATCATTGATTTTGAACAAGACAGAACCTATACCACCCGCAGCAATGCCAATGGACTGATAACAGAATATAAATATGATTTTCATGAAATAGAAGAAGGAACGCAGGTGGAGATGGAAGCAAACGTCAAAACCAGCGGCCTTGTCGCCAAATTAACGAAACGTTTCATCGTGAATATTGTGAAGCGGGAAGACGGAAGCCAGCTTCAGTACTTAAAGGAAATGATGGAGAAATAATAATGCGCAGGGCGCCTTATGATCTCGAGGGGGAGGCGATCTTCGTAAAAGCTAACGCTTTTAATTGTGCGATGATTAAGCTGTCGAAGCGTTCCTTGTGGAGCTATAGTTAGACAGTAAAGCAGGGGAGCCTCTCAAGTGAGCAGGCCCCCTGTTTTTATTTATTTTTCTTTTCATCCATTACCAGAATGACCGTACCGCCGACATTTCTGCCCGGCAGCTTGACTTTAATCTGCTGATTTTTGTCTACTGAATATTTCTTTCCGGTGTATTGGTCAATGACCTTGCTGCCGGCTGCAAATGGGACTTTTACGGTTACTTTCTTTTTATCCGTCATAGTGTTTATGCCGACAACCGCATTTGTGCCCTTATAGGAGCGGTTAAAGAACAGATATCCATCAGCGTCACTGCCTGCCAGCTTTTCGCGTGTTCCTTTTGAAAATACTTCTGAGTAATCTTTCCGTATGTTAAGCAGCTTCCGGTAGTGCTTGTGCATGTCATTTCCGATTAGGGACCAGTCAAAGTCATAGCGGTTTTCGTTAAATTCTCCTTTATCCATATCTCCTGCATGCTTGCCGGAAAGGCCGATTTCTTCTCCATAATAGATAACTGGCTGTCCCTTTGCCGTTATTTGGAGGGCAGAGGCGATTTTCATTTTGCCCCAATCATTGCCCGCACTTGTGATCAGGAAGCCGTCTTCATCATGGCTGCTTAAAAATTGCCCAAGAGCTGCCGCATTTGTGAGCTTATCATTTCGCTCCTGTAATTTTGCTTCAGCAGCATCGATTTTGCCGTTAATGAAACCAGCAGCGGTATGCTTAAAGTCAAAATCGAGAATGGAATCCATTTCCCCGCTGTTCAAGAAGTCCCCATGCTCTTCTGCGTGGCCGCCGTAATATTCCCCGATTATTTTAAAGTCAGGCTTGATTTCAGTCAGTGCATTTTTAAAGGCTTTCCATGTTGTGTGTTCCACGTGCTTAACGGTATCAACCCTGAAGTAGTCAATCGTATCTCCGCGGTCTGTCCTTGCTTTTTCAAGCCAGTCTGTCTGCCATTCAATGATTTGTCTGCGGACCTCTTCTTCCTCAGTCTTAAAGTCAGGCAATCCGGCCAGCTCGCCGCGGATAGTATCGGTTCCTCCATCGCGGAGCATGCCGGCAAAGCGATCACGCTCAGCATCAGAAGGGAAGTTGGGAATTCCAAGCCCAATGGAAGGGTCGTTTTCCTTTAATCCATATCCGGTATGGTTCAGTACCACATCCACCATCACTTTTATGCCGCGGTCATGTGCTTTTTCCAAAAGTTCCTGGAATGTCTTAATGTCCCCAAGATGCTCATCCAATTTTGTAAAATCCTTTGCCCAGTAGCCATGATAGCCATATTGGTTTCCATCTTTATCGTGGCGCAGGTCCCAATTGATGTTGTCGACGATCGGCGTAATCCAAATCGTGTTAATGCCAAGGTCCTCGAGATAATCCAGTCTTTCAATCACACCCCGGAAATCCCCGCCATGATAGGTTTCAAGATGAGAGGTATCATAATCTGAATGGTTTGGATCATCGTTGGAAGAATCTCCATTGTTAAAGCGATCTGTCAGCATAAAGTAAATGCGTGCCTCATCCCAATCAAAATCATCCTTTTGGCCGCTGTAGGTGCGGGTTTTGACTTCAACGGAAGCTTCTCCCACATGAAAGTTCCCATATTCATCAATCACTGTGATCGGCAGCTTCTTAATGCCTGCTGTTACAAATTGATCAATGGATATGGTGTGTGCATTTAAAGCCGGGTCAATACTCACTTTGCTGCTTCCTCCGATAGCAGATAGGTCAGCGTAAGCTTCTTTAATAGATACTTCTGGATCTGAAAGTATCGTTTCAATGGATAAAACAGCATTTTCGTTGTAGGAAACTTTATTTGGACTCACGCCAGCTCTGATTTCCGCTGTTGGGTTTTTATAGGTGATGGATGACTTCTCATTAAAAGGATCTTTCATTTCAGAGGTTTCTCCATCTCTAGTAACAAGGAAAGAGTACTTGTATGTGCCTTCTTCCAACTGATCAATCGTCACAAAGAATCGTTCTTCCTTAAGGGAGTACTGCATATCGTAAATCTGACCATTCAACTTTGCCTGCACCTTTTCAATCGAATCCATTTCTCCCTGTTTGAACAGCTCCGGATCTCTAAAATAAAGAGTAAGACTGCCATTGTTCAGGAGAGGGCCCGTAATAGAAGGGACCTGATAGAATTCACTCTGGCCGCTTTTGACAATAACCTTGGTGTACTTGTCATTCCCTGTTTTAATATAGCGGTCGGCACCATAAGGATCCTTTTGGTCCCAGCCTGTTCCTTTGCGAAGCACAAATCCCATTTGCTCAGTCTGCTGGCCAATTTCAATCAATGCAACAGCCCCCTTGTCATTGACTTCGGTAAAATCTGCCTGCCCATCCTTTATGCCAGTCTGCCAGGTCCAAATGTTCCAGCCTTCATAATCGTGATTGTCTCTTACATACGTAAACTCAATAAAACGACGATTATCTTCTGCATTCCGATCGTCAAATTCCTCTTTTGAGTAATAAACGGTTTGGTCTCCCTCAGCGAGCCATACTTCTGCCTCATTTTGGCCATCAGGCATGGTAATAGTTCTGGTAACATCCTGAATATCCCAATTTCCAGGCCGAGGAATGACATGGATTTTACTCGAAGGAACAGAAATCTTAGCTTGGGCAAATCCTTCTGCCCGGTTTGTAAATGGGTAAGCCTTGCCGCTTTTTTCGTCCTCCCAGGCCCATAGATCCCAATTGAGCTGCTCGCCGTCATTGCGCCAGTAATTTATTGTATAGCTATTCATTTGACCGATAATGCTGAAGCTATGCTCCAGAGTATAGCCATTGAATTCGCCAATGACAGTTACGCTTCCTGCTTCAGCAGAATCAGAGATTGCCAGCTGATTATTTTTTACCTCGACGCCAATTGCCTCAGTTTTTAATTTCCAGGATGGCTGCACATCTTCAATGGTGCCATTGCTATGTACTAGTTTGGCAGAAAGAGAAATCACGGTGTCTTTTACAGCTTCAGCAGGCATTTCAGTCGTTAATCCGCTAATAGCCAGTAAGCTGTTTCCATTAGCAGTCCTGCTGTTTGCCGGATCGGTAATCCAATTGCTGTCATCAAGTATAAATTTATATTCATAGACTCCAGGTGATAAATGAATAGTCTTTGTCCAAATATTGTTTTCGCCTTTCGTCATTGCTAACGCTTTATTTTGCCAATCGGTAAAACTTCCGGCAACCCGAACCTGCTGAGCTTCCCCCTGATAGGAAAAAGTAACTTGACTCCCATCCACGACAGGGCTTTCAACTGTGCTTGCAGAGGATAAGAGCGGGTGAGTTCCCGTGAATAAACTGAGAATCAAGCTTAGGAGCATCATCCAGATGCCGGCTTTTTTTACTTTGTCCATAAAGTTTCCTCCCTATAAATTGGTTGTGCTATAGTGTGCAATGGAGTAAGTGCAATCGATTGCGCAAAAGAGTATATGGAAACGTTTGCAAACCCTTAAGGAAATTCTAACATCATGAGGGGGAAAGCTCATGGGTGAAAAGTAGGTAATATTCAGAAAATAACATCATGAAAAAAGCCGCTCTGAAATCAGAGGCGGCGTGCTCTATCTTTAGAATTTATAGGTCCAAAAACGCTCTTTATACATTCTGGCCAATACTTCAGGCTCTTGCTTTTTGATACTTTCTTCCATATTCGCTGCCATCAGCTGTGTCTGTGAGGCATGTGCCTTGATCGCTGCAACTTTCCGGTCTACAACCGCACTGACGTCATTGACAACATCTGCCTGGCCGATTTCTTCCTCACAGTTATTGGAGAATGCGACACAGTGAACCTTCGGACGCTTGTCAGCAGGCAGTTCTTTTACCGCACGGATCACAGCGGCGCCTGTTGCGTCATGGTCCGGGTGCACAGCGTATCCCGGATAGAACGTGATGATGAGGGAAGGGTTTGTCTCACCGATGATGACTCCGAGTCTGTTCGCGAGCTTTTCTTCATCTTCAAATTCAACGGTCTTATCCCGATACCCCAGCATTCTTAAGTCCTGGATGCCCAGAACCCTGGCTGCTTCCTCCAGCTCTTCTTTGCGGATTTTCGGCAGAGTTTCCCTGGTGGCAAAAGGGGGATTTCCCATATTGCGCCCCATTTCTCCAAGCGTCAAGCATGCGTAGGTGACAGGTGTGCCGTTATCGATATGTAAGGAAATCGTTCCTGAAACGCCAAATGCTTCATCGTCCGGATGAGGGAAGATGACGAGTACATGTCTTTCCTTTTCCATCATGGTCTTGCTCCTTTCCATTTGATGTCTTCTGAGCCCCTATTTATTCAAAAGGTGTTTCACTAATTTGCAGGGCGACTGCAAGCTTGCCGCTGAAATCGTGGCCGGCTAAAAGGAGCCTATCTTCTTCATCAACTTCAAAGTGGGTAATTCCTTCAGCATACACCCAGCCAAAATTCATTTTCAATCCAACCCTATAAGGGCCTTTTCCGGTGATTCTTCCATGGTCATAAACCAATTTGGCATTGCGGATATAGGCGCCTGAAGAAAAGAAGCTTTCATCAAAATGGGAAGCATACGCCCCATTCGTTGTTTCCAGATGAATAAAGACCTCTTTATTGGCAAGGCGGTCAATCTCTTTTTGCACGTATTCTTTCACTGCTGGTTCCACTCTATAGTCCCCCTTCCGTTTTACCTTCATTTATTCGTCTAAGACGGCATTTATATGTTTATCTTACTAAAAAAAGAAATGAAAAGCGAAAAAGTAATCTCAGCGAGGACCGCCAAATAGATATAACCGCGAAAATTTAATTTTATCCGCGAAAAAATCAATATATCCGCTAAATCCCCGTTTTATCAGCGAAACCGCCAATGGCAAAAGAAACAGAGCCCCAATCGGACTCTGTTCCATCATGCTTATTCTGATTCAAGACGGCCTGCGCCATATTTGCGGTACGCACCAGGCATCGTAGGGCCAACATATTCATTTAGCTTAAAGCCATGGTTGATGGCGGCTGTGATGAAATCCTTCGCTGTTTGAACCGCTTCTTTGACAGGCTTGCCTTTCGCGATTTCTGCTGTGATCGCAGAAGAGTAGGTGCAGCCTGCGCCATGAGTGTAAGTGGTTTCAACGCGTTCGCTTTCATAAAGAGTGAACTCTTGTCCATCATATAGAAGGTCAACGGCTTTTTCGTGCTGCAGCTTGCTGCCGCCCTTGATTAATACATACTTCGCGCCAAGTTCATGAATTTTAACAGCCGCTTCCTTCATGTCCTCCACAGTCTTGATTGGCCCTGTTTTAGCCAGCTGCCATGCTTCAAATAAATTTGGTGTTACCACTGTTGCAAGCGGCACAAGCAAATCTCTTAATGCTTCGTTTAATTCAGGATGAATCGGCTCATCCTCACCTTTGCAGACCATGACCGGGTCGATGATAACATGATCCAGGCTGTTTTCTTTAATGGTCTTTGCCGCAATTTTAATCACTTCTTCAGAACCTAGCATGCCTGTTTTCATCGCATCGATTCCTGTAGATATAATCGTTTCGATCTGTGTTTCCAGAATGTCTGTAGAAATCGGGAACACATTGTGGCTCCAGTTATTTTTAGGATCCATCGTCACGATTGTAGTCAGCGCCGTCATCCCGTAAACGCCAAGCTCCTGGAATGTCTTAAGGTCAGCCTGGATGCCGGCGCCGCCGCTCGTATCTGAACCTGCAATGGTCATAACTTTTTTCATTGTCATATGCTTATTACCTCCTTGAAGTGCTGCTGGATATCTTTTTCTAATTATAACAATAATTGAAAAGGGTAAAAACTATAACGGACTGCAGATAGCATTAAGTTAACCGCTCCTTCAGGCAAAAATACGGTGCAATATCACTTGAACGCACATAAAAATGGCTATGTGCACATAAATCACGCTTATCCGCACGTAAAAAAATTTATCCGCACATAAACCTCGTCTATCCGCACATAAATTAAATTTCTGAACTGAAATATCTATATAACGTCACAATATTGCCAACTCCAGCGGCCTTCTTAAAAGAAACAGGCCGGAATAGATGGTAAAATAAAAAGATAACGATAAGATACATCGAAAGACGGTGAGGAAAATGAGCAGTACAGGCATCATTTTAGCAGGAGGGCATTCAAGCCGGATGAGGGAGAATAAAGCCCTGCTGAAAATTGGCGGCAAAACGGTTATTGAACGAATCGCCGATCAGCTGTCTTCTATATTGCCCAATGTCATCATCGTAGCCAATAAACAGGAGGATTATCAGTTTCTCGGCCTTCCCCTTGTGAACGACCGCTGGAAAGAAAAGGGGCCTCTCGCTGGAATTCATGCCGGCCTGTCTGAATCCATGACACAAAACAATCTGATTGTGGCATGCGATATGCCATTCATATCAGGGGAGCTTGCCAGGCTTCTTCTTGAACAGCTGGATCAGCATCAGGCGTCCGTACCTGAAATTGAAGGGCAGCTTCACCCGCTTTTTGCCGCTTACCGAAAGGATGCAAGAGTTGCAGCAGAGCTGGCTTTGAAAGAAAATAAGCTCCGGATCCGCCAATTTCTGCAAGATATAGATACGGCAATCTTAAAGGAGGATCTGCTTAGAGAGATGGGATTTTTATATAAGGACGCTCACTTATTTAACATGAACCGTCCTGACGAATACCAGCTGGCACTGAAAATGGCCGAAGATGCCTCAAAATAAGAATGCATTCATTTCCATTCCGGCTCTGTCTATGTCAAAATCAAATAAAACGAGGTGACTCCATGAATTTTGAGATTTCTAAAGACCCGATCGATATCCAAAGTGTGATCGATAAAGTGGTTCAGCGGGAAGCGGGAGCGATTACGACGTTTATCGGAACAGTCCGCGAGCTGACGCACGGAAAGAAAACACTATATTTAATATATGAAGCATATGAATCAATGGCTGTGAAAAAACTGGAGCAGATCGGAACCGAGATAAAGGAGCGCTGGAACGGGGCAGAAGTGGCAATTACCCACCGGACAGGCAAGCTGGATATTACCGATGTAGCGGTGGTCATTGCCGTTTCCACTCCACACCGTGCAGATGCTTATGAAGCAAACCGCTATGCGATTGAAAGAATTAAAGAAATTGTGCCGATCTGGAAAAAGGAACATTGGGAAGATGGCGAAGAATGGATCGGCAACCAGCTGGAAACAGTGGCATACCCAAAAGGAAAACCGGAGGCGAAGGATTTAAATGAATAAAATTATGTTTTTTGCCCATTTGCGGGACCGTGTTGGAGAAGAGTCTGTGACAAAGGATGTCAGCGGCAAAACAATCTCTGAGCTAAAACAGATGCTTGAGGAAAATTACGAGCTGAAGCTTGATTCAGTCATGGCAGCCGTGAATGAAGAATTTGCTTCAGATGATGAAGTCATTCAGGACGGAGATACAATCGCCTTTATCCCTCCAGTCAGCGGAGGATGATGGCAGCTTTAAGAGAGGAGGGGCCGCATTGTCTGAAAGGTATTCACGCCAGACTTTGTTTCCGCCTATTGGAAAAGAGGGTCAGGATAAAATTCGATCCAAGCATGTGCTGATTGTTGGTGCCGGAGCACTGGGCTCAGGAAATGCGGAATTGATGGCACGTTCAGGTATCGGCAAACTGACGATCATCGACCGGGATTATGTCGAGGAAAGCAATCTGCAGCGCCAGCAGCTTTTTACAGAAAGCGACGCCTTGGAAAAAATGCCAAAAGCGGCCGCAGCAGTAAAACGGCTAAAACAGATTAATAGCGAGGTCGAAATCCGCTCAATTATTGGCGACGCTACTCCTGAAAAGCTGGAAGAGCTTGCTGAAGGGGTGGATCTGATCCTGGATTCGACCGATAACTTTGAAACCAGGATGGCCATTAATGATATCTCTCAAAAATTTAATATTCCGTGGATTTATGGAGCCTGTGTCGGCAGCTTTGGCATGAGCATGACAATCATTCCGGGGAAAACGCCATGCATGAATTGCTTGTTGAAAAAGATTCCAATCCAGGGGATGACCTGTGACACAGGAGGAATTATTGCCCCAGCTGTGCAAATGGTCGTCTCCCATCAGGCAGCTGAAGCGCTGAAAATCCTGGCTGAGGACTGGGAAGCTGTGCGGACCGCAATGGTCAGCTTTGATTTATGGCGAAACCAGTACACAAGCATGAAAGTGTCAAAAGCGAAAGATGAAGGCTGCTTATCTTGCGGAACAGAAAGAACGTTTCCTTATCTGCAACCGGAAAACATGATGAAATCCACCGTTCTCTGCGGAAGGGACACTGTTCAGATCCGCCCGCCAAAGGAGCTGGAAATCGAGTTCACTGAGATTGCCCGGCAGCTGAAATCAATCGGCTACCAGGTGAAAGGCAATCCGTATTTGCTTTCTGTCGAAATGGAGGAGCAGCGGCTTGTCCTCTTTAAAGATGGACGCGCCCTTATACATGGCACAAAAGATTTAGCGCAGGCGAAGTCCATTTATCAGCGGATTATGGGTTAGAAAACTAGTGCTTTTTCATTATATATAAACCCCTTCCTTTTTTGTAAAATAAAGACAAAAAGACAGAAGAGGTTAACAATGATTACATTCATGTATTTTTTTGGATATTTGTTTGACCAGCTGCTGGTCAATTTTATAGGGCTGGTGCTGATCCTTTACAGCTTTATCATTCCAGTTACCCCTATGTATAAAACCAAGCGTCCTGCAGATTTAATCGTGCATATAAGCCGGATACTTTTCGCTGTCATTCTCCCATTCTTGAACTTTTTCTACTTTTTATTCAATAGCGGAGACTGGGCGACAGGGGAAGGCATTACAGCGCCGGAGCATTTCAGCACTTTCATCTGGGTTCAGGCTGTTTTGATTGTGCTGCCTGAACTGGTTTTTTTCATCCTGTCAAAAGTCAATATAACCAGGGTCTGGTGGTATGTGCTGTATCCGGTTCTGTTGATAGGGCTATGGGTTTGGATGTTTTAAGGACATAAAAAAAGCGATGAAGAATCTTCATCGCTTTTTTGCTTATTTTACTTCGTCCGTACCTACAATAACTAACTTGCCTTCATCCAATACTTTTTCATATTGTTCTGCTTCTACTGTCGTTAAACCAACAGACTCAAATTTTGAACGAAGCTCATCTCCGCGCTTTTTGAATACGTTTCCGACAGAATCAAATAGGCCCTGCTCCTTCATGCCGACTTCGCCTGTATCTGTCGCGTCAGAAAGGTGCTCGGAGCGATCCTTGTCATGTGCGAAAATATAGATGTTTTCCTTATTGAATCCCTGGCTTTGCAGCATTCCAATTGTATCAGTAGCCTGTACACCATTTTCAACAACTTCAATTTTATACATATATAACATCCTCCTTAAAAGATTTGCAGATTTATTTAAATGGCAGCATGTCCTGCCGGTATATTTATTACATATCCGTTCTGAAAAATTTTAAACATGTATGCAAGAATGAAAGATTATGCCATGATAACCAATGGGTATTAAGAATAGGACCTTTCAAATAAGAGGAGGGAGAGTTGGCAGATGAAGCGTATCTTAAGAAATGACTGGCAGGAGATTTTGGCAGAGGAATTCGAGAAACCCTATTTTCTCCATCTTCGTGAATTTTTAAAAAAAGAATATGAGGAGCAAACCATTTATCCAAGGCAGGAGGATATTTTCAATGCTCTCCAATATACAGATTATAAAGACGTAAAGGCAGTGATATTGGGTCAGGATCCTTATCATGGGCCGGGGCAGGCGCATGGATTAAGCTTTTCGGTTCAGCCTGATGTAAAGCTGCCTCCTTCACTGAAAAATATATTCAAGGAAATGCAGGATGACCTGGGCTTCGAGGTGCCAAACAATGGCTATCTATTAAAATGGGCTCGAGAAGGAGTGCTGCTCTTAAATACCGTTCTGACCGTCCGCAAAGGGCAGGCGCATTCGCATAAGGGGAAGGGATGGGAAACTTTCACCGACACCGTCATACAAAAACTGAATGAGAGGGAAAAGCCCGTCGTTTTTATTTTATGGGGCAAACCGGCTCAGGAAAAAGAAGTGCTGATTGATGCTTCTAAACACTATATAATAAAATCGCCGCATCCAAGTCCATTTTCGGCAAGAAAAGGGTTCTTTGGCAGCAGGCCATTTTCAAGGGCGAATGAGATATTACAAGAGCTTGGGGAGAAGCCCATTAACTGGCAGATTCATGATCTCTGATTCTTTTCGTCATGTTTCACGTGAAACATACCGCTTTATGTAAGAGAATAAGAGAAGTACTCGAAATATGCATGTTCGAGAAGGGAAAGACAAATGAGTTCACAGAAAATTGATTGTTTTAAATGTGAATATTTCTATGTTACATGGGACCGGAGCCATCCAAAAGGCTGCAGGGCTTTTCAGTTTAAACTGTCTAGCTCCACCGCCTACCCCCTCGAGGGTTGGGGGTGGGCAAGGCGCTTCCGCTTTTCTTTAAAACCAGTCAGATGCCCTCTATCGAAGTTTTCCGGGCATCTGGCCATCCTTGTTTGCGTTTTGAAAAGAAAAACTGATAAACTTTATATGGCCGGTAATATTGGCAGGTTTTTTAAAAAGAAGTATACATTTTTTGAACTTCGGGAATTGTCTAGCGGAAGCAGCCTGCCCCCTCGAGGGTCGGGGTGGGCAAGGCGCTTCCGCTTTTCTTACAGAAAGAGGTGTAGAGAGTGAATATCTCTGTTCAGAAGCTTTTAGGGAAGATGGAAAAGGAATTGCAGGAAGCGAAAAGCAGCTCTTCAGACGCAAGAATGAGAGAAAGAGTGCAGGCGATCAAGTCATTATGCGAGCTGGTTTTGGAAGAGTCGGATACAGGAAGCGTGTCTGCTGCCGCTTCTATTAGCCATACATACAATGCGCCGCCTCCGGCTCAGCCAGCGAATCTGCAGCCAAAGAAAATGCAGATGGATGATGAGGCAAACGGCGATTCATTGTTCGATTTTTAATAAAACGATAAGAGGTGCAGGGGACTATGAAGCTATTTATTATTATTGGAGCCATTAATGCTTTTTTAGCAGTTGCATTAGGTGCTTTCGGGGCGCATGGGCTTGAGGGGAAAGTGGAGCCGAAGTATTTGGAGATCTGGAAAACAGGCGTGACCTATCAGATGTTTCATGCTACAGCCCTTTTAATTATCGGTATTCTGCTTGGCAAGCTGCCGGCGACATCTTTATTATCCTGGTCAGGCTGGCTGATGCTGATCGGCATTATCCTTTTCTCAGGAAGCTTATACGTTTTAACATTAACAAAAATCAGTGTGCTGGGTGCCATAACCCCGCTTGGTGGAGTCTCTTTCCTTGTGGCTTGGGTACTGCTGATCATTGCGGCCGTAAAATATCTATAATAGGAAAGGAGCTTTGACGGGGTGTCAAAGCTCCTTTTTATTATCTTGGCGAATATTGCACCATTCCAGGTGCGCTGCCAAATGGATATTCATATTCAATTTCTTCATCAAATGTCACATAGTCTAAGTAGATCATCGGAAGGAGGATACGTTGGCCTGTTTGAGGGTCACTCAGGATTACGTGATCCCGTCCCGCTGCTTCAATGATGCCTTTGAAAATTTTGGCGTTCCATTCCGTGTTGTTTTCAAATGTGGCATAAACAGTCGCAAGCTTGCCTTTGTTCAGGCGAAGAATGTTTTCAATGTAGGATTGTTCAAGCGGCAGCATTCCTGGAATCGAAGGAGCAGCTGAAGGGGCACCCATACCTGCGCCTGCGCCTGCACCTGGAAACATCCCGCCTGAGGCTGCACCTGGAAAAGTTCCGCCTGTAGGCATTGTTTGATATTGCGGCTGTCCCTGATTGTTCTGTCCCATTTGTCCGCTTCCATTGTAAGGTTGCTGCCGGTAATCGTAATAAGGGTATTGACCATAATTTGATTGACTCAATGTTTTCCCTCCTAAAAATTATGATAGCCATTTCTATCCGCATTTTTGCCTTGGACTGTCGGAAAGTCCTGCGGGTTGAATTTTAAAATAGAAACTCACTATTTCATTACTATGTAGGGGCATGTTTTTTTATGACCTTAAGAAAAAGAAAAACTCCCGGCAGAAGCCAGGAGTTTTTAACATTATACGTGAAGGAATTTTTCAACTTTATCCTCTTCAAGGATGTTTCCGACGAAGAAAGAGCCGAATTCGCCGTAGCGGGCACTGACTTCATCGAAGCGCATTTCATAAACAAGCTTTTTAAACTGAAGAACATCATCAGAGAAGAGGGTAACGCCCCATTCGTAATCGTCGAAGCCGACTGAACCTGTGATGATCTGCTTTACCTTTCCTGCATACTGGCGGCCGATCATGCCGTGGCTGCGCATCATATTGCGGCGGTCTTCCATCGGAAGCATGTACCAGTTGTCATTGCCCTGGCGGCGCTTGTCCATCGGATAGAAGCAGACATGCTTCGCTTTTGGAAGCTCAGGGTAAAGGCGAGCCAGGATCTGTGGATTCTGGTATGGATCTTCTCCTGCCGGCAGGTAGTTGCTCAGCTCGACAACAGAAACATATGAATGAGCCGGAATCGTGAATTCAGCTAATTTAGTTTTGTTGAATTCGTTTTCAATTTCATTTAGCTCTTCCATTGTAGGCCTTAAGATCATCATCATAAAATCAGCTTTTTGGCCGACAATTGTATAAAGGGCATGGCTGCCGTTTTTCTCGCTTTGTGTTGTATTCCACTTGTCGACTAGGGCCATAAATTCGTGGATCGCTGCCTGGCGCTCTTCGCTGGGAGCCATTTTCCAAGTTGTCCAATCAACCGTACGGAAGTCATGTAAACAATACCAGCCATCAAGCGTTACTGCTGCTTCACTCATTATAATCACTCCTAATATGTACTAAAATTCTCATCATTACTATAACATAGTTTCTCCAATTAACATGTGTACAAAACTTGAAATGTTGGAATTCAATAGGGTGACAGGCACCTATACCAATTTGCTGAACTGGTATAGGTGCCTGTCACCGCAAAATCCCGTTTACAAAGCGGACATTATGGATATCTTAAAAAAGGTATGAAGATGGGCTATCAGAAGGATATTTATTATTGGAAATTTACCGAAAACAAAAACTTTTTAGTTGTAAACGCTAACAGTATGTGAACTCCTTGAAATTATTAGGATGAGGAGTATTCTAAGGGAGTATATAGGAGAATTTCTATTAAATTGAACGGAAAATTATTGCCGTAGGAGGAATTAGCATGAGTGACTTATTCACAGTATTGAAAGAAAAAGTAACAGGGCAGAATTTAAGAATCGTTTTTCCGGAAGGACAAGATGAGCGCATTTTAGCGGCTGCGGGCAGATTGGCTGCAGAAAAAATCGTCACTCCAATCCTTGTTGGAAACATTGCAGAAATTGAAGCGAAAGCAAAGGATATGGATATCAGCCTGGATTCAGCTGAAATTTATGATCCAAATAACTTTTTAATGATGGATGAGCTTGTGGCTGCATTTGTTGAAAGACGCAAAGGTAAAGCGACAGAAGAAGATGCGCGCAGGATCCTTCTGGATGAAAATTATTTCGGAACCATGCTGGTCTATGCAAATAAAGCAGACGGCCTTGTGAGCGGTGCAGCCCATTCAACAGCTGACACAGTGCGCCCGGCTCTTCAAATCATTAAAACAAAAGAAGGCGTGCGCAAAACATCTGGTGTATTCATCATGGTCCGTGACGATGAGAAATATGTTTTTGCTGATTGTGCCATTAACATTTCACCTGACAGCCAGGACCTGGCAGAAATTGCGATTGAAAGCGCGAAGACAGCCAGAATGTTCGATATCGAACCGCGTGTGGCCATGCTAAGCTTCTCAACAAAGGGCTCTGCCAAGTCTCCTGAAACGGAAAAAGTTTCGACGGCACTTGAAGCGGCTAAGGTTCGCGATCCGCTGTTGATCATCGACGGGGAATTCCAATTTGATGCGGCATTCGTTCCATCTGTAGCTGAGAAAAAAGCTCCGGATTCACCAATCCAGGGCGATGCAAATGTATTTGTTTTCCCTAGCCTGGAAGCCGGTAACATCGGCTACAAAATTGCCCAGCGCCTAGGAAACTTCGAGGCTGTGGGTCCAATCCTTCAAGGCTTGAACCGTCCGGTTAATGACCTGTCCCGCGGCTGCAATGAGGAAGACGTTTATAAGCTTGCTTTAATTACTGCAGCCCAAGCATTACATCAATAATACAGCAGTTTAGAAGCCGGTCCCTTGCGACTGGCTTTTTTGCTATAATGTATCTGGATATGGGCCTTTGGCCGATAAAGGCTCGAGATTGGCCGATAAAATGCGATAATTGGCCGATAAAGCTATAGTTTAGGCTGATAAACTAGCTGATTTGGCCGTTAAATGGATATTAAATAGATAAATTCTGCCGATTGACTGGAAATATCGGCAAAAGGGGATCAAATGAAGATGAATTCGCAACAAAATTTGCTGTTTCAGGAAGAATGGAGGGTCATTGACCAATCTGCTGCGGGCATCCACTTAAATGCCCTGCACTCATTCGGAATGGACGATACGCTTTGTGCTTCTGTCGGATCCGGTGCAGCGCCTGCGATCGCGAGGACATGGGTTCACCATAACACAATTGTGCTTGGAATCCAGGATACGAAGCTTCCTTTTTTAACTGAAGGCATCCATTTTCTAAAAAGCCAGGGATATGAAGTGATCGTTAGAAATTCCGGCGGCCTTGCCGTTGTCCTGGATCAAGGGGTCCTGAATATTTCGCTGATTTTTCCCGAAAGTGAAAAGGGAATTGATATAAACCGTGGCTATGATGCAATGTGGCTGCTCATTCAGGAGATGTTTTCCGATTTTCATAAAGAAATAGAGGCACGGGAAATTGTCGGCTCCTATTGCCCGGGAAGCTATGATCTAAGTATCGGGGGACAGAAATTTGCCGGCATTTCGCAAAGGCGCCTGCGCAATGGCGTGGCAGTTCAGATTTATCTTTGCGTGGATGGCAGCGGAAGTGAGCGGGCCGATTTGATTGGCAAATTCTATTCTCTTGCTAAAAGAGAAGAACAAACGAAGTTCCAGTACCCTGAAATTCAGCCGGCTGTAATGGCATCCTTGGCGGAATTGCTGGGGACAGAGCTGACGGTTCAGGATGTGATGCTCCGCTTTTTGCAGTCATTGAAAAAGAAAGCGGGCCGCCTTTATGCAGGGCAGCTGACAAATGAGGAAGCGGGCCTGTTTGAAGCCTATTACCGCCGTGTGATGGAACGGAATGAGAAAGTGCTTGGCAGCGAATAAATAAAAGAAGAGCCGCAGTCATGATCGATCTGCGGCCCTCCTTGAAAGGAATTGCTGCCATTTTCTCCTGCTCCTAAAGACCGGAAGCTTTTTCTATAAAATAAGGAAAAATGTGAACGTTGATATTTGTCTAGCTCCAGCGCCTACCCCCTCGAGGTCACAAGCTTGTCTTGTTGCGGCTCCTAGGGACTCGGGGTCATAAGCCGTTTCCTTTCAGAAGGAAGAACGCCTTCTTACAGGAACCGTCTTATGCCTGTCGTCCCTGGGCAGTCGCCTCCACATTTCGGGCAATCCTCCCAAAAAGGCAAAGGACGCCTTTCCGGAAGGCTCGTCTTGTGCTTGAGGCCCCCAGGATGGGGGTCATGCAGACGTTGCCACAGGACGTGGCGTTCTTAGTCAGCGTTCATTCGTGAGCAAGGCGCTTCCGCTTTTCTATTCAGCTACTCTCTCCAAATTGCCGTTGCGGTCCATTTTAAACTTGGATGCCGGCCTTTCTTCTTCATCAAACAGAACAAAATTGCGGGCTCTGTTCATAATTTTCATCAATGTCTCGTAATCTTCCTGAATGGTTACCGTATTCTGCTCCAATTCGCCGATTTTGCTCTCAAGCACTTCATTCCGGCTTCTGAGATCCGCATTTTCGCGCTTCAATCTTTCATTCTCATTCTTTAGTATATCAAGCTGAATGCCTGAATGATTCAATGTTTGCAAGTATGCGATAACGGTATCCATATCCAGCTGTGCAGGCGCAGTATAAACCGGCTCTGAGTAGGTGAAGGATGGGACCGTTTCTGTTTGGGCATGCACTTCATCCTCTGTGCGCTCCTCGTAAAAATCTGCCGGTGACGGCGGTACAATCACATTTGCCTTAATTGGCGCTGCTTCAACCTCCTGCATAGTTGGGACTGGCGGAGAGTATAAGAGTTTCTTTTTGCCGCCCTGATCCTTTCCTAGCATTCTTTGTCTCTGTTTGCGCTGTTTTTTGGCTAACTGAAGCGCTTTTTCATACTGGTGCCTCACCACAGCGTTCCAGCGGAATCCGCATGCCGCAGAGGTGCGGTTCAGCTTGTCCCCAACTTCCTCAAAAGCGTTTAACTGAGTGCTGCCTTCCCTCACATGCCGTAAAACGGTTTCTGCCAGCAATAAATCGTTTTCATCTGTCCAAGCGTCCTGACGTACTTTCATGTAACCTCAACTCCCTAAATTATTCTTTTTGCTGTTGCCTTAGTTAAAGGATGGACAAACATGGCAGATTTTATACAAAGGTGATTAAAAGGATAGTAGATTTTTTAAAAATTTTATTTTTCGCTAGATACGTATGGCGGTTTTGTGAAGATTACTAAGATTCACCACCCAAGTTAATGATTACAGCTTGCAATAGAGCAGGATAAGTTTTAAAATAGCCTGTAGCAGTTGGCAGGGCAGTCCTTTTATCTGAATAGGAATGCCGTGCAGCGGACATGCTTTAACGAAGAAGATGACCAGGCGCGTAATGCGCCGTGAAAGCTCCTGCAATTGTAGGGGCACAATATAAAAGATTGACCTCAGAAAGGGTTGTAATAAAATGGCAAACGAATTTCGTGTTTGCGACGATTGTCAGGCTGTAAATCTGAAGACATTGATACCGCGATTAAAAGAAATAGATCCTGAAGCAAAAATTGATGTCGGCTGCCAGTCCTATTGCGGGCCAGGCCGCAAAAAAACATTTGCTTTCGTCAATAACCGTCCCCTTGCCGCACTGACGGAAGAGGAATTGATGGAGAAAATTAATAAAAAGCTGAAAAAATAAAGATCACCCTGACTCCTGTCCTGAGGTGATTTTATTTTTTGCCTGAGTTTATGATTTAACCCCGATTGGTAAATAGACTTAGGAGGCAAAATTTGTTTTTAGAAAAGTCGAAAAATATTTCCGGGGCAGATGATTGCTGTATCGCGGTTTCTGTCGAAGAGGCATGAAAAACAGAGAATTTTGTGATGAATTGACACCGTAATCGGGATATAATAGGTATACGCCAGAAATTGGGAACAACAGGTTCGGACAGTGTGGACACAGGAAAAGCGGAGGGTACGGAATGGCATATTCAGCGGAAAAGTTAAGTGAGGAAAAAGTATTTAAAGATCCCGTTCATCGCTACATACACGTCAGGGACAGAGTGATCTGGGATTTAATCGGAACCAAAGAGTTTCAGCGTCTTAGAAGAATCAAGCAGCTCGGGACAACTTATTTAACCTTCCATGGTGCTGAGCATAGCCGCTTTAACCACTCGCTCGGAGTTTACGAGATTGTGCGGCGCATTTCCGATGACGTCTTTTTGGGCAGGCCGGAATGGGATGAAGAAGACCGCATCCTGACCTTATGCGCGGCACTTCTCCATGATTTGGGACACGGCCCGTTCTCACACTCCTTTGAAAAAGTATTCGACCTCGATCATGAACATTATACTCGTGCGATCATTCTCGGCGATACCGAGGTTCATCAGGTGCTCACAAGGGTAAGTGCCGATTTTCCTCAAAAAGTGGCAGATGTGATTGCCAAAACATCTAAAAATAAGCTGGTCGTCAGCCTGATTTCCAGCCAGATTGATGCGGACCGGATGGATTATCTGCAGAGGGATGCTTATTTTACCGGTGTCAGCTATGGCCACTTTGACATGGAGCGGATCCTGCGGGTCATGAGGCCGCGTGAAGACCAGGTCGTGATCAAGCAGAGCGGGATGCATGCCGTTGAGGATTACATTATGAGCCGGTACCAGATGTATTGGCAGGTGTATTTCCACCCGGTTACCCGCAGTGCAGAGGTGATCCTGACCAAAATCCTGCATCGCGCAAAAGATTTGCATGAACAGAAATACACGTTTAAGTATGATCCAATTCATTTTTATTCTTTATTCAATGGTGAGATCACTCTTGAGGATTATATAAAGCTCGATGAAGCTATTATTCTTTATTATTTTCAGATGTGGCAGGAGGAAGAAGATCCGATACTGAAAGATCTCTGCTGCCGCTTTATGGACCGGAATTTATATAAATATGTGGAATTCGACCCGGCGAAAGAGTACAAGAAGCTGGCGGAGCTGTCGGCTTTGTTCAAAAAAGCAGGCATCGATCCGGAATATTACCTGGTCGTCGATTCTTCATCTGATTTGCCTTATGATTTTTACCGTCCAGGCGAGGAAGAAGAAAGATTGCCGATTCATTTGCTTTTGAAAAATGGGGATATCCGCGAGCTTTCCCGTGAATCGGAGATCGTAGATGCCATTTCCGGGAAACGACGCACTGATCATAAGCTGTACTATCCGGCTGATTTTATTGCAGACGACAGCAAAAAGCCAAACATAAAAAAACAAATTAGAACGCTGCTGGAAATCGATTAAGACTACATAATTGGTTTTCTATAGATACGGGAAAAAACGGAGTAGGAGATGAAGAGCTTTGTTAAAGGATCACGCCAAACTAATGCACGCCATTGCAGTCTCTGATGAAGTCGTGGGACGGAAAAAGCTGCAGAAAATGATTTATATCGCCAAAAACATCGCATTTCCCTTTCAGGAAAGATTTCAATTTCACTTTTACGGGCCATATTCGGAAGAATTGACACTAAGGGTCGAAGAACTCTGCAACATGGGATTCTTAAACGAAGTAAAGGAAAAAAAGGGCGGCTATTATCAGTATCGTTATACCCTCACTGAACCCGGCAAGGAATTTTTGGATATCAACGAAGTCGACATGCCCAGCCTGCAGGACTGCCTGCTCGATATGAACGGCCAGAATGCCAGATTCCTTGAACTCGTCTCAACGGTCCTTTATTTTAACGACCTCCCAAAAGAAGAAGTGAAAGAAAAAGTTTTTACCCTAAAAAGCAAACAGCGCTACACGGATGAAGAAGTGGAACAGGCGTATCAATATATTGAGAGCTTAAGAGAAAAAGCCGGGCTGCATTAAGCGCCTGGCTTTTCTTATGTCTGCTTCGCGCAGCCAAAATTCCTGGAAAAGTCTATCCGCACATAAATCTGAGCTATCCGCACATAAATTTTTTTATGCGCAAGTAAAATCGTGCTATGCGCACATAAAAAAATTTATCCGCACATAAAAAGCCTCCTGGTTGAAAAAAATCCATAGAAAAAAGCAGTTTCCGCATGGAAAACTGCCATTTTTAAGTAATTCTACTGATCGCTTAAGCGTTTTCCGCCGACAGCATAGTGATTTTTGGACATTTCTTCGATAAATACGACGATTTTATCTTCAGGTGCTCCAGTCGTTTCGCTTACTGCAGCTGTTACTTTTTCAGCGAGCGCTTTTTTCTGTTCTTCAGTGCGTCCTTCAAGCATTTTAACGGTTACGTATGGCATTTCTTTTCCTCCTCACTATGTATGCTTGTATTTTTCCACTTTTTCTCGCAATGTGCAAGCCTGATTCCCTTTGACCAGGCGTTCATGTATACTTTTAGGTAAATAGCATCGGCTTTTCCTACATAGTATGTATAAATAAAGGCTGGCTTTTCAGCCGGCAGGAGAGGGAGTTTTGGCATTTGGAACAATTTTTGGCGTTTTCTCTCAGGGAGATTCCCTATGTCGCGGTAACGTTGATGATCGCCTTTACGGTCCATGAATTTGCCCATGCCTATGTGGCTTATAAGTTTGGGGATCCCACTGCAAAAAATCAGGGCAGATTAACCCTAAATCCCATGCAGCATCTGGACCCGATTGGAACAATCCTGATTTTTATTGCCGGTTTTGGATGGGCCAGGCCTGTACCGGTCAACCGTTTCTTTTTCAAAAATCCGAAGCTTGCCGGGATATCTGTCTCGATAGCGGGACCGATATCCAATCTGGTGATGGCTGTCCTGGGCTTTTTTATCTGGTATGCCCTAGCCGGTACAGGACTCGCTGCTTCGTTTCCAGCGTTTGTGGCAGATTTCCTGAATATCTTTATTCAGCTGAATTTAGTGCTGTTTGTATTCAACCTGCTGCCATTTCCGCCGCTTGATGGCTACAGAATTATTGAGGATCTGGCACCAGCACATATTCGCCCGAAAATGACCCAGTTTGAGGCATATGGCTCCGTGATTTTCCTTATCCTTGTCATTACACCGCTGGATCAATACACCATCCAGCCGATTTTTAACACCGTATTGCCAGTGCTGGCGAGCGGCCTAAATGATTTTTTCTATGAAATATTTATGACATAATAATAAGAGCCTAATATTTGCTTAGGAGGACTTGAAGATGGAAGAAAAAAAGAAAAAGAAAGTCGATTTTAATATAATCAAGAGTGACCCGACTGAAGGACATGGCGGATTTGGGGTCGGGACTCTGAGCCTTGATAATGTAACACCGGTTATTATTGATGTGGATGCCGGGGAGGCGTCTATTGAAGTGGGCGCCATGCATGCGCGCAGCCCTGTTGAAAAAGGCATCAAGTTTTTGAAAAGCAAAGAGGAAGTGCCAAACGGGAAACCGTACTGGCTGATTTGGGTCACCATTGACCGCAAAGAGGGGGGCGCTTATTATGCAGGTGTTACTGCATGTGAGATGACGGTCGACAGAGAAATCCGCCGGGGCTACAAATCGCTGCCAGAGCATGTGAACCGGATGGATAAGTCGATTAAAAGACACATCATGGTGGATCATATGGACGAGAAATCAAAAAAAGTGCTGGCAGATTTCCTGAAAAATCATGACGCAGGCATGTGGGAAAGATCGGCGGAACAGCTAAAAACAGATTTACAAGCCATTTAGAAAAAAAGTCTAATTTTGTGACGAAATTGTGACATTTTTTTGACTTGATTTTCTAACTACTTGTACAATTCCCATAAAAAAAGTAAACTATTTAACAGTGTGAAGGCACAATATAGCACTAGGACACGAAAAACCCCGGGATTCGGACCCCGGGGTTTTTCACTTTTATTAAAGTGGCACCTATACCAGTTTAACGGGTGGTATAGATGCCTGTCACCGTCACGATGCCCACCGAAACAGTTTCTTATACCAAGGTGTGTCCGGCTTCTTTTCCGGCTGCTCAGCTTTTTTCTGTTCTTTATGGTTCAAGTGGTCTGTACAGTATTCCGCTGGTTCTGTGCCTTCTGCGAAGTAGGTTAGGCGCTTGACCGGGCAGTTTTCCCCGGCAATTTTCCCGTTGGCTGGGTCAATGTAGACGCCGACTGTGTCTTTGGGCGCTTTGAAGTCCTTGGCCGGCTTTCCTTTATGGGCTTCCTCCATGAACCGGATCCAAATGTTTTTGGCATACGTTTTGTCAACGGTTTTTGTAATGACCTGGCCTTTGTCATAGCCGGTCCATACCGCTGTGACAAGCTGTGGTGTAAAGCCGGCCATCCAGCTGTCTGTTTCAGTCGAACCGGACTTGCCGGCGTACGGGCGGGTCATGTCGTTGATGACCGTGCTTCCCGTTACCTGGGCATAGCCGTTCAGCTTCCGGTCAAAAATGCCTGTCATCATATGGGTCATGACGAAAGCGAGGTCAGGCTTCAGAACCTTCATCTGGAATGGCTCCTGCTCGTAAATGACTTCGCCTTTATGGTTTTCCACGCGCTTAATCAGTACTGGCGAGACCTTTTTCCCTCCATTGGCAAACATGCTGTAGGCGTTCGCAAGCTCAATGACCCTCATGCCGGATGTGCCGAGTGCAAGGGAAGGCACCTTCGCCATTTTAGAGGTAATGCCAAATTTCTTGGCTGTATTGACAAGCGTCTCTTCTCCTAAAAATAAATGAGTCTTCACCGCATAGACATTGTCCGATAGAGCAAGGGCCTGGGCCATGGTGATCTCGTCATCCGCATACTTGCTGTTGAAGTTATGCGGTGTGTAGTCTGGCGTACCGTCTTCAAATCGAAAAGTCGTCTGCTCGCTCCGGATTGGAGTGGAAGGGGTGAAGCCCTGCTCCAATGCCGCATAATAGAGAAGCGGCTTTATCGTCGATCCTGGCTGCCTGACTGCCTGGACTGCCCGGTTAAAAGGACTTTCCTCATAATCACGTCCGCCGACCATCGCTTTCACATAGCCATTTTTCGGATTCATGGCCACGACTCCGACCTGAATCTCCGAGTCTTTTGAAATAAGCTTATCTATTGTTTCTTCCGCTATTTCCTGTTCCTTCAGATCCAAAGTGGTATAAACCTTCAATCCGCCCAGTTCAATGGTCCGGTCATCCAGCTTCAGCTGTGATTTAAGGGCATTGCGGACAGCGTCCTGGAAATACTGGGCTGTTTTCGCTCTTGGGTGCATGTGCTCGCCAACCAGCTCAAGCTCTTCCGCTGCCGCGAGATCTGCTTCTTTCTGGCTGATCAGCCCGTTGTTTACCATCGTCTGCAGAATCACTTTCTGCCGCTGATCCGCTTTTTCTGCTGATGCAAATGGCGAGTAAATGCCAGGACCCTTAGGGATGCCGGATAAAACCGAAGCCTCAGCCAATGTCAGCTCGCTTGCATCCTTCCCGAAATAGAACTGGCTTGCTGCCTGTGCGCCGTAAGCTCCATTGCCGTAATAAATCGTATTTAAATAACCTTCAAGGATTTCTTTCTTCGTATAATTCATCTCAAGCCTGATGGTATAAAAAGCCTCAAGCAGTTTCCGCTTCCAGGTTTTTTCATGTTCAAGGAACAGGTTGCGTGCATATTGCTGGCTGATGGTGCTGGCACCCTGAACTTTGGCCATTGCCTTTATATCAGCGAGGGCGGCACCTGCGATCCTTTTATAATCAAATCCATTGTGCTCGAAAAAATTCTTATCCTCAATTGAGACCGTCGCATCAATCAAATGCGGGTTGATGTCATCAAGTGGTGCCCAATAGCGCTTTTGGCCGTTGTGGCTTTCTCCGATAACCGTGCCATCATCCGAGAAAAATAAAGTCGATTGCGGAACGGCGAGCGGCGGCGGCCCCAAGATTTTTGCATATACCAGAATGCCTCCGATCATCACGGCGGCTAAAGCCATTCCTATTAAGCTAATAATGAGAACCGCACGCAAATATTTCATTGTTTTCCGAAAACGCTGATCCGTCATTAATTCCAAGTCTGACACCCCCTGATTCTTTCTAAAAGTAAAATAAACATAAGTACATATCTTCAGTATTGAAAAAAGAGGGCGATTTTAAACATCTTTCTCTACTAATTAGCGAAATTTTTCTTGCAATTTTGCTAGATTCATCTATACTTTTTCTGTGTTTGTTATTTGCATGTTAGGGAAGTATAAAAGATGAAAATGCTTTTTGCTGCTCTTTAGTGATAATTCATTTTTTTATGGAAGGAATGATTAAAGAATGGGACTTTGGTTTACAGAGAAACAAACGGAGAACTTTGGCATTACGATGAAGGTGAAGCGTACTTTACATACAGAACAGACAGAATTCCAGAAGCTTGATATGGTGGAAACAGAAGAGTGGGGCAATATGCTTCTTCTTGATGATATGGTTATGACTTCAATCAAGGATGAGTTTGTTTACCATGAGATGGTTGCGCATATTCCTTTGTTCACGCATCCAAACCCTGAAAACGTTCTTGTCGTTGGCGGCGGTGACGGCGGCGTCATCCGTGAAGTCCTTAAGCACCCAAGCGTGAAAAAGGCGACTCTTGTGGATATCGATGGAAAGGTTATTGAGTACTCAAAAAAATACCTTCCTGAGATTGCAGGCAAGCTTGATGACCCTCGCGTTGATGTGCAGGTTGGCGATGGCTTCATGCACATTGCTGAAAGCGAAAATGAATATGACGTGATCATGGTTGACTCAACTGAGCCGGTAGGACCTGCGGTAAATCTATTCACAAAAGGCTTCTATGCTGGAATCTCTAAAGCGTTAAAAGAAGACGGCATCTTTGTGGCCCAGTCTGACAATCCTTGGTTCAAAGCGGACCTTATCCGCAACGTGCAGCGCGATGTGAAAGAGATTTTCCCGATCACTCGCCTATACACTGCCAACATTCCTACGTACCCAAGCGGCATGTGGGCCTTCACAATCGGATCTAAAAAATACGATCCATTAGAAGTAAGCGAAGATCGCTTCCATGAGATCGAAACAAAATACTATACGAAAGAATTGCATAAAGCGGCATTTGTATTGCCAAAATTTGTTGCAGACTTAGTAAAGTAATGGACAGGCTGCTTTCTAAAGCGGCCTTCTTGAATACATAAAAAGTGAGGGATGACCTTGGTGCGTTTTGATGAAGCCTATTCAGGCAATGTGTTTATTAAAAGCCATCCTAGTTATGAGGAAAGTGAAGCGGTCATTTATGGAATGCCGATGGACTGGACGGTCAGCTATCGTCCGGGCTCCCGTTTCGGCCCTGCCCGCATCCGTGAAGTGTCCATCGGGCTTGAAGAGTACAGCCCATACCTGGACCGCGAGCTTGAAGAGGTAAAATATTATGATGCAGGCGATATTCCGCTGCCATTCGGAAATCCGCAAAAAAGTATCGATATGATTGAGGAGTTTATCGATCAGCTTCTGGCGGAGGATAAATTCCCGCTTGGCATGGGCGGAGAACATTTGGTTTCCTGGCCTGTCATCAAAGCGATGTACAAAAAATATCCGGATTTAGCGATTATACACATGGACGCCCATACGGATCTTCGTGTGGATTATGAAGGGGAGCCATTATCCCACTCTACACCAATCCGAAAAGCAGCTGATTTGATAGGACCTGGCAATATCTATTCTTTCGGCATCCGTTCCGGCATGAAAGAAGAATTTCAGTGGGCAAAGGAAGTCGGCATGCACATTTCAAAATTCGAAGTGCACAAGCCATTGAAAGATATCCTTCCTAAGCTTGCAGGACGACCGGTCTATGTAACGATTGATATTGATGTTCTCGACCCTGCCCACGCGCCGGGAACAGGCACAGTCGACGCAGGCGGCATCACTTCAAGAGAGCTTCTTGCTTCTATTCATGAAATTGCCCATTCAGATGTTAAAGTCGTTGGAGCTGACCTTGTCGAGGTTGCGCCAATCTATGATCCATCTGAACAAACAGCCAATACAGCAAGCAAACTGATCCGTGAAATGATTCTTGGATGGGTGAATAAAAAATAAAGTGAAACTTCAATCAGTTGGGGAGTTCTTTATCCCCAACTGATTGTTAGTTGAACCAATCGGGCCTTTACGGGCAGTTTGACCCCACTAATACTCCATTCATTCTTCTGAGTCTTGAATGGGGGGGCTTACTGCCCGTTAGACTGCGATAAACGGGGACTTCGGTCTCCGTTTTTTTCGTCTTTCACCTCCTTGCACTTTCCCCAGCGAGTATTTATACTTATATAGTTATATACGATGAAAAGGATGTGTTGCCGTTGTCCAGTCGCTCAGCGGAACAAATGCCTGTGAAGATTAATGTGAAGACAGATATTCGCTGCGGAGGCAGCAAAGAGACTTTTGAATTGACTGCTTTTGGCCGATACTATATAAAAGATTCTGCCCGGTTCCTTCAGTATGATGAAGTGATGGAAGAGGGAACAGTAAAGACGATCATAAAAATGTCCGATGCAGATGGGCTGATTTTACGAAGCGGCGCCGTGAAAATGAGGCTCCCTTTCAGAATGAATAAAAAGCTCCGCGGCAGCTACGAGACGCCTTACGGAGTGTTTGAGATGGGCACGGTGACCAAGCGGATGGTCCATCAATATGATCACGAATCTGGTGAAGGTTCGATTGATATTTTATACGATCTGAAAGTGCAGGGATCCCAGGCAGGTACATACCATTTGGCGATTACGTTTGAGGAGGAGAACAATGAACATAGTTGAGCAGGTGCAAGACAAATTAAAGCAGGAAATCAAGGATGCGGTTGTAAAGGCTGGTTTGGCAGCGGAAGAGCAGATCCCTGATGTAATTCTTGAAATCCCGAAGGAAAAGGCTCATGGCGATTATTCCACCAATATGGCGATGCAATTAGCACGTGTGGCTAAAAAGGCGCCAAGAATGATTGCGGAAGATCTTATCGCTCATTTTGACAGCTCCAAGGCATCGATCGAAAAAATTGAAATTGCCGGGCCTGGCTTCATCAATTTTTATATGAATAATTCTTATTTGACTGACCTGATTCCGGCCGTTCTGGAAGCAGGAGATCATTACGGAGAAACAACAGTTGGAAACAGCCAGAAGATCCAGGTCGAGTTTGTTTCAGCTAACCCAACAGGGGACTTGCATCTTGGACATGCCCGAGGCGCAGCTGTCGGCGACTCTCTATGTAACATTTTAGATAAAGCTGGCTACGATGTATCCCGTGAGTACTATATCAATGATGCCGGCAACCAGATTAACAATCTGGCTCTATCGGTTGAAGCGCGATATTTCCAGGCTCTTGGCCTTGAAAAAGGAATGCCGGCTGACGGCTACCATGGCGAAGACATCATCGGCATCGGCAAAAAGCTGGCTGAAGAGTACGGCGAAAAGTATGTAAATGCGGATGAAAAAGAGCGTTTTGACTTTTTCCGTGAATACGGCCTGAAATATGAAATGGCGAAGCTGAAGCAGGATCTTGAAGATTTCCGCGTGCCATTTGATGTTTGGTATTCTGAAACATCCCTTTATCATAATGGCAAAATCGACACAGCCCTTCAGGCATTAAAGGATAACGGCCACATTTACGAAGAAGAGGGTGCAACCTGGTTCCGCTCAACTGCTTTCGGTGATGACAAAGACCGTGTTCTTATTAAAAATGACGGCTCTTACACGTATCTGACTCCAGATATCGCTTACCATAAAGACAAGCTTGAAAGAGGCTTTGAAAAGCTGATCAACATTTGGGGCGCTGACCACCATGGCTACATTCCGCGCATGAAGGCGGCCATCCAGGCGCTTGGCTATGACCGTGAGGCGCTCGAAGTCGAAATCATTCAGCTGGTACACTTATACAAAAACGGCGAAAAAATGAAGATGAGCAAACGCACCGGCAAAGCGGTAACAATGCGTGACCTTGTGGAAGAAGTAGGACTGGACGCAACACGCTATTTCTTCGCGATGAGAAGCGCTGATACGCATCTTGATTTTGACCTTGATCTGGCTGTATCGCAATCCAATGAAAACCCTGTTTACTATGCCCAGTATGCACACGCGCGTATCTCCAGCATCCTGCGCCAGGGTGAAGAGCAGGGCATGGCTGCCGGAGCTGCAGACTACTCCCTGATTCAGGCGGAAAAGGAAATCGACGTTCTGAAGAAAATCGGCGAATTCCCGCAGGCTGTCGGCGAAGCGGCGCAAAAGCGCATGCCGCACAGAATCACGAACTATATTTATGAACTGGCTTCTTCTTTCCACAGCTTCTATAATGCTGAAAAAGTATTGGATGCGGAAAATCCGGAAAGAACTAAAGCCCGTCTGGCACTGATCAAAGCAGTTCAGACTACCTTGAAGAATGCTCTGAAGTTAATCGGGGTATCTGCACCTGAAAAAATGTAAACCTCAAAGCTGGCACTTATAGATGCCGGCTTTTTTCATGTTTTTGACGGAAAAGGGGAAGCTAAAGGCATATGTTTAAGGTTATAGTTAAACTGGTAAAACATAGTAATCCATTATAGGAGGATCTCATGAAAATCGTTCTTTTATCCATACTTACAGGATTTCTTGTCGGATTTGTCTTTGCTTTCATGAAGCTGCCGATTCCCGCACCGCCAGCTCTGCCTGGCATTATGGGGATTGTCGGCATTTACCTCGGGTTTAAAGCATATGAAGTGATTCTGCCCTGGCTGCAGGGGATATTGAGATAGATTGGGAAAGGGTGTCCATGTTATTTGGGGACATCCTTTTTGTCTAAATGTGAACTTTGCAAATAAATCCTGAATTTAGCAAATAAACCTTGGAAACCAGCAAACAATAGTTGAAACTAGCAAACAAATCAGGAAACCAGCAAACAAACCTGGTAAATCAGCAAACAAACCGAAAACCAGGCAGCAATCCAGGAAAACTAAAGAGCAAACCCCAAAAAATTAGTCAACAAACCCGGCAAATCAGCAAACAAATGATAAATTTAGCAAATAACCTGTCCGAACCCGCAAGTAAATCAAACTAAACTCCGCATGTTACATCGGGACGAGCATATCATGATAGAAACCCTTCCGGAAAGGACATGCCCGCCCATGAAACCACAGTTTGCAGCCTCACTTTACGCAACCATTTCAATCTGTTTTTGGGGAGTCTCTTTTGTCTCCACCAAAGCAGTTTTGGATAAGCTGGATCCTTATACATTAATCATGCTCCGGTTTGCCATCGGGGCGGCTTTTCTGCTTCTTTTGCTCTTGCTGAAAAGATATCCTCTCCAGATTCCGCTCAAATATATTCCTCATTTAGTTGTTCTCGGTGTTCTCGGCGTTTTCATTCACCAGGTCATCCAGGTAACAGCTCTAAAGACGATAGACGCCTCATCTGCAGGATGGATTATTTCTTTTTCACCTGTATTCACTGTGCTGCTCTCCATGATCTTTCTTCATGAAAAATTGACATTACTTAAGACACTAGGCATTATAACAGCCATTTCCGGCGTGCTCATGGTAACGGGAGCGAGAAGCGGCCAGACGCTGGGATTTGCTTTAAATATAGGCTATTTTCTGATGATCCTAAGTACACTGAATTGGGCGGTATATTCGATTTTGGTGAGGAAACTGCAAATTAAGCTGCCGTCCCTTGCGGTCACTTTTTATATGAGTTTGCTTGGATGCTTGTTGACCATTCCCTTTTTAATGAGAGATAGAGGGTGGGAGAAGTTCCATCTTTTATCAGATGCTGAATGGGCTCATATATTGTTTCTGGGCATATTTGTATCGGGGATTGGCTACTGGTACTGGTCCAAGGCACTCGAGGTTTTGGAAGCTTCCAAAGTATCGATGTTTATCTATATGGAACCGCTGTTTACCTTTATAGCGGCCATTCTATTGCTTCGTGAAAAAATTTTCTTCATAAGCATCATGGGCGGGATCATAATTATTATAGGAGTGATCATGGTGAATGGTCAGATGCAATATTTTTCATGGAGGAAACGATAATCCACATTAAAGGGGGAGTCGTTTAATGGTCTTGAAGGGACGGTTTAAAAACATTTTGGATTCATTGAAATCACCTTCTGCAGAAGAACTTAGAAAGGCTTTGGCATCACTTGATATCAAGCTTGAGGAACTGCTTCCGCACTTGCTGCCGGCAGATGGAAAACCCTATTACCGCAAGCTGCTCTACCAGAATGATGAAGTGGAGCTGCTCGTCATGAACTGGTCTGATATCGAATGCGCCCCGCATGATCATGGAAATTCAAAGGGATGGATTCAAGTGTTAAATGGAGATTCGGAAAACACCGTTTTTGAAGTGAAGGAAGACGTCCCAGTTGAGCTTTTTGCAGAGATAAAGTCCAAAGACTCCTTCTTTTTTGCTCCCAAAAAAGGTGTGCACAAAATGAAGAGTGCAGGCAGGGAGAACCTTGTCACACTGCATCTTTATTCACCTCCGATTACTGGTATGAAGGTTTACGACCTGCATAAGTGCGCTGCCTGTGTAGTCTCTGAAGACTGTGGGGCATGGTGGCCTGAGGAGGTGAGACAGAAGGTGAAGGAGATTCAGTTAAGATAAAAGGGCGTTCCGCACATGGAACGCCTTCCTCATTTCCACTCAATCTCCGCCCCGCCAATCCTTTTCACCCCGCGGATGCTGCTGATATCCTCTGTCAGCTTAAGCGCAGCCTTATCTTTTGCTTTAGCTTCAATCATGAAATCGATATCCCGATTAAAGGTTTTCAGCAGATCGAGAAGTGGCCTGATGAAATCAATGTCAACATAGTCGGCATGGGACCGGAAGGCTTTTTCCGATTTGGGCGAGGAGATGTGGATTTTCGGCTTGAGTCCTGTTTTTTCCCACGTCTGAAAAATCTCCGGGAGAAGCTCATCCAGCGGGCGGGTGCCGAGGTTCGCCATATGGTGGTGATAATCGAACACAAGGGGGATGTTTTCTTTCTGGCAGGCCAGGAGAGTTTCATCCGCGTTATAGGTTTTGTCATCATTCTCGAGTGTCATTTGCTCTTTAATATGAGAAGGCAGCATTTGGAGATTTTCATGGAAACGGCGGATGGTCGTGAGCTTGTCCCCGTAAGCCCCGCCAATATGGATATTAATGATGCTTTCGTTTTCAACGCCCATGGCCTCGAACATCCGGTAATGGTATTCCATATCTTTGACTGCATTTCGGGTCACATCCTCGCGCGGAGATGTGAACAGGGTGAATTGATTGGGATGAAAGCTGACGCGGAGTCCATGTTTTTTAATCAATTCACCGATTTCAAGCCATTTATCCTTAAAGGGTGTGACAAAATCCCATAAAACCTCCGGGTGTGTGGCCAGGGGCACGATGGAGCTTGAAAGCCGATATAGCTGAATTTCATGGGCGATATTAAAATAAAGCATTCTTAACGTATTTTGCAGATTCACCGCTGTGACGGCCTTCAGTTTTTCCAGCCCTTCTTCCTCAGGCATTTGCTGAAAGCGCGTAAACGTTAACGTTCTCGCGGGAGATGCCTCCCACAAGCTGATGGCATGAGAAACATATCCCAGTCTGATTTTCAATTTGCAGCACCTTCTTTTTACTGGCCTCCTTTAGAGGAAGCTTGCCACAGACCGGGCAAGCATCTCTTTGAATGTCCGTAAAGGATCCAGCCGGTTTAATTCTTTTAGCGTCAATCTCTTTGCATTTAGTATGTCTTTGTCTACAACAGCTTGGACCTGCTTAATGAACTCTTTGTCATAAATAAAGCAATTGATTTCATAATTTAAGAACAGGCTCCGCTTATCAAAATTGGCTGTTCCGACATCACTGATTTCATTATCGATAACAATCGCCTTTGCATGGTAAAAGCCCTTTTTGTACTCATACACATAAGCACCTTGTTTAATCAAGGTCCTTAAATAAAGATAAGAGGCCTCTTTTACAAGAATATGGTCCGTGATGCATGGGACGAGTATTTTTACTGTAACGCCGCGTTCCAGGGCATGAATTAAGTCCTGAAAAAGCCTTTTGCCAGGAATAAAATAGGGAGTCCCAATGGTAATGCTCTTTTTCGCATTGCGTATTAAGGAGGAGAAGCTTTCTTCTAAAAAAGCTCCCTTATAAGCCGCAAACTGATGGCGGTATTCACCTGCGTGCTGCTCAGGAAAATAGACGCTGTTTGCGAGCAGGTCGGTCTTAGTTGCTTTATACCAATCGGCTAGAAATTCTCTTTGCAGATCCAGCACACCTTCGCCGCGGAATTTCAAATGATAGTCACGCCAGGGGTTCAGCTTTTTATCCTGATTGATGTATTCTTTGCCGATATTGAAGCCGCCGCTGTAACCGATCTTTCCGTCAATAACGGTAATTTTCCGGTGGTTCCTGGCCTGGAAAGAATAGAAGAGAAAAGGAAGCTTTGGCACATGGGCAAACGAAAACTTAATGCCGCTGCTTTTAAGATCCTTAACAGTCTTTTTCTTAACCGGAAAGCTTCCGGCCCAGTCGAGCAAAAGGCGGACTTCCACTCCTTCTTTTGCTTTACCCTTTAAAATAGTTAAAAACTCCTTGCTGATTTTATCATCCTTCACAATATAAAATAAAACATGAATGTGCTTTTGCGCTTTTCTTAGCTCGGAAAATAAATCATCAAATAAAGCAGGCCCATCTGCAAACAACTCCATATCAGACTGCCGGATGGGTAAGGCGGTCCGCTCAAGCTTTTTCATATGGCTTTTCCGGCCCCATGTAAAATCGATATAGAGCCATAAGAAAATGACGAGTAAAACGGCCATAATGATATTCCAGACAGTCAATGCGATCTTCCTCTCGACAGGATTTTCCTGTTAGTATTTCCTGCAGAGATTTTTCTATCATGGAATCTTCCCAAAAAGGGAGGACTTTTCACCTTTAAAAAGAATTTAATAAATGAAAATAATAAAATTTTTCGAACAAGTTTAATGAAAAATGGTTGACTGAATGCTCATTCATAATATAATGGAAGTAAGAGTAAATTCAGAAAATTATACTGTTTTTAAAATTTTCTAAGATGAAGAAAGGAGCACCATGCCCATGAACGGTTTATTATGGATCAACTTAATTGCATTTCTTCTTGTAACCGCTTACGCTGTCAGCCTGTTTGTCTATGTTGTGAAGACGCGGATTGAATATATCAAGCTTGGCAAAAAGGTGGAGTTTGACGGCAAAGTGAAAGAGCGCCTTGAGAAGATCTGGGTCAACGTATTTGGCCAGAAAAAGCTTTTAAAGGATAAGAAAAGCGGAATCATCCACGTGATGTTTTTCTATGGCTTCATTCTTGTCCAATTTGGAGCAATCGATTTTATTATTAAAGGAATTAAGCCAGGTGCGCATTTGCCGCTTGGACCATTATATCCTGGCTTCACCTTTTTCCAGGAAATCGTGACCCTGATGATCCTTGTTGCGGTAATCTGGGCTTTCTACCGCCGTTATGTGGAAAAGCTTGTCCGCTTAAAACGCGGATTCAAATCAGGTCTCGTACTTATTTTTATCGGAGGGCTCATGCTTTCCGTACTGCTTGGCAATGGAATGGGCATGATTTGGCATGGCCATGAAGGAACCTGGACAGAACCGGTTGCTTCCATGATTGGCGGTGCCTTCTCATGGATGGGTGAAACGGCTTCGATTGTTGTGTTTTACATCGCATGGTGGATTCACTTAGTATTCCTGCTTGCATTCCTTGTGTACGTGCCGCAATCCAAGCATGCCCACTTAATCGCCGGACCGGCCAACGTATATTTCAACCGTCTGGATAATCCGGGGAAATTAAAGGCAATCGACTTTGAAGATGAATCACAGGAAAGCTTTGGTGTCGGAAAGATTGAAGATTTTACACAGCATCAGATGATCGATTTCTATGCATGTGTGGAATGCGGACGCTGTACCAATATGTGTCCTGCAACCGGCACGGGAAAAATGCTTTCGCCAATGGATTTAATCCTGAAATTGCGTGACCATTTAACCAATCACGGTGCTGTTGTCACATCGAAGCAGCCTTGGGTGCCGACATTCGCTTTTTCAAATACGAAAGGCAATCAGCTTGCCCTTGCAGCTGCCGGCCAGGGGGCAGAAGAAGCAGCTGCAGGCCTTGCTTACAGCCCAAGCCTGATCGGGGAAGTCATCACAGAAGAAGAAATCTGGGCTTGTACGACTTGCCGCAACTGTGAAGACCAATGCCCGGTTATGAATGAACATGTTGATAAAATCATTGATCTGCGCCGCTACCTTGTTTTAACAGAGGGTAAAATGGATGCTGATGCACAGCGCGCCATGACCAATATCGAGCGCCAGGGCAATCCTTGGGGACTGAACCGCAAGGAGCGCGAAGACTGGAGAGAAGCACGCGAAGATGTTCATGTGCCGACAGTGAAGGAAATGAAAAAGGCAGGAGAAGAGTTTGAATACTTATTCTGGGTTGGCTCCATGGGATCTTACGATAACCGCAGCCAAAAGATCGCTCTTTCCTTTGCGAAACTAATGAATGAGGCCGGCGTTAAGTTCGCCATCCTTGGAAACAAGGAAAAGAACTCTGGTGACACCCCAAGACGCCTTGGAAACGAGTTCTTATTCCAGGAGCTTGCCACGAAGAATATTGAAGAGTTTGAGAAAAATGAAGTGAAGAAGATCGTAACGATCGACCCTCATGCCTACAACATTTTCAAAAATGAGTATCCGGATTTCGGATTAGAGGCAGAGGTTTATCACCATACTGAAGTTCTTGCCCAGCTTGTGGAAGAAGGCAAGCTGAAGCCGCAATATGCTGTAGAAGAAACGATCACATTCCATGACTCCTGCTATCTTGGACGCTACAACGAGGTGTACGATCCTCCGCGTGAAATTCTTAAGAGCATCCCGGGCGTCAAGCTTGTGGAAATGGAAAGAAACCGCGAAACCGGCATGTGCTGCGGAGCAGGGGGCGGCTTGATGTGGATGGAAGAAGAAACAGGACACCGCATCAACGTCTCACGGACCGAGCAGGCATTGGCAGTGAATCCATCCGTGATCAGCTCCGGATGTCCGTACTGCTTAACGATGCTGTCAGATGGAACGAAAGCAAAAGAAGTGGAAGAACAGGTTCATACGTATGATGTTGCTGAAATTCTCGAAAAGTCTGTTATAGGTGAAAGCCAGAATTTAGCATCCTAATATATTGAAAGTGGAAATTGAAGCACTGAAGCAAATTTCAGCTAAAGCATTTTGACGAAAAATGTTTTTACCAGAATTTTGTGTAAAGTGTTTCAATTTCTGCTATTTTTCTAGTAAAATAGAAAATGATAAAGCGCTTACAATTTTGCTGGGTGACTGAAGATCGGGTAAATCCTTTTGTTCCGCGGTCTTTTCGAGCGAGCGTTCAGTCAACCGAAGCACCTTCACAAACATTTAACTTCAGCCAGAACAGCTTCAAAGACCCAATTTTTTTCTAAGTAATTTTGCGAACATTTTAAATTAATAGTACAAAGGAGCGATTCTTTTATGGGAAAAACCGTAATTCTTAGCGGAGTAAGAACACCTTTTGGAAAATTTGCCGGAGCGCTTAGCAGCTATACAGCTTCTGACCTTGGCGGATTTGCAGTAAAAGAAGCGCTGAACCGAGCCGGCGTTAATCCTGAAGAGGTAGATGAAGTGATTCTCGGAACCGTTCTTCAGGGAGGTCAGGGCCAGATTCCTTCACGACAGGCTGCGAAAAAGGCCGGCTTGCCGTGGGAAGTGAAAACGGAAACGATTAATAAAGTTTGTGCTTCCGGCATGCGAAGTGTCACTTTAGGAGATCAGATCATCCGGGCGGGTGACGAGGAAGTCATCGTGGCCGGCGGCATGGAATCCATGAGCAATGCGCCTTACATTTTGCCGAAAGCGCGCTGGGGCCTGCGCATGGGCGATGCAACGGTTAAGGACTTAATGGTTCATGACGGATTAAGCTGCAGCTTCACAGGCGTCCATATGGGAACTTACGGAAACTCGACAGCTAAAGAATTCGAAATCAGCCGAGAAGAGCAGGACAACTGGGCGCTAAGAAGCCATGAACGTGCCATTGCAGCAATTGAATCCGGCAAATTGGCAGAGGAAATCGTGCCAGTGGAAGTGCCGCAGCGAAAGGGTGAGCCAATCGTTGTGTCCCAAGATGAGTCACCCCGCAAAGATACTTCCTTAGAAAAACTGGCTAAGCTGGGGTCTGTTTTTAACTCCGACGGAACGATCACTGCCGGGAATGCGCCTGGCGTTAACGACGGGGCAGCAGCATTAGTATTGATGAGCGAAGAGCGTGCAGAACGCCAAGGCAAAAAGCCGGAAGCTTATATTCTTGGCCATACAGCGCTAGCGGTGGAAGCCAAGGACTTCCCGCAAACCCCTGGCCTTGTCATTAATGCTCTTTTGAAAAAGACAGGAAAAACCCTGGAAGAGATTGACCTATTTGAAATTAACGAAGCATTTGCGGCTGTTGCTTTAACAAGCGGAAAAATTGCCGGCCTTGATGAAGAAAAAGTGAATGTCAACGGCGGTGCCGTTGCTCTGGGCCACCCAATTGGTGCAAGCGGAGCAAGAATCATTCTAACACTGATGCATGAACTGAAGCGCCGCGGAGGCGGAATCGGCATTGCGGCCATCTGCAGCGGCGGAGGCCAGGGCGATGCGGTGATGATTGAGGTTCCGAAGCAGTAATCTGTTTTGGGATGGTGGCTGCAGCCGAAAAAACTCCGTTTTACCTGACGAACGATAGATGAAACTAATCATTTATCGGCCCAAGTTAGGCTTTTAACGGCCAAAATAATCAATTTATCGGCCAAACTTGAACTTTTAACGGCCAAACCAGGCAGGTTATCGGCCAAATGGATAAATCGAAGGACTTAACAAACATTTACCGGCCAAAAACTGATATTTACCGGCCGAATCGACAGAAATACCGGCCAAACCCCAGAACGGAGGATACAAAAATGAACGTAAAAAACATTATGGTAATCGGTGCTGGACAAATGGGTTCAGGAATCGCACAGGTTTGTGCGCAGGCAGGCTACAGCGTCATCTTAAACGACCTAAAGCCAGATTTTGTTGAACGCGGCCTTGGTGTGATTAAAAAGAATCTTTCCCGCCAGGTAGAAAAAGAGCGCATGACAGCGGAGGAAATGGAAACGGTGCTTAAAAATGTAACCGCTTCAACCGATCTGCAGGATGCAAAAAACGTTGAGCTCGTCATCGAAGCAGCCGTTGAAAACATGGAAATCAAAACAAAAATCTTCAGCCAGCTGGATGAGATTGCACCCGAACATGCGATTTTGGCGAGCAATACGTCATCTCTCCCTATTACAGAAATCGCAGCAGCGACAAAACGTCCTGAAAAAGTCATCGGCATGCATTTTATGAATCCAGTGCCGGTGATGAAGCTTGTAGAAATCATACGCGGCCTAGCGACCGCAGACGAAGTGTATCAAACCATTGAAGACATCACGAAGACGCTTAAAAAAGTGCCTGTTGAAGTGAATGACTTCCCTGGATTCGTATCTAACCGCATCCTGATGCCGATGATCAATGAAGCAATCTTCACGCTTTATGAAGGGGTTGCGACAAAAGAGGCCATTGATGAAGTGATGAAGCTTGGCATGAACCATCCAATGGGACCGCTGACTTTGGCTGACTTCATTGGCCTGGACACATGCCTGTATATTATGGAAACCCTGCATGAAGGCTTTGGCGATGATAAATACCGTCCATGCCCGCTGTTAAGAAAATATGTAAAGGCTGGCTGGCTTGGCAAGAAGACAGGCAGAGGCTTCTACGTTTACGAAAAATAATCAGAGGATCCCGGCTAAATAGAGCCTGGCGGCATCGGAGGGTATACAAATGAACCTGAGATTTACAGAAGAACAGGAAATGATGAGAAAAATGGTGCGCGATTTTGCCCAGACGGAAATTGCGCCTTTTGTTGAAAAAATGGAGCAGGGCGAATTCCCAAGGGAGATTCTCCGAAAAATGGGAGAGCTTGGCCTGATGGGGATACCGATTCCTGAAAAATACGGCGGATCTGAAATGGACTTTACTTCTTATATTATAGCCATCCATGAGCTGTCCCGCGTAAGTGCGACAGTTGGCGTTATTTTATCGGTCCACACATCGGTTGGAACAAACCCAATCCTTTACTTCGGTACGGAAGAGCAAAGGCAGAAGTATATTCCGAAGCTTGCTTCAGGCGAGTATCTCGGCGCTTTTTGCCTCACTGAACCGAGCGCAGGCTCAGATGCGGGAAGCCTGAAATCCCGTGCAGTAAAAGATGGAGACCATTATGTCATTAATGGCTCAAAAGTGTTCATCACGAATGCAGGCGAAGCGGACGTATATATAGTATTTGCATCCACAAATCCGGAGCTTGGCAGCAAAGGCATCTCCGCTTTTATTGTAGAGAAAGATACGCCAGGCCTTGTATTTGGGAAAGATGAGCACAAAATGGGCTTGCACGGTTCAAGAACGCTTCAGCTGACATTTGAAGATATGCGTGTTCCTTCTGAAAATCTTCTCGGCAATGAAGGAGAAGGCTTCAAGATTGCGATGGCAAACCTGGACGCAGGGCGGATCGGCATTGCTTCACAGGCGCTTGGAATCGCAGAAGCGGCCTTTGAAGCAGCCGCAAGCTATGCAAAGGAACGTGTACAGTTCGGCAAGCCGATCGCTGCACAGCAAGGTGTCGGATTCAAGCTTGCAGACATGGCAACAAGCGTTGAAGCTGCAAAACTATTAATCTATCGCGCAGCAGACATGCGCCAGCGCGGCGTCAAGTGCGGACTCGAAGCCTCAATGGCAAAGCTTTTTGCATCCAAAACAGCAGTAGACGTGACAACAGAAGCCATCCAGGTCTTCGGCGGCTACGGCTACACGGAAGACTACCCGGTTGAGCGCTACTTCCGTGATGCCAAAATTACCGAAATCTATGAAGGCACAAGCGAAATTCAGCGGATTGTCATCAGCAAACAGCTGTAAAGAAGCAGACCAATAATGAATTCACCATATATCAACGAATCCATATAAAGCGAGGGAAAGACAATGAATTTCCAATTGAGTGAAGAGCATGAAATGATCAGAAAAATGGTGCGTGATTTTGCCAGGAATGAAGTGGCCCCGACTGCTGCTGAGCGCGACGAAGAAGAGCGCTTTGACAGAGAGATTTTCGACAAAATGGCAGAGCTTGGCTTAACAGGGATTCCGTGGCCTGAAGAGTACGGCGGAATCGGCAGTGATTACCTTGCATATTGCATCGCAGTTGAAGAGCTTTCCAGAGTATGTGCCTCAACAGGTGTAACTCTTTCAGCGCATACATCCCTGGCAGGCTGGCCGATTTTCAAATTCGGAAGCGAAGAGCAAAAGCAAAAATATCTAAAGCCTATGGCCCAGGGTGAAAAAATCGGCGGATATGGCCTTACGGAACCAGGAAGCGGATCAGATGCCGGCGGAATGAGAACAACGGCACGGCTTGAGGGAGATCATTACGTCTTAAACGGCAGCAAAATTTTTATCACAAACGGCGGAATCGCAGATATCTATGTTGTATTTGCCCTGACAGATCCAGCTTCCAAGCACAAAGGAACAACTGCGTTTATCGTAGAATCCGGCTTTGAAGGTTTTTCTGTCGGCAAGAAGGAGAAGAAATTGGGTATCCGTTCCTCACCTACAACTGAGATCATTTTCGAAGAGTGCAAGGTTCCGGTTGAGAATGTGCTGGGCAATGTAGGCGAAGGCTTCAAAATTGCCATGATGACACTTGACGGCGGCCGCAACGGCATCGCTGCCCAGGCAGTCGGGATTGCACAGGGCGCACTGGATGCTTCCGTCGAATATGCAAAAGAACGCCACCAATTCGGAAAACCAATTGCTGCCCAGCAGGGAATCGGATTCAAGTTGGCAGACATGGCAACAAGCATTGAAGCTTCAAGACTATTAACTTACCAGGCAGCCTGGCTGGAATCAGAAGGCCTTCCATACGGAAAAGAATCTGCCATGTCCAAACTCCTTGCCGGTGACACGGCCATGAAAGTAACAACAGACGCCGTTCAAATCTTTGGCGGATATGGATATACAAAGGATTACCCGGTTGAACGCTACATGCGCGACGCCAAAATTACGCAAATCTACGAAGGTACACAGGAAATCCAGCGTCTCGTAATCTCTCGAATGGTAACGAAATAATAGATCTCAAAGAGGGAGGCGGTAGGTAAACAATGAAAAAACGAGAAGTGCAGGCTTCTGTTAAAGATGAACGTCTTGTCAAAAAAAGACGTGATCAGATGATTAAAGGTGCCGTCACCCTTTTTATCCAAAAGGGGTTCCATCGTACAACAACTAGAGAGATCGCAAAGGCATCTGGTTTTAGTATTGGAACGCTTTATGAATACATCCGGACGAAGGAAGACGTCTTATATCTGGTTTGTGACAGCATTTATGACCAGGTCGCCGAACGGCTTCAAAAAGGCCTTGATACGAAGCAGGGCACGCTTGAGAGCCTGAAGCAGGGCATTGCTGATTACTTCAAAGTGGTCGATGAAATGCAGGATGAAGTGCTCGTCATGTACCAGGAAGTAAAGGCGCTGACCAAGGACGCGCTTCCGTATGTTCTGAAGAAAGAAATTGAAATGGTCGGCATGTTCGAGCATGTCATTACACTTTGCGTGGAGAACGGGGAACTGGACCTGCGAGAAGAAAAAATCAAAATGATCGCCCATAACATTTTTGTCCAAGGGCAAATGTGGGCATTCCGCCGCTGGTCGCTGCAGAAAATGTACAGCATCGATGAATATATCCAGCTGCAGACCAATCTCCTTTTTCAAGGAATAAAGGATCCAGGCAGAGTTTCGGAAAAAGCTTAATAATAGCGCGCAGGCATCAGCAGCACTGGTGCCTGCGCTTACGGACAAGGGGGAGAACGATGAGCAATCCAGAAGTCTATAAGCCGAAAAATCACATTCGCTTCGTTACGGCTTCCAGTCTATTTGACGGACATGATGCTTCCATCAATATTATGCGCCGCATCATTCAGGCAAGCGGTGCAGAGGTCATCCACCTCGGGCATAACCGTTCTGTGGAGGAAGTCGTAAATGCTGCGATCCAGGAAGATGTGCAGGGAATCGCCATTTCCTCCTATCAGGGAGGACATGTAGAGTACTTCAGATATATGTATGACCTTTTGAAGGAACGAGGCGCATCCCACATCCGCATTTATGGCGGAGGGGGCGGTGTCATTATCCCGAAGGAAATCAAAGAATTGCATGACTACGGAATCGCGAGGATTTTCTCTCCGGAAGATGGCCGCCAATACGGCCTCCAAGGGATGATTGATCAAATGATCAAGGAATGTGATTTCCCTACATTCACAGCTGAAGCTTCAGAGCAGATTGAAAAGCTTCAGGAAGGGGAAACGAATGCCATCGCGAAGCTGATTACACTGGCTGAGCATCAGGTAACAGTAGGCAAAGAAGCGGCAGCATCGCTTGAGCCGGTCATGGAGAAAGTGAAGTCACTGGAAAAACAGGTTCCTGTAGTGGGAATTACGGGTACAGGCGGTGCTGGAAAAAGCTCGCTGACTGACGAATTGATCCGCCGCTTCATCAATGAAATTCCGGAGAAAAAAGTTGCGATTCTTTCTGTTGACCCGACAAAACAAAAAACGGGCGGTGCGCTTCTTGGCGACCGTATCCGCATGAACGCCATCTTTAATCCGCGAGTCTATATGCGAAGCCTGGCAACAAGAAATTCCCGCAGTGAGCTGTCGCTTGCGATTCAGGATGCGATTTCAGTTGTCAAAGCAGCCGGCTTTGACCTGATTATTGTGGAAACAAGCGGAATCGGGCAGGGAGATGCCGGCATTACGGAAATTTGCGATGCTTCCATGTATGTCATGACAAGTGAATTCGGGGCGCCATCCCAGCTGGAAAAAATTGATATGATTGATTATGCAGACTTGATCGTCATTAATAAATTTGAGCGCAAAGGTTCTGAGGATGCCATGCGTCAGGTGCAAAAGCAGTACCAGCGCAGCCGGATGCTTTTTGAAAAAGAGCTTGAAGACATGCCTGTCTATGGAACCATTGCCAGCCAGTTCAATGATCCTGGCACAAATGCGGTGTTTGCGGCACTTGTGGAAACGATTAATGAAAAAGCAGGTACAGACTGGAAGACAAGTTTTACAAAAAACGCAAAAGTTGAAAAGCAGAATGTCATTATTCCGAATGAACAGCGCTATTATCTGCGCGAAGTTTCTGAAACAGTCCGCGGCTACCACAAGAAAGCCGAGGAGCAGGCCGATCTTGCCCGCAAACTGTTCCAGCTGGAAGGGGCTCTGCTTGCTGTGAAAGAACAAGAAGGAAATGAAGAAGTCATTTCTTCTCTTGAAGCCATTAAATCAGCAGCAGAAGAGAAGCTGACTGCTGAAACAAAGAAAATCCTTGCTGGCTGGGATGATCTGAAGGAAAAATACTCAGGCGAGCAATTTGTGACAAAAATCAGAGATAAAGAAATCGTAACGGTATTAAAAACAAAAAGCTTATCCGGGCTGTCCATTCCAAAAGTGGCACTGCCTAAGTACAAGGATTACGGAGAAATCATCCGCTGGGTGTACAGAGAAAACGTACCGGGCTCATTCCCTTATACTGCCGGTGTTTTCCCGTTCAAACGCGAGGGTGAAGATCCGAAGCGACAGTTTGCCGGAGAGGGTACACCTGAACGGACAAACCGCCGTTTCCATTATCTCTCCAAAGATGATGCCGCAAAGCGTCTGAGCACAGCGTTTGATTCTGTAACCCTATATGGGGAAGATCCTGACTACCGCCCGGACATTTACGGAAAAGTCGGGGAAAGCGGAGTCAGCATCTGTACACTTGATGATATGAAGAAGCTGTATGCCGGATTTGATTTGTGCCATCCATCCACATCTGTATCGATGACGATTAATGGGCCGGCACCGATCATTTTGGCGATGTTCATGAATACGGCCATCGAACAGCAGATTGAAGCAAAAGAGCAGGAGCTTGGCCGCGTGCTGACACCTGAAGAATTCACCGAAGTAAGGGCGAAAACGCTGCAGACTGTCCGCGGCACGGTTCAGGCTGATATTTTAAAAGAAGATCAGGGACAGAATACTTGCATCTTCTCGACGGAGTTCGCTTTGAGGATGATGGGGGATATTCAGCAGTACTTCATCGATCATAAAGTCCGCAATTATTACTCTGTTTCGATTTCCGGCTACCATATCGCGGAAGCGGGTGCGAACCCGATTTCACAGCTTGCTTTTACGCTGGCAAATGGCTTCACTTATGTCGAGTATTATTTGAGCAGAGGCATGGACATCAATGATTTTGCTCCTAACCTTTCATTCTTCTTCTCGAATGGACTGGACCCGGAGTATACGGTGCTTGGCCGTGTGGCGCGCCGCATCTGGGCAACGGTTATGAGAGATAAATATAGCTCCAATGAAAGAAGCCAGAAACTGAAATACCATATCCAGACGTCCGGACGCTCACTGCATGCGCAGGAAATCGATTTTAACGATATTCGCACAACGCTGCAGGCATTAATGGCGCTTCAGGATAACTGTAACTCGCTTCATACCAATGCGTATGATGAAGCCATAACGACACCGACAGAAGAATCTGTCCGCCGTGCAATGGCCATCCAGATGATCATTACAAAAGAGCATGGCTTATCGAAAAATGAAAATCCGCTGCAGGGTGCTTTTATCGTGGATGAACTGACAGACCTAGTGGAAGAGCAGGTGCTGAGAGAGTTCGAACGCATCAATGACCGCGGCGGCGTTCTTGGCGCCATGGAAACTCAGTATCAGCGCGGAAAAATTCAGGATGAATCCATGTACTATGAAATGAAAAAGCATACTGGCGAGCTTCCAATTATAGGGGTCAACACTTACTTGAACCCAAATCCTCCATCAGAGGATGAGATGAACAATATGGAGCTTGCAAGGGCAACGAAGGAAGAAAAAGAAACGCAAATCCGCAATCTGCGCAGCTTCCAGGAGCGCAACAAAGACAAATCGGAAGAGGCGCTGAAACAATTGAAGGAAGCAGCAGTCAGCGGCGGCAACATTTTTGCCGAACTGATGGAAACCGTCAAAGTGGCGAGCCTCGGCCAAATCACCCGTGCGTTATACGAAGTGGGCGGACAGTACCGCCGCAATATGTAAAACCAAGTGGATTAACAGGGCCTGCAGCTGCAGGCCCTTGTTTTCTGCACTATTATTTAACATAGAATTAATATAAAATACATCCATATCCTATATAATGGAATCAATACATAGCATTGCACTTCGGGGAACCTGAGGATGTGAAAAAATGAAAAAAATCTTGCTCTACACAGCCATCCTTGCAGCTGCTGCAGGAGTCTACTTCTTATATGGAAAACAGCTGGGAGCCATTGCATTCTATCTGCTCTCCATCTACTTCACCTGGCTCGCTTATAAAAAATGGGATCACCCGTTAAAGCGCAGGAGGAGGAAAAGGGCAGATTAGCTTTATGTGTTACATTAATTTATCCGAACACTCGTATTCAAAAAGGGAAGGCATTTTTGATTCGGCAGTGATAGTAAAAAACGTGTAGTCAGCACCCTGTTGATTGGAGCGGAGGGCACTTGATCCTCGAAAATGCTGGCGCATTTTCTTCCTGCGGTGTTAAATTCAAGGAAGCTTATTCAATGTCCTGCGGGAGATGCGGGTCATCGGGAGACCCCGCAGGAGCGAATGCGACGAGGAGGCTCCCGGACCGCCCGCGGAAAGCAAGTGCCCCGTGCTGAAATCAACAGGCCTATCAAACAAAGCTACAAAATATATTGCGGCAAGAAAAATTGCAGAAAAAAGGGCAGAACAGCAGATATAACTGGCATAAACCGTAAAAATTTGTTTATAATGAAGAATATGCCTTCTTGCAGGCTGTCCGCATGCATTTACGGACAGCTGCGGAACTTCAGCTTAAATAGTTTGTGATTTGCGCTGCAGAATGAGCGTTTACATAGGGAAAGGAAGTGCTGATATTGAGTTTGGAACAGTTCTCAAAAGAAGAATTACAAGAAATGTCATTGATCGAAGTGGCTTATGAACTTCTAACAAGCAAAAAAGAACCAATGGCCTTTAATGACATAATGAATGAAGTGGCTAAACTTATGAACCTTTCAGAGGAACAAGTCAAAGGGAAAATTGCACAGTTCTATACAGATTTAAATATAGATGGCCATTTTATCGGATTGGGCGATAACCGCTGGGGCCTTCGTTCATGGTATCCGGTTGACCAATATGAAGAAGAAATCGTTACCGTAATCAAGCCTAAGAAGAAAAAGGCGAAGAAAAAGGACGACGATGATCTCGATCTTGAAGATTATGATGAGCTTGATGAAGAGGATATTGATTACGACGATATCGACGGATTCGACGATGATGATCTGACAGAAGACGATGATGACGATCTTCTCGACGATGACGATGATCTTGATGATGATGATGACTTCGAAGACGATGATGAAATAATCGAAAAAGATGAAGAATTCGACCTTGGCGATGAGGACGAAGAGCTTGAGGAAGATGACCTCGACGCTGACGAAGACGAAGAAGATTTATAATCTTGACTTTTCGTTTCTGGGCTTGTAGAATACTTTTTGGGCTCCTTAAAAAAGGAACGATTCGTTTAGACGCTAATAGCGCTCCCTTACTTACTTAAGTAAGAGGGGCGCTTTTTATTTTTTTATAGGCCATGTGCCTTTTTAAAAGAGCTAAACCATCCCTTTGCGATAAGCTTCCGCTGAAAAAATCGGAGGCAGAACGATAGAATTTTTATCATCAAGTCTTTAATCCAGCATCATTATGCACAAACTGATATCAAGGGGGAATTTTTCATGACTAAGTATATTTTTGTTACGGGCGGAGTTGTTTCGTCACTAGGAAAAGGGATCACGGCAGCATCACTTGGCCGCTTATTGAAAAACCGAGGGTTAACGGTTACGATTCAGAAATTCGACCCTTACATAAATGTGGATCCGGGAACAATGAGCCCGTACCAGCATGGTGAGGTGTTTGTAACAGGTGACGGCGCGGAGACTGACCTGGACTTAGGCCATTATGAGCGTTTTGTTGATATTAACCTGACAAAATACAGCAGTGTAACAACTGGTAAAATCTACTCAACCGTCCTTAGAAAAGAGCGCCGCGGCGACTATAACGGCGGAACAGTGCAGGTTATTCCGCACATCACAAATGAAATCAAGGATAAAGTTTTCCGTGCAGGCCATGAAACGAATTCTGATGTTGTCATCACAGAAATCGGCGGAACAGTAGGGGATATTGAATCACTTCCATTCCTTGAAGCGATCCGCCAGATTAAGAGCGATATCGGCCGCGATAATGTGATGTACATTCATTGTACATTGGTTCCTTATATCAAGGCAGCAGGCGAAATGAAAACAAAGCCGACTCAGCACAGTGTAAAAGAACTGAGAAGCCTTGGCATTCAGCCAAATGTAATCGTTCTGCGTACAGAAATGCCAATTTCCCAGGATATGAAGGATAAAATTGCGCTATTCTGTGATATCGATAAAGAAGCAGTTATTGAAGCAACAGATGCGGATACATTATATTCTATACCGCTATCCCTTCAAGATCAGAAGCTTGATGAAATCGTCTGCAAGCATTTGAAGCTGAATTGCGGAGAAGCGGACATGACCGAGTGGAAGCAGCTGGTTGACAAGGTTCTGAACCTTTCCAAAAAAACCAAGATTGCCCTTGTCGGTAAATATGTTGAATTGCAGGATGCTTACATTTCAGTTGTCGAAGCCTTAAAGCATGCGGGTTATGCATTTGATTCTGATATTGAAATCAAATGGATCAACTCAGAAGAAGTGGACAGCAATAACGTGAATGGACTGCTTCAGGATGCTGACGGAATCCTGGTTCCAGGCGGATTTGGCGATCGCGGTATTGAAGGAAAAATCCTTGCAATTCAATATGCACGTGAAAACAAAAAGCCATTCCTTGGCATCTGCCTTGGCATGCAGCTGGCTTCGATTGAATTTGCAAGAAATGTACTGGGTCTTGAAGGGGCACACTCAGCAGAAATTGCTCCTGAAACACCGCATCCAATTATCGACCTTCTGCCAGAGCAAAAGGATATTGAGGATTTAGGCGGAACTCTAAGACTTGGCCTGCAAGCTTGTAAATTGAATGAAGATACAAAAGCATTTGAGGCATACCAGGATGAGGTGGTATATGAGCGTCATCGCCATCGCTATGAATTCAACAACCACTACCGCCAGGATATGGAGAAAGCAGGCTTTGTCTTCTCTGGTACAAGCCCGGACGGCCGCTTAGTGGAAATCATCGAAGTGAAGGATCACCCTTGGTTCGTTGCTTCCCAGTTCCATCCTGAATTTATCTCAAGACCAACTCGCCCTCAGCCATTATTCCGTGAATTTGTCGGGGCGGCATTGAAATTTAGCGAGAAATAATAAAGTTTGAAAAATTCCTTCGGATTCGGAGGGATTTTTTTTGTCTGGATCGTTGTTGAATGATTTCTGCAAAAAAAATTCAGAAATTTTAGTATTGATTTTGAAAAGGTTTTCATTTATACTTTCACTAAACCGGTTTACTAAACCGATTTACCAAATCGGTTTTGCGAGAGGATAGTACAACATGAAAAAAATAACGATGTTAGATGTTGCGCAAAAAGCAAACGTATCAAAGAGCACAGTTTCACAGTATATCAATAATCGCTACGAGTATATGGCGGAATCCACTAAAATGCGAATTGAAGACGCCATTCGCGAGCTGGGATATATCCCGAATTTCGTAGCTAAAAGTTTGAAGCAAAAGAAGTCATCAACCATTGGAGTGATTGTTGCCAATATACTTCATACGTTTTCGACAGAAATTATCAGGGCCATTGAAGATGTCTGCGAAAAAAATGAATTTCATTTGTTTGTCTGTAACGCAGACGATAATCCGGAAAAAGAACGTGCATACATTGATATGCTTTTAGCTAAACAAGTTGATGGTCTGATTATCTTTCCGACCATCGGAAATGAAGATCAATATAAACGGCTGAAGCTTTCAAATTTTCCCATTGTTTTTGTAGATAGAAAGCTTGATAAAACTATTTATCCAACACTGCTTTTGGATAACGAGAGAGCAGCTGAGATTGCCGTTCAGGAAATCGTCCAAAAAGGCCATAGGAAAATAGGTCTGGTATCCATGTCCTTAAGCCAAAAAGTGACACCCCGGATTGAACGGATTAATGGATACAAGAAAAAGCTGAAACAAAATGATTTGCCTGTAAAGGATGATTGGATTATTGCGGCAGAACGAAAAGACATTATCCCTGAACTGGAAAAAATGTGGATGTGTAAAGAAACACCAGAGGCATTTTTTGCTACAAACGATCTTTCGCTCATTGAACTTTTGAAATTTTTAAGAAAAAAGAATTTAAAAGTTCCCGAAGATGTAAGCGTTATCGCAGTAGATGACTCTGATTTCCTGGAAATCTCGGCAACACCGATAACAGCCATCAAACAGCCGACTTTTGAAATTGGCAATGATGCCGCTTCTGTTTTATTAGATTTAATTAGAAATCCTCGATTTGAGGAAGTATACGAGATTAAAAGATACGCTCCTGCATTAGTTGAGCGGGAATCTTTATAGAGTGTTAGGAGAGAAAATAATGTCATCACCATTCAAAGTTTTAACAATCGGAGATGCCATGATAACACTGAACCCAGCTGTAAAAGGGCCACTAAGATATGTCACCCAGTTTGAACGCAAGGTGGGCGGTGCAGAACTTAACTTTGCCATTGGATGTGCAAGGCTTGGGTTAGGCAGCAAGTGGATTAGCCGGCTGGGGGAAGATGAGTTTGGCAGAGTCATATATAACTTCGCTCGGGGAGAGGGCGTAGATGTATCGGGTGTAAATTTTGTAAGCGGCTGCCCAACATCACTTAACTTTAAGGAAATCAATGAGGATGGATCAGGCAAGACATTCTATTACCGGTATAACTCGCCTATTTTAACTTTGACACCGGATATGATTCAGGAAGAACAGTTTGAAAATGTAGATCTTGTCCATCTTACAGGTGTTTTCCTTGCTATTGATCCAAAGAACATCGAAATTGCCGCAAAAGTGATTGAAGCTGCAAAACAAAAAAAGATTCCAATCTCCTTTGATCCAAATATCAGACTGAAGCTTTGGTCGATTGAGGAAGCGAGAAGAGCGTATAAAGAAATTCTTCCGCATGTTGATATCCTGCTGACTGGATTAGAAGAGATCAGGTTAATAAGCGGGATGGAAGAAGAAGATGAACTTGCGCTATTTGCCAGAGAATATGGCATCAGAGATTTGGTCTTAAAGGATGGCGCTAACGGATCAAAGCTATTCCGGGATGGCGATTGGACACGGGCAGAGAGCTTCCGTGTGACTCCAGTTGATACAGTCGGAGCCGGAGATGGATTCGATGCGGGATACATTTATGGCTGGCTGAACGGTTTCAGCAAGGAAAGGCTGCTTCAATTTGCTAATGGCGTAGGCGCCCTGGTTACAACCGTCTCAGGAGATAATGAAGGTCTTCCTTATCTAAATGAAGTAAACGCATTTATCAATAATGACCTTATTGTTGAAAGATAAGAGGTGGACAATGGATACGATTCTTACAATTCTCAAAGAAATGAGAGCAGTATGCTCACATGTCGATAAGAACGAATACGAATCTTTCGTAGCACTCTTAAAGAGTGACGCTCGTTTTTTCTTTACTGGAGAAGGTCGTTCAGGCTTAGTGGCAAGGGCGATTGCCATGCGTCTTATGCATAGCGGAAAAACGGTCTATGTTTTGGGAGAAACAACAACACCGGCCATTCAGAAAGACGATATATTAATCGTTTTATCTGGCTCAGCCAAAACAGGACAGACAATAAGTTTTTCTGAAAACGCCTTCAGGGCGGGGGCAAAAGTATTTTTAATAACCACTAATAAAGAGGCGGTTCATCAGTCGTGCTTTACTGGGGGAATGCAGATTCCTGCAGCGACTAAATACCGCCTTTCAGGAGAGCCGGTTACGATTCAGCCGCTTGGAAATCAGTTTGATCAGGCCGCCCATCTTATCTTAGATGCTGCAATTATTGATAGTTTATCAGAAAGAAATTCGAACGAAGAAATGGTCAAGAAACATACCAACCTGGAGTAGGGGGATCATTATGTCTACTGTGACAATTCATCATGAAGAAGCTGAGAAGCTAGTAGTGCAGAAATTAACAGGTGCAGGCTTAATACATGAACATGCAGAAAAAGTTGCGGAAATCCTGGTTCATGCGGATTTAAGAAATGTTAACTCACATGGTGTACTTCGTACTGAACATTATGTGAATCGTCTAAATGCGGGAGGAATCAATCCCAATCCGGAGATTACATTCAATAAGACCGGTCCTGTGACAGGTGTCGTTGATGGGGATGACGGATTTGGACACGTCATTGCAGATGAAGCCATGAATCATGCCATCCAAATGGCAAAGGAAAATGGTGTGGGAATGGTAACAGCCATTAACAGCAGCCATTGCGGTGCACTTAGTTATTTTGTTCAAAACGCGGCAGAGCAAAACCTGATTGGAATAGCAATGACTCATACCGATAAGATTGTCGTGCCATTTGGAGGCAAAGATGCTTTCCTTGGGACCAACCCAATTGCCTATGGCGTTCCGGCAAAAACACAAAAACCATTCATCCTGGATATGGCAACATCGAATGTAGCTCTGGGGAAAATCCTTCAATATAAAGAGGAAGGAAAAGAAATTCCAGAAGGATGGGGTGTGGACGAGAATGGGGAAACCGTAACAGATCCTTCAAAAGTCGTTTCACTTTCTCCGTTTGGGGGGCCTAAGGGCTATGGGCTATCAATGATTGTCGACATCTTCTCAGGTTTGCTTGCAGGTGCAGCTTTTGGGCCGCATGTAGCCAAGATGTATGGAGACCTGGATAAGAAGAGGAAACTTGGCCATTATTTCTGTGCAATTAATCCGGCATTCTTCACGGATGCAGAAGCATTCCTGGGAAATATGGATCAAATGATGGCAGAAATCCGTCAGGCACCTCCAGCTCCCTGTTTTAAAAGTGTTCTTGTGCCAGGTGAAATTGAACAAATGAATGAAGAAAGAAATCTCGAAAAAGGGATAACAATTGCTTCAACGGTACATCAGTTTTTAACAAACTAAATCCATAGAAAAAAAGGGGAGAAAAACAATGAAATTTAAGTGGTTATCCGGTGTTTTAGCTGCGACTTTGATGCTTAGTGCCTGCGGTTCGGGCGGTTCTAATGGGGCAAGTGGCGAGAAGCAAGAGGGAGAAGTAATCAAGTGGAAGTTTGGCCACTTGGCAGATGAGAATCACATTTGGCATAAAACAGCTGAGGAATTTGCAGATCTGGTTAATGAAAAAACAGACGGGCAAATTGAAATTCAAATTTTCCCGAATAACTCTCTTGGCGGAGAAACAGATACAATCAATGCCATTCAGGCGGGTACAGCTGACATGGTCATTTCAGGGGAAACCATGCAAAACTGGGCACCTAAAGCTGCTTTAATGGCAGTACCGTATGCCTTCCGTGATCTTGACCATGTAAAAACGGTTGTAGAAGGGGAAATCGGTGAAGAAATTGAAAAGGAAATCACTGAAAAAGTTGGCTTGACTCCTTTGTATTATCATACACGTGCTCCACGTAACTTGACTTCAAGTGAGCCTATTGAGTCACCATCTGATTTGAAGGGATTCTCAATGCGTGTGCCAAATGTTCCATTGTTCCTGAAAGTCTGGGAAGCCGCAGGCGCTAAGCCGCAGGTTATGGACTTCAATGAAGTATTTACTGGCCTTCAGCAAGGAGTTATTAAAGGACAGGAAAACCCTGTGGACTTAATCCAGAGCGGCGGTTTGTATGAGGTTCAAAAGTATGTGAATCGTACAGAGCATGTTTATTCATGGATTTATATCCTAATTGGCAACAAGCAGTTTGAGGCCTTGAATGATGAACAGAAAAAAGCTGTGACAGAAGCAGCTGCAGAAGCCCAGGCATTTGGAGAAAAACTTTATGATGAAGAAATTTCAAAAATAGAGTCTGAGCTTGAAAGTGAAGGAATGGAGTTTGTTGATGTTGACCAGGATGCCTTCCGTGAAAAAATGCAGCCTGCGATTAAAGATAGCCTTAAGCCAGAACAGTATGAGCTTTATGAAAAAATTCTAGAGGTAGAATAATAGTCTTATTGGAACAAGTTAAAGGCACCGCTGACTATTTTGCCAGCAGTGCCTTTAATTAAAGGAAGGAATGAAAAAATGAAGATTCGAATTTGGCTTGACCGAATATTAGCCTTCTTGACTGTTATGAGTTTTTCAGGGGTTATTATCGTGGTTACCATCCAAATCATGTCGCGCTATCTTCCCTACACAGCAATTTGGACGGAAGAGCTTACGCGATATTTGTTTATATACTCCATTTGCTTTGGGGCACCGCTAGCTTTGCTTCGAGGCGAGTTTATTAATGTGGATCTGATTCTCACAAAAATGTCACATGCTATTCGCCGCTATTATGAAATTGGAATTTATTTGCTGATTATATTGTTAAGCGGGGTTCTCGTTAAAGAAGGATGGTTCTTTACACAGCTAGGAGGAAACCAGACTTCAGCTACAATGCCTTTTCAGATGTCGGTAATCCACGCTGCAATATTTATCATGAGTTCATTTTTATTATTGTATTCAATTGTCAAAATCATTAGGCTAATTCGAAATGAAGAAGACTTTAATTCACAAATGGGTGGTGGGGAGCTATGATGGCAGCCATTTTGTTTTTCTCGTTCATAATCCTGATATTCCTAGGCGTGCCAGTAGCATTCAGCCTTGGCCTATCTTCACTTTTTTATTTAATACTGGCTGATATCCCGTTAAGCATCATTCCGCAAAAAATGTTTGGAGGACTAAACTCCTTTGTTTTGCTCTGTATTCCCGGGTTTATTCTGGCAGGAAACCTAATGAATGCTGGCGGTATTACAGATCGCATCATTCAGTTTGCAAATAATTGCTTCGGCCATATCCGCGGGGGCCTTGGCTTAGCGAATGTAGGATCCTCGATGGGATTTGCAGGCATTTCAGGTACAGCATTGGCAGACACAGCCAGTATAGGAGCTATTCTTATTCCTGCGATGAAAAAAGAAGGGTACGGAGCAGGTTTTTCTGCAGCTGTAACGGCATCTTCATCAACGGTTGGCCCGATTATTCCTCCGTCTCTTCCAATGATTATCGTGGGGACACTTGCGTCAGTATCTATTGGCGATCTGTTTTTGGCTGGTGCTCTGCCAGGGATATTACTTGGCCTGGGATTAATGATTCCAACCTATATCATTTCTGTTAAAAGAAATTATCCCAAAGGGGAAAGAAAGTCATTAAAGGAAATATGGAAAAGTTTCACTGGAGCGTTCTGGGCACTATTTATGACAGTTATCATTATGTATGGAATTCTCGGAGGCTACTTCACACCGACTGAAGCTTCAGTCATTGCAGTATTGTATGCCTTTGTCATTGGAATCTTCGTTTATAAAGAGCTTCCAATCAAAAAAATCCCGGAAATTATGCTCTCTTCCATGACAGGTACGGCTTCTATCATGCTTCTCGTAGGCTTTGCCAACCTGTTTGGCTGGATTATGGTAAGTGAACAAATTCCTCAAATGGTTGCAGATGCGATTCTGGGGATCTCTTCAAACCCAATTGTCGTTATTCTATTGATTAACTTGCTGCTGTTGTTTGTTGGAACGTTCATGGAGACGATTGCGGCTCTAGTCATCCTATTCCCGGTGTTATTGCCAGTAGCGGCTTCCATCGGTATGGATCCGGTTCAATTTGGTGTCATGATGGTATTGAACCTTGTTATTGGCCTTGTAACGCCTCCGGTTGGTGTATGTCTATTCGTAGCATCACAAATTGGCAAGATCTCAATTGGGAAAACAGCAAAAGAATTACTGCCATTTTTAGGTGTCAGTCTGGCAGTCTTAATGCTTGTGGCTTTTGTGCCGCAAATCTCACTGTTTCTTCCAAGTTTATTTGAATAGGGGGCAGTAAAATGAAAGCAGTTCAAATTCCAAGTGCAATGGAAATGGAAGTTATTGATATAGAAACACCAGTTATAAGCGATCCCGATGAAGTCCTGGTGAAAGTGAAAAGGGTCGGTATATGCGGTTCTGATATGCATATTTACCATGGTACAAATCCACTTGCCACTTATCCAAGAATTGTTGGCCATGAAGTGGCAGGAGAAGTCGTTAAAGTCGGGTCAAATGTTTCAGGAATAAAACCTGGTGACCATGTTGTAGTGGAGCCAATCCGCTACTGCGGAGAGTGCTACGCATGCCGGAAAGGGCGCCCGAATGTATGTCAGTCTTTATCTGTTTTTGGTGTTCATGAAGATGGAGGCTTGCGGGAATTCTTTGTACTGCCTGAAAAACAGCTTCATGTTGTGAATTCATCTTTAGAATGGGATGAAATCGTATTGGCTGAACCCTACACCATTGGAGCTCAGGCTGTGTGGCGCGGGGCTGTTGGAGAAGGTGATACTGTATTCATTCAGGGAAGCGGCCCGATAGGCATATGCATTTTAAAAATGGCGAAGCTGCAGGGAGCAAGAGTCATTATCAGTGATTTGAAGCAGGAGCGACTAGCATTTGCAAAAGAAAATGGGGCAGATGAAATTATTAATGCATCGGAAGAGTCTGTAGAAGATCGGGTATTGGAATTGACAGATGGTGAAGGACCAAATGTTGTGATTGATGCAGTATGTCTGCCTTCTACCTTTGAGCTTGGCGTAAATCTTGTATCGCCTGCTGGCACGGTAGTTGTGCTGGGGTTTGATGAACGGCCATCATCCATTCCGCAGCTTCCAATCACTAAAAAAGAAGTAACCATTGTTGGCTCAAGGCTGCAGACAAACCAATTTGAAAAGGTTGTTTCTTTACTCAATGAAAGAAAGCTTCAATCAAACGGGTTTATCACCCACCAGTTTTCAATTAGTGAAGTGAAGGAAGCATTCCAATATGTAGAGAACAATCCTGACCAGGTTCGAAAAGCAGTTATTGTTTTCGATTAAGGGGAGATTAGATGAACTTAAAAATAGAGAAACTTAACCAGCTAATAGAATCAAAAGTGGTTGCAGTTGTGCGCGGAAAAACACCTGAAGAAGCGATTGATATTTCTGAAGCAGCCATTGAAGGCGGATTTCGTGCTATTGAAGTGACTTATACTACACCTGAAGCGGAAAAAGTGTTTCAGACTTTAAGAGGTTCAGACGGTGTAATCGGGGCTGGGACAGTTCTGGATTCGGAAACAGCCCGTCATGCCATTTTAAATGGGGCGGAATTTGTTGTTAGTCCGCATTTTGATAAGAATATAGCCTTGCTTTGCAATCGATACAGCATTCCATATCTTCCTGGATGCATGACCATAACTGAAATCATGACAGCTCTCGAATATGGCTGTGACATTGTAAAGCTGTTCCCGGCTAATCGTTTTGATCCATCATTTATCGGTGCAGTCAATGGTCCCCTGCCACAGGTACGCATCATGCCCACTGGCGGGGTGAATTTAGATAATGTCGGTGCGTGGCTTGATGCTGGCGCTGTCGCAGCCGGCATTGGAAGTGACTTAAACAAGGCATACAAAGCTGGCGGGAAAGAATCAGTAAAAGCACTTTGTGGAAAATATGTCGAAGCGACTAATGGAGGCGGCGGAAAATGAATATGACCTTTCGCTGGTATGGAAGGGATAATGATACCGTAACTCTTGAACAAGTGAAACAGATTCCCAATGTGAAAGGAATCGTTTGGGCCCTTCACAGGAAACCTGTCGGGGAAGTTTGGGAGACAGACGAGATTAAATCTGAAATTGAGTTTATAAAGTCCTTTGGGTTTCATGCAAATGTGGTGGAAAGTGTTAATATACATGAATCTATTAAGCTGGGAAACAATGAAAGGGACTTATATATAGAAAATTATAAGAAAACCATTCGGAACCTGGGTGAACTTGGGGTAAAAGTTATATGTTATAACTTCATGCCTGTCTTTGATTGGACGCGGACTGACTTATACCGCGCACTTCCAGATGGCTCAACGGCATTATTTTATGAAAAGAACAAAGTGGAAAATCTGGATCCGCAGGATTTAATCAAAACGGTTTCCGAGGCTTCTGATTTGACTCTTCCTGGCTGGGAGCCGGAGAAAATGTCCCGGATTAAAGAGTTATTTGCAGCGTATCAGGATGTAACTGCAGAGGACTTATGGGACAATCTGGGCTATTTCCTAAAGGAAATTCTGCCAGTGGCAGAAGAAGCAGGCATCAAGATGGCTATCCACCCGGATGATCCGCCTTGGTCCATTTTTGGCCTGCCGCGAATCATGACCGGAGAAGAAAGTCTGCAGAAACTCCTATCTATTTCCGACTCTCCCTCCAACGGCATTACATTTTGTACGGGTTCTCTAGGGGCTAATCCGCAAAATGACATGGTTGACCTGGCAAAAAAATTTGCAGGAAGATCACCATTTGCCCATATCCGGAATGTAAAAATATTCGAGAATGGTGATTTTATTGAGACTTCTCATTTGACTGCAGATGGTTCAATCAATATTAAAGGGGTCGTCAAAGAGTTATCCGAGATTCAATATGAGGGCTACGTACGTCCTGACCACGGCCGGCATCTTTGGGGTGAAGACTGCAGACCGGGATATGGATTATATGACCGGGCTCTTGGAATCATGTATCTTCACGGATTATGGGATGCCTATCAATCTGAGAAATAAGGAGAATGCTAATGTTTCCAATACATGAAAATTTAAATGGAAAAACAGCTGTGATTACGGGCGGAAGCGGAGTGCTTTGCTCGGAAATGGCCAGGGAGCTCGCAAGGCATGGTGTGAAAGTGGCGATTCTTAATCGTACGGCAGAAAAGGGAGCTGCGGTATCGGCCGAAATTGAAAAAGCAGGGGGAACAGCGATTGCTGTTGCAGCAGACGTCTTAGATCGTGAATCCCTGGAAAAAGCAAGGGAAGAAGTGATCAGCCACTTTGGGCAGGTAGATATATTAATTAATGGAGCAGGCGGGAATCATCCGGATGCCATTACTTCTTTAGAAACCTATAATGTGGAGTCTTCTTCTGAAAAGTCCTTCTTTGATATGGATGAGAAAGGCTTCTCCCAAGTATTTGCCAGCAACTTTACAGGGACTTTTTTAGCCAGCCAGGTTTTTGGCAAAGAACTGCTAAAGCAGGAATCACCTATCATTATTAATATCTCATCAATGAGTTCCTACTCGCCAATGACAAAAGTGCCTGCTTATAGTGCAGCCAAATCAGCCATTAATAATTTTACAATGTGGATGGCTGTACATTTCGCAGAAACAGGGTTGCGGGTAAATGCAATTGCTCCGGGCTTTTTCTTAACAACTCAAAACCGCAATTTATTATTGAATGAAGATGGTTCCCATACGGCCAGATCAGAAAAAATTATTGCTCATACACCAATGAAAAGATTTGGCCAGCCAAAAGATTTACTTGGTGTGCTGCTGTGGCTTGCTGACGAAGAATATTCTGGTTTCGTAACGGGTGTTACGGTACCAGTTGACGGCGGCTTTATGGCATACTCAGGAGTTTAATATGAAAAATAAGGCCACAGGAAGTATTCCTGTGGTTTTTATTTCAGGCTGCTTCCTTATAAAATACAATTCTAAAAGAAGGAGAATAGAAGTGAAAATTCAACTTGCACTTGACCGCTTAACCGAGCAGGAATGTTTCCGTATCGCAGATGAAACTTGTGAAAATATCGATTGGATTGAGATCGGGACGGGCGTTATTAAAGAATATGGTATGAAGATAGTTCGGGAAATGAAGGCTGCTTATCCAGAAAAAACAATTGTGGCGGATATGAAAACTTGTGACGCAGGAAAACATGAAGCAGAACAGGCCTTTAAAGCAGGGGCGGACGTTATGACTGTGATGGGCTTTTCACATAACAGCACGATAAAACAGGCATTAGAGATTGCAAATGCCGCTAATAAAAGAATTATGATTGATCTGCTGGGAATTAAGGACGCCAAAAGAGTTAAGAGCCTATATGATTTGGGGGCGGACTTATTTTGTCTCCATATAGGAAAGGATATGCAGAAAGAGGGTTCTATAGCGGATCCCGCTTTATTCAGGCTTGTTAAAGGGTTAAATGATATCGAAGTCGCTATTGCAGGCGGGATTTCAGAAAAAACAATCGGAGAATTGAAGGATAGTATTGCCGATGTAGTCATTATTGGAAGTGCCATTACAGGTAATCAAGCACCAAAAGAAGCCAGCTCAGCAATAAGGAACAAACTAAAAAAATGACAGCAGCCCCCAAAATTGGGGGCTGCTTCTGCTCATCTATTATTCATACTCCGCCAAAATCTCTTCAATCGTAAACTTAATTCCATAATAAACAAATAAAGCAGCCATGGAAGCCGGATAGCCGAAGCGGTTGCCTTCTTCATCAGGAAGAAGCCCTTTAGCAAGCTTCAAATCAATATGGACATCGGCTAAATCAGCGATGTTAACATTGTTTTCCGCCTTAACAGTGCTCACTGCCACAAAGGGAATTCCTTTTTCAGACAAAGATTTTGCCAGAAAGGCTGCGTCTTCGTCATCTGAATGTCTTGAGAAGATGATTACTCTGTCTGTTTCTGAGACTTCCTCATCACTTTCCAAAATCGCTGCATCTCTAAGCGGTTCCTGGCTTTGAACGGCTTCATAGCCAATCGCAGCCATTTCTTTTGTACCGTAAATATATATTTTCCCATCACCGGCGGCAGCCTGAGCCAATAGGCGTGCACTGTCCTCTATGGAAAACTCTTCCTTTTCCTGAAGTCTTTTAAACAAGCCTGTCAGCTGGGTAGAAAACATCTTAAGCAAATTATTTCACTCCTTCGGTCACTGCACTTAGCGGTTCTATTATAGTGAAAAGGGAGGAAAAGGTAAAATATTCACATTTGAAATTGCAAATACCAGCAGGAATAATCATGTTTCACAGAGAAATTAGCTGTAGGAGAATGTATAGTTAAGTGACCTGCAGTCATAATTCAGTATGGTTTTAAACCTAAGTGCTTTTAATACGACAGGAAGAGGTGGCTTGATGAAAGGGAAAATATTAATTGTAGATGATCAGTTCGGAATCCGTATTTTGCTTAATGAGGTACTACAGAAAGAAGGGTACGACACATACCAGGCTGCCAATGGAGTCCAGGCTCTCGACATTGTTTCCAAGCATTCGCCTGATCTTGTTCTTCTCGACATGAAGATACCGGGAATGGATGGGATTGAAATTTTAAAAAGAATGAGAGTGGTGGATAAAGATATCCGCGTCATTATCATGACTGCATATGGCGAACTCGATATGATTCAGGAGGCCAAGGATCTGGGTGCTCTTACTCACTTTGCGAAGCCATTCGATATCGATGACATCAGGGCAGCGGTAAAGAAATATTTGCCTGTGCCTAACTCGAAATAAACCAAAATTAACCGTTTTTAACCTGAAATTCCATCGCTATAAAAATGATAGCGTTTGCTTTATGACAATTAACAAAAACGCTCTGGAATAATGGCTTTTCTAAGTCCTTTTTGGTATGATAACAGATGAATTCCAAAGGATCGTCTCTGTTTAGCGGACTATTTTAAGGGTACATATTCGATAGTGTTAAGGGGAAAACTTTAACAGTATTTAGTCTGACGAACTTAAACGATTATCAATAAGGAGGAAGAAAAATGCCTTTAGTTTCTATGACTGAAATGCTTAATAAAGCAAAATCAGAAGGCTATGCAGTAGGTCAATTTAACTTAAATAACCTTGAGTTCACTCAAGCTATCCTGCAGGCGGCAGAAGAAGAAAAATCACCGGTTATCCTTGGTGTTTCCGAAGGTGCTGCACGCTACATGGGCGGTTTCAAAACGGTTGTAAAGATGGTTGAAGGACTGCTGGAAGATTACAAAATTACCGTTCCAGTGGCTATCCACTTAGACCACGGTTCAAGTTTTGATAAATGTAAAGAAGCGATCGATGCAGGCTTCACATCCGTTATGATCGATGCTTCTCATGATCCATTCGAACAAAACGTTGAGACTACATCTAAAGTAGTTGAATATGCACATTCAAAAGGCGTTTCAGTAGAGGCGGAGTTAGGAACTGTCGGCGGACAGGAAGACGATGTTGTTGCTGATGGCGTTATTTATGCTGATGCTAAAGAATGTGAAGAGCTGGTAAAACGCACAGGCATCGACTGCCTTGCTCCAGCACTAGGTTCTGTTCATGGCCCATATAAAGGCGAGCCAAACCTTGGCTTTGCTGAAATGGAAGAGATCGGAAGCCTTACTGGTGTTCCTTTAGTTCTTCATGGCGGAACTGGAATCCCAACAAAGGATATCCAAAAGTCTATCTCTTTAGGAACTGCAAAAATCAATGTAAACACTGAAAACCAAATTGCTTCTGCAAAACGCGTTCGCGAAGTATTGGCAGCAGATACAGAAGTATACGATCCGCGCAAATACTTAGGACCAGCACGCGAAGCGATTAAAGAAACTGTAATCGGCAAAATGCGCGAGTTTGGTTCTTCAAACAAAGCATAATTAATATCATTGCATAAGAAACCGCTTCTAGATTTAGGGGCGGTTTCCCTGTATTTTATCAGGAGGTTCACTGAGTGCCTGCTGCGGAATTTCTGCATACAATTGTAAGGCTTTACAGAATCACAACTTTATTTAATAATACATAGATATCCGCAGCATTAATTATCAAAATATTAAACAAGGTGGGATTATTATGAAGTTTTTCATCGATACAGCAAACATGGACGAAATTAAAGAAGCATACGCCCTTGGGGTAGTAGCAGGAGTAACAACCAATCCATCATTGGTGGCAAAGGAAAAGAATGTATCCTTCCCTGACCGTCTTCGTGAAATCACGGACTTGGTGCCAGGCTCAGTAAGCGCAGAGGTTATCGCCCTTGATGCTGAAGGCATGATTAAAGAAGGAAGAGAGCTTGCGGCGATTGCACCGAACATCACAATCAAGGTGCCAATGACACCCGATGGCCTAAAAGCAGTAAGTGCTTTTTCAAAAGAAGGCATTAAAACAAATGTAACTTTGATCTTCAGTGCAAACCAGGCGCTGCTTGCTGCAAGAGCAGGTGCTACATACGTTTCTCCTTTCCTTGGACGTTTGGACGATATTGGCCATAACGGTCTGGATCTCATTTCCACAATCGCAGAAATCTTCGCGATTCATGACATTGATACAGAAATCATAGCAGCTTCCATCAGACATCCTCAGCACGTGACGGATGCAGCATTAAGAGGAGCCCATATTGCGACAGTTCCTTATAAAATCATCCAGCAATTATTCAACCATCCTCTGACAGATAAGGGAATCGAAGCGTTCCTTGCAGACTGGAACTCAAGAGGATAATGCTTTCTTCGGAAAAATAACTCTAGGAAACTGGCTTTGTTTATTTGTACTTTGAGAGCTGTCTAGCGCAAGCAGCCTACCCCCTCGAGGTGTCGGGGGTGGGCAAGGCGCTTGCGCTTTTCTTGAGCAAAGCCAGCCCCTTCACTTGTACCCCGGCTTTTAGTGCTTCTTTCTTAATTTTAACTTTTTTTGAATACAATACATGAGATTTGATTTTTCGTGTAAACTATAAGATAAAGATAATGTCGGAATCTGTAAAAAACATATGGAAAATTGTTCCTTATTCATCTTGCAATGTTGCAAAATGCAGATACATGATAATATGTAAGTGCATATTTTCCCAAAGACTATTTTTCCGATATTAAAAAAAAGACAAGCCTATTTGGTTTCTTATAGAAGCTGGGGCTATTTTCTGGCGGAATTGGTTAGAAAAGTAGTGTGTAGCCTTTGCTGTAAGGGCTATCAATTTTTTAAATATTGAAGTCAAATATCAGCATGTATGTTTAACAACGGCTTAGAAGGGAGTTACAAATGGAAAAGCTAATGATTGCAGGCGGATATCCATTAAAAGGAACAGTCCGGATCAGCGGAGCGAAGAATAGTGCAGTAGCATTGATTCCAGCTACCATTTTAGCGGAATCGCCTGTGACAATTGAAGGTTTACCGGATATTTCGGATGTACAAATTCTAAAAGATTTGCTTGAAGAAATAGGGGGCACTGTCGAATTTTCTGAAAATGATATGACAGTTGATCCCTCTTCCATGATTTCCATGCCTTTGCCGAACGGAAAAGTGAAAAAATTACGCGCTTCCTATTATTTAATGGGAGCAATGCTCGGCCGATTCAAAAAAGCGGTTATTGGACTTCCTGGCGGGTGCCATCTGGGGCCAAGGCCGATTGACCAGCATATTAAAGGTTTTGAAGCTCTTGGCGCGCGTGTGACCAATGAGCAGGGAGCCATTTACCTTCGTGCCGATGAGCTTCGCGGAGCCCGTATTTATCTCGATGTTGTCAGCGTTGGGGCAACCATCAATATCATGCTTGCCGCTGTCAGGGCAAAAGGCAGAACAATTATTGAAAATGCTGCAAAAGAGCCTGAAATCATTGATGTTGCTACGCTTTTAACCAATATGGGTGCGAAAATCAAGGGTGCCGGCACAGATGTGATTCGCATTGATGGCGTGGATCATCTGCACGGCTGCCAGCATACGATTATCCCAGACCGGATTGAAGCGGGAACCTATATGATCGTTGGTGCAGCGGCCGGAGAAGGTGTGCTGATTGACAATGTCATCCCGCATCACCTTGAGTCCCTAATAGCAAAGCTTCGCGAAATGGGCGTTCAGGTTGAAACGAACGACGACCAGGTATTTGTCGGGCCAGCTGAGAAAATGAAAGCAGTGGATATTAAAACGCTTGTTTATCCTGGCTTCCCTACAGACCTTCAGCAGCCGCTGACTTCTCTGTTAACTGGTACAGAAGGGACAAGCATGGTTACGGATACCATTTATAGTGCCCGTTTCAAGCATATTGATGAGCTGCGCAGAATGAATGCCAACATTAAAGTGGAAGGACGCTCGGCGATCATCAATGGGCCAATTCAGCTTCAGGGCGCTAAAGTTAAGGCGAGCGATTTGCGCGCAGGCGCAGCACTGGTAATTGCCGGCTTGATGGCTGAGGGAGTTACCGAAGTCACAGGCTTAGAGCATATCGACAGAGGCTATAGCCATCTTGTTGAAAAGCTGAATGGACTTGGTGCCACAATCTGGCGCGAAGAAATGAGCAAAGAAGAAATGGAACAAATGAAGAACGCATAATAGAGAAACATCTTGGAATATTGACAGCTGACTGATAGTAACATCAGCAGACAAATACAAATTTAGGCGGGCAATGCGGTGCCGGCGGTAAAGAGCCGGTCCGCATTCGCCATGCTGCCAGCCTAAGAATCCGGGGAGGAAAAATCGATGGAAAGAAGTTTGTCAATGGAACTAGTTCGCGTAACGGAAGGTGCCGCTTTAGCATCAGCACGCTGGATGGGCCGTGGATTAAAAGATGAAGCGGATGATGCCGCTACTTCTGCAATGAGAGATGTATTCGATACTGTACCAATGAAGGGAACAGTCGTTATCGGAGAGGGCGAAATGGATGAAGCGCCAATGCTTTATATCGGGGAAAAGCTTGGAACAGGCTATGGTCCGCGTGTAGATGTTGCTGTCGATCCGCTGGAAGGCACCAACATCGTAGCATCTGGGGGCTGGAATGCATTAGCTGTTCTTGCGGTAGCTGACCACGGAAACCTTCTGCATGCTCCGGATATGTACATGGACAAAATCGCGGTCGGTCCTGAAGCGGTTGGACAAATTGATATTAACGCTTCTGTTTTGGATAATTTGAAAGCGGTCGCAAGAGCAAAAAACAAAGATATCCAGGATGTCGTGGCTACAGTGCTTAACCGTGAGCGCCATGAGCACATCATCAGCCAGCTTCGCGAAGCTGGTGCCAGAATTAAGTTAATCAATGATGGAGACGTAGCTGGAGCCATTAATACAGCTTTTGATGAGACAGGTGTGGATATCCTGTTCGGATCAGGCGGAGCACCAGAAGGCGTATTGGCAGCTGTTGCCCTTAAGTGCCTTGGCGGAGAAATTCAAGGAAAACTTCTTCCGCAAAATGACGCAGAGGCTGAGCGCTGCTTGAAGATGGGCCTCGATATTAATAAAGTCCTTCTTATGGAAGACCTGGTAAAAGGCGATGATGCCATTTTTGCTGCAACAGGCGTAACAGACGGAGAGCTTCTGAAAGGCGTGCAGTTTAAAGGCTCATATGGTTCGACCCATTCGCTTGTCATGCGAGCCAAATCAGGTACGGTCCGCTTTGTAGAGGGACGCCATAGTCTAAAGAAAAAGCCAAATCTTGTTATTAAATAATTTTCATAAAAAATAGAAGAAAATGAGAGCTGGCCATATGCGCCAGCCTGCTCATTTTCATTTCCTTCCTGCCATATTTTCCATATCAAATTTAGTTATTGATTAATTTTCATATTAAGGGGTAAAATAGAGATTGTTTTTTAAATGGCTCCAGCGTCTAACCCCTCGAGGGTCGGGCAAGGCGCTTGCGCTTTTCGAAGAAGAGGATACCTCAAAAATTTCAACCGAAAAACGGACAACAAACCGTTCCATTCCTCGAAACCTTTAATTAAGAACATAATGATAGATTCTTCAGCTATTTTCAGTGCCTCAAAGTATCTTTCCCTTTCCTTTCATATACCGTTCAATATTAATACAGCTGCATATGGAGGAAATGATTGAAAATTTCAAAAGTGTGGTGTAAAAATGGGTTTAAACATTTCAAGTTTAGAAAATATGAAGCTGAAAGAGCTTTATGAGCTTGCCCGTGAATATAAAGTTTCTTATTACAGCAAGTTATCGAAAAAAGAATTGATTTTTGCCATCCTAAAAGCAAGAGCAGAGCAGGAAGGCTACTTTTTCATGGAAGGTGTCCTGGAGATCATTCAGTCAGAAGGATTCGGCTTCCTTCGTCCAATCAACTATTCACCAAGCTCTGAGGATATTTATATTTCCGCTTCCCAGATCCGCCGTTTCGACTTGAGAAACGGAGATAAGGTTTCAGGAAAAGTCCGTCCTCCAAAAGAAAATGAGCGTTATTTCGGCCTTCTGCAAGTTGAAGCCGTGAATGGCGATGATCCGGAATCCGCAAAAGAGCGCGTTCACTTCCCTGGTCTGACACCTCTATATCCAAACCGCCATATGAAACTGGAAACAGGTACAAGACAGCTGTCTACAAGAATTATGGACCTGCTTGCACCGGTCGGATTTGGGCAGCGCGGTCTGATTGTTGCGCCTCCAAAAGCAGGTAAGACCATGCTTTTAAAAGAAATTGCCAATAGCATTACAACCAACCACCCGGAAGCGGAACTGATCGTGCTATTGATTGACGAGCGCCCGGAAGAGGTAACAGACATCGAGCGTTCAGTTGCAGGCGATGTGGTCAGCTCTACGTTTGATGAAGTGCCTGAAAATCACATTAAAGTGGCCGAGCTTGTTCTTGAACGCGCTATGCGCCTCGTTGAGCACAAGCGTGATGTTGTTATTTTAATGGACAGCATTACAAGGCTGGCAAGAGCGTATAATCTGGTTATTCCTCCAAGCGGAAGAACACTTTCCGGCGGTATTGACCCGGCGGCATTCCACCGTCCGAAGCGTTTCTTCGGTGCAGCGCGTAACATTGAAGAGGGCGGAAGCTTAACGATTTTGGCAACTGCACTCGTTGACACGGGTTCACGCATGGATGACGTCATCTACGAAGAATTCAAGGGGACAGGCAATATGGAACTGCACCTTGACCGCTCCTTGGCTGAAAGAAGAATCTTCCCTGCCATCGACATCCGGCGCTCCGGAACGCGCAAAGAAGAACTTCTTATCCAGAAAGATCACCTGGACAAGCTGTGGGCAATCCGCAAATCCATGTCCGATTCACCGGATTTTGCTGAAAAACTGCTTCGCAAGCTAAGACAGACAAAATCGAACGAAGAGTTTTTTGCTAATTTGGCAGAAGAAATGAAGGCTAAGCGTTCGCAATAAGATTTCATTTGGAAAATCTAGGATGCCGAATTCGCATATTGCAAAATATATATGGACTTGTTATAATGATGACAGTGTGTTTTTGAAGTTTACGGCAATTCATGATTGCCCGTAATATATAACTCTGTTTCGAATGATTCAGGGCGGAAGGAGATGAAAAGAATGAAATCAGGAATTCATCCTAACTATAAAAAAGCAATGGTGAAATGTGCTTGCGGTAACGAGTTCGAAACCGGTTCTGTTCAAGAAGAGATCCGCGTTGAAACTTGCTCTGAGTGCCACCCATTCTATACTGGACGTCAAAAATTCGCTGAAGCTGGCGGACGTGTTGACCGTTTCAATAAGAAATACGGCATTAAGTCAGAACAAAAATAATAAACAACAAAAACAGGCAAGTTAACTATCTTGCCTGTTTTTTATTGCGAAATAAGCCTTATTGGATATGAAGAAATGTTTTAAGGGGACCCTTTTTGCTTTAAAAAGCGCGAGTACAATTAAAATTAACAGCTCGACCCTTTCTTCATAAAAAAATGAAAACAAGCCATTCTATTAGTTAGAACGAGGAAGGAGAGGCCGTTCATGTACGTTATGAATCATCACGGATGGGTGGAAGTCATTTGCGGCAGCATGTTCTCCGGCAAATCAGAAGAACTGATTCGCCGTGTGCGCAGAGCTCAGTTCGCCAAACAGCAAATTGCTGTATTTAAGCCGCAGATTGATAACCGATACAGTGATGAAGCTGTCGTTTCACATAATGGAACTTCGGTCATAGCTAGACCCATTTCCCAGTCTACCGATATTTTTAAATACATTACAGCTGACATTGATTTGATTGCGATTGATGAAGTGCAATTTTTTGATGATGAAATTGTAAAAGTCATTCAGCACCTGGCTGACAGCGGACATCGTGTCATAGCTGCCGGACTTGACCAGGACTTCCGCGGGGAGCCTTTTGGGCAAATGCCTGCCATCATGTCGATAGCAGAATTGGTTACAAAGCTTCAAGCTGTCTGTGCCGTTTGCGGTTCACCTGCAAGCCGTACGCAGCGCCTGATCAATGGAAAGCCAGCTTCATATGATGACCCGGTTATTTTAGTTGGCGCATCAGAAGCATATGAACCGCGCTGCCGCCATCACCATGAAGTTCCCAAATCGCCAAATGTTCTAGACAAACATAAAACAACCGAGTTTTTATCATAATTTTATACTAAACGATCTCTCTGCCCTGGCGTATTCCGGGCAGTTTTTTTAATTTGGGTCTTTATGGCGCAGAAAACGGGAGACGAAATTAAAAATTTCACCCTGAGCGGCTCATGAAGCCGAAAAACGGAAGGGAAGCAGAGAAAAGGTCGTCATGAACGGCTCATGAAGCCGAAAAGCGAAGGGACGAAGAGAAATGGTCGCCATAAACGTTCATCCCAGCTCTGCCTTATATTGGACTGCACATTCCTCCTTATAGCGGACATGCTATAAAAAGGAGGTGCAGTAATGAAAAAACTTAGTGTTTTCCTTTTGATGCTCGCATTTCTGGCTGGCTGTGCCAACAATCAGGCAACTGAGAGTGAGTATGACCATGAGACCCAGGATGGAGTTTCATTTATAAATAATGATCTGGACCGCACCGAGGACAATGATACATTGGACCGGACGATGAGCGGTGAGCAGAACCCGAACTTTATCAATTTTGACGGCAAACGCCTGGATAATCAGGATGATATCGATCAGGCCCGCAGTGTGATTGCAGCTCACGAGGGGTATCGCCCAGGAGCTGTTTGGGTAAATGGAGAGGATATGTGGGTGACTGCATACAGAAAAGGCAATATGACCCATCAGGAAAAGATTGATTCACAGGCTCAATTGCATAAAGATCTCATTAAAGCTCTTCCGACTTATCACATTGAAGTAAAGGTTCAGGAAGACCGCACGTAAAAAATGCCCTGCTTACCCAGGGCATTTTTTTTACGCAGCCTTTCTTTTTAAAATGACTTTGTTCGAGGTTACATAACTGTGCAGCACCATGCCGACGATCACAAGTGCCATGCCTGTAAAAGAAATTCCAGACGGAAGGGGACTTGCCAGCAGCAACACTTCACCGAGAACAGCAAAAAGGACCTCGAGGGATTGAGTTGCTTCCACCGCCCCTAATTTGTGCATATTGCCGCGGACAAGGTCAGTGGCTGCAAAGAACAATACCGTGGCAAAGACGCCGGAAAATAGGGCGACTAAACTGGACTGAGTGACCTGGCCAAAACTGGGCATTCCGCTTGTTGTCAGGGCAGCTGCAGAAAGAATGACCCAGAACGGAAGACTGGCAATCGTCATTCCGAGCACACGCTGGTAGGCATCCAGCCGATTTTCACACACATCCATCATTTTGCGGTTGCCTAATGGATAGGCAAAGGATGCGATAATTAAAGGAATGATCACAAGCATCGTATCCCGAAATGAAATGGAGGAGGCATGCTCGACTTGCATCACAGCAACTCCAAGAAGAATGATCAGGCTCATCATCAGACCGCGAAATGGTACTTTTCCTCTAACCTTAACAGTTCCATTTCCAGTTTGATATGCAACAAAAAACAGTGGTGCAAGCAGGGAGCCGGAGATAATCGTAATCTGCCAGGTTCCGGCAATCAGCCAGCCGGGACCGTAGGCTGCTGCAAAACATAACGGGGCATAGAATAAGCCAAAGCCGACAAAGCTCCATAACAGCCATTGCCCGGGAGCTTTTTTCATTTCAGTAAATAATGGCCGCAAATTCCCTCTGAATGCTACAATGGCACCCAAAAGAGGAATCATGAAAAAATAGCGGAGCGATGCGCTCCATAGCCAGCTTCCGCCATCCATTTCCATTGCCCGGTTTAATACAAATGTGAAAGCAAAAAAGAAGGCGGAGCAAACGCCTAAAAGAATAGCCTTCATGCCAGTTCACCTCATTTCCCTGTTAATAGCCCGCCAAGACTCAGCCAGTTTTCCTCCACCAGCCTGGATGCCAGCTGCTCCTGGCCTTTCCTGCTGGCTTCCATGATTTTCTTATGCTGCTCAACAGATTTCAGCCCATTCAAAGATCCGAATTGAGCAATTTCCAGACGCTGAATTTTGGGCATAATCCTCTTTAATGCTGAGATAATTTCGGGATTATCTGCAGCAGAAAGATAAACCTCGTGGAAGGCTTCATCTGCTTTTACTGCACCAAGAATATCCTGTTTTTTCATGGCGGACTCCAGATTTTTATTGGCTGCCTCAAGCCTTGCAAAATCACTTGGCATTAAGCGGGGAACGCCAAGTCTGGCACCTAAAGCATGCAGGGAAGCTGCCACCGGAAAGGCGTGGCTTGCACCATCTTCATTTAGAGGAGTGACACGAGTGGAGGAGCCGGGCGTTGATACAACGAGCCCTTCATCCTCAAGCCTCTTTAAGGCTTCCCGGACAGGAGTGCGGCTGATCCCAAAGTCTTCTGCAAGCTCCTTGTCATGAAGGCGCGAACCAGGTTCAAATTCAAGCTCGATTATATTCTTCTTAAGTGTTTCGTATACTTCATCTCTAAGTGACAAACGTTTAATTGGAGTGATATTTTTATTTTTCATAAAACCAATATATCGGATATCACAAAAACCCGCAATGATTTTTCTGAAAATTTATTAACAGGGAGGAAGGCATCCTTATTCCGAATGGTTTTGACTGCAACAATCACCTATACTATAATTAGAATGTTATGGAGTTTCGGTTTTAAAAAAATGAAACTATACCCCGCTTGGACAATATCCGGCGGTTATTGGATAAAAAATTGAGGTGAATGGCTGTGTTTGATCGTCTTCAATCTGTCGAGGACCGTTATGAAAGATTAAATGAGCTTTTGAGCGATCCGGAAATTGTCAATGATCCGAAAAAGCTTCGCGAATATTCAAAAGAACAGTCTGGTATTCAGGAAACTGTTGACACATACCGCGAATATAAAGAAGTGAAAGAGCAGTATCAGGATGCGCGTGCCATGCTTGAAGAGAAGCTTGATGCAGAAATGCGCGAAATGGTAAAAGAAGAATTGGCTGAGCTTGAGGAAAGAAAAGAGGAACTGGAAGCACGTCTGAAAATTCTCCTCATTCCTAAAGACCCTAATGATGATAAAAACGTTATTATGGAAATCCGCGGTGCGGCAGGCGGTGATGAAGCTGCCTTATTTGCAGGTGACTTATACCGTATGTACAGCCGCTATGCCGAGACGCAGGGCTGGAAGATTGATGTCATTGAGGCAAGCTCTACGGGCGTTGGGGGCTATAAGGAAATTATCTTTATGATCAACGGAAATGGCGCTTATTCCAAGCTTAAGTTTGAAAATGGCGCACACCGTGTTCAGCGTGTACCGGAAACCGAATCCGGCGGGCGCATCCACACTTCAACTGCAACAGTAGCGGTTCTTCCTGAAGCAGAAGAAGTGGAAATTGAAATTCATGAAAAAGATATCCGTGTGGATACATTTGCTTCAAGCGGACCGGGCGGACAGAGTGTTAACACAACGATGTCAGCTGTTCGTCTGACTCACTTGCCGACAGGTACGGTTGTATCCTGCCAGGATGAAAAATCACAGATCAAAAATAAAGAAAAAGCGATGAAGGTTCTTCGTGCCCGTGTTTATGATAAGTTCCAGCAGGAAGCACAGGCGGAATATGACCAGCAGCGTAAATCAGCAGTTGGTACAGGAGACCGCTCTGAGCGCATCCGGACGTACAACTTCCCGCAAAACCGTGTAACGGATCACCGCATCGGTTTGACGATCCAAAAGCTTGATCAGATCCTTCAAGGCAAGCTCGATGAGGTTATTGACGCGCTGATCGTTGAAGAGCAATCTGCGAAGCTGGACAGTGCATCCAATGAGTAATCCAACTATGAAAGTATATGAAGCCCTCAACTGGGCTTCTTCTTTTTTAAATGAGTCAAACCGTGATGAGAATGCCGGTGAGCTGTTATTGCGGCATTTCATGAATATGAGCAGGACAAGCTTTTTGGCTAATTTACGCGAGGATTTGCATCCGGAAGTTCTGGATAAATTCCAGAAGGCAGTGCACGAACACGCGGCGGGCCAGCCTGTTCAGTATATCATCGGCTCTGAAGAATTCTACGGGCGCACCTTCCAGGTGAATGAAGATGTCCTTATTCCAAGGCCAGAAACGGAAGAACTGGTTTATAACGCCCTGCAGAAGATAAACAAGCTGTTCGGCTCTTTGAACGGGCTTGAAATGGCAGACATCGGCACAGGCAGCGGAGCGATTGCCGTTACGATGAAGCTCGAGAAGCCGGAATTAAATGTCACGGCCACAGATATCTACGGACCGACCCTTGAGCTGGCTGAGAAAAATGCAGAACAGAATGGCGCGGAAATTGATTTTTTTCAGGGAGACCTTCTCCAGCCTCTTATTTCAAAAGGGAAGAAATTTGATATCATTCTATCCAATCCTCCATATATACCGGAAAGGGATATCGAGTGGATGTCGGATATAGTCACTAAGCACGAACCGCACCGTGCCCTCTTTGCAGGAGAAGATGGACTGGATCTGTACAAGCGCTTTATGGAGGAATTGCCAGCTGTCATCAAAGACCGTGCCCTCATCGGCTTCGAGGTAGGTGCCGGCCAAAGTGAAGCAGTATCTGCACTCCTGAAGCAGGTTTTCCCGCAGGCAAATGTAGAAACAGTCTATGACATTAACGGCAAAGATCGGATGGTTTTTGCGGAAATAGAGTAACACAGCCGCCGGAATGGCGGTTTTTTATTAGGTGAGAGGGACCGCATCAGAATACTATAAAAAAATTTAATTTTAATAGTTTAAGATTCTGGCATCCTGTCCACACTGTGGATAGTGAAGGGATGGTGCCGGAAATGTTGAATACAAAAACGATTGTGAAATTATATGTACTGATTTTATCCTTAGGAACCATTTTAAGTTTATATATACCGCAAACAGAAGTCACAGCAGATGAGCCAATGGTAATACCGAGCGAGGCAATCAGGCTGCGCATTCTGGCTAACAGCGATAATGAAGAAGACCAGGCGATTAAAAGGAAAGTAAGGGACGCAGTAAATGCAGAAATCACTGAGTGGGTGGCAGAGTTAACTTCAATCGAAGATGCCCGTGAACTGATCCAGTCCAGATTGCCTGAGATTCAAAAGATTGCCGAAAAAGTTGTAGCTGATGAAGGATCTGACCAGAAAGTAAATGCCGACTTTGGAAAAGTCAGCTTCCCGACGAAATTATACGGACAGTTTTTATACCCGGCTGGCGAATACGAAGCGATCTTGATCACTCTTGGCGAAGGAAAAGGAGCCAACTGGTGGTGTGTGCTTTTCCCTCCTCTTTGCTTCCTTGATTTCTCAAACGGTGTGGCTGTAAGCGAAGGCTTTGAAGAAGAAGAAAAGAAAGGAGAAGTAAAAGCAGAAGAAATCGCTGCTGACACTGATTCCGAAAAAGAAACCCCTCCCGTTTATACAGAGGAAGATGAAGAACCTGTAGAAGTAAAATTCTTTTTAGCTGAAATATGGGAGAAAATCTTCGGTTAGGCCTTGCTGCAGAGCAGGGTCTTTCTTTTTTAGAATCACTTTAAAAACTGGAAATCAAATTACATTTAAGACAAGCATTTAACATCTTCTTTTCATGCGTTTGATTCTACTAAAAACGGATATTTAAAGTAGTGTAACAACAAAACTTAAACAAAAAGGAGATGAAAGATAATGGCTAAAAACAACAATAATAACAACGATAAAATGTCTCGTGAGGAAAGAGGACGCATGGGCGGAGAAGCAACAAGCCGCAATCATGATAAGGAATTCTATCAGGAAATTGGACAAAAGGGCGGAGAAGCAACTAGCCAGAACCATGACAAGGACTTCTATCAGGAAATAGGCCAAAAAGGTGGAGAAGCAACAGCGGAAAATCATGATAGTGAATTCTATCAGGAGATTGGCCAAAAAGGCGGAGAAGCAACAGCGGAAAATCATGACAAGGAATTCTATCAGGAAATTGGACGCAAAGGCGGAGAAGCAACAAGTGAAAACCATGACCGCGATTTCTACGAAGAAATCGGCAGAAAAGGCGGCAAGTCGAACGACTAATTTTGCCGCGGATAAATTGCATATGATCGTAATATAAACACGGCAGCCGAATTCCTACAGCTGCCGTGTTTTTATTTTACAGAAATCTTTCTTTCTCTCACATTCTGAAATATTTTTCAAATCTAGTTCTACTATTTCTATTTTTTCATATTCATAGAGTGACAATAAGAAAATGGGGTGAAGAAATGGAAACAGGTGTAGTGAGATGTGCTGATGCTTCAGATGTGGAGAATCTGGCATCTTTTCTGGAATCGGCAAACTTAAGTACGGATGGGATAAGGGAAGCAATCGAATATTTTTTAATTATGGAGAATGATTCTGGGGATATTAAGGCTACCCTGGGAATTGAACCCCATGGAAAGATTGGTCTTTTAAGGTCCCTTGTAATGACATCCACAGCATCTGAAAAAGATCTATTTATTTTGTTTGAGCAAATATTAATGCTGGCAAGGGATAGGGGCATGGAGTCCTTGTATCTCGCATCGAATAAAAGAAACTCGCTGGCATTTTTCAGCCTGCTTGGCTTTAAACAGGAAGAAATACCGCGATTGCCGGAAGTCTTATTCGAGTCGGAGCATGTTAAACACATCCTGACTGTGGATAACTCTTTCTTTTTGAAATTATCCATGTGAATTGTGGGTATCTTGCTAAAGTTATACACAAATCCTTCTTATTTATACACAATTTGTGGATAAGACTTGAGTTATCCAGCGTCTTCTACTATACTTTCCAAAGGAATGTTCAAAAAAAATGTCGAAAACATAGGAATTTTGGCAGCAATAAAACATTTTTTGTGAAGGTGGATAACAATGATTACAAAAAGATGGTCGGTGGATAACAGTGTGGATAAAGAAGATAGTTATTCACAGTTTTCACAGGCTGCCGATCTGTTAAAAAATAATGAAGTGGTCGCTTTTCCAACAGAAACCGTATATGGATTAGGTGGGAATGCGGAAAATGATGAAGCGGTCAGAAAAATATTTGAGGCAAAAGGACGTCCGAGTGATAATCCCCTGATTATTCACATTGCTGACAAAGCCCAGCTGGACGCTTTTGTAACCGAAATTCCGCAAAATGCGCAGGCGCTTATGGATCGATTTTGGCCGGGTCCGCTTACGCTCATTTATAATCTAAAAGAAGACGTACTTTCCCATTATGCAACAGCGGGTTTATCCACAGTTGGTGTGAGAATGCCTGATCATCCATTAGCCCTGGCGCTGCTGGAGAAAACAGGATTGCCAATTGCCGCTCCAAGTGCAAATCGCTCCGGAAGGCCGAGTCCGACAACGGCTGACCATGTTTGGGAAGACCTGAATGGAAGAATAGCTGGATTAGTGGACGGGGGTCCGACAGGTGTTGGTGTGGAATCAACCGTAGTGGATTGTACAGGTGAAGTGCCGGTCATCTTAAGGCCAGGCGGCATTACCAGAGAACAGCTGGAAGAGGTTGTAGGCGAGGTCAGTGTGGATCCTGCATTAGCGGATGAAAGCCAGGCGCCAAAATCTCCCGGCATGAAATACCGGCACTATGCACCGGATGCTCCTCTTTATATAGTAGAAGGAACAAGAGAAGACATCCAGCATTTTGTTGAGGATAAAAAGCAGGAAGGCCTTTCGGTGGGAGTTCTGACGACATTAGAAAACCTGGAATTTTATCGTGCTGATTTTATCTATGCCTGCGGGCAGCGGGAAAAGCTTGAGACCGTGGCCAGCTCCCTCTATGAAGCATTAAGATACTTCAACACAACAGATGCTGATATTATTTTCTGTGAGATGTTCCCGGGTGTTGGTGTGGGGCACGCAATCATGAACCGCCTGATGAAAGCAGCAGGACACAGGGTCATTAGCAGATAGATAAAGAAACCGTTTCCTTATGAAGCGGTTTTTTGTTTTGGAAAAAGGCAATGGCATTCTAAAACCGCATGGACGTGCATATGCTGAATTAGCAAGTCCAAGGAGGCGGAAAAATGTCTGCAATGATCGGAGAAATTTTAACACTGGCTCTAATGGCATTCGCATTGGGGATGGATGCCTTTTCGGTAGGTCTTGGCATGGGGATGTACAAACTCCGCCTCAGACAAATAGCTAAAATCGGCATCACCATTGGCCTTTTCCATGTATGGATGCCTTTATTGGGAATGATAGCAGGCCGATTTCTTTCAAATACATTCGGAGCCATTGCCGGTTATGCAGGCGGGGGATTGCTCCTTTTATTAGGTGTGCAGATGATTTGGTCAAGCTTCAGGGATGATGAAGACAGCTTAATCACGCCAGTGGGCTTAGGGCTGCTGATCTTTGCCTTGAGCGTCAGCCTTGATAGTTTTTCAGTAGGCCTCAGCCTGGGAATCTACGGAGCCAAAACATTGCTTGTACTCGTGTTCTTCGGAGCCGGGGCGACCATCCTCACTTGGGCCGGCCTCCTCACCGGCAGAAAAGTCCAAAGCTGGATCGGCTCCTACAGCGAGGCTCTAGGCGGTGCCATCCTCCTTGCTTTCGGGGTAAAACTCTTATTTTTATAGACGTGAGCCTGTGTTTAAATGTTAATATTTTGTGAAAAATGGAAAGGGTGCGGGGCGGCCTTTTTCTTTTTTTGCACTGGAGCTATAGGTGTTATGGGAAATTTGTCTTATAATGTAAGAAAAGTGCAAACCGTAATATTTGAATAAAGTTTTATGGTTATAGACCGATATATAAGGAGGGAGTATCTCTGTGACAAAAGTATTATTTGTATGTACAGGAAATACTTGCAGAAGCCCGATGGCAGAAGCCATTTTAAAAAGCAAATCGCTCCCGGGTGTAGAAGTGAAATCGGCTGGAGTATTTGCAGCAGACGGCAGCGAGGCGTCCGCGCATACAAAAAGTGTGCTGGAGGAGCATGGGATTCTGCTGCAGCATCAGTCTTCCAGCATGAGTGAAGATTTAATTGACTGGGCGACCTATATTTTAACAATGACAGCCGGCCACAAAAATACCGTTCTGTCCATGTTTCCTGAAGCAGGGGGCAAAATCTTCACACTAAAAGAGTTTGCCGGAGCCGCGGGAGATATTATCGATCCATATGGGGGGCCGGTTGAGATATATAGAAATACATTTAAAGATCTGACAAAAGCGATTGAACAAATTTTGGATCGCGTAAAGAGACCAGATTAATCCAGGGGGGCAACATAATGGGGGAGAAAAAGGGCTATAAGTTTGGCCTTAGGAAAAAGCTCGTATTATTTATCACATCGCTGGCCATCATTACATACACAACAAGTGCTGTATTTCTTTACTTTTTATTTCCTGGCATTGAAGAGATGCTTCCATTTGGAGAGGGTGTTTTTACTATTTTAACCTTAGGAATGGGTATTTTTTGGTCAGGTGTTCTTGCCTTTTTTGCTGCAGGTTTCATTATCAAACCTTTACAGAAACTTGAAAAAACAGCACTCATGGCTGCCAATGGCGATATCGGCCAGGACGCAGAGCTTTCCAACTCGGATGATGAAATCCGTTCATTGGGCATTGCATTCAACCATATGCTTTTCAATTTAAGGGATATGGTCCATAAAATTGACGAGAACTTTAGAGAAACGAATGAAAAAGTAATTGCGATGTCTTCCGAGTCTTCGGCAGCTGCAGAGCAGGCAGATGCGATTGCCAGAACCATCAGCGAGATTTCCCAGGGAGCAGATAGTTCTGCGGTTTCCATTCAATCAACAGCTGAATCAATGGAAGATGTCCTGCGAATTGCTCAGGAAGTCCAGGATACAGCAAAAGCATCACAAAATGTTTCCGGCGAAATGGTTCAGGACCTGATGGAATCAAAGAAAGTGATCCATTCACTTATTTCAGGTATAGAAAAACTGGCCCACGATAATGAGGAATCACTGCAGACAGTGAAGCGTCTTGAGCAAAATGCCGTGAAAGTGGAGCAGATTATTCAGCTTGTCGGTGACATTGCAGCGCAGACTAACCTTCTTGCTTTAAATGCTTCCATTGAAGCAGCGCGTGCGGGGGACCATGGCAAAGGATTTGCCGTAGTCGCTGAAGAAGTCCGTAAACTTGCAGATGAAAGTGCGCAGGCAGTCCAGGGCATCTCAGAATTGATAAAAAACATTCAGGAAGAGGTCCGCAATGTTGTCACGCAAATCTCTTACCAAGTGGAGACTGCTAATAATGAAGTGAAAAAAGGGACGAAAACAAACGAAGTGATTGAGGAAATGGCGAAAGTGGTCAATGAAATGGCTGCATCCGTGTCTGCCATTTCAGGCCTGGTTGATAACCAGATGGAGGGAATACAGCTTACATCCACACAATCCCAGGAAGTTGCGGCAATTGCTGAAGAAACGTCAGCAGGCGCACAGGAGGTTTCAGCAGCCACTCAGCACCAGACCGCTGTGATTGGCAATGTCGAAAAACTGGCCATCGAGCTTAAAGAACAGGCAGAAAAATTAAATAGCACAATTACTAAATTTAAACTATAAACGATTTTTAAGGGAGCCAAAAATGCAGCTCCCTTTCTTTATATTTTCAAGGTTTTGTGTCAAAATAAGAGCATAATGTCAAAAATAAGCGGGCTTCAAACAGGAGGGTTTCATAATGAAAATTGCAATTGCATCAGACCATGGCGGACTTAATCTCCGCGAAGAAATTAAAAGCCTAATGGATGAAATGGGCATTGAATATGAAGATTTCGGCTGTGAATGTGAAACTTCAGTAGATTATCCGGATTATGCATTGCCTGTTGCTGAAAAGGTAGCGGGTGGCGAATTCGACAAAGGCATTCTGATCTGCGGGACTGGGATTGGCATGAGCATCTCTGCCAACAAAGTAAAGGGAATCCGCTGTGCGCTTGTGCATGATGTATTCAGTGCAAAAGCAACCCGTGAACATAATGACAGCAACATCCTCGCTATGGGAGAACGAGTGATTGGCCCTGGCCTGGCTCGTGAAATTGCAAAAGTATGGCTTTCAACGGATTTTGAAGGCGGCCGACATGAAAACCGTGTAGGAAAGATTACTGCTTACGAAACGAAGTGAATCTTCCGAAAGGGTGAGCATTTTGATTGAACAATGGAAAAAAGAACTGGATACAATCATTCGTGAATTTTGCGAACAAGTTCCTTTAAGTGAAAAGCATATTCTTGTAGTGGGCTGCAGCACAAGTGAAGTAGCCGGGAAAAGAATAGGCACAGCCGGAACGGAACAAGTGGCTGAAATGATTTTTGAGCTTCTGGACAAGCTTCGCCAGGATACCGGGGTAGCTCTGGCCTTTCAATGCTGCGAACATTTGAACAGAGCACTCGTAGTAGAGAGGGCTGTTGCCGAGGCAAAAAATCTGGATGAAGTGACAGTCATCCCTCACCGCACGGCCGGCGGCGCGATGGCAACATATGCCTATGAACACTTCAAAGACCCCGTCATGGTGGAGTTTATCGAGGCAGATGCCGGCATCGATATCGGCGACACACTGATCGGCATGCATCTGAAACATGTAGCCGTTCCGATCAGGACCTCTCAAAAATCAGTCGGCGAGGCGCACGTCACCATGGCCAAAACCAGGCCGAAGCTAATTGGCGGGGCCCGGGCGATCTATGAACGAAACTCTGATAACACATCGTGCAGGTAATGAAAGGTCAAGTAAAGCGGATCAGTTTTGTGGGAAAAACTTAGATAATAACCTATCAATTTGCTGCCCCAATTGCCTAGCGATTGGGGCTTTATTCATTCCTATTAAATTCTCAAGTTCTTGTTCAGTTTCGCCACACCAGCCACCTATTCGGACAGCAAAAGGGGAATTCCTGTACCACGAGTCCGAACCCGAAGCTGATTCGGACAGGATAAGCGGAAATCCAAGAGTATCAGTCCGAACCACCCATGCTATCAAAACTAATTTTTGTGACAGGCACCTACCCCACTCCATCAAACTTGTATAGGTGCCTGTCACTTTTTCGTAAAACATGCTAAAATAGAAAAGAATTTTCACGAAAAGATCGAAAAATGGAGAGCCTTTACAAAGCTTTCCTTTATTAAAAGTGTGTTGGAGAAAAGGGAGGATTCTTATGAAGCATTTAGCACAGCAGGATGAGCAGGTTTTCAAGTCGATTCAGGAAGAATTAGGACGCCAGAGATCAAAGATTGAATTAATCGCTTCTGAAAACTTTGTCAGTGAAGCGGTAATGGAAGCACAGGGTTCTGTTTTAACAAACAAGTATGCTGAAGGCTATCCAGGCCGACGCTATTATGGCGGATGTGAACATGTGGATGTAGTCGAAGATTTAGCCCGTGATCGTGCGAAAGAAATTTTCGGAGCAGAGCATGTGAACGTGCAGCCGCATTCAGGAGCACAGGCAAATATGGCTGTATACTTCACTGTCCTGGAGCAGGGAGACACTGTTCTTGGCATGAATCTATCCCATGGCGGACATTTAACTCACGGCAGCCCTGTTAACTTTAGCGGCGTGCAGTACAATTTCGTCGAATATGGCGTGGATAAAGAAACACATCGCATCAATTATGATGATGTGCTTGAAAAGGCCCGTCAGCATAAGCCGAAACTAATTGTAGCGGGTGCAAGCGCCTATCCGCGTGAAATTGACTTCAAACGTTTCCGTGAAATTGCCGATGAAGTCGGTGCCATGCTGATGGTTGATATGGCTCATATTGCAGGCCTTGTGGCTGCTGGGCTTCATCAGAATCCGGTTCCGTTCGCGGACTTTGTTACAACTACTACGCACAAGACATTGCGCGGACCGCGCGGCGGCATGATCCTCTGCAAAGAAGAATATGCGAAGAAAATTGATAAATCCATTTTCCCTGGAATCCAGGGCGGTCCTTTAATGCACGTTATTGCGGCAAAAGCGGTTGCCTTCGGCGAAGCGCTTCAGGAAGAATTCAAAACATATGCAGGCAATATTATTTCTAATGCCAAAAAGCTGGCTGAAGCATTGCAGGCTGAAGGAATTGACCTTGTATCTGCAGGCACAGACAACCACTTGCTGTTAGTTGACCTCCGTTCCCTTGGCTTAACAGGGAAAGTAGCTGAGAAAGTACTTGATGAGGTCGGCATTACAGTCAACAAAAACACGATTCCTTTCGATCCGGAAAGCCCATTCGTGACAAGCGGCATCCGCATCGGTACAGCGGCCGTTACGTCCCGCGGATTTGGCGAAAAAGAAATGCAGGAAATTGCATCCATCATTGCCTTCACACTTAAAAATCATGAAGATGAAGGGAAGCTTCAAGAAGCGGCTCAGCGCGTCGAAGCCTTAACAGGCAGCTTCACTTTATACCCTGAATATTAATCAATCAGCCGGTCTCAGCAAGGGACCGGCTTTTCCATGCAAAAATGACTTTTCTTTTACAAAAGCGAATCATAGTTGCCGATGGAACTGTTTTTCTGTAAAATTAGACGAAGTGTGGTTCGACTAATCAGCATATTAAAAAGGAGAGATAATCATGGCAAAGGTTTACGTTTTTGATCATCCATTAATTCAGCATAAGCTTACATACATTCGTGAAAAAAGTACGGGCACAAAGGAATTCCGTGAGCTTGTCGATGAAGTGGCAACACTTATGGCATTCGAAATCACCCGTGATATGCCTTTAGAAGAAATTACAATTGAAACACCGGTCAGCACGATGAAGTCCAACGTACTAGCAGGTAAGAAGATAGGAATTATCCCTATTCTGCGTGCGGGAATTGGAATGGTTGACGGCATCCTGAAGCTGATTCCAGCTGCAAAAGTGGGCCATATCGGTTTATACCGCGACCCGGAAACACTGCAGCCGGTTGAATACTATGTAAAACTTCCTAGTGATGTGGAAGAAAGAGATTTCATCGTGGTTGACCCAATGCTTGCAACTGGCGGTTCCGCAATTGAAGCCATTCACTCTCTTAAAAAGCGCGGAGGCAAAAATATTAAATTCATGTGCCTGATTGCCGCTCCTGAAGGGGTAGAAGCTGTACAAGAAGCTCACCCTGACGTTGATATCTATATCGCAGCATTAGACGAAAAATTGAACGAAAAAGGCTATATTGTCCCTGGTCTCGGCGATGCAGGCGACCGTTTATTCGGAACGAAATAAATAAAGCAGCTTGAAGCACCTTTCCCTTTTTAATTCATAGAAAGATAACAGGAATGTTATCTCTATGTTAGGGGAGGTGCTTCAAATGTTTTCCTCAATAAAAGTTATGACGATTTTCGGAACAAGGCCGGAAGCCATTAAAATGGCGCCACTTGTTCTTGAACTTCAAAAACACCCTGAGCATTTTGAATCGATTGTGACCGTAACGGCACAGCATCGCGAAATGCTGGATCAAGTATTAAATATTTTTAAGGTCACACCAGATTTTGACCTGAATATCATGAAAGACCGCCAGACACTGGTGGATGTGACAACACGGGGACTTGAAGGCCTTGATAAAATTATGAAGGAAGTAAAGCCGGATATCGTGCTTGTTCATGGAGATACCACTACAACGTTTATTGCAAGCCTTGCCGCTTTCTATAACCAGATTGTATTCGGTCATGTAGAGGCGGGACTGCGCACATGGAATAAATACTCCCCATTCCCTGAGGAAATGAACCGCCAGCTTACAGGTGTCATGGCCGATCTGCATTTCTCGCCAACATCGAAGTCAGCGGAAAATCTCTTAAAAGAAAATAAAAAGAACGATAGTATTTTCATCACTGGAAACACGGCAATCGATGCACTTAAAACGACTGTTAAAGACACGTATCACCATGAAGTCCTTGAGAAGATCGGCGATGATCGCCTTGTGCTTCTGACTGCACACCGCCGTGAAAACCTGGGCGAGCCGATGCGGAATATTTTCAAGGCTATTAAAAGACTGGTTGAAGAACAGAAAGATATCCAAGTCGTATATCCAGTTCACCTGAACCCGGCTGTACGGGAAATTGCATCAGAAATCCTTGGCAGCGATAGCCGGATTCATTTGATTGAACCGCTTGACGTCATTGATTTCCATAACTTTGCTTCAAGAGCTCATCTGATTCTGACAGATTCGGGTGGAGTCCAGGAAGAAGCACCATCCCTTGGTGTGCCTGTACTTGTCCTCCGTGATACAACGGAAAGGCCAGAAGGAATTGAAGCAGGGACCCTTAAGCTTGCCGGCATTGAGGAACAGCCAATTTACGAACTGGCAACTGAACTTCTGACTAACCGGGCAGCTTATGAAAAAATGGCAAAAGCCGTAAATCCATATGGAGACGGAAATGCCTCCAGGAGAATTTGCGAAGCGATCCGCTACTATTTTCAACAGACGAATGATCGTCCGGAAGAATATAAACCGCAAAACTAAAAAAATGCACCTCTCTTAAAAGGAGGTGCATTTTTCTTTACTTTTCTAAAAAGGGGAGGGGAGAAGAGTGTCAGATTACTAGAAAATAACATGGTTGATATGTTGGTGGTTGAGTGGGTGATGATGAGAAGAGGATTCTTTATAGTATTAATCAATATTTATGTTAAAAGTCTCTTTCCCCGCAAAGCTGGAAAAGTTATGATAGAGTATAGAAGAAATGGAAGTAGAATTCACGCTGAAATATAAGTGATTAACATGCTGGTGGTTGTATGGTTATTTATAAAATGTTGATATATCAGTTTTTTAGTGTGTTTAATTGGTTTGGTCATGGTTGAAGAAATGGCGGCAGAAATGACTTCATGGTTGGAGTATTCACTCCAAAAATGTTGATGGTGGTTTTGTTGGCGGTTAGGTGGTTAGTCATGGGTAATGCCCAGCAGCGGCTGGGTGATCGGCAAGATACCAAGAAAGGTGCTGAGGACGTTGGCAAATCAGTATTTGACAATGAAGGAGCTTAAAGAGGCGCTTCCGGACATACCTGAGAATAGCTTGAAGCGTTATTTGCAGGAGCATGCAGAATACATAAATTATCGGAAAGAACACAATCGCTATAAAATTCAGGTTTCCGAAATCGAAAAGCTTAAATTCATCCGGAAATTGTATTCAGATGGGTTAAAAAAAGAGGAAGTCACAGCAAAGCTTGAGGATGCAGGCATCCCAGTCATCATTACAGTGGAAGATGACGAAGAAAGCAGCACCACCTCACTGGTGAATGTGAATTCAGAACTGACAGATATGAAAAAGCTGGTCAGCTTTCTCGTTCAGCAAAATGAACAGTCCCGTCTTACCCAGAATAAAATCAGAGAGCAAAACAAACAGCTGATTCATGAATTGCAGGAGCTTAAACAAACAATTGAAGATTTAAGAATGGCGCAGGAACAGGGATATGAAAAAGAGAGCGAAAAAGTCACTTCACTCTATGAAAAGCTGATGGCAACACAAAGGTCTGTCGAAGAAGTAGCCGGCGCACTGGAAGTTGAAAAAAGCAAAAGCATCTGGCAGAAGATATTTGGAAAGTAAAGGAATGCCCGAATTGCAAGAATTACGTTTAGACTGCTGTCTTCAGGGTAATGGCATAATGATTTTAAATACCTGGAGGTCGAATAAATGAGAGCATTAGCCGTATTAGAAGGAGCATTAATTGTCTGGATCATCATGTTGCTGGGTTCATTAATGAGTACCTTCATGTCCGAAGGTGTCATCGCCATGGTATTTAAACTGGCAGAAGGAAAAGGAATCCTGCTTACAGTATTATTAATAGCCGCGACCATAACGGATATGTGGAGAGATAAGAAGCGGGACCGTTTAATTCAAAAAGGAAAACTTGAACCGAATCAGCTGTTTTAATACATAAAGGGAGTAAGCCATCATTAATTTGATGGCTTTTTTTCTTCATTATAATCTAAAAGTACTATTTTCTGAAAATACTAAAAACTATATTGATAATCTAGCGAAAGATAGATAGTATTAATTATACAGAATATTGTATATTGGTTGATGTATGAAGGAGATGAAAATTTGAAAAGGTTAAAGTTATTGTTAATAGTATTGGCATTATCCTTAAGTTCTGCAGTATTTTCTGGAAATATGGTGAATGCCGAAGAACGGTCTGGACAGAAATTAAGTCATGCCCATCCGAAAAAAGCTGGCTTTGATCCTGAAAAATTGAAGGGTATTGATAAAGCCATTACGAATGCCATTGAGGATGGTGTTACACCCGGTGCAGTGGTTCTCGTGGCCAAGGATGGAAAGATTGTCAAAGAGGAATCGTATGGATATGCACAAAAATACGATATGGGGGAATTGCTCAGTAATCCCCGAAAAATGAAAAAGAAAACAATCTTCGATCTTGCTTCAGTTACGAAGGTGATGGGAACAACTCAGGGTATTATGAAACTTGTTAGTGACGGTGAACTTTCAGTCAATGACAAGGTATCTGAATATATACCTGAGTTTGCTCAGCATGGAAAAGAAGATATTACAGTAGCTGACTTGCTGACACACACCTCAGGATTGACTCCTTGGAAGCCGACATACCTATATGCTGATAATTCGGAAGAGGTACTGAATTATATAAACCAGCTGCCCCTTGAATACCCGACTGGCACTGACAGAAGATATAGCGATTTTAGCTTTATGATGCTGGGTTTTTTAATTGAAGAGATAAGTGGACAAAAATTGGATAAGTTCTTAGAAGAAAATATTTATAAACCGTTAAAAATGCATGATACGATGTTTGCTCCTCCTGAACATTTCAAGCAAAATATTGCGGCTACTTCCTGGGGAAATCCTTATGAATATAAAATGATTGATGACCCTAATTTCGGGTACTATGTTGAAGAAAGCCCGGATATGTTTAAATACTGGAGAAATTACACCTTAGTTGGAGAAGTTAATGATGGGAATAGCTTCTATGGCAATAAAGGAATAGCAGGCCATGCCGGTTTATTTTCAACAGCAAGGGACCTTGCCGTATTGGGCCAGACCATGTTAAATGGCGGAACTTATGGAAAAACCCAAATGTATGAAAAAGAAGTGATTGATGCCTTTACCTCTCCTAAGCGCTTTGGCCAGGGGTATGGCTGGGAGTTGAATAAAAGCTGGTACATGGGAGATCAGTATTCTGACAAAACCTTTGGCCATACTGGTTTTACTGGAACACAGGTTATTATTGATCCAGAGGAAAACCTTCAGATTATCCTGCTAACGAACAAACAAAACAATGGCCCTTTACCAAGCGGATCATACCGCAGCACAGGCGCTCTTTCTAAAGAAGTAGCTAATATTGTTTATGAATCCTTGAACTAGCCGTTTATTTTATATCGAATTACGCATACAAGGTACCTATTCAGCCCACCCTAAAACAAAAAGAGGGTGGGTTTTCTTATGAAAAAATTCTTGCTGATCATAACAGTAATATTCTTGTATTTGAGCCAAGCTCCTGTTTCTGCCCGGACACTTTCACACCCTCCTATTCCGAAAGAGTCAACTGATATAGAAAAAGTGGCTATCGTAGTACTAAAAGATGCGAAGAATGAACAGGAAATTAAAAAAATGATAGACCACAATCCTGATCTGCAAATTAGGCATACATTCAATCAAGCATTAAACGGCTTTTCAGTTAAAGGAAAGCAATCTGCATTGGAAAGCCTGCAAAAGATAGAGTCAGTATCTTCTGTTTCACAGGTTAATACCTATCATGTTCATTCCGATGACAATATCAAGCTGATTGGCGGCATTAATGCCAGAGGCTATTATGACAGAGATAATCAGCGCCTAACAGGCAAGGGTGTGAAAGTAGGCGTAATTGATACCGGCATCGATTATAATCATCCGGACTTACGAAGGAGCTATGGCGGCGGACGTGATCTGGTGGATAATGATAAGGATCCGATGGAGACAAAGGCTGCCGGGGGACAAGGCACACTGCATGGCACTCACGTCGCGGGAATCATTGCAGCAAATGGCAGAATTCAAGGGGTCGCGCCCGAAGCAACCATCATCGCATACAGGGCTCTTGGACCAGGCGGCAGTGGAACAACAGAACAGGTGATAGCGGCCATTGAACAGGCAATAAAGGATAAAGTTGATGTGTTAAACCTTTCCTTGGGAAATAACGTAAACGGACCTGACCTTCCGATAAGCATGGCCCTGAATAAAGCAGTTGAAAAGGGAATAACGGCAGTCACTTCATCAGGCAATTCGGGCCCGAATATTTGGACGGTCGGATCACCGGGCACAGCGTCGAAGGCCATTTCTGTAGGAGCCTCTACACCAACAATGAAGGTGCCATTTTTGAGCATAGGCGGGCGGGAAATTCGTCTTGATTTGCTGCAGGGTTCAAAGGATTGGGAATTTGACCGATCCTATGAAATGATCGATGGAGGACTTGGTCATCCTGAAGAATTGAAGAATGCCGAAGGAAAAATGGTATTAGTGGAAAGAGGTGAACTAACGTTTACTGATAAGGCAGTCTATGCAATGGAAGCAGGAGCAGAGGGAATCATTATTTTTAATAATACAAAAGGCAGGTTCTTTGGCAATCTGGACAGTGGAGTTCCAATTCCGGTTGCGGCGTTATCAAAGGAAGAAGGAGAGGAGCTCAAGAAGCTTATTAATGAAGGAAGACTCCTTGCCCGGACTAATATAATAGAAGAAAGGGATATCCTGGCTGACTTTAGCTCCCGCGGGCCCGTTACCTCCACATGGGAAATCAAACCAGATGTTGTGGCACCTGGAGTCGCAATAAATAGCACCATTCCTGGCGGTTACCTGCCGCTGCAGGGTACAAGCATGGCCGCTCCGCATGTCGCAGGAGCCTGTGCCATCCTGAAGCAGGCTCATCCCGAATGGGGGCCGGAACAGATTAAGGCAGCACTTATGAATACCGCTAAGCTTCTTATGAATACAGAAGGACAAACATATAGAACTTATGAGCAGGGAGCAGGCAGAATCCAGCTTGATCAAGCGCTGAGAGCAGAAACGCTTGTCCTCCCGGCTTCACTTCAGTTTGGGAAATTTCAGATCGCGGACAGGCTGCATGAACACAGCAGTTTTATAACGGTTGAAAATATAAGTGAAAAAACACAGACCTATTCCTTTTCCGTACCCTATAAAGAACAAGGCATCAATTGGGAAATGCCTATGGCGTTTCAACTGAAACCGGGTGAAAAGAAAAAGGCGGAAATCAAAATGTCTGCAGACCCTACTCTTTTAAAGAAAAAAATCCATGATGGGTACTTGCTGATGAAGGCAGGTGCCGAAACTATCTGGATTCCATATCTGTATGTGCTTGAGGAGCCGGATTATCCAAGGGTGATGGGATTCGGACTGGGCAAAGGAGATAAGCCGGGCACGTATCGCTATGAAGTGTATCTTCCTGGCGGGGCAGAAGAGTTCGGAATTGCCATGTTTGATTCGGAAAGCCTCCGGTTCATGGGATTTCTGGACTGGAAAAGAAATGCTGGCAAAGGACAGCTGCTGCAGGAAATTCCTGCAAATAAGCTTCCAGGGCCAGGGCTGTACCTTGCAAAGGTATTTGCCAAAAAAGCCGGCAAGGAAGATTGGATTGAAACTTATTTATTTGTGAGGCCGGATGGGCAGCTTGGGGACCCGGAACCTTCGGCAAATAAGAAGAGCACACTCAGTAGGTGAAACACAAAAATAAAGCGTTTTCAGGAGCGATGCAGAAACTCGCTCCTTTTTCAATAGATATCCGAAATTTAAATGTGATAAATATGTGAACATACCATATTTTTACCTTTTTGTTTGTGAACTTTTTCACTCCAAACGCATTGACATTGACAAAGCCCTATTGTATGCTTACAAAGGGTAAAAGATGATAGGGTTTTCAAAATATTTTTGCAGACATATTTCCCACTTCTGCATGATGTTAATGTGATTAATTATGGCCTCAAAACCCACTTACCATTCTCTTAAGGGAGGATGCGTTTTTATGCGTCAAAAAGACCGCAACCCATTTAAGGCGATGGCCTTAATGTCCGCCATTCTTTCTCAGTTAGTAGGTTCCACGCTCATTGGCATTTTCGCCGGAAGGTGGTTTGACAGCAAGGCAGGAACAGAGCCGTTATTCCTATTAATCGGCTTGTTCATTGGACTGGGCGCCGGGATATACGCCATGCTTCGCTTAATCCAACATTTCTTCACAGGAGAATGAACATCATGCCGGAAATCAAAGTAACTTTTCAAAGACAGCGAAAATACATATTCCTTTTGTTGTCTGTATACGTTCTCGGCTGGGGTTTTACACCATATCAATCTATTTTTCTGGGCTTGATCTTTGGTACAAGCCTGAGTCTGTTCAATCTGTGGCTGATATCACGAAAGGCGCTGCAGTTTGGAGAGGCAGTCGAGAGAGGCGAGAAGGTGCGTTCACTTGGAACGGTATCCAGAATGGCTACAGCAGTTTTTGCTGTCATGATCGCTCTGGAATATCCTGATAAGCTGCATCTGATCAGTGTGGTATTTGGATTAATGACATCCTATATTGTCATTATGATAGATTATTTTCTTCAATCTTTTCAATTACGTAAATAGCGGGAAGAGAGGTGAACACTATTGCATCATGAAGCTCCTATAGTGGACTTTTTAGGATTGAATTTTAACTTATCAAACGTACTGATGATTACAGTGGCAAGTGCTGTTGTTTTCATTATTGCTTTGCTTTCAACCCGTCGATTGGCCATGAAACCAACGGGGATGCAGAATTTCTTCGAATGGATTATGGATTTTGTTAAGAATATCATTAACAGCACGATGGACTGGAAGACAGGCGGAAGATTCCATATCCTTGGATTAACCCTGATCATGTATATCTTTGTTTCAAACATGCTCGGACTTCCGTTCGCAATCACTTATGATCACACTTTATGGTGGAAATCGCCAACAGCCGATCCTGTTATCACATTAACATTAGCGGCAATGGTTGTTGGGCTTTCGCATTACTATGGCGTAAAGCTTAAAGGAGTAGGAGAATACGGCCGTGATTTTATCAGGCCAATGCCTTTCTTGTTCCCATTGAAAATCATTGAAGAGTTTGCAAACACTCTGACGTTGGGACTTCGTCTTTACGGTAATATCTATGCGGGTGAAATCCTGCTGACATTGCTTGTCGGAGGACTGGCTCACGCCGGTGTAGGCGGAATGCTTGCAGCAATCTTGCCGACACTTGTATGGCAAGGATTCTCAATCTTTGTCGGATCTATTCAGGCATTCATTTTCTGTATGTTAACAATGGTTTATATGGCACACAAAGTGAGCCATGACCATTAATATATACCTGTTCATTTCATGGACAAAACATTATAAACAAATAAATTTTCATACAATTTAAGGAGGAACTCAATAATGGGTCTTTTAGCAGCAGCAATTGCAATCGGTTTAGCAGCACTAGGTGCCGGTATCGGTAACGGTCTTATCGTATCAAAAACAGTTGAAGGTATGGCTCGCCAGCCAGAAGCTCGCGGTATGCTTCAAACTACAATGTTCATCGGGGTTGCGTTAGTAGAGGCTGTTCCGATCATTGGCGTTGTTATCGCGTTCATGGTTATCGGCGGTTAATTAATACTGTACCAATCGTTCTAAATGGCGAAGATCATTCCGTGAACCTTCGCCATTCCTTTATGTTTTTTTACCGTAAAACTAATTCGGAATCATGCATATGACTCCGTTTCATAAGTGGAACAACTCTTGAAGGGAGTGAATCGAGGGTGTTAACAAACAGTCTAGTATTAGGCGCTGCAGGCGGCGGTTTTAACGGCGGGGACATTTTGTACCAGCTGATCATGTTCATTATCTTGTTGGCATTGCTGAAAAAATTCGCGTGGGGTCCTTTAATGGGCATTATGCAGCAGCGTGAAGAGCACATTGCCAGTGAAATCCAAGCGGCAGAAGAAAGCCGTACAGAAGCAAAAAAACTTTTAGAAGAGCAAAGAAATCTTTTAAAAGAAGCACGTACAGAAGCACAGGGCCTTATCGAAAATGCGAAGAAGCAAGGCGATGTGCAGCGTGAGGAGATCATTGCGGCTGCCCGCACTGAGTCTGAACGCATCAAGGAATCTGCTAAGCTTGAAATCGGGCAGCAGAAAGAACAGGCGGTTGCCGCTATCCGCGAGCAGGTCGCTTCATTGTCTGTCCTAATTGCTTCCAAGGTTATTGAGAAGGAATTAAGTGCAGCTGATCAAGAAAAGCTGATCAATGAATACATTCAAGAGGCAGGAGAAAAGCGATGACGGGCTCCACAGTAGCAAAGCGCTACGCGTTGGCTCTTTTCCAGCTTGCGAATGAACACCAGCTTCTTGACCAAATGGAAGAAGAGCTTCGTGCAGTGAAAGAAGTAGTAACTAATAACTCAGATTTAAAGTCTGTATTGAAATCTCCAAAGCTTTCAATTGAGAAGAAAAAAGAGATTTTAAAAGACGCTTTTGCATCTGTGAACACGTTTGTACTAAATACGTTAATGATATTAATTGAACGCCACCGCGAAGATCATATCGCTGATGTGGCAGATCATTTTATAAGCCTTGCGAATGACAAAAAAGGGATTGCGGATGCGAAAGTATACACTGTTCGTCCGCTGACTGAAGCAGAGAAGAAAGCATTATCTGTGTCATTTGCAGCTAAGGTTGGGAAAAAATCACTTCGTATTGACAATATAGTTGATACTAACTTGCTCGGCGGCATCAAGCTTCGAATCGGAAACCGGATTTTCGACGGCAGCTTGCGCGGGAAGCTAGAGCGTCTTGAACGTCAATTATTAGGCTAAGATTCGTAGATAGGGGTGAAACTCATGAGCATCAATGCTGAAGAAATCAGTGCGCTGATAAAAAAGCAAATCGAAAACTATCAGTCGGAAATTCAAGTGAGTGATGTAGGTACGGTTATCTCTGTTGGTGACGGTATCGCTCGTGCTCATGGCCTCGACAATGTCATGGCTGGAGAACTTGTTGAATTTTCAAACGGCGTTATGGGTATGGCACAAAACCTTGAAGAAAATAACGTCGGTATTATCATTTTAGGACCATTTACAGAAATCCGTGAAGGCGATGAAGTACGCCGTACGGGCCGCATCATGGAGGTACCTGTTGGTGAAGAACTGATCGGCCGCGTAGTAAACCCTCTTGGACAGCCAGTAGATGGCATGGGACCAATTAACACAACAAAATCACGTCCAATTGAAAGCCCGGCACCAGGTGTTATGGATCGTAAATCCGTACACGAGCCGCTTCAGACAGGCATCAAAGCGATTGACGCTCTTGTGCCAATCGGCCGCGGACAGCGTGAGTTAATCATCGGTGACCGTCAAACAGGTAAAACATCCGTTGCAATCGATACAATCCTGAACCAAAAAGATCAGGATATGGTATGTATCTACGTAGCAATCGGACAAAAAGAATCTACAGTTCGTAATGCAGTAGAAACACTTCGTAAGCAAGGTGCACTAGATTACACAATCGTTGTAACAGCATCTGCATCACAGCCTGCTCCAATGCTATACTTAGCTCCTTATGCTGGTGTAACAATGGGTGAAGAGTTCATGTACAACGGCAAGCACGTTCTTGTTGTGTATGATGACTTAACAAAGCAAGCTTCTGCTTACCGTGAGCTTTCATTGCTATTGCGTCGTCCTCCAGGCCGTGAAGCTTATCCAGGGGACGTATTCTACTTGCACAGCCGCTTGCTTGAGCGCGCTGCTAAGCTTAGCGATGCGAAAGGTGCAGGTTCAATCACTGCGCTTCCATTTATCGAAACACAAGCAGGGGACGTTTCTGCTTACATTCCAACAAACGTTATCTCAATCACTGATGGACAAATTTTCCTTCAGTCAGACCTATTCTTCTCTGGCGTACGTCCGGCGATCAACGCAGGTCTTTCTGTATCACGTGTAGGTGGATCTGCACAGATCAAAGCAATGAAAAAGGTTGCAGGTACACTGCGTCTTGACCTTGCTTCATACCGTGAACTTGAATCATTTGCCCAGTTCGGTTCTGACCTTGATAAAGCAACTCAGGCTAAACTTAACCGTGGTGCCCGCACAGTAGAGGTTCTAAAGCAGGATCTTAACAAGCCGTTAAAAGTTGAGAAGCAGGTAGCAATTCTATATGCTCTTACGCGCGGCTTCTTAGATGACATTCCTGTACAGGATATTCGTCGTTTCGAATCTGAATTCCTTTCTTGGTTAGACCATAACCGCAAAGATTTGTTAGACCATATCGTGAAAACAAAAGAGCTTCCTTCTGATGACGATATGACATCTGCGATTAACGACTTTAAGAAAACTTTCGCAGTATCCGAATAATGGAGATTGCCTGGATGGGGAAGTGCTCCCCATCTAAGCAACTCAATTCGGTTCTGACAAACAATAAAAAGCGGAAGCGCCTTGGTCAGCCCCGACAAGCATAAGACGAGCCCAGCAGGAAGGTGTACTTTCCTTCCGGAAGGGATTGGCTTATGACTCGAGGGGCTAGGCGCTGCAGCTGGCCTAATCTTGAAAAAGGGTGGTGAGAACCTGTGGCATCATTACGCGATATAAAAAATCGTATTACTTCTACGAAGAAAACGAGTCAAATTACAAAAGCAATGCAGATGGTATCGGCTGCGAAAATGAATAAGGCAGAAATGAATGCAAAGTCATTCGTGCCTTACATGGAAAAAATCCAGGAAGTTACGGCATCCATCGCTTTGGGAAGCAAAGATGTATCACATCCAATGCTGACCAGCCGCCCTGTCAAGAAAACTGGTTACCTGGTAATCACGTCTGACCGCGGACTTGCGGGAGCTTATAACAGTAACGTTTTGCGAAACGTCTACCAGACGATTCAAAAGCGCCATAAATCACCGGATGAGTATGCAATCATTGCGATCGGACGTGTTGGCCGCGACTTTTTCAAAAAGCGCAATATGAACGTCATTCTGGATATCGTTGCCGTTGCAGACCAGCCAGCATTTGCTGAAATCAAAGATATTGCCAGCAAAACAGTTGGCATGTTCGCTGATGAGACATTTGATGAATTATATATGTACTACAGCCATTATGTCAGCGCGATTCAACAGGATGTAACAGAGAAGAAGCTTCTTCCGCTTACGGATATCTCCAGCTCGAAAAAGCTTACATCTTATGAGTTTGAACCTTCCGCTGAAGAAATTTTAAAAGTATTGCTGCCTCAATACGCTGAAAGCTTAATCTACGGAGCGCTTTTAGACAGTAAGGCAAGTGAGCATGCTGCAAGGATGACGGCAATGCAAAATGCAACGGATAACGCTAAAGACCTTATCAACTCATTAAGCTTAAGCTACAACCGTGCACGTCAGGCAGCCATCACGCAGGAAATTACCGAAATCGTCGGCGGAGCAGCCGCGTTAGAATAATTAAGAAAAGCGGAAGCGCCTCGATCAGCCCCGACAAGCATAAGGCAAGCCCTGCAGGAAGGCGTTTTTTCCTTCCGAAAGGGATTGGCTTATGACCTCGAGGGGCTAGGCGCTGGAGCTAGACAAAAGAAAAGCGGAAGCGCCTCGGTCAGCCCCGACAAGCATAAGACAAGCCCTGCAGGAAGGCGTTTTTTCCTTCCGAAAGGGATTGGCTTATGACCTCGAGGGGCTAGGCGCTGGAGCTAGACAAACGAAAAGCGGAGCTGGCAGGTGAGTTGTTGCCTGCTCTCCATTATGTAAAACGAACGGAGGGAAAAAGATGAACAAAGGACGCGTTCTTCAAGTTATGGGTCCGGTTGTTGACGTAAAGTTCGAAAGCGGCCAGCTTCCTGAGATCTATAATGCATTGACTGTTACAAATCCTGCGCGTAACGAATCTGAAGTTGACATCAACTTAACCCTTGAAGTTGCCCTTCATTTAGGTGATGATACAGTCCGTACCATTGCAATGTCTTCTACTGACGGCTTACAGCGCGGAAGTGAAGTTGTTGACACTGGTGCTTCAATCTCTGTACCAGTAGGTGATGTAACACTTGGACGTGTATTCAACGTACTTGGTGAATCAATCGACTTGGATACTGCAATCCCTGCAGATGCCCGTCGTGATTCTATCCACAGAGAGGCTCCTAAGTTTGAGCAGCTTTCTACTGAAGTAGAAATTCTTGAAACTGGAATTAAGGTTGTAGACCTTCTTGCCCCTTACATTAAAGGTGGTAAAATCGGTCTTTTCGGTGGTGCCGGCGTAGGTAAAACCGTATTAATCCAGGAGCTTATCAATAACATCGCTCAGGAGCACGGCGGAATTTCCGTATTTGCCGGTGTAGGTGAGCGTACTCGTGAAGGTAATGACCTTTATCATGAAATGACAGATTCAGGCGTTATCAAGAAAACAGCGATGGTATTCGGTCAGATGAACGAACCGCCAGGAGCGCGTATGCGTGTTGCCCTGACTGGTTTGACAATGGCAGAATTCTTCCGTGATGACCAGGGACAGGACGTTCTTTTCTTCATGGATAACATCTTCCGTTTCACACAGGCAGGTTCTGAGGTATCAGCCCTATTAGGCCGTATGCCATCAGCCGTTGGTTACCAGCCGACACTTGCTACTGAAATGGGTAAATTACAGGAACGTATCACATCTACTAACGTAGGTTCTGTTACTTCCATCCAGGCGATTTACGTACCAGCCGATGATTATACGGATCCGGCTCCGGCTACAACATTCGCTCACTTGGATGCAACAACTAACCTTGAGCGTAAGCTTTCTGAGATGGGTATCTACCCTGCGGTGGATCCGCTCGCTTCCACTTCCCGTGCATTGTCACCGGAAATTGTTGGAGAAGAACACTACTCAGTTGCACGCCAAGTACAGCAGACATTACAGCGTTACAGAGAACTTCAGGATATCATCGCGATCCTTGGTATGGATGAGCTTTCTGATGAAGACAAGCTAATCGTAGCACGTGCGCGCCGTATCCAGTTCTTCTTATCACAAAACTTCCACGTTGCTGAACAGTTTACTGGCCAGCCAGGTTCATACGTACCGGTTAAAGAAACTGTTAAAGGTTTCAAAGATATTCTTGAAGGCAAGTATGACCACCTGCCAGAAGATGCATTCCGACTTGTCGGCCGAATCGAAGAAGTTATCGAGAGTGCTAAGAAAATGGGCGTAGAGGTCTAATTCTGGACCAGGAGGGTAAAAAATGAAGACGATTAAAGTCAGTGTTGTTACTCCCGATGGCCCGGTGTATGAATCAGATGTGGAAATGGTAAGCACAAAAGCTCAAAGCGGTGAGCTTGGAATTTTACCTGGACACATTCCAATGGTTGCACCGTTACAAATTGGAGCCGTTCGTTTAAAAAACGGCGGAAAAACTGATTTCGTCGCAGTAAGCGGCGGATTCCTGGAAGTTCGTCCGGAGCAGGTAACGATTTTAGCGCAATCTGCAGAGCAGGCAGATGAAATTGATGTAGAGCGTGCCGTTCGTGCGAAACAGCGTGCTGAACAGCGCCTGAATGAGCAGAAGCGTGAAAACATTGATTTCCGCCGTGCAGAACTTGCACTTCAGCGTGCAATCAATCGGATCGAAGTTTCGGAAAGAAAGTTCTAATAAAAACATCAGCACCCCTGGCTTAGCTGGGGGTGTTTTTTATAGTAATATTTACCACCGGAATTTTAAGAAAATTGCCCCGAAAAATAGATAAATCACTCGAATTCTTTCATATAGGCCTTTACAATAGAAGAGAGTAAACCTTTAAAGGGTTACTCTCTTTTTTAAAGTAATCATGCAAGTCTATTTGAATTAAAGGAGGAGCCGCAATGCTGGAGTTTGATACAAATATAGACCAATATGCTACGATCAAAGTCATCGGAGTCGGCGGCGGGGGAAACAACGCTGTAAACAGGATGATTGAACATGGAGTTGAGGGAGTAGAGTTTATTGCTGTTAATACAGATGGACAAGCTCTAAATCAATCAAAGGCAGAAGTAACCATGCAAATCGGTGCTACCTTAACAAGGGGCCTGGGAGCAGGGGCAAATCCTGATGTAGGCAGGAAGGCGGCGGAAGAAAGTGAAAGCCAGCTTCGTGAAGTATTGAAGGGTGCTGACATGGTATTCGTTACTGCCGGAATGGGCGGCGGAACTGGAACGGGTGCAGCTCCTGCCATTGCACGCATTGCCCGTGAAGTGGGCGCGCTGACAATTGGTGTGGTAACCCGCCCCTTCAAGTTTGAGGGCCGCAAGCGTGCAGCCAATGCAGATGCTGGCATTGAGGCTATGAAAAAAGCAGTCGATACGCTAATTATTATTCCAAATGATCGCTTATTAGAGATTATTGATAAGAAAACACCTATGCTTGAAGCGTTTATGGAAGCGGATAATGTCCTCCGCCAGGGTGTTCAAGGTATTTCTGACTTGATTGCCGTTCCTGGTTTAATCAACCTCGATTTTGCCGATGTTAAAACAGTTATGTCCCATAAAGGAACAGCATTGATGGGAATCGGAATTGCCACTGGGGAGGACCGCGCGGCTGAAGCAGCCCGAAAAGCAATATCAAGTCCATTATTAGAAACGTCCATTAATGGAGCCCGCGGCGTCATCATGAATATTACAGGCGGAGCAAATATCAGCTTATATGAAGTACAAGAAGCTGCAGATATCGTTGCTTCTGCTTCAGATGAAGATGTAAATATGATATTTGGCTCAGTCATAAATGATTCCCTAAAAGAAGAAATACTTGTTACGGTTATTGCGACCGGCTTCAATGAACAAGAGGATCTCAGGGCTAAACCTAGTTCAAAGCCTCCTGTAGAAAAAGAATATGTTCATACATATCAGTATGCAGAAGAACCAAGCAATCGCCGGCCGGTTAGAGAACATCGGGAACCGGTTCAGGAAGATTACCGGGTGCAGGCTGACCCGCAAGAAGAGTCACTTGATACCCCGGCGTTCCTTAGAAACCGAAGAAGACGCTACTAAAAAAAAAGGCTGCCTCAATGAGGGCAGCCTTTTTTTAGGTGAATATAATTGTATATTATTGATAGTTGATATGTTGGTGGGTGAGTGGTCGATAGTCACAATCCTCATTTTATACATGAAGAAAGGACAGGCATAGGCCTGTCCTTGTAGTATTTCAATACTTTGTCTGGTCATATAGGGTTAACTGATCTAAACTCTTATGCACGGTCATGAGCTTTTTGAGAAGGCTCATGAACTTTTGTTTATCTTCAAAAGGAGTGACGTCTAGTTCTTTTTTTAGCTCATTGCTTTTTTTAACGAGCTCATCGAATTTTTGAATAACTGGGCAGTTGTTTTTAGTCATATGTATTTCTCCTAATTTAAGCTCTTGAGTTTACTTTATCACAAAATATAGTTTCAAAGGAAACAGCCATGTTTCATTTATATTAAAAACGAATGGCCTTTTTAACTAATTTAACTATTTTGTTAAAAGTGTCAGATTTTGTTGAAACCCATAGAATAGAGTCATATATTATCAACATGTGCTTAGAAAAGCGCAAGCGCCTTGCCCACCCCCGACAAGCCAGACCTCGAGGGGGTAGGCGCTCCTCCTAAAAGCTAACGCTTTTAGTCCTGCGATGATGATGCTGTCGAAGCGTTCCTTGTGGAGCTAGACAGTTATCGACAATCAAAATCATATATTTTATTTTTTATAAAAGACAAGGTTTGAGAAAACCAGGGGGTGATATCCTTGTCGACTGTATTATTTGGAACGATAGAATATTATGAAAGAGAGTTAATCAGCTATTTTACAAATAATCATATTAGCAATAAGGATGATGCAACCATGAAAATATTCATCATGCTTGAAGCGGAGATATTCAACGTATTTTTATTTGACGAAGCGATTCGGATAAAATGTATGCAAAATCTTTTAAAAGCATTTTGCCGGGTGTCTGAAACATACTTGGTTAAAAAGTAGCCATTATTATGAATAGCACAATTAAGAGGTCCCTGTGTGAGAGACCTCTTCGTTAATAGTATTTAATTCAGAATTGTAACTTTTACCTCTTTTCTTCCCCATTGCATGGCATCTGATGTGGCAGGAATAAACACATCAATCTCATTTCCTTTAATTCCTCCGCCAATATCCTCGGCAGTAGCATAGCCGTATCCTTCTACAAATACTATAGAACCCAAAGGAATTACGTCCGGATCCACCGCAATTACTTTTGCATCCGGGTTATCAATAAGATTTACTCCTGTTTTTGTAATGCCGATGCATCCTTCACAGCTGGCTGTATAGGCAGTTGCGGTGACAGTCAGGCTTTTGCCTTCTTCAGCTGCAGGCTGTTCTGTGTTAGCAGCTTTTACAACTGTTTTAGGTTTTGTTTCCTTCGCTGAGCCATTTTTATAGATGATAAGCTCTAAACCAGGTTTAATAAGGTCTGAGTTCAGCTGATTCCATTTTTTAAGGTTATGTACATTAATACCGTATGTTTTGGCAATATTCCATAGCGTATCACCGGATTTTACTATGTATATTTCTTCAGGTGAAACATCGAGTTTATCATTTGGATGAATCAAATCGCCAGTTAGACCATTCCAGTTTTTAATATCCTGAACGGACACTTCATGTTTTTGTGCTATGGACCACAGGGTATCCCCTTTGTTTACCGTTACTTCTTCTGCATATGCGCTCACACCTGCAGTACTCCAGATCGTTATAGCTGCGAGCAGATAATAAAAATACTTTTTCATATTAAACCTCCTAATAGCTTTGTTGACAATTTCTATGCTAGCACAGAAAATTCTGAGAAAAAGAACAGGGAAGTTATAATTCAATTACGCACATTTCAGGAAATTAACGAAGAAATGGCAAAACATAATAATGTTCATAATAGATGAACAAAAAGCATTAGAAATGGTCATATTTGATATATTAAATCCTTAAGATGGTTTAAATAGAAACTTTTGTAAGTGTTTTATATTGACAACATGTTAATGCTGTAATGTTGATTGAACTGGAACTGACCGATAAATTGGAAAAGTGACCGATAAAAGAGCAGAACTAGCCGATAAAATACAATTCTGACCGATAAAATTCTAATTTGACCGATAAACGCTGAAAACTGACCGAAAAACTTGAGGAACAAGGTTTTATTTTAAAAAACAGCATATACATAAGAAGTTTCAGGATAAGAAGTGTCACTTTTTTAGAGATAAAAAAGATATATAAATAAGTTTTTAATGAAAATCCTCTAAGGTGTTAGATAACTCACTGACAAAGCTGGAAGTTTAATTTTTAATGGTAGATGAATATAAAGAAGAATTTAATGGATATTGACTGGGGGCAAGCTCATATAATCTAGGGAAGGTGTGTCACAGGCTTAAAACTGCGTATGTAAATTCTCTCTCGGCGACCCGATTTGGCGCCTAGCGAGAATTTCCAATAATAGTCTGAGGTTGTGTCGACACATGGGGGAGTAGGGTGTATAATGGTTACGGTTACATGTTTAAATGTTGTGAAAATTTTCAGCATTGGAGGGGATGGGCATGGAGCTTTGGAATTTATATCAGAATAACTATTTGATAGTTTTTGTGTTTTTGTGCCTGGGAATTTTACTGCCTGTGGTGGCTTTGTTTTTGGGCAAGCTTTTGCGGCCCTATAAGCCATATGATACGAAGTATACCACATATGAGAGCGGGATTGAGCCATTCCATGATTCGAGGGTGCAGTTCAATGTCCGCTATTATATTTTTGCCCTGATGTTTGTCATTTTTGATGTAGAGACGGTATTTTTGTATCCGTGGGCTGTGGCCTATGAGAAACTTGGAATTTTTGCATTGATTGAGATGCTGATTTTTGTATTTATGCTAGTAATTGGACTTGTTTATGCATGGAAAAAGAAGGTGCTGAAATGGATTTAAAGTTGGATAATATTACCCCAGAAGAAATGGAAGAACTGCAGCGTAATGTGTTTATGGCAACTTTGGAACAGATTAAAGCGTGGGCGCGGAGTAATTCATTGTGGCCAATGACCTTCGGGCTTGCTTGTTGTGCCATTGAAATGATGGGTGTAGGTTCATCGCACTATGATTTGGACCGTTTCGGATCTTTTTTCCGTACATCCCCCCGCCAGTCTGATGTCATGATTGTATCAGGTACTGTGACAAAGAAAATGGCGCCAATTGTCCGCCGTCTGTATGATCAGATGCCTGAACCAAAATGGGTGATTGCAATGGGCTCCTGTGCAACTGCGGGCGGGCCATATGTTAAATCTTACTCAGTTGTAAAAGGGGTCGACCAGATTGTCCCTGTTGATGTATACATACCAGGATGCCCGCCGAACCCGGCAGCATTGATTTATGGAATTAATAAGCTAAAAGAAAAAATCCGTTATGAGGCTAAGACCGGGAAGAAGGTGATCTAACCTATGAGCGGAGAAAAAGATCTTGAACAGCTGAAAAAAGAAGCAGCAGCTAAAGCGAAGGCTGCAGCACTGGCTAAAATGAAGGCGAAAGAGCAGGGTGAAGCGAAGGAAGAATCACCTGCAGAAGACATGGATCTGGCCAAGCAAAAAGCCGCTGCTGCCGCGAAGGCAAAGGCTGCAGCCTTAGCAAAGATGAAAGCGAAAGAGCAGGGTGAAGCGAAGGAAGAATCACCTGCAGAAGAAATGGATCTGGCCAAGCAAAAAGCTGCCGCAGCCGCGAAGGCGAAGGCTGCAGCACTGGCTAAAATGAAGGCGAAAGAGCAGGGTGAAGCGAAGGAAGAATCACCTGCAGAAGACATGGATCTGGCCAAGCAAAAAGCTGCTGCTGCCGCGAAGGCGAAGGCTGCTGCTCTAGCGAAGATGAAAGCGAAAGAGCAGGGTGAAGCAAAGGAAGAATCACCTGCAGAAGATATAGATCTGGCCAAGCAAAAAGCCGCCGCAGCCGCGAAGGCGAAAGCTGCAGCACTGGCTAAAATGAAAGCAAAAGAGCAGGGTGAAGCAAAGGAAGAATCACCTGCGGAAGATATAGACATTGCCAAGCAAAAGCATGCGAAGGCAAAGCGTGCGACTAAGGCAAAGCGCTCAACAAAACAAGCTGGCGGGTCTGGAGATGATGAGAAGGCCAAGGCAATCGCAGCAGCGAAAGCAAAGGCCGCAGCTGCAGCCGCCGCAAAAGCAAAGGCTGCCGGAAGCAAGGCTGACACCGAACCAGCTGCAGAAAAAACGCCATCCTTTAATCAGCCTTATCTTGATAAATATGTGAAGGTAATTGAAGAAAACCTTGGTGCTGACGTTCTTGAAGAGTACTATATTAATGATCTTTCCAAGGATGTGCCGACTTTGGTTGCCAAGGCTGAATCATATTTTAAATTGGCAGAATTCCTGAAATATAATGAACAGCTTGGCTTTGATTACCTATCAGAGCTTCATGGCACTGATTTTGAGACCCATATGGAAGTGTATGCTCACTTATACTCATACAAAAAGCGCCAATCTGTTGCCCTTAAGGTTAAAATTGACCGCGACAAACCGGAAATCGATTCTCTGCAGCCGCTATGGGCAGGAGCGGATTGGCCGGAATGTGAAACGTATGATTTGCTGGGCATCCAGTTCAGGGGACACCCTAACTTATATCGGATAATGCTTGGGGAAGACTGGATCGGGCATCCGCTGCGCAAAGACTATGAACCGTACGATGTGGAGGTGTAACCAATGCTGCGAACCGAAGAAATGCTATTGAATGTTGGACCTCAGCATCCAAGTACGCACGGTGTTTTCCGCCTTGTTCTGAAAATTGACGGTGAGATCATTAAAGAGGCGAAACCGGTGATCGGCTATCTGCACCGCGGAACGGAGAAATTGGCTGAAAACCTGCAGTATACGCAAATTATTCCTTATACAGACAGAATGGATTATCTTGCTGCCATGACGAATAACTACATCCTTGTCCATGCCGTTGAAACAATGATGGATCTTAAAATTCCGGATCGGGCAGAATACCTGCGGGTAATTACGATGGAACTTGGCCGGATTGCCAGCCATCTCGTATGGTGGGGTACATATTTACTGGATATTGGAGCGACAAGCCCATTCCTGTATGCATTCAGAGAGCGTGAAATGATTATAAATATGCTGAATGAGATATCCGGGGGCCGCTTAACGTTTAACTATATGCGTGTCGGCGGTGTAAAATGGGATGCTCCTGAGGGCTGGATTGATAAAGTAAAAGAGTTTGTTCCCTATATGCGTGAACAGCTGAAAGGCTATCATCAGCTTGTAACAGGAAATGAAATTTTCATGAACCGTGTCAAAGGGGTAGGAAAGTATACGAAAGAGGATGCGTTAAACTACTCCCTGAGCGGTGCAAACCTTCGCTGCACAGGCGTGAAATGGGATCTCCGCAAAGATGAGCCATACTCCATCTATGACCGCTTCGATTTCGATGTTGCCGTTCAGGACGGCGGGGACGCGTGGGCCCGCTATCATGTGCGCATGAAGGAAATTGAAGAATCATTAAAGATCCTTGAACAGGCTGTAGAACAATTCCCTTCAGAAGGCGATATTCTGGCAAAAGTGCCAAAAATCATTAAAGCGCCGAAAGGGGAAGCGTTTGTTAGAATCGAGTCTCCACGGGGAGAAATCGGCTGCTATATCGCGAGTGATGGAAAGAAAGAGCCATACCGTTTAAAATTCCGGAGGCCATCATTCTATAATCTTCAAATTCTCCCAAAATTGCTTGAAGGCGAAAACATTGCGAACTTGATTGCTATTTTAGGGGCAATTGATATTGTCCTTGGGGAGGTGGACGGTTAATGGTAGAAGAACTTCTCTATTCCGAAGCAGGTTTGCTCAATTTCGGTATTTTCTTCTTGCTTGCCACCGTTTTGCTATTAGTCGTTTTGGGATTTGTTACTTACGCCATCCTGGCAGAACGTAAAGTCATGGGATTTATGCAGCTGCGCCATGGCCCGAATCAGGTCGGCGGCCGCTGGGGGCTGCTGCAGACCGTTGCTGATGTATTGAAGCTTTTATTAAAAGAAGACACCATCCCTAAGCTAGCAGACAGGCCGCTGTTTATACTTGCACCAGTTATAGCATTTGCACCGGCATTTATGGTGCTGGCAACAATTCCCTTTACAGATAAACTGCAGTTTGCTGATATTGGAGTTGGATTGCTGTATTACATTGCCATTTCCGGGCTGACAACAGTCGGTATTGTCACCGGAGCATGGGCTTCCAATAATAAATATGCTTTGCTAGGCGGAATGCGTGCCGCGGCCCAGATGATTTCTTATGAGATTCCACTCGTTATGTCTGTATTAGGCATTATCCTTTTAACAGGCAGCTTAAACCTTAATGAGATCGTGGAAGCGCAAAAAAATGGCTGGTTCATCATTTGGCAGCCAATCGCTTTTATCGTATTCCTGATTGCTTCAACAGCGGAGCTGAACCGTGTTCCATTTGACTTGCCTGAGGCGGAATCTGAGCTGGTCGCAGGTTTCCATGTTGAATATTCCGGCTTCCGCTGGGCGTTCTTCATGCTTGCGGAATATGTATATTTCTTTGCAATGGCTTCATTGACAACAGTATTATTCCTTGGCGGGTGGCTGCCGCTTCCATTCCTGGATTTCATTCCGGGTGCCGTTTGGTTTGCGCTTAAGTTCACGGCTGTAATCTTTATATTGGTTTGGTTCCGCGTCACATTCCCGCGCCTTCGTGCAGACCAGCTCATGGAATTTGGCTGGAAGGTTCTGCTGCCGGTAGCGCTTGCGAATATTTTCTTAACAGCTTTGCTGAAAGAATGGCTGAATATATTTTAATTGAGGACCGGCCGATAAAACTTCGAGAACTGTCTAGCTGCACAAGGAACGCTTCGGCAGCATAATCATCGCAGGACTAAAAGCGTTAGCTTTTAGGAGGAGCGCCTACCCCCTCGAGGTGTAGGGGGTGGGCAAGGCGCTTCCACATTTCTGAAATTGTCCAGCTCCAGGCGCTATCGGCTCGAGGTCATAAGCCAATCCGTCCAAAAGGTTAAAAAACAACCTTTTAGCCGGCTCGTCTTATGCTTGTCGCCGATAAGCGGGCGCCTTCCGCATTTCTTAACAAGGGGTGAAAAAACATGCTTGGTTTAGCGAAAGGATTATCGTATACCCTAAAAAACCTGACACGCAAAAAGGTAACCTATGACTATCCGAATGAACCGCTTCCGCTCCCGGACCGGTTCAGGGGAATTCAAAAGTTTTATCCTGAAAAATGCATCGTGTGCAATCAGTGTGCAAATATTTGTCCAACCGATTGTATCCAGCTGACAGGCAAAAAGCATCCGGACCCTGCCAAAAAGGGGAAAATCATTGATACCTATGATATCAATTTCGAAATTTGCATACTTTGCGACTTGTGCACAGAGGTCTGCCCTACTGAAGCGATTATCATGACCAATAATTTTGAACTGGCGGAATATAGCCGGGATGAACTGTTTAAAAACCTTGAATGGCTTGATGAAAATGATGAAAATATACGGAAGGTGAATAAAGCATGACGTTTTCAGGTGAATTTTTAGCGTTTATGTCTCTAGCTTTAGTTGCGGTCATCGGCGGCGTGCTTTTATTAAACCTTACAAAAGTCGTGCATATGGTTGTCGCGCTGGTATTTACATTTGTAAGCATCGCCGGAATTTACGTGCTGCTTTCTGCTGAATTCCTGGCTGCAGTCCAGATCTTAATTTACTCCGGTGCCATCACCATCATCATGCTGTTCGGAATCATGCTGACGCGCCATAACGATACAAGCGAGCCGAAAACAGGCCGCTGGAGAAAGCTGTTATTATTCCTGGGTGTGCTTGGTTTTGCTTTCGCAGTCTACATCGGGATTTATAACCTCGATTTGCCTTCAGCACCGAATGACCTTCATGTCAATAATACAGAGCAAATTGGAATTGAGCTTTACTCAAAATTCATAATTCCATTTGAAGTAACATCTGTTCTATTATTGGTCGCTTTAATTGGTTCTATTGTTTTGGCCAAAAGAGATGATGAGAAGGAGGCGGAAAAGGAATGAGTGCAGTTCCCGTTCAAGCCTACCTGGCATTGGCTTTAATTCTCTTCTGCATCGGGCTGTATGGTGCCTTGACAAAGCGCAATACCGTGATTGTCCTGATCTCGATTGAACTGATGCTGAATGCGGTTAATATTAATCTGGTGGCATTCAGCAAATATGGCATTATGCCATCCATAACAGGCCAGATATTTGCTTTGTTTACAATCACTGTTGCAGCAGCAGAAGCAGCAGTTGGCCTGGCGATATTAATTGCCCTGTACCGTAACAAGAAGAGCGTTAACATTGATGAAATGGATGCTATGAAGCACTAAAGAGACTGTGAAAAATGCAGCCGGACTGGCTGAGAATAGAGAGTAGTGAAGGCTGCCATAAATGGCGCCGCCTTTATGGACCTGAAAAAAAGGTCCCAATCTGACACGCCAAGCATTAGGGCGTGTTCAAAAAAGGGGATTGTGATAATGATGGAGAATGCATGGATCATACCGCTTTTCCCGCTTTTATCGTTTTTGTTCCTTATTTTATTCGGCAAACGGCTAAAAGAAGCGAGTGCTTATATAGGAATTCTGTTTACCCTGGCATCGCTTGTCTATTCAATATTGGTGCTTTTTGACCGGTTTTCGGCACCAACTTTTAAAGCAGAAGGCGTTTGGCTGACTATAGGGGATGTTCAGTTAACAGCGGGTTTTGAAGTTAATCAGTTAAATGCACTGATGCTGGTGATTGTATCACTTGTCAGTTTCCTGGTACATACGTATTCGAAAGGCTATATGCAGGGTGATGACCGCTTCCCTGTTTTCTATGCTTATTTAGGGTTATTTACATTTGCCATGCTGGGCCTTGTCATCTCACCTAATCTGCTTCAGACGTACTTCTTCTGGGAGCTTGTCGGACTTGGTTCCTTCCTGCTGATCGGTTTCTATTTTTACAAAGAGGAAGCAAAGGCTGCGGCTAAAAAAGCATTTATCATGACCCGTATTGGAGACGTCGGCCTTTTGATCGGAATGATTCTATTATTCTGGCAGGCTGGCAGCTTTGAGTATGATGAAATTTTTGCAGCTGTTGAAGCTGGTGCGATTTCGGGCACAATGATTACGTTAACAGCCATTCTTATTTTTGTAGGGGCTGTCGGTAAATCAGGCCAGTTCCCGCTGCATACCTGGCTTCCGGACGCAATGGAAGGACCGACGCCGGTCTCCGCATTAATCCATGCTGCGACAATGGTAGCGGCAGGTGTGTATTTAGTGGCAGCGCTGTTCCCTCTGTTTACAGCAAGTGAAACAGCATTGATGACAGTTGCTGTAATTGGGGCGTTCACAGCCATTTTTGCTGCAAGCATCGGCCTGGTCCAAAAGGATATTAAGCGGGTGCTCGCTTATTCAACCGTCAGCCAGCTTGGCTATATGATGCTGGCGCTGGGTTCTGCCGGATATGTAGCCGGTGTATTCCATTTAATGACACATGCCTTTTTCAAGGCCTTGCTGTTTCTTGCAGCCGGAAGTGTCATCCACGCGGTTCATACACAGAATATTGAACATATGGGCGGATTATGGAAAAAGCTGCGCGTTACTGGCCCTCTATTCCTGATTGGGACACTGGCGATCAGCGGGGTTCCATTATTTTCAGGATTCTTCAGTAAAGATGAGATTTTAATTGCTGCCTGGGCACATGGGAATACAGTGCTGTTCTGGCTAGCGGTGATTGCTGCATTCTTTACGGCATTTTATATGTTCCGTCTGTTTTTTATGGTTTTTGCTGGTGAAGCAAGAAGCGATATGAAAAATGTCCACGAATCGCCAAATGTCATGACGATGCCGATGGTGGTGCTTGGGGTCCTGGCTGTAGTGGCTGGATATGTGAATACACCATGGTTTGGAACATTTCTTGGTGATTGGCTCGTGGAAGATAACCAAGCACTGGGACATGGCCATATTGAGGGGCCTGCCTGGATAATGATTGTCGCTACGGCTGTATCCCTGCTTGGAATTTTCCTTGCCTGGCTAATGTACGGCAAACGCTCGCTTTCCCGCGACTGGCTTACAAGCAGAATGCCGCTTTCATACAACGTTCTGTACAATAAATACTATATTGATGAATTCTATTCGCTGACAGTGGTGAATGGAGCGAAATTCATTAGCTCATTCCTGCGCTTCCTGGAAGTGTTCCTTGTTGAAGGACTAGTAAAGAGCGTAACTGGAATCACGTCAGCACTCGGAAAACTTGGCTCTAAAATTCAAACTGGCCAGATACAGACCTATGGAACAGTGGCATTTGTCGGCCTTGCTATCTTAGTCGTCATCTATGCGTTTACAGGGGGGTACTTAAAATGAACCTAGCTTATTTTCTATCCATTTTAGTTTTCTCCCCGCTGCTTGGTATTTTAGTATTATCGTTTTTGCCGAAAACACAGGAATCATTGATCAAGACCGTTGGATTCCTGGCTACCATTCCGCCACTCATGTTGGCGCTGATTGCCTATTTTCAATACCGGGCAGGTGCAAGCCTGGAACAGCTGAATGAAAAAGTCAGCTGGATTCAGTTTGGAGATTCCGGCCAGCTGGGCAACCTTTTTTCCATTGATTATGAACTGGGGCTGGATGGATTTTCATTAATCATGGTTGTGCTCACAGCTGTGCTTTCTACACTGGCAGCTATTGCTTCTATTCATATTAAAAAAGAATGGAAGGGCTACTTCATGCTGTTCCTGCTGCTTGAAGTCGGCATGCTGGGTGTATTTGCAGCTGAAAACCTGATTCTTTTCTTTATTTTCTTTGAAATCACCTTGATTCCGACCTTCTTCCTGATCGGGAAATGGGGTTACTTTGAAAAGGAAAATGCAGCATACAGCTTCCTGATCTATAACGGACTTGGATCTGCTGTTCTGCTAATTGTCATTATGGTGCTGTTTGCCCGAACTGGCACAGCTAATATTGATGCTTTAATGGCCGCAATGAACGCGGATAATCCGCAGCTTGTTGCGCCAATCTCTGAAAATATGAAAATGGGCATGCTGATTGCGCTTTTAATTGCATTTGGTGTGAAGCTTCCTATTTTCCCGCTGCATAGCTGGATGGTAAGGGTTCACGTACAAGCTCCGCCATCAATCGTCATGCTGCACGCAGGGGTGCTTTTGAAAATAGGGGCATTCGGTTTAATCCGCTTCGGCATGGGAATATTTCCTGAGCAATTCCAAAGCCTAGCTGTATGGCTGGCTGTGCTCGGAGTCGTGAATTTACTGTACGGAGCGTTCCTGGCGTTTGTTCAGACCGACTTTAAAATGGTGCTTGCCTACTCTTCTATTTCCCACATGGGAATCGTTTTAATCGGGTTAGGTGCATTAAATGAGGCAGGAATCCAGGGGGCGATTTTCCAGGTTGTTTCTCACGGTTTAATCGCAGCACTTTTATTCTTCCTTGTTGGTGTTTTTTATGAACGCGTTCAAACCTCCAATATTCAAAATCTCGGCGGTTTGGCAAAAGGGATGCCGATTACGGCAGGCTTCCTGCTTGCAGGGGCTATGGCCTCACTTGGCCTGCCTGGCATGTCAGGGTTTGTAAGTGAATTTATGGCCTTCCTTGGCCTGTTTAAAGAAATGCCGATTCTCGCTGCAGTCGGTACTATCGGAATCATTATGACAGCTGTTTACCTGCTTCGCGCGGTACTGGGCATCACATACGGCAAAGCGCATAGAGACTTTGCCGGCGTAACGGATATGAAAAGGTTTGAGTTCGTGCCTGTCCTGGTCTTAGTCGGCTTAATTGTCCTGATTGGTGTTTATCCAAGTGTACTGAGTGAACCGCTGACATCAACACTTGAAACGATCATGCTAGGGATAGGAGGGTGATGAAGGATGGATCTCGAAACATTATTATCATATGAATGGGGCATTATGACGCCAGAGTTCATCATCCTTGGTGTTGCGACCGCTCTTTCACTAATGGATTTATTTATGCCGAAATCACAAAGCCGGAAAATTCTCGGCTGGGTCGGGTTTGCCGGAATTCTGGCAGCACTTGTTTCCTTACTGGGCCTTATCGGACATGGCCCAGAATCCATTTTGCTTGATACGTTCAGGCTTGATTCCTTTGCAAAAGCTTTTAAGCTGCTGCTTTTGATCGGATCGGCAATGGTACTGCTGATTGCCATTGGCTATGAGCCAAATGAAGGATTGGAAGAATTCAGGGGGGAATTTTTCTATCTCTTCATGGCTGCATTGCTTGGAGCGATGATCATGTCTTCAAGCGGCGACTTAATTACCCTTTTTGTGGGACTTGAGCTTCTTTCAATCTCGTCGTACATTCTGGCAGGCATGAGAAAAAGAAATCTGCATTCAAATGAATCTGCCATGAAATACGTGATAAATGGCAGTATCGCCACAGCGATCACTTTGTTTGGAATGAGTTATGTATACGGTTTAACTGGAACTACGAACTTAAAGGAAATGGCAGGATTTTTGACATCCTTCTATAACGAGCAGCATATTTACCTGCTTGGCCTTGCGTTCTTTATGATTGTGGTGGGACTATCCTTCAAATTGGCAGCAGCACCGTTCCATATGTGGGCGCCTGATGTGTACCAGGGCGCACCTACACCTGTAACAGCTTTTTTAAGTGTAGTTTCCAAAACAGCAGGGTTCATAATCATTATTCGCATCCTGTTCTCAATCTTCGCGAATGCACCATCCGGTGATGCACAGGGGCTGCCGATGATTCTTGCTCTCCAGGATTACATTGCCTTCCTGGCTGGAGCCACGATGATTATTGGGAACCTGATTGCGTTAAGGCAGCGGAATATCAAGCGTTTGTTTGCCTATTCCAGCATCGCTCAGGCTGGTTATCTGCTAGTCGTAATTGCAAGCATGTCACTGTTCATGTTTGATACACTCTGGTTCTACCTGGGAGCCTACCTATTCATGAACTTGGGTGCGTTTGCGATCATCCAGCATGTGACACATAAATCGGGCTCTGAAGATATCAGCCAATTTGCGGGATTATACCGCCGGGCGCCGTTTCTGGCCATTGCCATGGGCATCTTCCTGCTGTCACTTGCCGGAATTCCGGGAACAGCAGGGTTTATTGGCAAACTGAATATCTTTATGGGTGCCTTAGTGCCGAATGAAGGCCATTATGTATTGGTATCGATTATGATTGCGACAACAGTCGTTTCATACTTCTATTACTTCGGCGTAATGGTGCAGATGTTCTTCAGGCCAGCAGCTGATACAGGAAAGGTTAAGATCCCGGCAGCCTTAACAGCTGTTATCGGCATCAGCCTAGCAGCAACCATCCTGTTTGGAGTTGCACCAAATATTGCATTCGACTTCCTGCAGGGCAATTTCAACCAGTTCACTGATTTCTTTCAATAAAGTAAAATCGCTTTTTAAAATGGGGGTTTTAAAAAGCTAACGCCAAAAAGGGGACAAAAGGGGTATTAATAGGAGGGGAAATTTTCCCCTTCTTTTTGTTTGCCCTTGTTTACATTTCGTGTTTTTTCGACAATTCGATATAATGGAGATATAAACTGCGAAAAACAAAGAAACTTAATTTTCAAAAAATACCCATTCATGAAACTTACCTGATAGTATAAACGTCAAATGGTATTGTAGCGCACAAAACAGGTAAGCGACGTGGCAAACTTTTAAGGGAGGGAAGAAGATGATAACAGGATTTGGGCAGCAGGCACTCATCAGCATTATGTCTCATCTGGTGTTTATTGCGCTGGCCTGGTGGGCGCTTCAGGCATTGCGATTTGAGACACTATTGCGCGCAAATCATGTTTTTCAGGCACGTGTATTGTATGTTCTGCTTTCTATTGTGATTGGATCAGCCGTAAGCAACTTCTTTCTCGACTATCTTCTATGGTCCCAGCAGCTGCCGCTTATACTGCAGAACATCACCTTTCTTTAGGTGCTGTATTTGATGGCCATATTTTTTATAAATATAGGTCTTCATACATGTTTTCAATTTGACAATTATTGAGTAAAATCTTTTTGTTGCTTGTTTTCCTGCATACATACTAGTTTGTGAAATGATTTTCAAAGTATGCAAAAAAGGCAGGAATAACAACGGAATTAACAGTGATTTTGCTGCCTTTTCAGTTTGTCAAAAAGTGACGACAATTCCCAAGTATGCTCACTCTATCCTTGGTAACAATGGTACTAAGGGGAGGAGTTTACAGATGAAAAATTTAGCCATTACATTATCTATTATTGCCATTATTGGTTTCATGATGATAAACATTGGGAATAAGACGACTGTAGCCAAAGGGGAGCTTGACCTGTTAACGATGGCCTCGGTTTTACAGGGCGAGAATATTTTAATCAAAGATTGGACTTTGCATGCGAGAGAAAAAATGGAAAACCTTCAAACTCTTCAGGAAGTGAAAGTATTCACCAATGAATTGCAGGCGAAATATCCTGATTGGGAATGGAGCTTTCAAAGATCAGAAAAGTCTTGGGAAGCAGAAGCTATTATTAAGAAAACAGATACTCAGTCAGAAGCAGTAAAAGTTTTAACGACCCCCACAAAAGGTCAAGTTCAGGCGTATGTGATTTATGAGGCCAAGGGTCAGGGGTGGAAGAAAGAACAGAGCGAACTGGCTGCAGAACTGAATAGTAAGATTTCTGACATTTTTCGAGGAAATGCCACAATTTTCTCTTGTATCCAGGGTGAATTCAATGATAAGATTAATAAGTCTTTGCCTGATACTGCAACTCAATTGCTAGAAGCTTTTAATGCAACAGAAATAGAAGCACTAAAAGAAGACCAATTTATTTCAGCATCAGCAAATTCACCGCTTTTTGGTGAATCCATTGAGACAAATGGCAATGAAATGAACATGCAGCTTGGATTACGGACACAAGGAATGGGCGCCAAGACAAACATAGTTATTGGCACACCCATTATAACGATTGAATATTAATATAGAGAAATTGGACGCGGAGGGGAATACACTTTGGATAAAATCATCGTCCGCGGCGGAAATAGGTTAAGCGGTACTGTCAAAGTAGAAGGAGCAAAAAACGCTGTCTTACCGGTTATCGCCGCAACACTGTTAGCAAGTGATGGCAAAAGCGTAATTCGTGATGTCCCAACACTCTCCGATGTATATACTATTAATGAAGTATTACGCTATTTAAACGCCGAAGTGGAGTTTGAAAATAATACAGTAACAGTAAATGCATCTCGAGAGTTGAAGGTAGAAGCACCTTTTGAATATGTACGCAAAATGCGTGCTTCAGTTTTAGTCATGGGATCTTTATTAGCAAGAAATGGCCGTGCCCGTGTGGCATTGCCAGGGGGCTGCGCAATCGGTTCCCGCCCGATCGATCAGCATTTAAAAGGCTTTGAAGCGATGGGTGCGAAAGTAAAGGTTGGTAATGGCTTTATTGAAGCGGAAGCACCAGAAGGCCGCTTGCATGGAGCAAAAATATATCTCGATTTCCCTAGCGTTGGTGCTACGGAAAACATTATGATGGCTGCAACATTGGCCAAAGGCACAACGATTTTGGAAAACGTAGCGAAGGAACCGGAAATTGTGGACTTGGCTAACTTCCTGAATAAAATGGGTGCCAAGGTTAAAGGGGCAGGAACTGGCACGATCCGCATTGAAGGTGTGGACGTACTGTTTGGTGCAGAGCACAACATCATTCCTGACCGCATCGAAGCTGGTACATTCATGGTGGCAGCTGCCATTACAGGCGGAGACGTACTTGTTAAGGGCGCTGTTCCTGAGCATTCCGCTTCTTTAATCGCAAAGATGGAAGAAATGGGTGTTACCTTCATTGAAGAAGCTGAAGGAATCCGTGTACTGGGTCCAGACAAATTGAAGGCCGCTGATATTAAAACAATGCCTCATCCTGGATTCCCGACAGATATGCAATCACAGATGATGGCCCTATTGCTTCACGCTCAGGGTACAAGTGTGATTACGGAAACTGTATTCGAAAACCGTTTCATGCATGTGGAGGAATTCCGCCGCATGAACGCTGATATTAAAATTGAAGGCCGTTCTGTCATTATGAACGGACCAAGCAATCTGCAGGGTGCAGAAGTAGCTGCTACAGATCTTCGTGCAGCCGCTGCCTTGATCCTGACTGGATTGGTGGCAGATGGCGTAACACGCGTAACAGAGCTGAAGCATCTTGACCGCGGATACGTGAATTTCCACGACAAGCTTGCTGCACTGGGTGCAGATATCGAACGTGTGACAGAAGTGGAAGAAACACCTGTTAATAACAACCTTGTTTCTGACATGAACGCATAAGTAATGCCAATCAAGGCGGCCATTGCGAGTCGTCAAAATAGTCGCCTTGCGCGCATTTCAAACCGAAACCGCAGAATCGAGCTGTCAGAGGACTGACAAATCGATTCTGCGGTTTTTAATTTTGGCCGACTAGTAAGAAGGATTCATGGATAATTTTGAATATTTATACTATTATAGTAGAAAAAGATGGGATATAGTGAACAGCTGATGAAGATATCATGAAAAAATTCCTAAAGGTTTCTTTAAAGGTGAAAATTCTGGGATTGGTCCTCATGCTGATTATATTTATCATTACTTCTTTATCAGGTTTATTTATTTATATGAAGCAGGCTGATGATGTGGTAAAGGCGAAGGAAATTTCTTTGGAAACGGCCAAGACCCTGTCTTATATGCCTGCCCTGCAAGATTTCTTTCGGCATGGCGGCGAACATGAAAATATCAATATATTGATGGACCAGATTAAATATCAATCCAAGCCCATGACTGTATTTTTTCAGGGCCGTGATGGAAGGCTGGTTGCTTCAACAGATGAACAGGGTTTATATAAAATGCTGAATAATGACAATATCGATAAAGCGCTTACTTATGGGAGCTATTACGTACTCCAAACAACGGAAAACGGCAGAAAGGTGCTTAAAGCGATTGCCCCAGTTATGGTGGACTATGGACCATATAAAAAAGTCGAGGGTACAGTCGTTATTTTATATGAAATGGATGCGATATATCTTTCTATTTGGGATGACATCGCAAAGATTCTAAAGGCTTCCGTATTGATCTTAATCATTGGGATATTTGGAAGCTTCCTTTTGGCCAACAGCATTCGCAAAGATACCCTCAATCTGGAGCCATATGAAATTGCCGCTTTGTTCAGAGAAAGAAATGCTATCCTGCAATCGGTTCGGGAAGGAATCATTGCTGTGGATGCACAAGGAGTTATCACCATGATGAACTCGTCTGCACAGCATATGCTGGATATTGAGACACAGGGAGAAGGGAGGCCCTTAACTGAAGTAATTGGTTCCTCAGAAATGTTAAAGATCCTTTCAAACAATGAAAAACAAATGAATGTTGAAATACAATACAAAGATAAAATTATGATCGTCAGCACTGAGCCAATTATTGAAGAAGAACAAAAGAAAGGGATGGTCGGAAGCTTCCGTGATCGGACAGAGATCAAGCATATGATTGATGCTCTATCAGAGGTTAGGCAGTATTCCGACGACCTGAGAGCTCAAGCTCATGAATTCACCAATAAGCTGTATGCCATTCTCGGCCTTCTTCAGCTGAATAAGAAGGAAGAAGCGATTGAGTTTATTAAAAATGAGGCCCATATCCATTCGATAGAGGAAGATCTATTGCTATCGAAAATACAGGATGAAAAAGTCCAGGCCACTCTATTAGGGAAAATGGCGCAGGCGTCGGAAAAGAAGATAAATTTTGTTATTGATCCGGAAAGCTCGCTGGAATCCCTTCCGGAAAAATTTAAGCTATCTTCCCTAATCATTATTTTGGGAAATCTCATTAATAATGCATTTGATGCCGTTGCGGAAAAAGAAGAAAAGATGGTTCATTTTTTTGTGACAGATATCGGAAATGACATAATTTTTGAAATCAATGACAATGGCAAGGGGATTAAGGATGAGGATAAGCCATTTATTTTTCAAACCGGTTTCTCTTCTAAGGGAAAACATAGAGGATATGGTCTGGGGAATGTTAACGATGAAGCAGAATCATTAGGCGGAATGATTGAATTTGACAGTAATGAAGAAAATGGTACGGTGTTCACTGTCTACTTGCCAAAATGATTATCTCTTATAAAGGGGGAATTTGAGTGGGGTAATCAATGTTGTAATTGCTGAGGATGATTTCCGGATTGCGCAAATCCATGAAGAATTTTTATCAAGGGTTAAGGGCATGAAGTTAATCGGGAAGGCCTTAAATGCCAGGGAAACCATGAATTTATTAAAGGTCCATCATGTGGATTTGCTGCTGCTGGACATATATATGCCGGATAAATTGGGAACAGACTTGCTGCTGGAAATCCGTGAAAAGTTCCCCGCACTGGATGTTATTTTGATATCAGCCGCCAGAGAAAAAGAATATTTGCAAAAAGCCCTGAAGTTTGGCGTCCATCACTATTTGATTAAGCCGGTAACAATGGAGACCTTTGTCGGAACAATCGAGAAATATAGGCAGGATAAGCAGATCCTGGACTCAATAGCGGAAGTGAATCAGGATGCCATTGACCGGTTATTTAGAAGCCGCAAGGTGAAAGAAGATAAACTTGATTTGCCTGCGGGAATTGACTACCTTACCTTAAACAAAGTAAGCCAAATACTAAAGAAAGAGATGAAAGGAATGTCCGCTGACAAAGTTGGCGAAAAAATGGGCGCATCCAGGACTACGGCCAGAAGGTATCTGGAATATTTGGTAAGTGCCAATAAAGCGTATGTGGAGCAGGAGTATGGGATTGTAGGACGGCCGGAACGGAATTATTACATAAAAGAAGGATGAGGAAAGGTCCGAATGATTAGGGCTTTTTCTTTTTTATAAATATGTGAACCAATGAACATATGAACACAAAGGACAAAATGCATATAAAGGTTTATATGGACAATTTTTTGAAAACGTTTACACTACAACGTTTAGAATTTATTATAAATTCAGAATAAATAACATAAAAGGAGTGGATACCATGAAAAAACTTGTAATATTAATATTATCTGTATTATTGCTGGCGGCATGTTCATCAGGTAAAGCATCTAACAGTGCAGATTACCCTTCGAAGAACATTGAGATTGTAGCCCCTGCATCTCCGGGTGGCGGATGGGATTTGACTGCCCGATCCGTACAGAAAATCTTAAAAGATAACAAACTTGTCAAAAGCAATGTAAATGTCATTAATAAGCCGGGAGGCGGCGGTGAGGTCGGCTGGAACTACCTGCATAGCAAAGACTCTCATAACCTTGCAGTAAATTCGAGTTTGCTCCTGACTAATAATTTACTGGGACAAAGCAAGCTGACGCACAAAGACTTTACTCCTTTAGCAACTCTGGCCACTGAATGGCAGGCCATTGCGGTATCTGTTAATTCTCCATATAAATCCATCAATGACTTAATGGAACAGATCAAGAAGGATCCAAATTCTATTAAAATAGGAGTCGGCCCTGGCTTAGGGAATGATGACCATTTGGCTTTTGTACAGGTTGCAGACATGAAAGGGATTACACCAACAGACTTGAATTTCCTTGTTTATGATGGAGGCGGGGGAGATGTGGTTACCGCTTTGATGGGGAACCATGTGGATGCTGTAACCACATCGTTATCAGAGGTTAAGGATCAGCATTTGGCTGGAAAGCTTAGAATTTTGACTGTATCCTCTGATAAGACATTGGAAGAGCTCGAAGATGTGCCTACACTCCAGGAAGAAGGAATAGACATGGTCTTTCCTCACTGGAGAGGAATAATGGGTCCGCCTGATATGACTGAAGAAGAAATCAAATATTGGGATGAGAAGTTAACGGAAATGGTTAAAACGGATGAATGGAAGAAACTGCTTGAGAACAATGACTGGGATGATTTCTATCAAAATAGTGAAGAAACCAAAGCGTTCTTTGACGAACAGGAGAAGTTATATAAAGATCTAATCAATGATTCTGGATTAGTAAAGTAAAGGAGCGATTGGGATGAAAGCCGTAAAAATAGGAATGCCTTTGTTTATGATCATCATTGCCAGCGTCTTTTTAATCAGCTCTTTCGCCATTCCAAAGGCAAATCTCGGAAACCCAAACGGGCCTTTATATTTTCCTATAGGATTAAGTATTTTCATGCTGGTGCTTAGCATCATCTATCTTTTTAACGAATTAAAAACCCTGCATGAACATAATGGGAAAATCCAGGTGCTTTTTGAGGGGAGAACATTGAAATTAATAGCAGTAACGATCGCCCTAGGAGTGATTTACGCTTTTATTTTCGAACCTTTTGGATTTTTGATTTCTACCATTATATTTCTGGGATGTCTGCTGTTCTATGTGAATGGATGGAAGAAGTGGAAGGTTAATATCATTGTCACGGTTTCATTTTCATTCATAACCTGGTACGGCTTTAGTGAATTATTGGGTGTGAGTTTACCATAAATATGGAGGTGAGAAGTTAGCATGGATGCTTTCTTGCAAGGGTTCCAAATCGTTTTACAGCCAATGAATATCTTTTGGGTTGTAATTGGCGGGTTTTTAGGCACGATTGTCGGCATGCTCCCAGGCTTGGGGCCAGCAACAGCTGTTGCAGTATTAATCCCGATTACCTTTGGGATGGATCCGACAAGCGCGATTATTTTAATGGCTGCCATCTATTATGGTGCCATGTATGGCGGCTCAAGAAGTTCGATTCTCCTCAATACACCGGGAGATGGATCTGCAATCGCTGCCACCTTTGACGGATATCCGATGGCTCAAAAGGGACAGGCAGGAGAGGCAATGGCCATTTCCGCAGTGGCATCCTTCATCGGCGGTGTATTGGCGGTCTTTGGTTTTATCTTTTTGGCAAAGCCGCTGGCAAACTTCGCTTTAAAATTTGGCCCATCAGAATATTTCCTATTAATGCTTTTAACATTATCGGCGATTGTATCACTTTCAATCGGTAAAATGGTGAAAGGCTTCATCGCCATGGCGCTGGGTCTTCTGATCAGTACCATTGGAATTGACCCCCAGACGGGTGTGCACCGTTTTACAATGGATATTCCCCATTTAAGTGAAGGCATTGAATTCCTCATTGTTATTATCGGTGTTTATGCAGTAGGAGAAGTTTTTTATAACTTTTTAACGATTGATAAAGTAAAAAAAGAAAAGAAGAAGGTTGGCAGGATATGGTTTACCAAGGAACAATGGAAAAGGTCGAAATGGCCGATACTTCGCAGTGCTCCCTTAGGATTTATCGTTGGTGTCCTGCCTGGGGCGGGAGGTTCGATTGCTTCCATGATGAGTTATTCGTCCGAGAAGCAGCTATCAAAAAAGCCTGAGGAGTTCGGTGAAGGTGCTGTTGAGGGACTTGCAGCACCGGAATCATCCAATAACGCTGCTTCTGTTGGGGCAATGATTCCGCTTTTGACCATGGGGATTCCGGGTTCAGGCACGACAGCGGTTATGCTGGGTGCTCTCATCATGCTGGGAGTGAGGCCAGGCCCATTGCTTTTTGAAAATGATCCTGGAATGGTATGGGCCCTGATCAACAGCATGTTTATTGGGAATATCGCACTAGTCATCATCAATATTCTCCTTGTCGGCTTATTGGTGAAAATCCTGGATACACCAGCTAAGGTCCTGTATCCGCTTATCATCATGCTGGCGTTTATTGGCACATACACACTCAGCTATAGCACCGTTGATTATTTCCTTCTGCTTCTTTTTGGCGTAATTGGGCTTTTCATGAAAATAATGGACTTCCCAATTGCCCCGCTGGTGCTGGCAATTATTGTGGGCGGGGATATGGAGCAGAATTTCCGGATGGCCCTGACTTCATCAAACGGCAGCTTAAGTATTTTCTTCTCTTCTGGAATATCGATCACACTGATCGTGCTGACTGTACTTTCTTTGTTCTATCCAATTGTGATCAATAAGTTCAAGAAGAAAAGCAGAAATGATGATAAAGAAGCTATCTCTGCTTAATATGGATCCAGGAAAGTCCACCAGAATAATGGTGGACTTTCCTGTTTACCTCGAAGGAGAAACATTATGAAAAAGAAAATTCTAATGATTATAGCAATCGCGCTGTATCTTTTCTTTTTTATCCTCCCGATGCAATGGGATATAAAAGTACAGTCGCTCATCGCGCTTGTGATCATCCAGCTATTATGGGTCGGAAACGTATTTCCCCTGGCCTACAGCTCATTATTAGTTATGCTGATGTTTTCCTTTCATTTTTTTACTTATGAAGAGGTGCTGGCATATATTAGTTCTGATGTTGTCTGGCTGCTGGTTTCTACATTTATCATCTCAAGAGCCTTTATCGATACTGGCTTAGCCGACAGGCTTTCCTTAATGATTTTGAAATGGTCACGCGGTGCGGGCAAGGTGCTTGTCTTCATCTCGTTTTTCCTTGGATTTATTTTATCGGTCCTTGTACCGTCCAATGTCGGCAAAGCAAGCCTTATTTCCTCCGTATTTGATAGTCTGATCAGAAGCTTAAAGTCAATGGACGAATCAAGCAATCTGGCGAAATCCTTGTTCATCGGCATCACCTATCTGATTCCGATTACAGGTGCTTTTGTTGCTACAGGAGCAAGTTCAACGATCTATGCCTACAGTCTTTTGTCCGATATCGGCCATCATATTGATTATCTCCAATGGACTCTTATTTTTGGAGTGCCAATCGCTATTTTTGCGGTGCTGCTCGGTCTGGCATTCATCATCATGTTTCCGCCGGAGAAAATTAACAAAGAACATTTGCTGTGTCTGCTTGAAGCCAAAATCAGTGAACTGGGAAAAATAAGTGCAAGAGAAAAGAAGATGCTTGCGATTATGGGCGTTACACTTGCTCTTTGGATCACGCAAAGCATACATGGATACTCAATTCCCCTCATTGGTCTATTGGGCGCTTGTCTGACCATATTCCCGGGAATCGGAGTCTGGGAATGGGAGCGGGCAAGAAAATCGATTAATTGGGATATCGTTCTGTTCTTTGCTTCTACGCTCATGGTCTCAGGGATGCTGTTAAGTACAGGCACCATCGATTTGCTGGTAAAGTATCTCACCCAAATCCTTGCTCTGAAGACTCCATTTATGACTGTTTTGATACTAATTCTATTAACTTCATTGATGAGAATCATGTTTGTGAATGTCTTAGGTTTCCTGGCCATCATGCTTCCTTTAGTGATTTCACTGGGGGATGTATTAAGCGGCTTCCCGACCCTGAGCCTGGTGAAGGCCGTGCTTTTAGCAGGTATTCCAGGCTTCTTCTTTATCACTCAATCGCCTGTCCATCTAATCAGTTATTCATATAGCCATTTTAGTGAGAGAGATTTGCTTAAAGCGGGTGCTGTTTAATTCTTGATTTTGATCGGGGTTATTTTAGGAGCTTTCGCATTTTATTGGCAGGGATGAGGCGGCTTATGGCTGCCTCTTTTTCTGTTTTGAAGAAAATATGGCGTACCCATTTAACTGAGCACGCCATTATAGTTATTTAATTGAAGCCCTGGATTGATTCACTGCGAATGATGCGGCCTGAGTTCCTGCGACTTTACCATAAACGGCACCGGACATTAAGCCTGATCCGCCTGGATAGTTTTTATAAAAGATTCCGCCGACCATCTCTCCTGCTGCAAAAAGCCCTGGAATTGGGGTCTGATCTTTATCCAGCACTTCCCCGTCTGTGTTCACATGGAGTCCGCCAAAGGCAAACGTAATCCCGCATGTAACCGGGAACGCATAGAAGGGACCTTTCTCTGCCCGCAGTGCCCAGTTCGTTTTTTCAGGAGTGATACCTGATGTAGATTTTCCGTCTTTGACAGACGGAGTGTAATCACCATCTTGAACAGCATCATTATATTCGTGAATGGTTTTTAGAAACTGTTCTTTTTCAACTGGGAGCTGTTCCACTAATTCCTCGAGTGTGTCTGCCTGATAAACAGTTGCTTCTTCCAGATTATATTCTTTGCGCAGAAGAGGTCTCACTTGGCTATCAAAGATCTGGTAAGCAACATGTCCTGGCTGTTTTAAAATCTCCCGTCCATATTTCGCATAGGTATAGTTTCTGAAATCGGCACCTTCATCCACAAAGCGGTACCCCTCTTTATTTAACATGATTCCAAGCGGGTATGAATGCTTCTTGAAGATATCGCCTGGCTTTGTGAAATCACCGACCTTTGGAACATTATAGTCTGTACCGATGGAGTGGCATCCTGACCATTCACCAAATGTTTCGGCTCCAGCTTCAATCGCCATATTGATTCCGTCACCTGTATTGAATTCTGTGCCCCGGACAGCAGCTGCTTCCCACTCGAGTCCTAAATTCCTGGAGCGCATTTCTTTATTGGCCTCAAAGCTTCCGCAGGCAAGCACGACGCTGTTTGCCTCTACGGTAAGTTCTTTCTCTTTTTGCTGAACAACCGCGCCAGTTATTCTGCTGTCATCCGTTAATAGCTTTGTTGCCTGCGCCTCATACCATATATCAATTCCTGCTTCCTTGGCACGCTGGAAAAGTGCCTTCATTAAGCCAATTCCTTTTTCCTTAGTTTTAACAGGAAGGCCGCCCCAGAAGTGAATTTTGTCATCCTTTTTAAATGATTGATTATCATAATTCAGTTCAAATTCGACACCCTGCTCCTTCATCCAAACGATTGTTTCGTAAGACTTCGAGACAAGCTGATTTGCCAGCTCCGTATGGCTCTGGCCTTCAGTAACCCTCATTAAATCATTATAATAGTCAGAATCACTGTACTCCGGCATGACAATTTTGCCGGCTTCTTCATCTGTCAATGAGGGCATGATTCTTCTGATATCGTTTAAATCGTTATAAGCAAAACGGATGGCCCCATCTGTAAAATAAGAATTGCCTCCGCGCTTATGTTCAGGACCTTTTTCAAGGACCAGGACGCTTGCACCATTCTCCTTTGCCGAAATTGCTGCGCATAGTGCCGCATTGCCGGCTCCCACCACTACTACATCATATTTAGCCATTTTAAGTTCCTCCTGACGAATTTTACTATTTATAACATTATTGTAGCGGTAATGGTAAAATAAATGAAATATTGATATTTTATTGTTAACGATAAAAAATTTCTATTTCAATGGAGGCAGAAATGGACGAAAAAGATTGGCTCATCCTGCAGACGATCCATAAAGAACGGAATATTACGAAAGCTGCGGAACAGTTGTATATCTCGCAGCCTTCATTAACGTACAGGATTCAACAGCTGGAAAAAGAATTTGCTGTAAAAATCCTATCACGAAGAAAGAGAGGAGTGGATTTTACATCTGAAGGGGAATATTTAGTGGAATATGCCAATAGGATGATTCATCAGCTAAGGGAAACGAAGGACTTTCTCAGCAGCATGGATGGTGAAGTAAAAGGAGCATTAAGGCTTGGAGTCTCGCAAACGTATGCCAGATATAACTTGCCTGAAATACTGGCTGCATTTCTAATTCAATATCCACAGGTAGACCTGAAATTAAAGACCGGCTTCAGCTATGAGGTCATCCAAATGGTTCATAAAGAAGAAGCGAATATTGGCATCGTCCGTGACCCTTATGATTGGAAGGGGCCAAAAATATTAATAGATGAAGAGAGAATCTTCCTTGCTTCAAAAGATAAAATCGATTTAGAACAGCTTCCATATCTGCCGAGAATAGATTATAACACCGATCCATCCTTAAAAAATATAATCGATCTTTGGTGGAAGGAAAACTTCGACCTCCCTCCTAATATTACAATGGAAGTAGATATTATCGATACATGCCGTGAAATGGTTCTGAATGGGCTGGGTTATGGAATCCTGCCGGAAATTTGCCTTAAAGGCTGCACAGATTTAAACACATGGGAATTAAGCTTCAAGGGTGAAAAGCTTTACCGGAAAACATGGCTTGTATTTAATGAAAGTTCACTGGATCTCTCCGTCTCAAAAGCTTTTATCGAATTTTTCCGCGGCAGTAAAGCATAAATTGGATAAATGGCATTCCGGTTCATTAAGTTGTCATATTAGCAAGTCCATAGCCATAAACATGAAATGAGTTCGAATTATTTATTTGCTATGGAGGCTTAAAACATGACAAAATTCAAACCTTTCATCGTACTAGCCACACTGTTGTTTTCCGTCACGCTCATCGTTCCTGCCCTGCTTGTGATTCCCTTTACAGAAGGGAAAGTCAGCGGGAAGCTTGGCGAGGAGCTAAAGAATGAGACCAAAACAGAGACGGCGGCAGAAATACCTCAAGGGCCAGCCATAGAAGTAGGGGTCTACCGCCTTGCACAGAAAAAGCTGGAGACGGTTCCGCTTGAAGAGTATATCGTCGGAGTAGTAGCATCGGAAATGCCGGCTGAGTTTGAAGAAGAAGCTTTGAAGGCTCAGGCATTGGCAGCAAGGACATTTATTGTGAAGCAGTTAATGAATAAAGATAGCGTTGAACTTCCTGAGGGAGCATTGGTTTACGATACAGTAACCCATCAGGTATATAAAAATGATGAGGAACTGAGGCAGCAATGGAAACAAGATTATAATTGGAAAATCGAAAAGGTAAGAGAAGCCGTTACAAAAACGCAAGGCCAGATCCTCACCTTCGACGGCTCACCGATTACAGCTTCCTTCTTTTCAACAAGCAATGGCTTTACTGAAAACTCTGAAGCCATCTGGCCAAATTCCGTTCCTTACTTAAAAAGTGTAGAAAGCAAATGGGACCTTCAGTCTCCGAAGTTTAACGGCAGAGAGGTATTCACCGTTCAGGATTTTGAAAGGAAATTGGGTGTGAAGCTTCCTAATGATAGCACGATCGGAAACGTGACCGAGCGCACGGCCGGCCAGCGGGTCTCGAAAGTGGAAATTAACGGAAAAGTCGTCAGCGGTAAAGACATCCGGGAGAAACTGGGCCTGAAATCAACAGACTTTACCTGGGAACGCAAAGGAGACAATATCATCATCAATACCCAGGGCTACGGCCATGGGGTCGGCATGAGCCAATACGGCGCAAACGGCATGGCAGCTGAAGGAAAGAACTACAAAGAAATCGTTGCCCACTATTATAAAGGGGTAGAAATTGCCGCTTCTGATCAGCTGCTGACGAAAGTCACGGCTAAGAAATAAGGAAAAAGAGCTGGTTCATTGAATCAGCTCTTTCAATTTGCTTTTTTAAAAAAACCAAGAAACTTACCAATCTTTTTAAACTTTCTATAAAAAAGAGCCCGGCTGATCAAATACCAGCACACAAGCACACCGGTAATATCCTTGACAGCGTCAATCAAAGTAGCAGACCGATAAGGAACAAATGATTGATGAATTTCATCGAGAATCCCGTAAAAGCACGCCAATACGGCCAATAAAATATTCACTCCCGGCGTCACTTTAAATGCAGTTAAAGCAGCCAAAACCAGAAGAACATACAAAATACCAAACTCAATCAGATGCATAGATTCTTTTATAAAACGGTCCACCGCCAAATCCGGCAGCTCCACCACTGCATCTGCCGGCATGCTGGACAGGACCCAAATAAGCGCCATATAAAGGAAAGGAAGCACCCGTATTATCCACTTAAACATCTTTCAGTAACTCCTTTTAAAATTTTTTCCCAATCATGAATAATCCGAAAGCCTTTGTCGAAAAATAAGCCCAAAAAATTTTTTTTTAGAAATGTATATAATCCTCTCAATCTGTTCAGACTGATTGCTGAGGTGATGATAAATGAGAGAGGAAGAAAAGAAACGATCTTCTCAAGATTCCAGCTTTAAACGCTTTATGAAGAAGCGGTGGGCATTCCCAGCTATCTACATTGCAAGTGCAGCAATCATTTTAACCGGTGTTCTTTGGTATCAGACAAGCGACAACACTACAGACACTGACAGCTACGATTACGAAGCCACTGATATTACCGGCAAAAAGTACGACGAGCCAGCATTGGAAGTTAACCGCGCAATGGAAAACTTCGTAATGCCTGTCAAAGATCCAGACTCAGCTGTCATTCAAAAACAATTCTATGACTATGACGGCAAGGCTGAAGAACAGGAAGCTGCTCTAGTATTTTACAATAACACATACCATCCGAACACAGGTATTGATATTACTACAAAGGATGGAGAAACTTTTGATGTCCTTGCTGCATTAAGCGGAAAAGTAACAAAGGTAGAAGAAGATTCACTGTTGGGCAATGTCATTGAAGTGGAGCATGACAAAGGAATTGTAACACAATATCAATCTGTTACAGAGATGAATGTTGAGGTTGGCGACCAGGTAGAACAAGGTGATGCCCTTGCTAAGGCAGGCGAAAGCTTGTTTAATGAAGAAGCAGGCGTACATGTACACTTTGAAATCCGCAAAGACGGGATGCCGGTCAATCCACTTGATTACTTCAATAAGCCGCTTAGCTCTTTACAGGAGTTAGACACAACTGACAAAGCAAATGCAGAAGAAAACAGCGGTGCAACTGAAGAAAACGACGAAGCTGCTCCTTCTGAGGACAAGTCAACTGAAGAGTCTGGCAAAACGGAAGACGAAGGTTCTGCTGAAGAATCTGCAGATGAAAATGCCGGAAATACGGAAGAAGACGAGTCTGCTGATACAGAAGAAGACCCAGCTGGAACTTCTGAAGACGAAGGTCAAACTGACGACCAAGTTGAAGAAGACACTGCAACTGAATCAACTGACGCATAATGATAGGGAGTCTGCCGTAATGGCAGGCTCTTTTTTTGACAGAATTTATGAATCCTGAAGTTTGATAACTGTCTAGCGCAAGCAGCCTACCCCTCGAGGTGTCGGGGGCGGGCAAGGCGCTTCCGCTTTTCTTGTGAAAGGAACCACTAAATTCTTGTCGAATCAACATTTTTTCGACAATTCTGCCATTATCCTGTATAATACTTCGAAAAACGAAGAGTTATATAGGGGGAGAAAGTATGAAGAAACTGCTATTAACCGGATTCGAACCTTTTCTTGATTTTCCGATTAATCCGACGGAAAAGATTGTGAATGCATTAGATGGCAAAGCAGTTGGAAACTATGAAATTATGGGACACCTTTTGCCGGTGGATTTTAATCTTGCACCTAAGAAAATAGCAGAGGAAGTAATGGAGAAAAAACCGGATGCAGTGATTTCTCTCGGGCTGGCAGCTGGCCGTACAGCAATCACACCGGAAAGAATTGCAATCAATTGCCAGGATGGGGAGCCGGACAATAGCGGAGTCGCCCCTGAAGACAAACTGATAGAGGAAAATGGTCCCGATGGCTATTTTTCAACCCTTCCGATCCGCCGGATGGTTAATAGACTTAAAGAAGCGGGATATCCTGCATCCATCTCAAACACAGCGGGGACTTATCTATGCAATAATGTTATGTATTCTGTGCTTCATCTGCTGAAATCCACAAACACTGAAGTACCGGCGGGTTTTGTACATATTCCTGCTTCCCACGCACTGGCAGCAGCAGGCAAAAAGAGCATGGCAAGCTGGTCTGATGCGGATTTGCTGGAGGCAATTACTCTTATCATCAAAGAATTGGATTAAGAGCCGGACAGGCTCTTTTTTTGCGCAGTTTTTATTATCACTATAGTGTTTTCCTCTAATGCCCTAAAGTTTCTGCCAACCATGCTTATTGAATAAAACCCTTAAGTATCAACGGAGCAAAGGGTCGCTTTTAAAAAAATTAAATATATTTCCAGCATGTACTTGACCTGGAAATGATTTTTGTACATAATAAAGTATGAATTTTCTTAAAATTAAGTGAAGTCAGAAAACAACTCAGTTGCCTATTTTAAAACTTAAAGCGGAAAGCAGTAAAAAAATGACAGCGCTTTCTAAAAAGGGGGAACCAAATTGCTTACGTTAGTGTCTATGATGATCATTACAGGTATTTGCCTTTTTCTTGCTTTAAGAAAGAAAAGGCCGATCTTCCTGGCAGTTCCATTTCTATCAATCTTTGCTTACTTCCTCGTTCAAATCATTCTTGTTCCCGCGCCTTTCATGGATACAGTCAAATTTATTTTCAGTTTAAGGTAATGGTTTTGTCCGGGTCCGGATAACGGATCCGGTGAAATAGCAGCGATTCAGCTGCATATATCCAATAAAGGAGTGATTCCTGACAATTAAGTCTGTTAATCAAAATTAAGAGTTGCGGATTTATCATTTTTTACCGGGGGTGGAGTTTTGAAAAAAATTGATAAAAAAGTAGCGGACAGTTATTTCCGCGAAAAAACTCGGAATATGATCATTTATTTTGCTATTGGATTTCTTGCCTCTTTTGGCGTGGTCTTTTTTGCAGAACCATTAAGCGATATTACGATTAACGGATTTCCATTCCATTACTTTATGGGCGCACAGGGAGCTGTACTAACCTTTATCATTCTGCTGTTCGTTAATGCCAAAATGGGAGATGCCATTGACCGGAAATATGGAATTGATGAAAACAAAAATGAACAAATCAGTTCAGGGAAAGTTCTTGATCATTAATTAACGAAAAATGAGCGGCTGTTCAAGCCGCCGCTATAAACAGAGATAAAAGGGGCGTCATTAAAAATTTGTCCGTAAAAAAGGGGGATGTCTTTGGATACGCAATTTTTGGTCTCATTATCCATTATTTTAGCTACATTTGCTTTGTATATTGGCATAGCCATTTATAATAAGGCAAAAGAGACATCGGAGTTTTATGTTGCTGGCCGCGGGGTGCCGCCAGTCTTTAATGGAATGGCGATAGGCGCAGACTGGATGAGTGCCGCTTCCTTTATCGGGATGGCGGGAACGATCATGCTCCTGGGCTATGATGGTCTTGCCTATATTATGGGCTGGACGGGCGGTTACCTGCTCTTAACATTCCTATTGGCACCACAGCTGCGGAAATACGGCCGCTACACGGTTCCTGAATTCATTGGTGACCGGTTTGACAGCCACACTGCCCGTGTGATTGCAGCCCTTTGTACAATCATCATCAGCTTCACCTATTCGATCGGACAGCTTTCCGGTTCGGGAGTGGTTATCGGCCGCCTGTTCGAAATTGATGCGAAGCTTGGAACCATGATCGGCGTCGTGCTTATTGCCTTTTATGCTGCATTCGGCGGCATGAAGGGGATTACTTGGACGCAGGTTGCTCAGTATGTCATTTTGATTATCGCTTATATCATTCCAGTCGTATTCATGTCCCTTCAAATTACAGGAAACCCGGCGCCATGGCTTTCCTATGGAGAGCTTGTCGGCAAAATGGGTGAACTCGACCGGGAGCTTGGAATCTCTGAATATTTTGCGCCATTTACAAATGGAACAAAATGGCAATTTCTAGCCCTTATGTTTACACTGATGGCTGGTACAGCCGGACTTCCGCACGTAATTGTCCGTTTCTATACGGTATCCACGATGAAAGCAGCACGCTGGTCTGGAGCCTGGGCATTGCTGTTCATCGGCTTGCTTTATCTGTCTGCACCTGCATACGCAGCATTCTCCCGCTTTATTCTTATGACACAGGTTGCCGGCAGCAAAATTACGGAACTGCCTGCCTGGACGAAGACATGGGTTGATACAGGCAAGCTGCAAGTAGCGGATGGCAATGGCGACGGCGTCCTTCAATGGAATGAACTAATTATCTCGAACGATATTGTCGTTATGGCGACACCTGAGATTGCCAATCTTGGCATGTTTGTCATCGGTTTGGTGGCAGCAGGGGCAATGGCTGCTGCATTATCAACTGCCGGAGGTTTGATGATAGCGATTTCTTCTGCCTTTGCCCACGATATCTTTTACCGGGTGCTAAGACCGAATTCAACTGAAAAGACTCGTCTTTCTGTTGCACGCTGGTCCATTGTTATCGCCACTCTTTTGGCAGGCATTATCGCACTTAACCCTCCAGGAGCGATTACGCAAATTGTTGCCTGGGCATTTGCGCTTGCGACAGGAACATTCTTCCCAGCACTTGTTCTGGGTGTCTGGTGGAAGCGTTCAAACTCACAGGGGGTTATTGCCGGCTTGCTGGTGGGATTAGGTGTAACTTTGGCGTACATCTTTGCATCTAAATATGGCGGCTATACAATCCTGGGTATTATTGATACAGGTGCTGGTGTGTTTGGTGCCGCTGCTGCATTTGCAGCTAATATCATTGTATCTCTTATGACAGCTGCCCCTTCACAAAAAATTCAGGAGGAAGTTATGGATCTTCGCTATCCGGAGCAAATGGTATATAAAGATGGTGAAGTATGGATGAACGATGATGGATCAAAATCTGTATAACCTATACCATTTGGAGGCTGTGCGGTTTCACCCCTTTTTTCAGGGGGTGGAATCTGACACAGCCCTTTCACTTCTATCTTTGTGTGAAGTCCGCCGCTATGGAAAAAATGGCATTATCCTGAAAAAAGATAAACCGCGTGAAGGCCTTCTGCTCATATTAGAAGGTCTTTCAGAGGTTTTAGTGAAGAATGAACACAGTGGGAGGGAAGAAGTGCTTGAAGTAGTCCAGGCAGGGGAAATGATTGGATTTTCCAGCCTCGCCGATTTCCTGGGTGTTTCCAAACAGATCGAAACAGAGTCAATGGTCGAAGTCAAAGCCTCCAGTGAGGTAAGAGCGATGTTCATTCCGTTTGAAGTGGTGAGAAAAAGATGGGATGACCCTGCTGTTCATGATTACTTGCTGGCGCAGGTAGCCATCAGATTGAAAGATGTTTACGCTTCTCTTGCAGAACAGGTAAAGCGCGCGACAGATTATGGAGAAAATGATGCATTCATGATCAGGGTTCAGGATGTCATGAGCAGTGAGGCAGCTGCAGTCAGTCCAGCTGCAACCATTCAGGAAGCCGCAAAATTAATGCATAATAGGAAAATTAGTTCGGTCCTTGTTGCAGAGAATGATTGCTTAAAAGGGATTATTACGGAAAGAGACATAGTGGAAAGAGTCGCTGCTAAAGGTGCAGATTTATCATCTCAAGCAAGAACCATTATGACAGAAAACCCAGTCACGATATCAAGGTTTGCGTATTACTATGACGCCCTTTCACTGATTCTGTTAAAGGGCGTCAAACACCTGCCTGTCATGGAAGATTCCAAGGTGGCGGGGATTGTGACACTATCAGATTTGCTGAGAAAGAAAAACGAGAATGTGATGAAGACAGTTCAAAAAATAGAAAAAGCCGACCGGGACAGTCTTCCGCAAATCAAAACCGGCATCTATGATATTATTGATTCTTTAATAAGGGACCGTGTTCCCATATTAAAAATGCTTGAAATCATTACAAAGCTATACGATCGCCTGGCAGGCAGAATTATAGCTCTATCTATTTCTGAACTGAGAGAAAAAGGTTTGCAGCAGCCATGCGAATTTGTTTTCTATCAAATGGGCTCAAGCGGCCGTGGAGAACAGTTCATGCTCACAGATCAGGACCATTTCCTGGTTTATGAGAGTCATTCAGAAGATGCCTCGGCATTTTTTGAAGAGCTGGGAAAAAGAATCACCTCTAATATGGAAGCAGCTGGCTATGCACGCTGCAAAGGGCTCATGATGTGCAGTGAACAAAAATGGCGCGGCTCACTGACAGTATGGGAAGAGAGGCTGCGGACATGGATGCTCCATTCAACAAATGACAATTTATTATTAGCGCAAAACTTCTTCTCCTATCGGCTAATTGCGGGGAGTGAAGGGCTGCATGCGAAATTTGAAGCACAGGCTGCAGGGCAGATTAAAAGGTCCAGAATATTTTTATACCGGCTGGCACAGCTGGAAAAAGAACATGCCATCCCCACCCTGGATCAGCCGATCCGGTTCCTATTCAAGCTGCATCGAAAAAACATGGATATGAAAAAAGAGGTTCTATTTCCCTATCACCATAGTCTGCAGATACTGTCACTTATGCATGGAAAACTATCAGGCACACCACTGGGAAAAATAGATTTCCTGCAGGAGAAGCAGGTATTCTCAAAGGAGTTTGCACACGATTTGAAGGAAGCAGTAAGCACTATTATGACATTGTATGTCAACCAGCGCTGGCAGCAGAAAAAATCAGGTGCCGCTCTCTCTTCCGTTGTCTCATTTACAAGAATGTCTACCCGCGAAAAAGAGGAATTGATTCTAAGCTTAAAGACATTAAGGGAGCTGCAGAGCCAGGCAATTGCTGGATTCTCTATATAGCTCTGAAAGGAGGCTGGTATGTTTTTTCTCAGAAAAAATGTGACATGTTCCTTAACATATGAAAAAATTCCGTTATCAACGCCGCTTGAAGACCTGAATTTTATTGTATTTGACACTGAAACTACAGGATTTCAAGTTTCTGCGGCAGACCGGATCATTGAGATTGGCGCCGTCCCGGTAAAAGGATTTCAAGTGCAGGAAAAGGACCTTTTTCAGACATATGTTAACCCAAAACGACAAATTTCTCGGGAAATAAAAGAATTAACCTCTATTTCCGATGAGCTGGTAAAAGATGCTCCACAGGCTTTGGATGCTATTCAGAGCTTTTTTGACTATATCGAATCAAGGGAAGCTGTATGCCTGGTTGGCCATTATGTAGGCTTTGATGCACTTGCTATCAAAAGCGAATTTAAGCGCGAAAAGCTTGCTTTAAAAAATTTCCTGACCATTGACACGCTGGATTTGATTGGCTTTATCGCCCCGTCCTATGATATGCGCGACCTTGAGAGATATGCCATGGCATTCGGCACCCGCATATATGACCGCCATAGTGCAGAAGGGGATGCTTTAACTGCCGCTTACTTATTTGTTGAATTGCTCTTTCAGTTTCAGCTGAGGGGCTATAAAACCTGGGGGGAATTGATTAAAGCAACTGACAGCCAAATGAGATCACTGCATTTTTGAGCTTCATAAGTCTATGGTTGGAATGTTGATGAGCGGGTGGGCGATGTGATTTAACCATGGAAAGCCGGCTGAATGCGGCTTTCCATACCTTTATTTAATATTGATCAGAGCATCGTCCTTATAAACCACGAGGACTTCTTTTCCTGAACTTTTTTGATAGGACTGTGCTGTTCCATACGGAACCTTCAATGTAAAATAGTCATCCCCGTTTTTAAATTCCACCGTAAAATTGTCTGCCGCACCGGTGATGATTGCCTTTGTTCTGGAAATATCACCTTTAATGGTCAATTTCTGATTAATGAGTACCATATCACTTTTTAACTTGTTCAATGTTTTCAATTCATTGACATTCATGCGGTAGCGCTTTGCGATTCCCCATAGTGTATCTCCTGGCACAACGGTATAAACAGCTGTCTCATTATTAAAGGGTTCTTCTGTATGGCGCTCAGTCCGGACCTCCAGTGATTGGCCTGGATGGATGGTGTCAGACTTAAGGTGGTTAACCGCTTTCAATTCTTTTACAGTCATATCATGTTCCCTTGAGATTTTATATAAAGTATCTCCCTGCTTCACTTTGTAGGAGCCCGTCAATGCCTGAGCTTCTTTTGCTGAAGCGCTGAAACCGGCGGATGCGATTACTGCAGCAAAAACAGTGCTGGCTGCCGTCATTCCTCTTGCTTTTATCTTCTTTCTTTTATCATTTAGAATCCTTTCCTTGCGTGTTTGCATACTATGTTCATCCTATCTGTTGGAATATTGTGGTTTCATAACCAATAAAATGAATTGTTTTCTGAAAAAAATAGTACGGTATAAATATCTGCTCCACAATAGGGAGGAGTTCCTGGCTCTTTACCCTTGTTTCCGAAAATGTATATAGTTCAATCCGCTCTGTAATTCCTAGATATATGCAATTATCTGCTGCTAAAGAAATTGTTTGTTGACTTCGAAATGAATTACCCGGCAATGAAGGATTTTGTCGAATCTGCGGGAAAAGTCCCGAGTCTTATCGATGGAACAATTAAAATTAGGAAGGTTTTCACTGGTCTTTAGACTGCTTAATTTTCAAATACCCCAAAGAATTTTTTGAAAACATTTCTAATTTTTGGCCTCCAGATGTCCTATTTTCAAAAAATTTACACAAAACCTTGTCCCTATTGAGTTTTTCGTGCATATTACCTCAACCAAGCTAATAAACTGTTACAAACCTTACAAAGAGAATGTATGAGGTGAGGGATCGTTTTACTAAAACTAATGAATATGTTGAGGACATGTTTAATTATCGCAAGCTGAAAGCAAGCCTTTCAGGCGCATGCACGATTAAGTTCATTTAATCAGGAATCCATGCGGAATACAGTTAAAGACCAGACAGAAAGCGAGTCTCATTTCACACTTCTCACATCCAAATCGGGGAGGGCGAGTGGTGTGCACGATTACATCAAAGAGAGAACTATCAAGATTGGAAAGTATATCGTGGAGACGAAAAAAACGGTTCGCGTAATCGCGAAGGAGTTTGGCGTATCCAAAAGTACAGTCCATAAAGACTTGACGGAAAGATTACCTGAAATCAATCCTGAACTGGCAAACGAAGTAAAGGAAATCCTGGATTATCATAAATCGATCCGCCATCTGCGCGGCGGTGAAGCCACTAAAATGAAATACAAAAAAGAGGAAATGGAAGAAGAGCCAGTTAAATGAAAAGAATCAAAAGGCGCTGATAAAGGCGTCGAAGGCTAAAGGCTGCCGTTTTTAGCTGTGTCATGGCAATTTTTCTTTTGCTGTACAAGATGAACCTTCATGCGGCTCCGGGGGCTAAAAGATCATAAGCTGTTTCCATGGCCTGATCCAAGGCTTTGCTATATGGATTTAAGCCCCTTCCTAAGTCGCCTGCATCAATTTCCCCATTTCGACAAAAACCCTTAAAAAGTCTCACAAAATCTGTCAAAATGTTACTGCTTTCACAAGGAATGTGTTAAAATATAAAATTAGGATAGAACTTGGTTCGTAAAGACTAGGACTCCTAAAGAGAACGCCGGGCAAAATCATTTCTTTTTAAAAAGAACTGATTTTTTTGCGTGGCTTAAACTGCTGTTACGAATAATGACTTGAACATCTAACTAAAAAATTAATAAGCGAAGTTCGCTTTAAGAATGCCTAAATAGAGAGAGCCTTCAAAGGTGCGGACAGAAGCTGGCCATTTTGCAAGGAGGAAAAAAGAAATGTTTGCTAGGGATATTGGGATTGATTTAGGAACTGCCAACGTGCTAATCCACGTTAAAGGTCGCGGAATTGTGCTGAATGAACCATCTGTAGTGGCAATTGATAAAAATACAAACAAAGTACTGGCCGTAGGTGAAGAGGCGCGCCGCATGGTCGGACGTACGCCAGGGAACATTGTGGCAATCCGCCCGTTAAAAGACGGGGTTATTGCCGACTTTGATGTGACAGAAGCGATGCTGAAGCATTTTATCAACAAACTGAATGTTAAAGGCTTCTTATCAAAGCCGCGCATTTTAATCTGCTGCCCCACAAATGTTACAGGTGTTGAGCAGAAGGCGATTAGGGAAGCTGCTGAAAAAAGCGGCGGCAAAAAAGTATATCTTGAAGAAGAACCAAAAGTTGCGGCAATCGGAGCAGGCATGGATATCTTCCAGCCGAGCGGAAACATGGTTGTCGATATCGGTGGCGGTACAACAGACGTGGCGGTTTTATCAATGGGAGACATTGTTACGTCTTCATCCATAAAGATGGCCGGTGATAAATTTGACAATGAAATTCTTCAATATATCAAAAAAGAGTACAAGCTTCTAATCGGCGAAAGAACGGCCGAAAATATTAAAGTAACCATTGGGACCGTATTCCCTGGAGGCAAAAATGAGGAAATGGAAATCCGCGGCCGTGACATGGTGTCAGGTCTTCCAAGAACCATTACAGTTCGTTCCGAAGAAGTTCAGGGTGCTTTGGCAGAATCCGTCGATGTCATAGTACAGGCGGCTAAAAGCGTGCTGGAACGCACTCCGCCTGAACTGTCTGCAGACATCATTGACCGCGGGGTTATTTTAACAGGAGGCGGCGCCCTTCTTCACGGAATCGACCAGCTTTTGGCTGAAGAGCTGAAAGTCCCTGTCTTAATTGCTGAAAACCCGATGGACTGCGTTGCCGTTGGAACTGGCATCATGCTTGATAATATTGATAAGCTTCCGAAGAAGAAGTTTGTATAATCGTGAGGAACCCGTCTTTTGGCGGGTTTTTCTTTTGGGAACAGCTCAAACGCTGTTTTGGCGCGAAGTGACCGATATATTTATAAATTAACCGATAAAATTGTAATCTGGCCGATATATGAAAAAAGTGACCGATAAAAATGAAATCTGACCGATATGCAAGTCAATCTGACCGATATCAATAAGTGAATTTCATTAGTAAACTTTCTCCCATTCCAGCCGATTAAAAAAAGGTACAGCTTTTTTCAAAATCTGACTCAATTCTTCAAATTTTTAATGTTTATTGTCGGAAAGTTTCTTATAATAGAGGTAAATAGATGTTCGGAATTGCAATTTAGAGGTGATTAAAGATGTTTAGAGGTTTCTACACGGCTGCTTCCGGGATGCTGGCGCAGCAGCGGAGGACAGAAGTGCTGACAAATAATATGGCCAATGCCAATACGCCCGGCTTTAAAGCAGATCAGACGAGCTTGAGAGCTTTTCCGGAGATGCTTCTACAGCGCATGGGCCAGCAGACCGTGCCGACTGAAAATGGACTAAACCTTCCTTTCAATGGGGAAGTCGGCAGGTTGACTACAGGGGTTTATATGCAGGAGACACTTCCGTCTTTCATGCAGGGAGATATGAAGGAAACAGGAATGAATACGGACCTGGCGTTGCTTGATCTTAATCTGCCTGTTAATCCGGATACTGGCTTAAGAGGGTCCGTCTTTTATGCTGCAGCAGGTATTGATGGCGAGCCGCGCTATACTAGGAATGGGAATTTTACCATTGACGGCGGGGGCTACTTAACGACAGCGAGCGGATTATATATTCTGGATGATGCGGGTGAACGGATTCAGCTCTCCAGTGACCGCTTTACAGTGAGTGAAGATGGTGTGATTACAGGAGAAGCAGGTGAAACAGCGAGACTGGGCATTATGTATGCCCAAAATCCTGAAAGCCTGCGGAAAGAAGGCGACGGACTGTTTGCAGCGACAGAAGAGAGCGTCCTTGAGAATGCC